>CAVXTP010000022.1:0-720664 GCA_963764715.1 uncultured Acidobacteriota bacterium
GAGCCGAAGGCGCGCGCGGTCCACGGGCTGCTCCGCAGCCTCGTGGCCAACAACGTCGAGGGCGTGACGAAGGGCTTCACCCGCGAGCTCGAGATCTCGGGCGTCGGCTACAAGGCCGAGGTCAAGGGCAAGTCGGTCGTCTTCTCGCTCGGGTACTCGCACCCGGTCGACTTCCCGATCCCCGAGGGGATCGCGATCGCGATCGACGCCAAGGCGGGCAAGATGACCGTCACGGGCGCCGACAAGCAGCGGGTCGGGCAGACGGCGGCGGAGATCCGGAAGCTCCGCGTGCCGGACCCGTACAAGGCCAAGGGGATCAAGTACGCCAACGAAGTGATCAAGCGCAAGGTCGGCAAGGCGGGCGGGAAGTAATCATGAACACGTCGCAAGCACGAACAGAGGCCCGGTCGCGCGTCCGCCTGCGGGTGCGGGCGAGGGTCCGCGGGGCCGCGGAGCGTCCGCGCCTGGCGGTCTTCAAGAGCGGCCGCCACATCTACGCCCAGGTCATCGACGACGGGCAGGGCTCGACTCTCGCCCACGCCTCGTCGCTCGACGCGGGCCTGCGCAAGGACGGCCCCAAGGGCGGCTCGCGCGAGGCGGCCACCCGGGTGGGAACGCTCGTCGCCGAGCGCGCGAAGAAGGCCGGCGTCACCAAGGTCGTCTTCGACCGCGGCGGCTACCGGTATCACGGCCGCGTGAAGGCGCTGGCCGAGGGCGCCCGTTCGGGCGGCCTGGAGTTCTAGGCATGGTCGGGACTACGAGGAGAACGGAACGATGAGCAGCAACCGGGGCCCGCGGGCGCCGCGCGAGCGCGAAAAAGAGCGCGACGCGCAGGGTCGCGAACTGATCGACCGCGTCGTCCACATCAACCGCGTCACCAAGGTCGTCAAGGGCGGCAAGAACTTCTCGTTCTCCGCGCTCGTCGTCGTGGGCGACGGCCAGGGTCGGGTGGGCTACGGCTCGGGCAAGGCGAAGGAAGTCCCGATGGCCATCAAAAAGGGCATCGAGATGGCCAAGAAGAACATGCAGAAGGTGTCGCTCAAGGGCACGACGATCCCGCACGCCATCATCGGGGCGTACGGCGCGGGGCGCGTCCTCCTGAAGCCGGCCGCGGCCGGCACGGGCGTCATCGCCGGCGGGCCGGTCCGGGCGGTGCTCGAGTCGGTCGGCATCCAGGACATCCTGACGAAGTCGCTCCGGACGACCAACCCGCACAACGTCATCAAGGCCACGTTCGACGGCCTCCTGCGCCTGCGCAACGAGGACGAGTTCGCGCGCCGGCGCGGCCGCGCGGCGGCCACGGCGCCCGAGGTTCCGGTGGAGGAGAAGGCGTGACCGAGGCGGGCAAGGCCCCCGAGAAGCGGGGCAAGAAGGACGGCGGCCGGCTGACGATCACGCAGGTCCGGAGCGGGATCTGCACGCCGAAGGACCAGAAAGCGACGTTGGTCGGCCTCGGGTTCAGCCGCATGGGACAGAAGGTGGTTCGCGAGGATTCGCCGGCGCTGCGCGGAATGATCCGCAAGGTCCGCCACCTCGTCGAAGTGGCGAAGGGCTAAGTCATGGTCGAGAAGAAGAAGAAGACGACGAAGGCGGCTCCGGCCGCGAAGAAGCCGGCCAAGGCGGCGCCGAAGGCCCCCGCGAAGGCGGCGGCCGCGGCGAAGCCCGCCGCGAAGGCCGCGGCCCCGGCGGCGGCCCGTCCGCCCAAGGTCGCGAAGAAGGCGGCGCCGGCCCCCTCGCGTCCGCCGGCGCTGGGCGTGCACGACCTCGGCCCGGCCGCGGGCTCGACCCACTACCGCAAGCGCGTCGGGCGCGGCCCCGGCTCCGGCCACGGCAAGACCGCCGGGCGCGGCAGCAAGGGTCAGAAGTCGCGGACCGGGTACCGGCACCAGCGCGGCTTCGAGGGCGGCCAGATGCCGCTCCACCGCCGGCTGCCCAAGCGGGGCTTCACGAACATCTTCCGCGTCGAGTACGACATCGTCAACATCTCGGACCTCGATCGCTTCGACGCCGGAGCGGCCGTGAACCCGGAGCTGCTCGCGGCCTCGCGCCTGACCCGCAAGAACCGTCTCATCAAGATCCTCGGTGACGGGGAGATCAAGAAGGCCCTGACCGTGTCGGCCCACAAATTCTCGGCGTCCGCCAAGGCCTCGATCGAGGCCGCCGGCGGCCGCTGCGAGGTGCTGTCCCGTTGAGCGCTCTCCAGAGCTTCGCCAACATCTTCAGCGTGCCGGACCTGCGCAAGCGGGTCCTGTTCACGTTCCTCGTGCTCGCCGTCTACCGGCTGGGGGCGCACATCCCCACGCCGGGCGTCGACCCCGAGGCGATCAACGCCTTCTTCAAGGCGTCGGCCGGGTCGATCTTCGGCTTCCTCGACATCTTCTCGGGCGGCGCGCTGCGGAGGCTCTCGGTCTTCGCCCTCGGCATCATGCCGTACATCTCGAGCTCGATCATCCTGCAGCTCCTGACGGTCGTCTGGCCCTACCTCGAGAAGCTCTCGAAGGAAGGCGAGATGGGCCGCAAGAAGATCACGCAGTACACCCGCTACGGGACGGTGGCGCTGTCGTTCATCCAGGCGATGGGAATCGCGCTCTGGCTCGAGAAGCAGACGGCGCCGGGCGGGGCGTTGCTCGTGCCGCACCCCGGCTGGGGCTTCCGCCTGATGACGGTGCTGACGCTGACGACCGGCACGATCTTCATCATGTGGCTCGGCGAGCAGATCACCGAGCGGGGCATCGGCAACGGCATCTCGCTCATCATCTTCGCCGGCATCGTCGCGAACCTCCCGCGGGCGATCTTCGGGCTCTTCCAGCAGATCCGGAACCAGACGATCAGCGTCCTCGTGCTCATCGTCGTCCTGGTCTTCATGGTCGCGATCGTCGGCCTCGTCGTGTTCGTCGAGCGGGCGCAGCGCCGGATCCCCGTCCAGTATGCCAAGCGCGTCGTCGGGCGCCGGGTCTACGGCGGCCAGAACACGTACCTGCCGCTGCGCGTCAACACGGGCGGCGTCATCCCGATCATCTTCGCGATCTCGATCCTCCAGCTGCCGGCGTACCTCGCCCAGATCTCGGGCGCCGACTGGATGAAGCGCGTCGCCGAGTCGCTCTCGATGGGCCACCCGCTGTACCTGCTGCTCTATGCGGCCGGCATCCTCTTCTTCTGCTACTTCTACACGTCGATCGTGTTCAACCCGACCGACACGGCCGACAACATGCGCAAGTACGGCGGGTTCATCCCGGGCATCCGTCCGGGCAAGAAGACCGCGGACTACATCGACTCGGTGCTCTCGCGCATCACGATCGTGGGCGCCGCGTACCTGGCGTTCGTGGCCCTGCTGCCGGACATCCTCAACAACGGCCTCAAGGTCCAGGGGGTCCCGGGCATCGGGCCCTGGCTCGACGGCATCCTGCCGAAGTTCCTGACGCAGGGCTTCGGGTTCAACTTCTACTTCGGCGGCACCTCGCTCCTGATCGTCGTCGGCGTCGCCATGGACACGGTGCAGCAGGTCGAGTCCAAGCTCGTCGAGCACCACTACACGGGCTTCCTCAAGAAGAGCCGCATCCGGGGACGGCGAGGCTGATGCGCATCGTTTTCCTCGGACCTCCGGGCAGCGGCAAGGGCACCCAGGCGAAGCTCCTCGCGGAGCGGCTGGGCGTTCCGACCATTTCGACCGGCGAGATCCTCCGCGAGGCCGTCCGCCATAAGACCGCCCTGGGCCAGAAGGCTCAGGAGGTCATGGAGCGGGGCGACCTCGTTTCGGACGACCTCATCCTCGCGCTGATCGAGGAGCGCATCGGCCATCTCGACGCCCGCGGCGGATTCATTCTCGACGGGTTCCCGCGCACGATCGAGCAGGCCAGGGCGTTCGACACGACGCTCGCCGGGGTCGGCGAGAGCCTGTCGGCGGCGATCAACTTCTCGGTGCCTCCGGACCAGCTGACCCAGCGCATGCTCTCCCGCGGGAAGTCCGAGGGCCGCGCCGACGACCGCCCGGAGACGATCCGGGAGCGCCTGCGGGTCTACCGCGACAAGACCGAGCCCCTGGTCGAGTTCTATCGGGAGCGCGACATCCTCGCGGACGTGGACGGTGTCGGGTCCGTGGCCGACGTCGCCCAGCGGATCGACGAGGCTCTCTCCTCGGTGCGCCGGGCGGGTCCGGGTTCGGCTTCCGGGAGTCCGGCGTGATCACGATCCGAAGCCACGAGGAGCTCGTGAAGCTCGAGGAGGCCTCGCGCATCGTCCTCGAGACGCTCGACGTCGTCGAGAAGGCCGTGGCCCCGGGCATCACGACCGCCGAGCTCGACGCGATCGCGGAGGCCGAGATCCGCCAGCGGGGCGGTCGTCCGGCCTTCGTGGGGTACCGCGGCTATCCCAAGACCCTCTGCACCTCGATCAACGACGAGGTCGTGCACGGCATCCCGGGCAAGCGGGCGCTGGCCGAAGGCGACGTCGTCGGAATCGACTGCGGCGCGGTCGTGGGCGGCTACTACGGGGACGCGGCGCGGACCGTGCCGGTCGGCCGCATCCGGAAGGAAACCGCCAGGCTGCTTCAGGTCACGAAGGAGGCCCTCGAGGCCGGCATCGCCGCGGCCCGCCCGGGCGGCCGGGTCTCGGACATCGGGGCCGCGGTCGAGGCGGTCGCCCTGGTGCACGGCTACGGGGTCGTCCGCGATTTCGTGGGCCACGGGGTCGGCACGGCGCTCCACGAGGAGCCCCAGATCCCCAACTACGGCCCGGCCGGGCGGGGCAGCGTGCTCAAGGCCGGGATGGTGCTCGCGATCGAGCCGATGTTCAACCTCGGCCGGGCCGAGGTGGCCGTCGACGCCGACGGCTGGACGGTCCGCACGCGGGACAAGTCGACCTCGGCGCACTTCGAGTACACGATCGCCCTCGAGCCCCGGGGGGCGTTGATTCTGGGGACGGGTGCCCTGTCCGCGCTGCGGACGGCGGCGGTTTCGGCTTAAGGGGACGATGGCGAAAGAAGACGCAATCGAGGTCATGGCAACGGTCGTCGAGCCGCTGCCGAACGCGATGTTTCGAGTGGAGCTGGAGAACAAACACCAGGTCCTGGCGCACATCTCGGGCAAGATGCGGAAGAACTTCATCCGCATCCTCCCGGGGGACAAGGTGCTCGTGGAGCTTTCGCCCTACGACCTGGCGCGGGGCCGGATCATCTATCGGTACAAGTGAGAACGGTACAAGCAGGGAGCCCATCGTGAAAGTACGAGCGTCGGTCAAGAAAATTTGCGCCAAGTGCAAGATCGTGCACCGCAAGGGAGTCGTCCGGGTCATCTGCACGACGCCCAAGCACAAGCAGAGGCAGGGGTAGGACATGGCACGCATTGCTGGAGTCGATCTTCCGCTCAACAAGCGGGTCGAGATCGGGCTGACCTACATCTACGGGATCGGCCGGCCGAAGGCGAACTTCATCCTCGAGAAGGCCGACGTGCGGCCCGACACGCGGGTCAAGGACCTGTCGGAGGAAGAGGTCGTCCGGATCCGCAAGGTCATCACCGACGACGTCAAGGTGGAGGGCGACCTGCGCCGGGACATCTCGGTCGACATCAAGCGCCTGATGGACATCGGCTGCTACCGGGGCACCCGCCACCGGCGCAACCTCCCCGTCCGCGGGCAGCGGACCCACACGAACGCCCGGACCCGGAAGGGCCCGCGCAAGCAGACCATCGCCGGCAAGAAGAAGGCGACGAAGAAGTAGGAAGTAAGAGGAAGACATGGCTGAACCGACACCCGCATCCGCCGTCCCCGAGAAGGGCGCCAAGCCCGCCAAGGGCAAGCGCGCCCGCACCGGGAAGAAGGAAAAGAAGAACATCCCGCACGGGATGGCGACGGTCAACGCGTCCTTCAACAACACGATCGTCTCGATCGCGGACGCCGAGGGCAACGTGCTCGGCTGGTCCTCGGCCGGGCGCATCGGGTTCAAGGGCTCGCGCAAGGGCACGCCGTTCGCGGCCCAGCTCGCCGCGGCCAACTGCGCCGAGCACGCCAAGGAGCACGGCGTGCGCTCGGTCGACGTGCGCGTGACGGGCCCCGGCGCCGGCCGGGAGTCGGCCATCCGGGCGCTCCAGGCCAACGGAATCGACATCAAGTCCATCAAGGACACGACCCCGATTCCCCACAACGGCTGCCGGCCGCGCAAGCGGCGGCGGGTGTAGGGAATAGGGGCTTGTTTCGAGAGCTGACAGCCGCGGGCTGACGGCTCGTCCGTAAACCGACGCTTCGGTCCCGGTCGGGAAGAAGGACGTAAAGCGAAGAATGGGGTCGAGGAGGTAAAGGGTTTGGCCCGTTATAGCGAGTCGGTCTGCCGGCTGTGCCGGCGAGAAGGCATGAAGCTGTTCCTCAAGGGGGACCGCTGCTTCAAGGACAAGTGCGCCATCGAGCGGCGCAACTATCCCCCCGGCCAGCACGGCCGGCGGCGTTCCAAGCTCCTGGGCTACGGCATCCAGCTCCGGGAAAAGCAGAAGGTCAAGCGGATCTACGGGCTCCTCGAGAGCCAGTTCCGGCTGGCCTTCGCCCGCGCCGAGCGGCGCAAGGGGATCACCGGCGCCAACCTGCTCGAGGAGCTCGAGCGCCGGCTGGACAACGTGACGTTCGCGCTGGGCTTCGCGGCCTCGCGCGCCCAGGCGCGGCAGCTCGTCCGCCACGGCCACGTCACGGTCGACGGCCGGAAGGTCTCGATCCCGTCCTTCCGCGTAGCCAAGGGCCAGGTCATCGCCATCAAGGAGAAGAGCCGCGCCAACGACCAGATCAAGTCGTCGGTCGAGACGGCCCGCGCCCGCGGCGTCCCGTCCTGGCTCGACCTGACGCCGGAGTCCTTCTCCGGGCGGGTCGTGGAGTTGCCGAAGCGCGAAGACATCAAGCTGCCGATCCAGGAGCAGCTGATCGTCGAGCTGTACTCGAAGTAAGTTCCTCAAGGAGAGTTTCCATGACGCTTTGGAAAGGTTTTCAGAAGCCCAAGCGGCTCGAGATCGACACCGAGACGCTGACGTCGACGTACGGAAAGTTCTACGCCCAGCCGTTCGAGCGGGGCTTCGGAACGACGATCGGCAACGCCCTGCGCCGGGTGCTGCTGTCCTCGATCGAAGGAGCGGCGATCACCGCCGTGAAGATCGAGGGCGTGCTGCACGAGTTCTCGTCCCTGCCGGGGGTCGTCGAGGACGTCACCGACATCATCCTGAATCTCAAGCAGATCCCCATCAAGATGCACACCACCGAGGAGAAGATCCTCACGATCGACGTCGAGCGCAAGGGCAAGGTCACGGCCGCCGACCTCCAGGGCGACTCGGCGATCGAGATCCTCGATCCGGATGCCCCGGTCGCGACCCTCTCGGAGAACGGCCGCCTGCGGGCCGAGCTCCGGGTCTCCACCGGCCGCGGATACGTTTCGGCCGACAAGAACTTCGACGACGACATGGGCATCGGCTACATCCCGATCGACTCGGTCCATTCGCCGGTCCGCCGGGTGAACTATCACGTCGAGGCGGCCCGGATCGGGCAGGCCACCGACTACGACCGGCTCGTCCTCGAGGTCTGGACCAACGGAACCATCTCCCCGACGGACGCGGTCGGCCTGGCGTCGACGCTGCTGCGGGACCACCTCACGATCTTCGTCAACGCCGACCACGAGACGGCGCTCGAGGGCGCCGGCGAGGGCGAGCTGCCGGAGAACCTGGCCGAATACCTCAACAAGTCGGTCGACGAGCTGGAGCTGTCGGTCCGGAGCGCGAACTGCCTCAAGAACGCGGGCATCCGGACGATCCGGGACCTCGTTCAGCGCACCGAGAAGGACATGCTCGAGACCAAGAACTTCGGCCGCAAGTCCCTGAACGAGATCAAAGACATCCTCCGGCCCATGGGCCTGTCCCTCGGGATGGAGCTCGAGCCGGTCGAAGCCAAGAGCGAGTAGTGGTTGGTCGCCGAGGTCATGAGGCGCTCCATGTCGACTCATCCGCGTCGGGGCTCTGGTACGAGAGTCCCTCGGCTGCGTCTCGGCCTCAAGGTTGATATCCAGATTTTTGTGATAGGACAATAGTCATGCAGCACAACCGCGCGGGGCGCAAGCTCCGCCGCACGACGTCCCACCGGCTGGCGATGTTCTCGAACCAGCTCGCGTCCCTCGTGACGCACGAGCGGATCGAGACCACGCTGTCCAAGGCCAAGGAGCTCCGGCCGATCGCCGAGCGCCTGGTGACCCGGGCCAAGAGCGACGACGTGGCGGCCCGCCGCCACGTCGCCCGCTGGATCCCGGACCGCACGACGGTCAAGAAGCTCTTCGAGGCGATCGCGCCCCGCTTCGTCGACCGCCCGGGCGGATACACGCGCATCCTGAGACTCGGGTCGCGCAAGGGCGACGCCGCCGAGGCCGCGATCCTCGAGTTCGTCGACTTCAAGTTCGAGCCGAAGGAGCGGGGCCCCAAGAAGGAGTCCCTCTCGGATCGGGCGCGCCGGGCCGCCGGCGGGCGCGTCGAGACGGTGCGCAAGCAGAAGACCGAAGGCGAGGGCGGGGAAGAGGCCGCCGGCCAGAAGCCGCAGCGCAAGGCCGCGGCGCCGAAGGCCGAGCGGGTCAAGCCGGCCGCCAAGCCCGCCCCGAAGAAGGGCCCGTCGCGGACGGGTCCGTCCAAGCGCGGGGCGTAGCGATTCGAGGACCGTGGACTTCGAGGGCGTCGCGCCTGCGCGGCGCCCTTTTCCTTTGCCGATGACGCTCCGGCGGGCCCGCGGCGCGGCGATCGCCTGGGGGATCTTCCTCCTCGCCCTGACCTCCTGGCCGTCGCCTCCCGAGGTGCCGGTCGTCTCGGCGATCCCGGACTTCGACAAGCTCGTGCACGGGCTGCTGTACGGCGTCGAGGGCTTCCTGCTCTACCTCTCGATCGTCTGGAGGGGGACCGCGGGGCGGTTCGCCTGGCGCCGGGCGCTCGCCGTCGCGGGCGTGCTCGCCCTCTGGGGGACGCTCGACGAGATCCACCAGGCGTTCATCCCGGGGCGGTCGATGGAGGCGGGGGACGCGCTCGCGGACGCGCTGGCGGGCTTCCTGGGGGCCCTGGTAGCGTCGCGGTTTGCGGGGAGGGCCGGCCGGCCTACTTCTTGAAGAAGCCGCCCTGGCCCGCCGCCGCCTTCGGCCCGCCCTCGGCGAGGACGAGGCGCTGGTTGAGCTCCTTGATGCGTTCGTTGAGCTGGGCGATCTTCTGCTGGAACTCGCGCGAGATCCGATCGGCGTCGGACTTCAGGCGGGTATTCTCGGTCTCGGCCTCGCTCAGGACGTGGTCGCGACCCTCGATGATGCGGCGCTGGTCGCGCAGCTCGACCATGTACTTGTTGAGCTCTTCGTCCTTCTCGGTCAGGCGGAGCTTCCACTTCTCCTCCTGCTCCTCGTAGAGGCGCTTGATCTCGATCAACTGGGTGATCTGGGAAAAGTCGTTGTCGGACGCCATCAGGCCACCTCGCTGGTTTTCCTCGATCTGCGGGAAGAGCTTGCGGAGCTTGAGGGACAGGTCTTCGGGGTCGGTCGAGATCTCCATCGCTTTCGCGTAGGTAATCCGCCTGTTGACGAGCAGTGCGATGAGGCACTGGTTCATCGACTGCATCTTGTAGTAGTTGACGGAGTTCTCGATCTCCTCGTGGATCTCCTTGACCTCGCCGTTCAGGATGTGCTTCTCGATCTTCGGCGAGTTGATCATGACCTCGACGACGGCGCAGCGGCCGGAGCCGTCCGAGGTCTCGATCAGGTTCATGGAGACGATCGCCCGCAGCACGATCGAGAGCTGGGAGCGGACCTGGGCCTGCTGTTCCTGGGGACAGGAGTCGATGATGCGGTCGATCGACTGCGCGGCGCTGTTGGTGTGGAGTGTCGAGAACACGAGGTGGCCGGTCTCGGCCGCCGTGATCGCGGTCTGCATGGTGTTCCAGTCCCGCATCTCGCCGACCATGATCACGTCCGGGTCCTGCCGGAACATGTTCTTCAGGGCCTCGTTGAAGCTGGGGGAGTCCGTCGAGACCTCGCGCTGGGAGACCGCGGCCTTGCCGTCGGCGAACAGGAACTCGATCGGGTCTTCGATCGTGACGATGTGGACCGGCCGCTTCTCGATGATCGAGCGCATGATGCCGGCAAGCGTCGTGGACTTTCCCGACCCCGTCGGTCCGGTCACGAGCACGAGCCCCTTGGGCAGGTGGACGAAGCTCTCGAGCACCTCGGGGAGGTTCAGCTCGGCGATCGAGGGCAGCTTGAAGGGGATCCGCCGGAACACGGCGGCAAAGGAGCCGCGCTGGACGAAGATGTTGCAGCGGAAGCGCGCGACCCCCGTCAGGCCGTAGCCGACGTCGACGGACTGGGTGCGCTCCAGGCGCTCCTTCTGCGCCGGCGTCAGGATCTCGAGCAGCATCTCCTCGAGGTCCTTGGGCTGCAAGGCGTCTGCATTCAAGGGGATCAGTCGTCCCTTGATCCGGAGCAAGGGGGGGCGCATGGGCTTCAAGTGGAGGTCGGAAGCCTCCTTCTTGGCCATGAACTTGAGCAATTCAGCGAGGGTCAATGTCCCGAGATTATAGCCGGTGACGGCCCTTCCCGAACCTGTACGGACAGCCAGTTCCGGGCCTCGCGCCGCGTCCGGACCTCGCCGCACGCCGCCGCCACGGCGAGCTCCCGGAGCAGGACGCCGACTTTCGGCCCCGCGGGGATGCCGAGCCACCGCAGCACGTCCTCGCCGCCGACGTCGACGCGCCGGGGCTTGCTCCGCGCGAGGCGGGCGAGGCGCGCCGCCAGACGCGTCTTCCCGCGGCGCGCGGCGAGGTGCGCGGCGTCGCGGGCGAGCGGTCCTGCCTCGATGGCCCAGCCCCAGGCTCGCCGCCGGTCGCCCGGCCGGATCGCGGCCGCCGCCTCGACGAGGGAGGCCAGCTTCGCCGCGTCGTCCGCGTCGCGCCGCGGCAGCCTTCGTCGGGACAGCCATGCGGCGGCCTCGCGGCCCGAAAGGCCGAGCGCGAGGGCCAGCGCGGCGAGCCGCAGCCGGCGCCGGCGAGCCTCGGGAAGCCGGCGTGTTCCGGTGTCGTCGAGGGCGGCGAGCGCGCGGGCGAGCGAACGGGCGCGGGCGGGGGAGAGCGGAAGTCCCAGCGTCGATGGGAGGAGCCCGGCCCTCGCCGCCCAGGCCAGGGCCGGCGCAGCGCGCGGGCTGCCGAGGATGCGCGACAGCTCGCCCGCGATCCGCTCGGCGGCGACGCGCGCGAGGCCCTCGGCGGCGGCCCCGGCCGCGTCGAGCGCCGCCTCGTCCGGCGCCAGGCCGTGGGTTGCGATGAACCTGGCCGCGCGGAGCGCCCGGAGCGGATCCTCGAGGATGTTCGCCGCGCTCACCGGGCGCAGGCGCCTCCGCGCGAGGTCCTCGAGCCCGCCGAACGGGTCGAGCACGGCGCCGGGTCCGCCGTCGACCGGGACGGCGAGGGCGTTGACCGTGAAGTCGCGCCGCGCGAGGTCCGTTCCGATCGAGCCTCCCTCGATCTCGGCGATGTCGAGCGGCCGCCGGCCCGCGACGCGATAGACGCGCGGCCCGGGCCGGTCCTTCGACAGGAAGACGGAGCGCCCGGCGCCCCCGGCCTCGAGCTCCCGCGCCGCGCCCTCGGCGTCGCGAGCGATCGCGGCGTCGATCTCGGGCACCGGGAGGCCGAGCCAGGCGTCGCGCACCGCGCCGCCGACGAGCCAGGCTTCGACGCCGAGACGCCGCGCGACGCGGGCGAGGTCGCGCACCTCGCGGCGCCGGAGAAGGCGCGCGAGGGCGCGGGAGCGGCGGAGCCGGGGGTGCTCGGACATACGGGCTGGTACAATTTTCAGGATGTCATCCTCCTCCGCGGTTGTCACTCCCGAGGTCGTGCGGAAAGTGGCCGAGCTCGCCCGCCTGCGGGTGCCGGAGGCGGACCTGCCCCTCTGGACCGGCCAGATCTCGCGCATCCTCGGCCACATCGAGCAGCTGCGGCAGATCCCGGAGGAGGCCTTCGCGGTCCCCGGCCGGCGCCCCGGCGACCCCGCTCCGCGACGATGCGCCGAGGGACGGCCACGGCGCCGAGGCCCTCGCCGGCAACGCTCCCCGGCAGGTCCACGGCTACGGCGTCGTGCCCCGCGTCGTCGGCGCGGGGAGTTGAGAGTGGCCGGAGTCGTCGAAACCTCGGTCGAGGTGGGCGCGCGGCGCCGCTCCGCCGTGGAGGTCGTCCGCGAGTCGCTCGAGTCGATCCGGGAAGGGGACGGCCGCCTCCGCGCCTTTCTCGAGGTGACCGGGGACCTCGCCCTGAAGGAGGCGGAGGAGGTCGACCGCCGGGTCGCCGCGGGGGAGGCCCTGCCCCTCGCCGGGGTGCCGCTCGCCATGAAGGACAACATCTGGGTCGCGGGACGGCGCACGACCTGCGCCTCCCGGATCCTGGAAGGGTTCCGGCCGCCGGGCGACTCGACCGTCGCCGCGCGCCTTCGCCGGGCCGGCGCCGTCTTCATCGGCCGCGCCAACATGGACGAGTTCGCCATGGGCTCCTCGACCGAGAACAGCTCGTCCCACGTGACCCGGAATCCCTGGGACACGACCCGGATCCCGGGCGGCTCGTCCGGGGGCAGCGCCGCGGCCGTGGCCGCGCGGTTCGTCCCGGGGGGCTTCGGCTCCGACACCGGCGGATCGATCCGGCAGCCCGCGGCCTGCTGCGGCGTGGTCGGGTTCAAGCCGACCTACGGCCGCGTCTCGCGGTACGGCCTCGTCGCCTTCGCCTCGTCGCTCGACCAGATCGGGCCGCTCACCCGGAGCGTCGGCGACGCCGCCCGCCTCTACGGCGTCATCGCCGGAGCGGACCCGCTCGACTCGACCACGGCGGACGTGCCGGTGGGCTCGCCCGAGGGGGCCCTCGAACGGGGCGTCGAGGGCCTGCGGGTCGGCTTTCTCCAGGAAGCCGAGGACGGCGGCCTCGACCCGGAAGTTGCCGCGAACCTGGAGGAGGCGCGCCGGATCTTCCGCGACGCCGGCGCCGAGGTCGTGCCCGTCTCGGTGCCGCGCGCGCCCGCGGCGATCGCGATCTACTACGTCATCGCGAGCGCCGAAGCCTCCTCGAACCTGGCGCGCTTCGACGGCGTCCGCTACGGACCCCGGCGCTCCGACGCCGACCTGCTCTCGGTCTACGTCGAGAGCCGCACGGCCGGGTTCGGGGCGGAGGTCAAGCGCCGGATCCTGCTCGGGACCTTCGCGCTCGCCTCCGGCTACTACGAGGCGTATTACGGGCTCGCGACGCGGGCCCGCCAGCTTCTCTCGGACGACTTCGCCCGCGCGTTCGCGGCCGCCGACGTCATCGTCTGTCCCTCGATCCCGGGGCCGGCCTTCAAGATCGGCGAGAAGACCGACGACCCGCTCACGATGTACCTCTCGGACGTCTTCACCGTGCCGGCGTCGCTCGCCGGCCTGCCGGCCATCTCGGTCCCGTCGGGCCTGACGCGCCACGGCCTTCCCCTCGGAGTCCAGGTTCTCGGGCCGCGCTTCGGGGAAGAGGCGATGTTCGCCGCCGCGCGCGCGTTCGAGGCGGGCGCCGGCTTTCCGGATGCGCTTGCCCCCGTCTCGGGCTAGCTGGCGGCTCGCGGCGACGCTCCTCGGAGCCGCCGTCGTCGCGCCTCCGCTGTCGGCGGCGGAGAGGACCGTCGTCGTCTCGCCCGAGATCCGCGTCACGATCGCGGCGGGCGACGAGATCTCGCTCGCCGCCCGCCCGCTTCCGGGGGAGGGCGTCGACGCGTTCGTCAAGCGCGTGACGGAGGACCCCAGGACGAAGAAGGAGATCCTGCAGGGCAACGGCGGCCTGCGGCGCCTCCGCACGGACCGCTACGTCCGGGTCCCGTACCGGCTGCTCTCGCAGAGCTTCCGGAAGATCGCCATCGAGGCGCTGTACCCGGGCGACCGGATCACCCGCTCGGGCTGGGAGCACAAGGTGACCGGCCTGACGGGCTCGCCCGAGAGCCTCTGGCGGATCGCGGAGTGGTTCACCGGGGACGGCGCGAACTACAAGCAGCTCCGCCAGGAGGGCGCGATCCCGTCGCTCGAGACCCGCAACGGCCAGGTCGTCGTGATTCCCGGCCGGCTCCTGACCCACGCGTTCCGGGAAGCGGTCGAGGCCGCGGCGCCGGCCGCCGAGACGCCGCCTCCGCTCGAGTTCGCCTCCGACGCCGCCGGCCGCTACGCCCTCTACCGGCTCCAGAAGGGCGAGGCGCTCTACTCGGCGGTCGTCGTGCGGTTCACGGGCCGCGTCCACGCCGAGGACGTCAACGCGAAGGCCGCCGAGATCGCCGCCCGCAGCGGGATCGAGGACGTGCGCTCGATCCCGGTCGGGTTTGCGATCAAGATCCCGGTCGCCGACCTCGCCCCGGAGTTCCGGCCGCCGGACGATCCGGCCCGGATCGAGGAGGAGAAGTCCCGCCTCGAGGCCGCCCAGTTCGCCAACACCGTCCGGACGGCCGACCTCTCGGGCGTGACGCTCGTCCTCGACGCGGGCCACGGCGGACGCGACACCGGCGCGATCGTCGACGGGATGCAGGAGGCGGCCTACGTCTACGACATCGCGTGCCGGGTCGAGCGGCTGGTGCGCGAGCGGACCAAGGCCCGCGTGGTGCCGACCGTGGGCCGCGACGCGCCCTGCGCCGCGGCCCGGTCGGATGCGGTCTCCGAGTTCCGCAGCGCGCGCGTCCTGACGACGCCGCCGTATCCCATCGAGGACTCGGTCGCGGGGGTGAACTTCCGGTGGTACCTCGCCAACTCGGTCTTCCGTCACGTCGAGAAGAACGGGGGGCAGGAGGACCGCACCGTCTTCCTGTCGCTCCACGCCGACTCGCTGCACCCCGCGGTGCGCGGCACGATGATCTACGTTCCAGGCGAGAAGTTCCTGGACGGGTCCTTCCAGAAGACGGGCGAGCCCTACGCGTCGCGCCGCGAGGTCCGGGAGTCTCCGAAGGTGTCTTTCTCGCGGCGCGAGAGGGTCGCCGCCGAGGGCGTCTCGCAGGACCTCGCCGACCGCGTCGTGGCCTCCTTCCGCGAGGCGGACCTCCCGCTCCATGCGTTCCAGCCCGTGCGCCGCAACGTGATCCGGGGAGGCCGGGAATGGGTCCCGGCGATCCTCCGGTACAACCGCATTCCCGCGCGCATCCTCGTCGAGATCTGCAACCTCAACAATCCCGACGACCGGAAGCTGCTCCGCACCCGGGCCTACCGCGAGAAGGTCGCCGAGGCGCTCGTCGACGCGCTCATCGACTTCTACGGTGGCTCGGAGCGGGGTGGTGTGGCGAAGGCGTCGTCCGGAGGGAAGCGCTAGACGGGCGGAAGGCGGTCGGCGGTCTGCTTTCCTCCCCATATACTTTCCCTCCGCAGGAGGACCCGCATGCGTCATCGCTCGATGCTCATGGTCGCCGCGCTCGCCCTGGCCCTCGCCTCGCCGCTCGCCGCCCAGGAGTGGCGCGGAAAAGGCCGCGTGGACGGCCTGGTCAAGAACGACAAGGGCGAGCCCATCGAGGGCTGCGTCGTGAAGCTGCGGTGGGGCAGGAGCGGGCACGGCGGTCCCGACGAGAAGACCGACAAGAAGGGCAAGTGGGCGATCTTCGGGCTGGCAGGCGGCCCGTGGGACCTCGACTTCGACGCCCCCGGGTACAAGACGAAGAAGATCGGGATCACGCTCCAGGAGACCGGCCGCAACGACACGGTCGAGGTCGCCCTGGAGCCCGCGCCCGCGGCGAGCCCGGCAGCGGCCGCGCCGACGCAGGAGACCCTCGTGGGAGGCCAGAAGATCTCGAAGGAGACGGCCCAGGCCATCGAAGCCGGCAACGCGGCGATGACCGCCCAGAACTGGCCCGTGGCGCGCGAGAGCTACGTCAAGGCGCTCGCCGAGCTGCCCGACAACGCGGCGCTCATCGAGCGGGTCGCGGTCGCGTACCTCGCCGAGGGCAACAAGGACGAGGCGCTCCGGTACGCCCGGATGGCCACGGAGAAGGCGCCGGCCGACACCCAGCCGTGGCAAATCATCGCGGAGGTCGAGATCGAGAAGGGCAACGCGGAGGCCGGGCTCGCGGCTCTCGACAAGCTGCCCCGCGAGAGGATCCTCGACCCGGCCCTGTACCTGAACGCCGGGATCATCCTTTACAACGCCGGGAAGCTGCCGGAGGCCGTGGCCGCGTTCGACAAGGCGATCGGGGTCAAGGCGGACGCCACCGCCTACTACTACCGCGGGCTCGCCGAGCTCCAGCAGAAGAAGAACGCGGAGGCCAGGGCCGACTTCCAGAAGGCGCTGGAGCTCGCGCCCGACGGTCCCGACGCCAGGGACATCAAGGATCTCCTGAAGTCGATTCGATAGGTCTGCCGGCCGGGTCGCGGGCTACGGGGCGGTCTCCTCGCCGAGGAAGGCGACCCAGGCCGGATCCGTCGCGATCGCGAGATAGGCGGGGTCGCTCCGCAGCGCCCGCCGGTCGAGGTGGCCGTCCGCCGCGAGCGGGCGCAGGGCGGCGATCGCCGCGGCGGCGTTGCCGGCCCGCGCGTAGATCTGGGCTTCGAGCTCCGCGCGCTTCCAGCCCTCGGGTAGAAGGGCCCGGGTCTCGTGGATCGCGCGCACCGCGGCCGGCGTATCGCCGAGGTTCGACTCGACGACGGCGAGCGTCGAGAGCGTGTCCGGATCGGGCCCCGCCTCGCGCAGGTAGCGCGTCAGCAGCGTGCGCGCCTCGGCGTTGCGGCCCTCGGCGAGGGCCATGGCGGCGAGCTCCTTGGCGGCCCCGGGCGCCGGCGGGTCCTCGGCGAGGGCGCGCTCGAAGTCGACGCGGGCCGCCTCGGGCTCCCCGGCCGCTCGCGCCGCGAGTCCCTTCTGGTACTCGACCGGGGCGCGCGGAGCGCCCGCCTCGAGCGCCCTCGTCCAGGCGGCCTGCGTGGCCGCGGCGTCGCCTTCCCGCTGCGCCTGTCGGGCGGCTTCCTCGAACGGGCGCCAGGGCTGGGCGGGAGCCTCCGCCAGGGCGAAGGGCTCGGACAGCGTGCGGCGGATGGCGAGGATGCCGTCCACGGCGAAGAGCACCGCGGGCACGGCCGCGGCGAGCCACAGGAGCCGGCGGCGCTCGGGAGGCAGCCGGCGCCCGAAAACGAGGACGACCGCCGCGATTGCGGCGAGCCCCAGGACGCGCGGCCACGCGCTCGAGCGCGCCTCCGCGGCGCCTTCGCGGCGCCGCAGCGGCTCGGGCCCCAGCAGGCGGCCGAGCTCCCCGGCGAGCGAGAGACCCGGGTCGACGAGCACGACGTCCTCGACCTTCCACCCCCGCGGGCCGCGCCGGACCGCCCAGCGCGTCTTGAGCAGGCTCGTCCCGTAGCGCAGGCCCAGGTCCACCAGGACCGGCGGCCCGGGGACCCCCGGGAGAGCGGCCCAGGCGACCTCCGAGGGCGTCGAAGGCGGCGCCGCGAGAGCGCGGGCGAAGTGGTCCCTCGTCGTCGCGGCGAGCAGTCCCTTCTGGCGGTCCGTCAGGCCGCCCCAGACCGGCGCTCCGAGGAGCCGGCGCAGGATGGCGTCGGTGTCGAGCGACTCGTAGAAGATCTTCGGCGGCCCGTGGAGCGCGGCCGAGGCGGCGCGGCGCGCGAAGTCGGCGGCTTCCTCGGCTTCGGGGACCTCCTGGCCGGGCAGGGCCGCGGCGGCGAGCAGGACGAAAACCGCGAGAGCGCGCGCGCGGCGCAGGGCGCTCACGTCGCCGAAACCCCGAGGATCAGTAGCCCGTCGCGGTCTCGCTCGTGTGCGGCTTCGAGATGATCTTCATGACCATCGGGACGCTGCCGATCCGGAGCTCGTCGCCGTCCCGCAGCGCGATCGGCTGCGAGAGCTTGATCCCGTTGACGAACGTGCCGTTCTTCGAGCCGAGGTCCTCGAGGGTCGCCAGGCCCATGTCGATCAGGACGCGCGCGTGGCGCCGCGAAACGCTCTTCGAGTCGATCCAGACGAGCGAGTCGTTGCCGCGGCCCAGGATGTTCTCGCCGTCGCCGAGGGCGACCTCCCGCTGCCCCCAGAGGAGCCGGAAGATCTGGTCGCCGTTGGAGGACCGGGAACCCGCGCCCTTGACCGTCGTCGCGGCCCCGGAGAACGCGTAGCCGTAGCCGTAGACGGTGCGGATGAACTCCGGGGCGCGGGCCCCGTCGCCGATCGCCTGCCGGATCTCGGCGATCAGCGTCGGAAGATTGACCTCCGACACGATCGTGTCGGGCCAGAGCCGCTGGTGCAGCTCGGCCTTGGGGATCGCCCTCGGCCGCCCCTCGAGGAGCACCTGGAGGAGCTTGAAGGCCTTGGGCGAGATCGCGACGTTGCGTCCGTCCCGGGTCAGCGCCCGGCAATCCGTATCGAGCGTGAAGTTCCCAAATCGGAAGGTCATAGCGCCTCCATGGAGACGGTATCGCCTTCCGCTGGCGAGGGTATCGGGCCGGGGACGAAATGGGCGATTCGCGGGACGAAGCCTTGCCGCCGTCGCGCGGGCGCATCCGTTCAGGCCGGCAGCGGCTCCAGCCGCTCCACGCGGGGCGACAGCGACTCGGCGCCGCGCGCCGTGCACACGATGTCGTCCTCGATCCGAACGCCGAATTTCCCGGGCAGGTAGATGCCGGGCTCCGAGGTGAACGTCATCCCGGGCTCGAGGACGGTGCGGTCGTGGCCGACCATGTACGGCGGCTCGTGGACGTCGATGCCGAGGCCGTGGCCGAGGCGGTGCGTGAAGTACTCGCCGTACCCGGCCTTCTCGATGACCCGCCGGGCCGCCGCGTCGACCTCGAAGCAGGGCACGCCCGGCGCGGCCTTGTCGATCGCCGCGCCCTGGGCCTCGAGCACGATCGACCAGACCTTGCGGTACTCGTCGGTCGGGGTCCCGAAGAAGGTCGAGCGGGTGATGTCGTAGTAGTAGCCCTCGGGCTTGTCCCAGGCGTCGATCAGGACGGCCTGGTTCTTCGAGAGCGCGGTCGGCCCCGAGGCGCCGTGCGGGAAGGCCGAGGACGGACCGAACTGCACGACGTTCTCGCCGCCGAAAGCGTGAGAGATCCCGGCCTCCGTCGCGCCCGGGCGCAGCGACTCGAACGCCTGCCGGAAGCGGGGAAGCGCCACCTCGATGGCCTTGCGCATCAACTGGATCTCGTCCGGAGTCTTGATCATCCGGAGGGCCGCGAAGAGGCCCGCGGCCGAGACGGGCTTCCAGCCCGGCCGCGCCGAAAGGAGGCGCTCGACGTCGTCGTAGGCGGTCGAAGGCTCGACGGCGAGCGTGCCCGCGGAGGCCGGGAAGAGCTTCGCGGCCGTGCTCCACGCGTCGCCGGTCTCTTCCCACGTCACGACCTCGCCGACCGCCGACATGCTCTTCAGGCGCGCCGCCTCGAAGGCCGGGCAGACGACGACGGGGTCGCGGTCCCGGAAGAGAAAGAGGGCCGTCAGGCGCTCGCTGCGGTGAAAGTCGATGCCGGTCAGGTAAAAGAGGTTCGAGGACGGAGTCGCGTAGAGGCCGTCGGCCGGAACCGACCGGAGGCGCTCCCGCACGGTCTCGAGCCGTCGGAGATAGATTTCACGGGGAGTCGGCATGGCGCGGATGCTAGCAGAGTCGAAAAGGCGCGGGGCGGCGGCCGCCCTCGCCGCGGCATTGGCTGTCACGGGGGGCCTCGCGGGCTGCCGCCGGGAGGCCGGGACCGTGTTCCGCGGGGCCCCGGTCGTGCTCATCTCCGTCGACACGCTGCGGGCCGACCACCTGCCGGCCTACGGCTACCGGTCGGTCGACACGCCGAACCTCGACGCCTTCCGCCGCGACGCCGTGCTCTTCGAGAACGCGTATTCGCACGTTCCGCTGACGCTGCCGTCCCACACGACGATCTTCACGGGCCTGCTGCCGCCCCAGAACGGCGTGCGGGACAACCTGGGCTACGCGCTCTCGGCCGGGCCGGCCACGCTCGCCGGCTACCTCAAGTCCCGGGGCTACGCGACGGGCGGCGCGGTCTCCTCGATCGTCCTCTCGCACGCCACCGGGATCGCGCGGGGCTTCGACTTCTACGAGGACAACGTCGAGCCGACGAAGGCGAGCCAGACGCTGTCCCGCGTCCAGCGCCACGGCGGGGAGACCGCGGCCCTGCTCGAGGACTGGATCGGCCCGCGGGCCGACGCGCCGTTCTTCGCGTTCCTCCATCTCTTCGAGCCCCACTCGCCGTACGAGCCGCCGGAGCCCTACGCCAGCCGGTACAAGCTGCCCTACGACGGCGAGATCGCGCGCGCCGACGAGATCGTCGGCTCGTTCCTGAAGTACCTCAAGGACCAGGACGTCTACGACCGCGCCCTCGTCATCTTCCTGTCGGACCACGGCGAGGGGCTGAACGACCACGGCGAGGACGAGCACGGCGTTCTCCTCTACCGCGAGGCGATCCACGTTCCGCTGATGATCAAGCTGCCGCGCTCGCGGCGAGCCGGCGAGAGCGTGACGGCGCCGGTGGCGCTCACCGACGTCTTCCCGACCGTGGCCGCCGTCGCGAGCCTCGAGGTCCCGCCGGGCCTCGCCGGTCGGCCGCTCCTGGCGTCGCCGCCCGCGCCGGACGCCGCCGCGCGCCGCGTCTACGGGGAGACGCTCTACCCGCGCCTGCACCTGGGCTGGAGCGATCTCGCTTCGCTCGTGGACGCGGGCCACCAGTACATCGAGTCTCCCCGGCCCGAGCTCTACGACCTCGTCGCCGACCCGCGCGAGAAGAACGACCTCTCGGCGGGCCTGCCCCCGGCCTTCCGGTCCATGCGGGCGGAGCTCGCGCGGATTCCGCGGCCGCTTCAGCCGCCGGGCGGCTCGGATCCCGAGCAGGTCAAGAAGCTCGCCGCGCTCGGCTACATCAGCGCCTCGACCGCCGACTTCGCGAAGAGGGACCTTCCCGCGCCGCGCGACCGCATCGCCGCCGTCGAGCAGCTCAAGGCGGGGTTCACCGCCCTCCAGGCCGGGCGCTACGCGGAGGCCGCGAAGATCCTGTCGAAGCTCCTCCAGTCGGAGCCCGGCATGACGGACGTCTGGCAGATGTACTCGGACGCCCTCATGAAGCTCGGCCGGGAGAAGGAGGCCCTCGAGGCCCTGCAGACCGCGGCGAAGCTCGCCCCCGGAAATCCCCAGATCCTCATGGCCCTCGCCGACTACTTCACGGTCACGGGCGACTTCGCCCAGGCGCGCCGGCACGCCGAGCTCCTCGGCGAGGCCGGAACGGCGAGCGGGCACGAGAACCTCGCCCGGATCGCGCTCGCCGAAGGGGACCTCGCCACCGCCGAGCGCGAGGCCCGCGCCGCCCTCGAGCGGTATCCGTCGCGCCGGGTCCCGCGGATGATCCTCGGGCGCGCCCTGCACGACCGCCGCGACTATCGCGGCGCCCTGATGGAGCTCGACGAGGCCGCGCGGCCGCGGGCGGGCGAGGGCGCCGTGACGCTCCAGAACCTCCAGTACCTCCGCGGCGACTGCCTGGCGCGCCTCGGCCGCGCGCCGGAGGCGGAGGCCGCCTTTCGCGAGGAGATCCACCTCTATCCCGGGAGCCCCGCGCCGCGCGCCGCGCTGGCGATGCTCTATGCGAGCGAGGGGCGCGAGGCGGAGGCCCGGCAGGCCCTCACGGATCTCGTCCAGAAGCTCGGCACGCCCGAGGCCTACTTCGCGGCCAGCCAGACCTACGAGATCCTCGGCGACGCGATCACCGCGGCGCGCCTGCGCGTCGAGGCCAAGCGGCTCTTCCCGACGGCCCGGGAGAGGAAGGCGGCCGGCTGAGCGACCTCCGAAAGACCCCCCGCCCTGCCGAGCCCCGGTCGTAGGGGAGGGGCTTGTCCCCTCCCCGGGGCCGCCGCGAGGGCCGCCCCTACGAAGATCTCAAGTCTCTTCCCTTCATCTCCGGCGGCGCGTCCAGGCCCTGGAGCCCGAGCAGCGTCGGCGCGACGTCCGCGAGCGTCCCCCCGGCCGCGAGCGCGGGCCCCGGCGTGCAGACGATGAAGGGCACCGGGTTGGTCGTGTGCGCCGTGTGCGGCTCTCCCGTGACGGGATCCAGCATCTGCTCGGCGTTGCCGTGGTCGGCGGTCATCGCCAGCACCACGCCCGCGTCGCGGCAGGCCGCTTCGAGGATCCCGAGGCAGCGGTCGAGCGTCTCGACGGCGGCGATCGTCTCCGGGAGCTTGCCCGTGTGGCCGACCATGTCGGCGTTGGCGAAGTTGACGACGTAGGCGCCGTGGCGGCGCGCGGCGAGCGCCCGCACGGCTTCCTCGGTGATCTCCGCCGCGCTCATCTGCGGGTGGAGGTCGTAGGTCGCCCCCTTCCAGGAAGGGACGAGGATCCGCTCCTCTCCGGGGTAGGCGGTCTCGATGCCGCCGTTGAAGAAGTAGGTCACGTGCGCGTATTTCTCGGTCTCCGCCAGCCGCAGGTTCTCGACGCCGGCCGCGGCCCAGACGTCGGCGAGGATGTGGACGAGGTCCTGGGGCGGAAACGCCGCCGGCAGGCCGAAGTCCTTCTTGTATTCGGTGAAGCCGACGAAGTGAATGCGGGGCGGTTTCGGCCGCGGAAAGTCCGCGAACGCCGGGTCCGTCAGCGCCCGGGTGATCTGCCTTGCGCGGTCCGCGCGGAAGTCGAAGAAGACCACGGCGTCGCCGTCGCGGATCGGGCCGACCGGCTCGCCGTCCTCGAGGAGGACCGTCGGCTGGATGAACTCGTCGGTTTCCCCGCGGGCGTAGGCCTCGGCGACCGCCTCGGCGGCGCTTCCCGCCCGCAGGCCCGACGAGAACACGAGGGCCGCGTAGGCGCGGGCGACGCGGTCCCACCGCTTGTCGCGGTCCATGGCGTAGTAGCGGCCGGAGACCGTCGCGATCTTCGTGGTCGCCGGATCCATCACCTTTTCGAGCCGTGCGAGGTAACGCTCGGCGGACTTCGGGGGAGTGTCTCGTCCGTCCGTGAAGGCGTGGATGCGGACGCGCGGCACCCCCTCCCGCGCGGCCAGCCGCAGGAGCCCCTCGAGGTGGCGCTCGTGCGAGTGGACGCCCCCGTCCGAGAGGAGGCCCATGACGTGGAGCGTCGCACCGCGGCGCTTGCCGGCGGCGCAGGCCTCGCGCAGCGCGGGATTCTCGTCGAACGAGCCATCGCGCAGCGCGAGGTCGATCCGCAAGAGGTCCTGCGGAACCATGCGGCCCGCGCCGAGCGTCAGGTGGCCGACCTCCGAGTTGCCCATCACTCCGGCCGGGAGCCCCACGGCCTCGCCGGAGGCCTCGAGGAGCGTCCAGGGATACTCGGCGAGCCACCGGTCGTAGATCGGCGTGCGGGCCAGCGTGATGGCGTTGCCGGGCGAGGGCGGCGCGTGGCCCCAGCCGTCGCAGACGAGGAGGAAGACCGGCTTCGTCTTCTTCAAAGGCGGGCGGTCGCCCGGCCGGGCGCGGCCGTGGCGGAGGGCCGGCGGGCCGGGCGCGGGAGGCGCCGCTCGAGGTCCGACAGCACGTGCATGAAGGCAATGTACGCCTCGTACGGCGATTCGTGGGGCGAGAAATACGCGTGCACCTCGCCGTCCTCGGCGGCCTTGGTCGCCATGTAATAGAAGTGGTCCGAGGTCGTGAGACGGCGGAAGTCCGACAGAATCTCGGCCGAGCCCGCCGCCCGGACCCGGGACTCGAGCGCGAAGAGCCGCTTCAGGGCGTCGCGCTGGAGGTCGTTGCCCTGCCAGGCGGAGACGTCCCGGGCCTCGTCGGCCCAGGACAGCAGGCGCGGCGAGGACAGCCGGTCGCCGGGCGGCCCAGTCGCGATCGCCCGCGAGGGCGTCAGGAACCCGTCGCCCGGGTGCGCGAGGTGCCGGGCGACCCATTCCTCGAAGAAGTCGAAGATGCCGGTCTCCCGGTCCTGGTGCTCGCCGAACGTCTCGAAGTCCATGAAGAGCGAGAGGAGGCTGCCGTCGAGCGGCGCGATCCAGCGGTCGTACTTCTCGGGCGTCAGCGGCCACTCGCTCCAGGAACGGTTGGAGAAGCGGAACGCGATGTCGTCGGACAGGCGGTAGTCCCGCAGGAGCAGGGGCAGGCCGCCGGGCGTCGCGGCCCGGAAGACCCCGCGGGCCGAGCGCGGTCCCGTCAAGGGCTCGACGCCGTCGGCGAGCACGCCGCGGTATCCCTGCGCCTCCAGGCGCGCCGCCAGGGCGTCGGAGTAGATGAGCTCGGTATTGCGGAAGACCCGCGGCTCCCGGCCGAACGTCTCCGCGATCGCGGCCCGGTGGAGGGCGACCTGGGCGTCGAACTCCTCGAGCGACGCGAGCCAGGCGAGCGAGTGGTGGGAAGTCTCCGCGAGGATCTCGACGCGCTCGTCGGCCGCGAGCCGGCGAAAGGCGGCGAGAACGTCGGGTGACCAGGCCGAGAGCTGCTCGAGGAGCGTCCCCGAGAACGAGAAGGCCACCGCGAAGCGCGGGTGGCGCGCGAGCAGCCGCTCGAGCATCGCGGTCGCGGGCCGGTACGAGCGCTCGGCGACGCGCGACAGGATCGCCCGGTTCGCCCCGTCGTCGAAGTAGCGGTGCTCGCGGCCGACGTCGAAGTACGTATACCGGCGCAGGCGGTGCGGCTGGTGGACCTGGAAGTAGAGACAGACCGGAATCATCGGGCGGGCCTCATTCTGCCACCACCTCGCCGTAGATCGTCCGGCAGCGCCACGCAGCTTCGCGCCACGAGAGGCGCTCGACCTCCGCGCGGCCACGCGTCGAGAGCGCGTGGGAGAGCGGCGGGAACAGAAGGACCGAGAGGATCTTGGAGGCGAGGTCCTCGACGTCGCCGAAGCGGACGCGCAGGACGTGGCGGACGACCTCGGAGACGCCGGCCGAGCGGGAGACGATGACCGGCGTGCCGTGCTGGAGGGCCTCGAGCGCCGTGAGGCCGAAGGGCTCCGACACCGAGGGCATCACGTACACGTCGGCCCGGGCGTACAGGCGGTCGAGCTCCTCGGGCGGCAGGAACCCGGTGAAGAGGAACCGGTCCTCGAGGCCGGCGTCGGCCACCCGCTGCATCATGGGTCGCAGGCGATCGCCGGCGCCGGCCACGGCGAACCGGACGCCGGGCATCTCCGCCGCGACGCGGGCGGCGGCCTCGACGAAGTAGTCGGGTCCCTTCTGCCACGTGATCCGGCCGGCGAAGAGCACCAGCGGCTCGTCCTCCGCGACGGTCCAGCGGGGCCGCCGGGCGCGGGCGTCGATCGCGTTGTGGACGACCCGCAGCTTGTCGCCGGGAACGCCGTACCGGGTGGCCAGGACGTCGGCCGTGTACGCGGACACGGCGACCACCCGGTCGGCCGCCGCGAGGCCGGCCCGCTCGACCCCCGCGACGAAACCGCCGTCGACCTGGCCCGAGCGGTCGTACTCGGTGGCGTGCACGTGCAGGACGAGGGGCTTGCCGCTCGAGCGCTTCGCGCGCATCCCCGCCATGAAGGTCAGCCAGTCGTGCGCGTGGATGACGTCGAAGGACTCGCGGGCCGCGATGCGCGCCGCCTCCTCGGCGTAGCGCAGCACCTCCGCATGAAGGTCCGGTCCGTAGAGGCCCGGACCGCCGGCCGCGCCGCGGGAGAGCGCGAGGATCTCCTCTTCGTAGATCTCCTCGGTGACGTAGGGCTTCAGGAGCGTCCGGATGCGCCGGACGCGCAGCCGCAGTCGCCGGGTCTTCGGCGCCCGTGCGCGGCTCTCGCCGGAGCGGCCGGCCGTGAGGATGCGCAGCCGCGGCGAGAAGCTCGGGACGCGGCGCGGCAGCACCAGGGAGACCTCGGTCGAGAGCTCCAGGAGGCCCCGCACCAGCCCCTCGCAGGCCACGCCGAGGCCTCCCGAGACGTACGGGGGGAACTCCCAGCCGAACATGAGGACCTTCATGGAGCGGTCAGGAGGCTCGCCCGTTCCTCATTCCCCTCCGCGCATGTGCGTGTAGAGGACCCGCGCGATCTCGCCCTCGGCCCAGGCCGAGGCGAAGCAGCCGCGCGGCGTGTGCGGCGGATCGCCGTCGAACATCTCCGCCACGTGCCCGAGCCCGGCCTCCCGCACGTGCGCGCGCAGCGGCGCGAGCAGGGCCCGCATCGTCCGGCGCGACTGCTCGGTGTTGCCGAAGACCCGGAAGTGGGCGTCGGCGAAAGCCCCCATCAGCCAGGGCCACACCGTTCCCTGGTGCATGGCCGAGAGCCGGGAGCGCTCGTCGCCCGTGCACTCGCCGCGGTAGCGGGGGTCCTCCGGATCCAGCGTGCGCAGGCCGAAGGGCGTCAGGAGATGGCGCCGCACGCTCCAGTAGACCGACCGCGCGCGGTGCGGCGGGAGCAGGTCGTCGGTCAGCGCGACGGCGAAGATCTGGTTCGGCCGCACGCTCGGGTCCGGGCCGAAGTCCCCGACGACGTCGTAGAGGCAGCCCTTCTCGGCCCACCAGAAGGTCTCGTTGAACCGCCGCGCCAGGTGCCAGGCCTCCGACTCGAGCTCGCGCGCCCGCCCGGTTTCCCCGGCGAGCCGCTCGAGCCGGGCCGCGGCCTTGAGGGCGGCGTGCCAGAGGGCGTTGACCTCGACCGGGCGGCCGGCGCGCGGCGTCACGGCCTGGCCGTCGAGGACCGCGTCCATCCAGGTCAGGGGCCGCCGGGGCGAGTCGCCGGCGAGCAGCCCGTCCGGCCCGACCCCGATGTGCGAGCGGGTTCCCCGCCGGTACGCCTCGACGATCGCGCGCACCGCGCCGAGGAACGGGGACGGCCGGGACGGGTTGCGCCGGGCGCGCGAAAACCACTCGACCGCGAGGATGAACCAGAGGGAGGCGTCGATCGAGTCGTACTCGGGCTGGGCGGCGTCGCCGTCGTAGTGGCCCGGGATGAGGCCGTCGCGCTGGTCGGCGCCGAACGTGTTGAGCACGCGCGCGAGCGTGCCGGCGCGTCCCTGGGCGAGCGCCAGCCCGGGCGCCGCGACCATGGCCTGCCGGCCCCAGTCGGTCAGCCACGGGTATCCCGCGAGCACCGTGGTCCGCCGGTGGTCGGCCTCGGCGACGAACGCCTCGGAGCGCCGGGCGAGCTCGTCGAAGACGGAGTCGCCGGTCGGGGCAAACTCCTGCCGGCGCTTTCGCTCCGCGTCGAGGAATCCGTCGGGGTCGCCCGCGACCTCGTCGAGCGAGAACAGCGCGAAGGCCTGGGCGTCGGGGCGGAGCGTCCACTCCCACTCGAGCGGGCTCCAGAGGTCCTCCTCGCAGTCGTAGCCCCGCGCCGCCTCCTCGGCGTAGCGGAAGCGCCGGTACCACGCCGGGTCGCTCCGCGTCGCGGCGAAGACGCCGCGGAGGAACAGCCGGGGAAGGTAGGGGAGCGGCTTGACCCAGGACGTCTCCCCGCGGATCTCGACGGATGCGTCCCAGTCGGCCGTCTCGGTCTGCAGGCGATGCAGCCCGCGGAACGCCAGGAGCGGCCGCACGCGCAGCGTCAGCTCCGAGGCGCCGCGATTGACCCAGCGGACGATCGTGACCGCGCGGTCGCGGACGAGGCAGAGCGAGCGCTCGACGGCGAAGTCCGCGCTCTCGTGGCGCCAGGTCGGGAACGGCTCGAGCCGGAAGCGGGTGAGGTTATTCATCCCCTCGGGATGAAAGATGTCGTGGTACTCCTGCGTCGAGATGCCGGTCGTGCGGCCGCGCGCCGTGACGAACTCGTCGCAACCCGAGACCAGCAACCAGCGGCGCCGGGGCGGCGGGATGGCCGGGACGTGCCACCCGTGGTAACGGCGGCTCCGCGGTCCGGCCACCGTGCCGCACGCGAAGCCCCCGAGGCCGTCGGTCTCGAGCCATTCCATGGAGAGCGCCCGGTCGGAGAGGTCTCCGCCGGACCACTCGAGCGGATTTCGGGCGCCGCGCGGGGCGGTCACGGATTCTTCGATCTTCACAGGAGTCGGGCCCTCGCGCCCCGATTCTCTCTCAGAACGAGCCGAGGGTTTCGCTCCCGGCGAACCGGCCGGATCGTGCACGCCGCTTCCCACCCGCGTAATAAGATCCGGCCGAGGAGGTCCGCTTGACCACTGCCGCGAAGTCTCTCGAAGAGCTCGCGATCGACACGATTCGGACCCTGTCGATCGATACCGTTCAGAAAGCCAACTCCGGCCATCCCGGCCTGCCGCTCGGAGCCGCCCCGATGGCCTACGTCCTCTGGCACCGGCACCTCGCGCACAATCCCCGGAATCCGCACTGGCCGGACCGCGATCGGTTCGTGCTGTCGGCCGGCCACGGGTCGGCGCTCCTCTACAGCTTGCTGCACCTGACGGGCTACGACCTTTCCCTCGACGACCTCAAGGCCTTCCGCCAGTGGGGCAGCCGCACGCCGGGGCATCCCGAGGTGCACCTGACCCCGGGCGTCGAGGCGACCACGGGCCCCCTCGGCCAGGGGACGGCCAACGCGGTCGGCATGGCGATCGCGGAGCGGTTCCTGGCCCACCGATTCAACCGTCCCGGCCACGAGATCGTCTCCCACCGGACCTTCTGCCTCGTCGGCGACGGCGACCTGATGGAGGGCATCTCCGGGGAGGCCGCCTCGCTCGCCGGCCACCTGAAGCTCGGCAAGCTCGTCTACCTCTACGACGACAACCACGTCACGCTCGACGGCCCGGCGCAGCAGAGCTTCACCGAGGACGTTCTCGCGCGCTACGCGGCCTACGGCTGGCAGGTGCTGCGCGTCGAGAACGGCAATACCGACCTCGAGGGAATCGACCGCGCGATCGCGACCGCGGTGTCGCAGGAGGAGCGGCCGACGATCATCGCCGTTCGCACCACGATCGGCTACGGCTCGCCCCACAAGGCCGGGACCAACGCTGCTCACGGGAGCCCGCTCGGCGCCGAAGAGGTCGCGCTGACGAAGAAGGCGCTGGGCTGGGAGTGGACGGACGCGTTCCACGTGCCGAAGGAGGCCCTCGAGCACCTGCGCTCGGCGGTCGCCCGCGGCGAGAAGGCCGAGGCCGCGTGGCTGCAGCGCTTCGAGGCCTGGGCGAAGGAGTACCCGGACCTCGCCGAGGAGTGGCGGGCGGACGCGAAGGGCGCGCTGCCGAAGGGCTGGGACGCCGACCTGCCGAAGTGGAAGGCGGGGGAGTCCCTCGCGACCCGCGTCGCGTCGGGAAAGGCGATCAATGCGATCGCGAAGCACGTGCCGGCGCTTCTCGGCGGCGACGCGGACCTCGCCGAGTCGACCAAGACCCACATCGACGGCGCCGCCGAGTTCGACGGCCGGACCGGCGACGGGAACAACATCCACTACGGCGTCCGCGAGCACGCGATGGCGGCGATCGCCAACGGCATGGCCTGCCACGGGGGAGTGCGCCCCTTCGTCGCCACGTTCTTCTGCTTCTCCGACTACATGCGCCCGTCGATCCGCCTCGCGGCCCTTTCGCATCTCTCGACGATCTTCGTCTGGACGCACGACTCGATCGGGCTCGGCGAGGACGGCCCGACGCACCAGGCGGTCGAGCAGCTCATGTCGCTCCGGGCGATGCCGCACTTCGCGATCCTCCGTCCGGGCGACGCGAACGAGACCGCCGAGGCCTGGCGGGCCGCGATCGAGCACCGCGAGGGGGCCGTGGGCCTCGTGCTCTGCCGCCAGAACGTGCCGGTCCTCGACCGGTCCGGCGCGAAGGGCGACGTATCGCGGGGCGCCTACATCCTCGCCGAGGCGTCGGGCGGGAAACCGCGCCTGATCCTGATCGCCACGGGCTCCGAGCTGCAGCTGGCGGTCGCGGCGCGCCCGAAGCTCGAGGCCGAGGGCATCCCGACGCGCGTCGTCTCGATGCCGTGCTGGGAGTTCTTCGAAGCGCAGCCCCGGGAGTACCGCGACGAGGTCCTTCCGCCGGACGTCCGGTCGAGGCTATCGATCGAGGCCGGGGTGACGCTCGGCTGGGAGCGTTGGGTCGGCGACCACGGCGGATCGATCGGCGTCGATCGCTACGGCGCTTCGGCGCCGGGCGAGATCGTGATGAAGGAATACGGATTCACCGTCGAGCACGTCGTGAAGTACGCGCACGGGGTGCTCGGCAGGCAAGGAGGCAGGGCATGAGCACGAATCCTCTGAAGCGGCTGGGAGAGCTCGGCCAGAGCGTCTGGTACGACTACATCCGGCGGGACCTCTACACCGGTCCGGGACTGAAGAAGCTGATCGCGGAGGACGGCCTGCGCGGCATGACGTCCAACCCGACGATCTTCCAGAACGCCATCGCCAAGAGCACTCTCTACGACGAGGTCATCGGCGGCGCCGCCGGGCAGCCGCCGGCCGCCATCTACGAGAGCCTCGCGGTGGCGGACGTCTCCGCGGCGGCCGACCAGTTCCGCCCGGTCTTCGACGCGAGCGGCGGGGAGGACGGCTTCGTCTCGATCGAGGTCGCGCCGCGTCTCGCCCGCGACACGCAGGGCACGATCGCCGAGGCCCACCGCCTGTGGGACCGGTGCAAGCGGCCCAACGTCATGGTCAAGATCCCGGGGACGGCCCAGGGCGTCCCGGCGATCCGCCAGTGCCTTTCCGACGGCCTCAACATCAACGTCACGCTCCTCTTCGGCGTTCCCCGGTACCGCGAGGTCATGGACGCCTACCTCTCCGCGCTCGAGGACCGGGTCAAGCGAGGCGAGGCGATCGACCGGATCCGCTCGGTCGCGAGCTTCTTCGTGTCGCGCGTCGACACCAACGTCGACGGCAAGCTCGACGCCCTGACGAAGGCCGGCAACCCGGACGCGAAGACCTGGCGGGCGAAGCTCGGCGTCGCCAACGCGCGGATCGCGTACGCGGCCTTCGAGGAGGTCTTCGGCGGGGCGCGGTTCGCGGCGCTGAAGGCCAGGGGCGCCCGCGTCCAGCGGCCCCTCTGGGCGTCGACCTCGACCAAGGACAAGTCGCTCCCCGACGTCTACTACGTCGAGGCGCTGATCGCGCCGCAGTCGGTCGACACGATCCCGCCCGAGACCTTCGAGGCCTACCGGGACCACGGCGACCCGAAGGTCCGCATCCACGACGACCTCGAGGCCGCCCGCGCCGCCTTCCGGGCCCTGCCGGACCTCAAGATCGACTTCGGCCAGGTCGTCCAGGAGCTCGAGGACGAGGGCGTCAAGAAGTTCTCGGACTCCTACGACGCTCTCCTCCAGGCGATCGAGGAGAAGGAGAAGTCGATGAGGGTGGCGTGATCGGGGCCCCGGGGCATCTCGGACTATCGCGCGCATGAGCTCTCCGAGCGTTTCCGTTCCCGGAACGACGCGGCGCTCCGAGGAGGAGATCCGTCCCCCGTGCACGCTCGTGATCTTCGGGGCCTCGGGCGACCTCACGCGGCGCCTGCTCGCGCCGGCGATCGCGCACCTGAACCGGGACGGCGCGATCTCGCCGGACTTCGCGATCGTCGGCATCGGCCGCACGCACTACTCCGACGACGAGTTCCGCCGGCACCTCGAGGAGGGCGCCCGCGAGTTCACGCCGCCGACCCAGGGCCGGCCCGGGGACCTCCCGGCGGTCGTTCGGTACGTCGCCGGGAACTTCACGGACCCGTCGCTCTATCGCGACGTCCGCGCGGCGCTCGACGCGATCGAGGGGAAGCGCTCGGGGAACCGCAACCGGATCTTCTACTTCGCGACGCCCCCCGACGCCGACGAGCCGATCCTCCATGGTCTCGGCGAGGCGGAGCTGACGCGCGTCGCCAACGGCTGGGTGCGCGCCGTCGTCGAGAAGCCGTTCGGCCACGACCTGCCGTCCTGCCGCCACCTCAACGAGGTGCTCCTCAAGGTCTTCCCCGAGAAGCAGGTCTACCGGATCGACCACTATCTCGGAAAGGAAACGGTCCAGAACATCTTCGTCCTGCGGTTCGCCAACGGAATCTTCGAGCCGATGTGGAACCACCGCTACGTCGACCACGTCCAGATCTCGGTCGCGGAGTCGGTCGGGGTCGGGCATCGCGCCGGGTTCTACGAGGAAGCGGGCGTCGTGCGCGACATGTTCCAGAACCACATCATGCAGCTTCTGACCCTGACGGCGATGGAGCCGCCGGCCGCCTACGAGGCCGACGCGATCCGCGCCGAGAAGGTCAAGGTCCTCGAGTCGATCCGGCCGTTCGAGAACGACGGGATCGCCGAGTGGGCGGTCCGGGGCCAGTACGGCCCGGGGGTCGTCAACGGCAAGCGCGTGCCCGGGTACCGCGAGGAGGAGAAGGTCGATCCGCAGTCCTTCACGCCGACCTACGCCGCCATCAAGGTCGCGATCGACAACTGGCGCTGGGCCGGCGTGCCGTTCTACCTGCGCTCCGGCAAGCGGCTCGCCAAGCGCGTCACCGAGGTCGCGATCGAGTTCAAACAGGTGCCCCACCGCTTCTTCAGCAAGGCCTCGGGGGAGCTCTCGCCGAACGTCCTGCGCCTGCACATTCAGCCGGACGAGGGCGTGTCGCTCAAGTTCGGCGTCAAGGTCCCGGGCTCGGTGCTGCAGGTGCAGTCGGTCTACATGGACTTCCCGTACTCGAAGCTCGGGGCGCCGATCGCCGGCGGGTACGAGCGGCTTCTCGTCGACGTCACGCACGGGGACCAGACCCTCTTCATCCGCGGCGACGAAGCGGAGCACGCGTGGGAAGTGCTGACCCCGATCCTCGACGCCTGGGAGCGCACGCCGCCGGCCGATTTCCCCAACTACGCCGCCGGCACGTTCGGGCCCGAGGCCGCGGACCGCTTCCTCGAAAAGGACGGCAGACGCTGGCGCACGCTGTAGGAGAGGGCGGGGACGAGCCCCGCCCCTACGAACCGGGGCCTCCAAGGCCCGCCCTTCGGTCGTAGGGGCGGCCCTCGCGGCCGCCCCCTCTCGAGCATGAGCCCGTCGGCGTATCGCGACTTCCCGTTTCCCCTGAACGTTCTCCTCTCCGTCCTCGAGCGCGAAGAGGGGAGCGCCGCCTCCATGCACTACGGCCTCTTCGAGCACCCCGGCGACACGATCGCCGCGGCCCAGGAGCGCTCGACGCAGCTGCTTCTGTCCCGACTCCCGCCGCCCTCGGCGTCGCTTCTCGAGGTCGGCATCGGCCTCGGGACGACGCTCGCCCGGCTGACGGGGATGGGATACGCGGCTCAGGGCATCACGCCCGACCCCGTGCAGGCCGCGGCCGCGGCGGAGCGCTTCGGAGGGAGCATCCGAGTCCACACGACCCCGCTCGAGCACTACGAGACGACCGACCGCTTCGACGCCGTTCTTTTTCAGGAGTCCTCGCAGTACATCGAGAGCGGCGCGCTCTTCCGGAAGGTCCGCGCCCTCGCGGCCCCCGGCGCCCGCGTGGTCGTTCTCGACGAGTTCGCGCTCGCGCCCGTCGAAACGCCCGACGCCCTCCATCGCCTCGACCGCTTCCTCGAGGCCGCGGAGGCGGCGGGCTTCCGGCGGGAGGAGGAGCTCGACGTCACGGCGAAAGCCGCTCCCACGATCGACTATTTCCTCGAGCGGATTCCCCGGCACCGCGCGGCGATCGAACGGGACCTCGGCCTGGAGCCCGCTCGGATCGACGCGCTCCTCGAGAGCGGCCACGGCTACCGTGCGCTCTATGCCTCCGGCGCCTACGGCTACCGTCTGCTCCGGTTCGAACGCCGGCCGACGCCTTGAAGAAACGGGCTCGGCGGGCGCTGGCCTGGGCCGGAATCCTGGCCGCTGCACTCGCCGTTCGGGCCCTGCCGCTCGGAGCGGCGAAGCCGTACATGTCTTATGTCGACGAAGGCAACTATCTCCACCCCGCGTTCGCGATTCTGCGATCCGGAGACTGGGACCAGCCGGCCTTCCTGTACCCACAGCTTCCGATCTTCGGCGCGGCGGCGGCGATGCATGTTGCCGACGGCCTCTCGCGCGCGCTCGGCGGACGCTCGCTTCGAGCCGAGGTCCCCCGTGACGTTCAGATCTACGACGAGCTGGAGCCCTTCGAGTTTCTCCTCGCCGCCAGGCTCGCCGTGCTGGCCGTGAGTCTTGGAATCGTCATCCTCACGGGCGTGCTCGCGAGCCGGATGGCGGGTCCGGAGGCTGGGCTGGCGGCGGGACTTCTGGCGGCCCTGGTCCCGGCGCTCGTCGTGCGCAGCGCGTATGCCACGGTCGACCCGTGGGCGACCTTCTTCGCGCTCGGGACACTGATTCTGACCGACGTGTCCCGGACCTCGCGGCGGCCCGGCCTGGCCTCCCTCGGGGCGGGAGCGCTCGCGGGCCTGGCGTTCGCATCGAAGTACCCGGCGGGTCTCGTCATCCTGAGCTTCATGGTGACCACGATCCTCGCCGGCCTCCCGGCGAAGGAGAAGTCGCGTCGAGTCCTGCTCGCCCTCTCGGGGCTCGTCGTCGGGGCCGTCGTCGCGATGCCCGCGCTCGTCGCCCACCCGCGAGCGGTCTTCGATGCGATCGTGCAACAGGGAACGCAGTATTCCGAGCTCGCTTCGCCCGCGCTCTGGCGTCAGGCCCTGGTCCGAGCCGAGTGGGACGTCCCGTACGACCGCCCCGAGCTCGGACCGGCGTTCGTTCTGTTCGCCACCGGGGGCCTGCTGCTCGGCCTTCGAACGAAGGAGATCGCTCCCGCGATCCGGGGGTGGTGGGCGTGGATCGGTGTGGCCGCCGCGCTGTACGGTACGAGATCCTTCCAACCGTTCCGAAACATGCTCCCGCTCGTGCCCCCGGCCTGCGTCGGCGTTTCCCTGCTCTACGTTCGCTGGAGTGCCCTGTCGAAGAGGCCGCGCCTCGTGGCGCTGGCCGGGGTGGTCTGGGTGCTCGCGAGCTTCGGCGTTCCCGTCGCAATCCAGTCGGTCGCTCGTGCCCGCCTCGTCGACAGCCGTGTGGCGGCGATCGACTGGCTGGCGGGGCACAGCCGGCCCGGAGAAACGGGCATCGTCGTCCGCGAACTCGGTGTGCTGCGACAGGAGATTCGCCGGGTCCCGGCCTGGGTGGGACCGCGGTGGGCCCGAATGGCGCCCGATGCCATTGCAACCCACGAGCCGCGGTGGGTCGTCGCGGGCGTATCGGCCGGAGCCGGCGCCGTGGATGGACAGCTCCTGGACCACCCGGAGATTCGCGACGAGTATGTCGTCCGTTTTCGGGCCGGTCGGCGGGCGACCCCGTCTGACCCGGGCGGCTGGCGAGGCAACGACGAGATGGTCTGCGTGCTGGAGAGAAAGAACCCCTCGGTTTCCGCGCCCGAGCAGAGCCGATGACGACCGGGCCGGGTCCTAGGCTTCCTTGACCTCGCCGCCCTTGCCGGCCTTGGACTGGGCGATCACCTTCTCCTGGAGCGCGTGCGGGACCTCGGCGTAGTGCGAGAACTCGAGGTGGAAGGAGCCGCGGCCCTGGGTGATCGAGCGCAGCTGCGCGCCGTAGGTCAGAAGCTCCGACATCGGGACCTGCGCCTTGATGACGGTGTCGTCTTCGGCGGCGTCCATGCCCTCGACCTTTCCCCGGCGGGACGAGAGGTCCCCCATGAGATCGCCGACGTACTCGTTGGGAGCCGTGATCTCGACGTTCATGACGGGCTCGAGCAGCGTGGGCCTGGCGGCCGCCATCGCCTCCTTGTAGGCGAGGGCCCCGGCGAGCTTGAACGCGAGCTCGGAGGAGTCGACGTCGTGGTACTGGCCGTCGTAGAGCGTGACGCGGAAGTCGACCATCGGGTACCCGGCGAGGAAGCCCTTGCGGCGGACCTCCTGGATCCCCTTCTCGACGGCGGGGATGAAGTTGCGCGGGATCGCTCCGCCGTAAATGTCGTCGACGAACTCGAAGTCCTTGCCGCGGGGCAGCGGCTCGACGCGGATGCGGCAGTCGGCGAACTGGCCGTGGCCGCCGGTCTGCTTCTTGTGCCGGCCGTGGGCCTCGGCCTTGCGGGTGATGGTCTCGCGGTAGGGGACCTTGGGCGGGTGGAGGATGACCTCGACGCCGTACCGCTTCTTGAGGCGGGCGACGGCGATCTCGACGTGGAGCTGCGAGGCGCCGGCGAGGTGGAACTCCTTGGTCTCCTCGTCCCGCTGGAAGGAGAGCGAGGGATCTTCCTCGATCAGCTTGTGGAGGGCCGTCGAGATCTTGTCCTCGTCGCCCTTGGCCTTCGGCTCGATGGCGTAGGCGATCGAGGCCTCCGGGACCTTGAGCGCCGGGATGACGACGGGGTGGTCCTTGGCCGTGAGCGTGTCGCCCGTCAGCGTTTCCTTGAGCTTGGCGACGGCGACGATGTCGCCGGCCTTCGCCTCGGCGACGCTGACGTGCTCCTTGCCCTGCGGCAGGAACAGGCCCGAGAAGCGCTCCGGGACGCTCTTTCCGGAATTCCAGTAGGTTCCGTCGGACTGGAAGTGGCCCGCGAGAACACGCAGGTACGAGATGCGGCCCGCGAAGGGGTCCGAGACCGTCTTGAAGACCTGCGCGACCGCGGGGTCTTTCTCGTTGCAGAAGATCATGGCGGGCTTGCCGTCCTTGCCGACCGCCTCGGTCTTCCGCTCTTCGGGGGTCGGCAGGAGCGCGACGCAGGCGTCGAGGATCCGCAGGGCGCCGACGGTGTGGGAGGAGGAGGCGCAAAGGACGGGGAAGATCTTGCGCTCGACGATCTCGCGCTTCAACCCGGGCACGATGTCCTGGGCGTCGAGGGTGCCCTGGGCGAAGAACTTCTCCATGAGGTCGTCCTCGCCCTCGGCGACGGCCTCGACGAGCGCCTCGTGCTCGGCCTTCGCGCGCTCGGCCAGGTCGGCCGGGATGGGCCCGTCGCTGCGCTTGCCGTCGTCGTTGACGTGCGCTTCCATCCGGACGAGGTCGACGGTGCCGTGGAAGCCCTTCTCCTCGCCGATCGGGATCTGGAGGGCGACGACGCCCCGGCCGAACTTCTTCTGGAGGCTGGCGATCGAGCGGTCGAAGGAGGCGCGCTCGCGGTCCATCCGGTTGACGACGAAGAGCACCGGCCGCCCGAACTCGGCGGCGAACTTCCAGACCCGCTCGGTCTGGACCTCGACTCCCGAAACGGCGTCGAGCACGATGATGGCGGCGTCGGCGGCGTAGACGGCCGCGCGCGCTTCGGTCGCGAAGATGCCGTAGCCGGGGGCGTCGATGAAGTTGATCTTCGTGTCGCGGTGGACGACGTGGGCGCAGGCCAGGTTGATCGAGATCTTGCGGTCGATTTCCTCGCCGTCGAAGTCCGTCGGGCAGGTGCCATCCTCGATGCGGCCGGCCCGGGTGGTTGCCCCGGCGGCGTACAGGAGGGAGGCGACGAGGGTGGTCTTGCCGACCGTGTTGTGTCCCACGACGGCGACGTTGCGCAGGTTGGGAGCGGAGAATGACTTCATGGCGCCGGATTATATTGAAGGCCTGGCGCAGCCCCGGGCCAAAAGAACCCACAGAAAGACCGCCGTGGCCGCGAGAATTACGCCCGCGAGCAGCAGCGCCGCCGCGACGGCTTTGCCGCTTTTGAGCCGTTCCTCCGGGTCCTCGCGCGGCGTCACCGCCGCTCCGGCGACAATGAGGGCGGCATGACCGCGCTCTCCTGTGTGGGCATCGGGCTCGCCTTCGCGATCGCCGTCGGCCTGCTCGTGTTCGCGGGCTTCCTGCTGGGCTGGGTGATCCCCGCGATCATCGAGCGTTCGCGGCAACGCCGAGACGGTCCTCCGCCGAGTAGAGATTGAAGCCTCCCTCCCGCAGGAAGCCCACGAGGGCGACGCGCGCGGCGCGCGCGAGATCGATCGCGAGCGAGGAGGGCGCGGACACCGCGGCGAGGATCGGCACCCCGGCGGCCACGGCCTTCTGAACGATCTCGAACGAGGCGCGGCCGGACACGAGCAGGACGTTCTGCGACAGGGGAACTCGGCCCTCGCGAAAGAGGTGCCCGAGGACCTTGTCGACGGCGTTGTGCCGTCCGACGTCCTCGCGCGAAGCCACGAGCTCGCCCGAGAGCGTGAAGACACCCGCCCCGTGGAGCCCGCCCGTCTCCGCGAAATCGGCCTGCGCCCGTCGCAGCTTCGCCGGCAGAGATGCGAGCACGTCGGGGGAGATCCGGGCGTCCGAGGCGACCGGGGGAAACCGCCCGTGGATCGACTCGATCGAGCCCTTGCCGCAGAGGCCGCAGGAGGAGCTCGTCAGGAGGAGCCGCTTCGCGCGGTCGAGGCCGCGGGCCGGCGCGGTGGAGCGGACGATGACGACGTTGCCTTCCTCCTCCTCCGAGCGGACCTCGCGGCAGTGCTCCAGCCGGACGATCTCCTCGGGCCGCCGGACGATGCCCTCGGAGAGGAGCCATCCGGCCGCCAGGTCGAAATCGTGGCCGGGGGTCCGCATGGTGACGGCGAGCGTCTCGGACCCGACGCGGATCTCGAGCGGCTCCTCGACCGTCACACGGTCCTCGCGGGGCCGGGCCTCGCCCCCCGCCTCGAACCGGAGGATGCGTTCGCCTCGGACCGGGTCCATAGGGCGCAGAATACCGCTCCAATACGGCCTCCGACGACACCCGCAGGCCGTCCGGACCGCCCCGATTCACACGCGGATCCGGCCAACCTGCTAGAATTTCGGCGGTCCGGCGCCCACTTGCATCACCGCGGGTCGTCCGCCGGGCGGGGAGGGACTCGTTCCGAGCCTATGGCGGAGAAAGTAGCGGGAGCGCGCGTGGGCAGGCTCGGCCGCTACGAAGTCTTGAACGAGCTCGGCAAGGGCGCGATGGGAGTCGTGTACCTCGCCAAGGACCCCGTCATCGGCCGGCTCGTCGCCATCAAGACCATCAAGACGTCCCAGGGCGACGAGGACGACTCGGAGTCCCGCGAGTTCCGGGAGCGCTTCGTGCGCGAGGCGCAGACGGCCGGGATCCTCTCCCATCCCAACATCGTCACGATCCACGACATCGGGGAGGACACCGAAAGCCGCGCGTCCTTCATCGCCATGGAGTACATCGAGGGGCGCAACCTCAAGTCGCTCCTGGCCGACAAGAACCGGTTCACCTGGGACGAGATCGCGGACCTCGTGGCGCAGATCGGCGAAGCCCTCGACTACGCCCACCGCAAGGGCATCATCCACCGCGACGTCAAGCCGGCGAACATCATCCTGACGACCGACGGCAAGGTCAAGATCACCGATTTCGGGATCGCGAAGGTCGCCTCGTCCAACCTCACGACCACCGGCCAGTTTCTCGGGACCCCCAACTACATGTCGCCCGAGCAGGTCTCCGGCGCCCCCGTCGACGGCCGGAGCGACATCTTTTCGCTGGGCGTCGTGCTGTACGAGATGCTGACCTTGCGCAAGCCCTTCCAGGGCGACAACCTCACGGCGATCTCGTACAAGATCGTCCACGAGGACTTCACGCCTCCGGCCGACCTCTCGAGCGACGTCCCGCCGGAGTTCAACCCGATCGTCGCCCGCGCGATGGCCAAGGACCCGTGGAACCGGTACCAGCGCGGCAAGGACATGGCCCTCGCGCTCTACCAGCTCAAGGCCCACATGGAGGAGCAGAAGGCGCTCCAGGACCTCGGCACGATGGTCTCGGCCGCCGAGAATCTGCCGACCCTGAAGCTCGCGAACCTGCAGGAGCTCGCGGCGCAGGGCGCGCCGCGCGACACGACGGCCGTTCCTCCCGCTGCGCCGCCGCCGCCCGGTCCGCCGCCCGCGCCCTCCGACGTGCCGGGCGGCGAGGACGACCGCGAGTCGACGAACCCCGTGCGCGTCGCCGCGGCGGATGCGCCCGCCGAGCCGGAGGCCGAGACCTCGATCCCGCTCGAGGGCGGCTTCGAGAACGCGGATCAGCTTCCGCCCATCCCGGGCTCGACGCCGGTGGCGGCGCCGGCGCCCGTCCCCGCGCAGGAGTGGAAGAAGATCGCGAAGGCCGAGGTCAATCCCAAGTGGTTCTGGCGCGTCGTGGCCGGTGCCGCGGGACTCGCGATCCTCGTCATCGGCTTCTTCGCGCTGCGGGCGAGGTCGGCCTCGACGCCGACCGTGGCCCCCGACGCGGCGCTCGAGCAGGAAGTCCACGACCGCAAGCAGGCGCTGGAAGAGGGTCAGAAGCTCTTCGCCGCGGGCCAGTACGCCGAGAGCCTGGCGAAGTTCCGGCAAGTCCTCGCGCGCAGCCCCAACAACGAGGAGGCCCGCAAGTACGCCCAGATGGCGGAGAACGCCGTCAAGAGCCAGCAGGAGGAGACGCAGCGCCGCGAGCAGGAAGCCGCGACGCTCGCCGCCGCGCGCACGGCGCTCGCCGAGGGGCGGCCCGAGGAGGCCAAGCAGAAGGCCGAAGAGGTGCTCGCGGCCGACGCCGCCAACGCCGACGCCCAGTCGGTCCGCGACGAGGCCGACGCGAAGATCGCCGAGAAGGTCGCGGCCGAGGCCGCCGCGCGCAAGAAGGTGTCGAAGCCCAAGGAGGCGCCCGCGGTCGCCAGGAAGGGAGCCGCTCCCGCCCCGGCCGGCGGGCCCGCCCGAGCCGCCGCCGCCGCGCCGCCGTCGCAGGGCGCGGCCCCGGCCCCCGCCCCCGGCACCGCGACCGTCCGCCTCGTGTTCGACTCGCCGCTGCCCGAAGGCCACGTCATGATCGCCGTCAACGACCAGATCCTTCTGCGCAAGCCCTTCTCGTTCAAGAAGGGCGAGAGCCGCAGCGTGATCGCGAGCCTCACGGTGCAGCCCGGGCCCGCGACGATCAAGGCCTGGCTCTCGGGCCCGGACATGCCGTCGGCATTCGCCACGACGAGCGCGCAGGTCTCGGGCGGCGAGACGAAGACGCTCCGGCTCGACTATTCGGGCGGAAAGCTCGGGATCCAGCTCCAGTAGCGGCCCGCGCGCCATTCGGGGGCCTTTGCCAAAAGGCCCGGAATCGCGTATAACCCGCAACTCCTCGGGGCGTAGCGCAGCCTGGTAGCGCACTCGGTTCGGGACCGAGTGGTCGGAGGTTCAAATCCTCTCGCCCCGACCAATCCTCTCAGTCACTTGCGAGAGGAACCCTCGCTCGATCCTAACCCGAGTACGCTCACATTGTCCCTCTTCTGTCCCACTTCTCCGGATTCGCGGCGGTAGCGCTGCGTCCGCTCTAGCCCCGACCGCACGTCGCGGCCGTCGACGATGTCGTACCTCTCGAAGACCGCGTCGCTGCGGTGGCCGCTGATGGTGCGGGCGATCGTCGGCGCGACGCCGGCGCGGACCATGTCCCGCACGGCGCTCCGCCGGAGGTCATGGAAGAGCTTCCCGACGTAGCGCTCCTTCTCGGGATCCGATTCGTCTGCGACCATGCGGCCGACGCCCGCCGCGCAGCAGGCCTTCTGCCACGACTTGCGGAAATCCACTACGGGACGTCCGTTCGCGTGAAACACGTAGGCGGAGAGCGCCGGACCGTCCGGCCCCTCGAACGTCCGTTTGTTCCACCGTTCCTCGAAGAGGGCACGGAGGTCGTCGTCGAACGCGAGCACGCGGCCACGACCGTTCTTCGAATCGAACAGCCGAACCTCGCCAGCCGCCCGGTCCACCTGGTCCCACGTCATGCCGACGATCTCGCCCTTGCGCCAGCCGGTCAGGTATCCGAAACGCACGACATCGCATACCGGATCCGGGAGCCCGGCCGCGACCTTCTCGAACTCCACCCGCTCGAAGAAGCCGCGGCGGACGTTGTCCTCGCGCAACATCGGGAAGTGGGGGAGCCGTGAGACCTTGCCCTCCTTCGCAGCCAGCCGATAAGCCGCGCGGAGCGTCTCCACGTACCTGTTGACCGTTGCGGACGCCTTGGGCTCAGCCAGTTTCCGCTGTTGGAATGCCCGGATCTCGTCGGCAGCGAGAGTGGAGGCTCTCCGTGCTCCGAGCACTTCCTCCACCGCCTTCCGATGTGCGCGGAAGGAGACCATCGATTTGGCCCCGCGCATGAGGAGATCCGCCTCGAGTGACTCGAGAAGCTCGGCCACCGTCAATCGCTCGGCCGCGGGCGGGACGAAGCGGTCGCCTGCAATTTCCTTCCGCTTCGCCTTGAGCGCCCGCCTGGCGTCGTCCTCAGTTGAACCCGCCGGCTGCCGGTAGTTGCGACCGTTCACGTTGTACGAGATCCACCAGCGTGATCCCCGCTGAAAAATCCGACCGTCACCCCGCATTCCTTCGGCCTCCCTTCTTCCCATCTGACCGTTCGGGAAACGCCATTTCCTCCGCGCGTTTCACACCGAAATAGTTTTCCAGTGCTTCGTTGACAATGTCGGCCAGATCTTTCCGCTCCTGCGCCGCGCGGATTTTTGCCGCCTCCCAGAGGTCATCCCGAAGCTTCAGGCTGGTCTTCATCAGGAATCAGGATATCACAATATCTTGCCCTTGCTTGGGCGGCCTCGGGCCGCTCGCATTGCTCGACACGTAGTATGCTGCAACGGCATAAGGAATCACACCAAGGATGGAGGCCGAATGGTGGCAGTCAGGACGAAGCGATGAAGCCGCCGCCTAACCTGCGGGTGCAGCGGACGCGTTCATCGCCTTCGACTCTTCACGCGCCGCTGACCCGCCACCCGTTAGGCGGCCGAAGACAGAAGGGAGCCTTGTGAAGGCGCTGCCAAGAGTTACCTGCTGGCTGTTTGCCTCGCTAGTCATGGCCACGTCAGCATGGCTGCGTGCTGATGAACGCCAGAGGCCGGCAGGTCGTCCGCTGAGTCAACGCAGCATCGTGACATGGCCGGCTGAATGGGGTGTTGACGAGCCAACGCTTTACCGCGTCTCCGCGATGGGATTCGCACCGCTATCCTCGACGCAGCAGTATGAGTCGGTGAATGGCGGCAAGAGATGCTTGGGCTCGACCTGCTCTTTCGGCTCTGCGCTTCCCCTTCCCTCCGGGGTTCTGATCACAGCGATCACCCTGGAAGCGTGCGACAGTGACACCACCAGCGTCGTGACACTGTCGCTGTACGAATGCGAGGGCGGTGCGTCGCCTGCCTGCACTCTGGTCGGTTCAGCCGACACTGGTATCCCGTACGAACTAGGCTGCGGGTACTACGGGGGAGATCCGCTGCCGTCACCGGTGACGGTTGAAAACAACGCGATGACTTATTGGCTGGAAGCCCAGAGCAACGGCGCAAACGTCGAATTCAGGAGCGCAACAGTCTGGTACCAGCGGCAGGTCAGCCCGGCCCCGCTGGTAGCCACGTTTAATGACGTCCCAACAAGCCATCCACAGTTCCGGTTCATAGAGGCTCTCTCTCAATCGGGTATCACCGCAGGTTGCGGAGCAGGTAGTTTCTGTCCTGACGCAACAGTGACTCGAGCTCAACTAGCGGTCTTCCTGGCGAAGGCGCTGGGACTTCATTGGCCATTCTGACCAGCGATCCGATGTCCAGAGTTAGTGGTCTGGCTACCGAGACGGAAAGGACGATCCAGTCAACCGAAGGGCGGCCGCCTAACCCGCAGGTGCAGCGGACCCGCGTGGCTCGCTGCGCTCGCCCCGGCTCGCCGCTGACCCGCCACCCCTTGGGCGGCCTTCGCAAGCTGGTAGGGCACGCTTCCACCCCGGCCCGGCGACTGTTCCTGGTTCCGGTGGTTCTTTGGGCCGTCTTTGTCGGCGGAGCGGAGGCCCGCGTTCAGATCCTCGAGCCTTCCATGAGCGCGGCCCAGACCTTCGAGGTCCTTCACGTGTTCAGCAACGCGCTGGGCGCTCCTTCGAGCACCTTGGTCGAAGCGGATGGGGGCCTTGTCTACGGCACTACCCAAACCGGCGGCGTCTTCGGACTCGGCTCGGTATTCGCACTGGTGCCGCGCGAAACCGGGGGCTATGACTTCGTTGAATTGCACGCCTTTAGTGGCCCAGACGGTGCCAACCCGGAGGCCGGCGTGACCCGCGCTCCGGATGGAAGCCTTTGGGGTACCGCCGTCAACGGGGGAGCTCACGAGGCGGGCACAGTCTTCAGCATCACGCCGAAGGGCCACCTCACGGTGATGCACCAATTCAGTGGCCCTGACGGAAAGTACCCCGTCGCGGGCCTGACTCCGACGCCTAACGGCTCCTTCCTCGGCGTCACGAGGGAGGTTGACGGAGGCGGAGGCAGCATTTTCAAGATCGGACTTGACGGTCACTTCGAGTCGCTACACTTCTTCGGCGGGTGGGACGGTATCTCGCCTGTCAGCACTCTGGTGAGAGCCAGCGACGGCGCCTACTACGGCACGGCAATGTACGGAGGCTACGACGGTACCGTCTTTCGGATAGACGAAGTCGGAAACTTCACACGGCTCCACACCTTCCAAGGCGACGGGATGACTCCCCGCGGGGGACTGGTGCAGGGAGCCGACGGGTATCTCTACGGTACGACGGTCGGAGGAGGTGCATCGCACTTCGGAGTCGTGTTTCGGATGGATTTCGGTGGGAACACGACGGTGATCCACGACTTCGATGGTGCTCTCGCGCTCAATCCCTTGACCGGCCTCGTCCAGGTCGCACCCAATGTGTTTCGCGGCATGACGGCGAGCGGCGGCACCGCGGGTCAGGGAGTGATCTTTCAGATCGAGCCGAATGGTGTCTTCACGATGCTCCACAGCTTCGATGGATCGGATGGAGCGACCCCGTTGGGGGCGCTCAGCGTGCGAAGCGACGGAGCGCTCCTCGGGACTACCGCCGCAGGGGGAAGTCAAGGCCTGGGCACCGTCTTCCAACTGGACCCTGGAAACACGTTGTCGACGCTTTCCGATTTCCAGGCGGATATTTCCGGACCGTTCAGCGCGCTGGTTCAAGCCACGGACGGGAGCCTCTATGGGGCGACCGCATGGCGCGGAAACAAAGACTTCGGCAGCATTTTTCGATCCGATCTCAGCGGTGTGGTTTCGAGCGTGTACGGTTCGCCGACTCTGGGTATCGCGAGTTACAGCGGCTCGTTGATCCAGGCTTCGGATGAGCGTTTGTATGGCTCGAGTTACGACCCCAGCGGCAATACCGGTCGAATCTTCAGCGTCGGGCTGGATGGGGATTTTCGTCTGATGCGGACGCTCACCCCGGACGAGGGATTGGCACTGCTCGGCGGCCTGGCGGAAGGCGGAGACGGCTGGCTCTACGGAACGGCGCGCTTCGGCGGATCTTCGGGGCTCGGCACGATTTTTCGAATCGACACGGACGCCAATTTCGAGTTACTGCACACGTTCACGGGCACCGATGGCTCCGAGCCTTGCGCGGCTCCTATTCAGGCTGCCGACGGCAACCTGTACGGTACGACTTTCTCCGGAGGGAGCGAAGGAGGTGGCACGGCCTTTCGCGTCGACGCAGCCGGGAACGTCGGATCGATCCACTCCTTTGTTTACGACGAAGGGGTTCGACCCTCGGCGTCCTTCGCTCCAGCATCCGACGGCACATTGCTCGGCAGTGCGACGATCGGCGGCGCAAACACGGCCGGGACGCTGTTCAAGATGTCTCTGGAGGGCAACGTCACTCCGTTCCATGCGTTTGTCGTCGCCACGGGCTGGACTCCCGACACCACACTTCTGGCAGCTGGTGATGGGAGCTTTTTCGGGACAACCCTCTACGGCGGCCAGGGAGAACCACCCTGGGGCCATGGCACCGTTTTCCGCGTCGACCCGAACGGAAACGTGGAAACTGTGCATGAATTCACCGGCGGGCCCGGCGGCGGTTTCCCGTGCTGTGCGCTCACGCAGGCTAGTGACGGCAACTTCTACGGGGTCGCCGGCGAAGGAATCGGGAATCGCGGCGTCATCTACCGACTCCTCGCGAATCCTCCGGAGACCACGTTGGATTCGATTTCCCCCAGCTCGGGTCGGGCTCAGGGAGGCACGTCGATCCAATTGGCGGGGATTCATTTTCGCCCCGGGATGCTCATCTCCATTGGTGACGCCCCCGCCACCGGAATAGTCGAGGTCGACTATCGAGCGATTCGGTCGCTCAGTCCCATCCTCGTGCCTGGGAAACTCTACGACGTGGTCCTTTCGACATCCGACGGAGCCGAGCCAGCCACCCTGCCGGATGGCTGGTTTGCGGACTTCCTCGATGTACCATCGAGTCAACCGTTCCACGATGCGATCGAGGAGATAGTTCGGTCTGGACTCACAGCGGGGTGCGGCAACGGTAACTATTGCCCGGACAGTCCCGTCACTCGCGCCCAGAGTGCGGTCTTCCTGCTGAAGGCCGCGCACGGCCCGGACTACACGCCGCCAGCGTGCCAGGGGCTTTTCGGCGACGTGGCCTGTCCCTCGCAGTTTGCCGACTGGATCGAGCAGCTGGCTGCAGAGGGAATCACCGGAGGGTGCGGTGGAGCGAATTTCTGTCCTGCAAGCCTGGTAACCCGCGAACAGATTGCAGTGCTGCTCCTCAAAACGAAGCATGGACCGGATTACGAACCGCCAGTTTGTTCCGGAATCTTCACGGACGTTCAGTGCCCGAGCACATACGCAGCGTGGATCGAGGCTCTGTACGACGAGAACGTCACGGCCGGATGCTCCAGCGAGCCGCGAAACTACTGCCCGGGCGATTCCGTGAGTCGAGGCCAACACGCAGTATTTCTGAGCAACACGTTTAAATTGCAATAGCGCAATGACGAAGCTGCTGACTTCGCAGGAGGCTCGCCGCTGACCCGCCACCCGTTAGGCGGCGCGATCAGGCTGTTGGGGCTACTCACCGCACTCATGCCAGCTGCCTCCGCGGCATCTGCAGCTACCAGGCTGATTGTGTCCAACGACCCTTGCCTTGCATCGCTCTGTCCCGCAACGCGGCCACCGTGGCCCACCTGGGTCGAGGCGGGGTCGAGCTTTGCGCTCATTGTGTTGGCCGTCGACGACTTTGGAGTTCTTGACCCGTCCTACACGGGAACTGTGACGCTCTCCACCACCGATCCGCAAGCCACCTTGCCCCCGGACTACACGTTTACCCTTGCAGACTCTGGCAGAAAGATGCTCAACGGCGCGGTCTTGCGTAGCCCCGGGGCGCAGCGCGTGGCGGCTGCAGATCTCTCCCTTGACGTGCTGCCGGGGAGTTTCGGATTGACCGTGTACCAAATCGGGTCGTGCATTCCTAGCGTAACAACCCTATGCCTTGCTCGGGGCCGGTTTCAGGTCGATGCCAGATGGCGGCGCTCAACCGAGCCTACAACTTCGACGGCGACCTCGGTGTCGCTCACATCGGATACCGGCTACTTCTGGTTCTTCAGCCCGAGTAACATCGAGGTTGTCGTCAAAGTCCTGAATGCTTGCTCTTTCGATGCCCACTGGTGGGTTTTCGCAGGAGGCTTGACCAGTGTTGAAGTGACTCTCACGGTGGTTGATAGCGAGGCAGGAACAGTGAGGAGCTACACGAACCTGGCTGGCGGCGCATTTCAGCCGATTCAAGACACGGTAGCTTTTGATTGTCCTTGAGGAGCAACCGGGCTTGCCGACGTGTGCTGCAGTGATTGCGACCATGACGCCGCCTAACTCGCGGGTGCAGCGGATCTTCCCTTCGCTGGGGTCACTCGGTTAGCGTTTCTCGCCACTTGCCGACGCGCCTGGCCCGGGATGTCCCAAGTCTGGGACCCGTCGCGCGCTCACGAATTCCGCCAGGTCGCCGGGCGAGAAGCGCAAGGTGTCGGCGCCGATCCTCACTGCGGTGATTCGGCGTTGGTGAACCAACCTGTAGATAGTCGGCAGGCTGACTCCCAGCCGTCGGGCGGCTCCCTTTGCGTCCAGGAGGTCAGTCTCAGGCGTAACGGCGGTGGTCGTTGCCGCCGCCAGCGATAGATTGCGAGCGGCCAGGGCCGCGCTTAGCCTGGCAGCCGCGCCCAGCAGGTCCAGACAGGCCTCGGCGCCCAATGAGGGAACGGCGGCCTCGATGTCGGCGAGGGCCTGCGCGGGGGACAATTGAGGGACAGCCGAGGGAAAGCCACTGGCCACACGCAACTTAGGGCGGCCCTGTCGGTGCGGCACCGATTGCTCCCTCGGTGGCTCGATCCGCTCCTTCCGGCTCATGCAGCCGGTCCCGTCCCGTTTGGGGCACGGCGACGGCCTTCCGCGAGCTGGCGGCGGTGGTCGGCGCAGCAGGACGGGCAGAGGTAGATCCGCTGCCCGTGACCGAGCTCGACCAGCATTGAGAGGCACCACGTCAGACACTGGCCGCACTGATTCTGTGTCGGGATGACGGTCGCTGACTCGGTACGCACGAGCGGGGCGGGGTAGCCGGTGAGGTCGGCAACTCGGGCCTGGTAGGCCGGAGCAGCCGGTTTCACGTCGGGGTTCACCGGTGGCCTGGGCTCTGCTCCGAGGGCGCGCCGGGCGATCTTCAGGTAGTTCACGGGCTGGACTCCGCGGGGTACGAAATGAACGAAATCGACGAAGGACGGCCAATCCCAGCGAAGGCCGGACGCCCGGAATTCGTCGAATTCGTTTCGGGACGCATTACAGGGCAATCCACCGTTCCGCGGTTCGACTTCCGGACCCGGCAAGGACGGGCGTGGCGAGCCCCGCCGTTCTCAGCAACTCGAGCGCCCGGTCGATTTCCTCGGCCGCGACGTTCCGCTGGAACAGGCCGGAGATGTCGGTGCGCGTCAACCCGTGCTCGGACCGGCGAAGGGCCGGAAGGATCTTGTCGGCCGTCGGGTCTCCCAGCGACTCCCCGAAGATGTGACGCGCGGAATCCTCCGCGTACGTCCAAACCGCCAGTGCTGCGAGGAGATGCTGCTCCCGGATCAGCTGCGAGCCGTCCAGGAGAGCGTAGAGAAGTGAGAGCCGGAGCACCTGGGCTTCCGCCCGGGAGGTGAGGGACCCGAACATTCCGAGGCGGTCTCTGGACAGGACCGGGTAGACGTCGTGCCACGCGCGGGTCGCTCTCTGGTCGCGCTCCACTTCGCGTAGCTGCCGGGCGGCCTCGAGAATGCGTGTTGTTTCCCGCGCCAGACGTTCGAGCTCCGGGGCCGGCGGAGACCCGCCGTCCGGAAGACACTTCGATCGGGCCACGGCTATCCAGAGGAAGCGGTTGCCGAACCCGTTGGCCGTTTCGGTGGTTCCGAGGTTTCGCAGGAGCTCCTGGCGAGTGATGTGGCCCAGGACGGATATGTGGGCGCCCGTGGCCACCTCGGGATTGTTCTTCGTGAGCACCCGAAGGTCGCCCGTGTCCCATGCCTGTCGGACGACGGCGGAGAGGATGTTCCCGTCACGTGCCATGACGCGAAGCGTCGACGCGAACTCCGCCTCGATGACCATCAGGCGCTTGTCCTGGACGCCCTCGTCGACGCGGACCATCTGATAGTCGACCACTCGCCCCTTTTCCTTGACGGGCTCCTCCTCCATCCGCGCGTCACGAACGGCGTGGATCAGTCCCTCGCCGCTCGACAGGCCCGACTGGATCCGGTTGCTGGTCCAGTCCGTGTCGGCCGCGCGAAGGACGCGCCGAACATCGCTCTCCGCCGTCCCTTTCCGTCCCCGGGACGTGTTGCCGACGAGGACGCCGAACAAGTTGCAGCGGTGCTCGACCGCCCCGACGCGGCAGAACGGGCCCCGGCCGATCGCGTTGCCCGCCATGATGAGGAAGTGAACGAGTACGGCGGCGGGATCGGCTTCCGTGAAAGGCTCCACGGTCCGCACGACGTCCCCTGCCACGCCGTGGTAGGCGTCGTTGTCCAGGGGCTTCGGCCAGGCGGCAGTCGGGGAGCTGGGCACCGTGACGGTCGATTCGATGGCGGTGGAGACTCCCAGCCAGCGGAACGCGGTGTCGAGCACCACTTCCGGGAAGTAGTCGCGAAGCCGGCTCCCGCCGGTCGTCGGGTTGCCGGCGGCGAGTTGCTGCGCCGTGTCGCGCACGTCGCTCGCGACTTTGCGCCGGTCCGCGCCGACGGCCTCCGCCATAACGTCGAGGAACTCCGTGGTACGGACCTCCGACCATCCGTGTCGAAGAAGGAACCCGGCGAGCGCGAGTGTTGCGTCGTGCCGCTGTCCGTCCTGCCAGAAGCGCGCGAGGAGTGCGCAGGCGGCGATTTGCGAGGCGACGTTACGAAGATCGGCCACAGCGATGTCGGCTAGGTCCCCGAGTTCCTCCCATTCGACCGTCTCGCCGGACGGGTGGGTGCTCGGCTCCGCCAAGGTCTGACAGCCGGAGCCACGAAGCTCGAGCAGCATCACCTTCTTCGAGCCCAGGCCGGCAGGCACCTCAAACGTCTCCCGGCGGATCTCGTCGCCGATGGCCCTGTAGTAGTGGTGGGAGGAGCGCTTGCCCTTGCGTCCGTGCCGCCATCCCGTGCGCGGTAGCCAGCGGCGCGCTGCGACCACTGCCTCTGGTGCGTCGAGGTCTACGTCGATCAGCCCGTTGGAAGCGGCTCCCGTGAGGATCCCGATGTTCGCGGCGGGGTCGAAAATCGAGTCCACCCGTTCTGGGGAAACCCGGAGATCCTGCCAACCCGAAAGGCGGGGGCCCTTCTCGCCCCGCGGGACTGGAACCGGGTAGATGCCCAGGTCGAGGTAGGCAAGGGCGGCGGCGCGGGTGTCGGAGTAGCTTCCCATGTTCGGGACCCATGATCGACGGCTACCCGAACAGAAGCGAGGGACACAATTCGGCGAATTATGTCCGCCGTTTTTCGGGTCGCCCTGGCGAGGGCTCCCGACGCGTAGCGAGCCTGCCGATCCTGTCGATCTCGCGGATGGCGGCGGAGATGTCGGTCTGGGGCGTGCCCTTCTTGTACTCCATGAACCAGAGCGCGGTTGCTTCGCGCGGCGATAAGCCCGCGCGGTACCGACCCGAGCGCAACCGAGACAGTGCTCGGGCAAGCCCGGGGACAAAGGCGGCCGGAACTTCGGGAACGCGCGAACCTGGCTGCTCGAGCGCTTTGGCAATCTCGCTGGGGCGGTTCAGTGTACGTGGGACCAACCGTCGCGCTTTCGCGAGCCAGTTCACCATCTCGCGGTAGAGCTTCCAGTCCTGAATGTCGCCGAGGTTTTGATACAGAGGCCTTTCGGGTCTTCCGGCACCCTTCTGCCGCATGGCGATCAGGTCGCCGATATCGTCGATGATCTCGTCGCCTTCGTTGCGGACACCGATGTATCGAGTCATTCGCCAGAACCTTAACGACCAGATCAGCTTCGTGCAGTTGAGGGGGTCCGGCGTGTTCGTCACGTTCAGCATCGGAATCGCCGCCTGCAGCAACGCCAGGATCTCGGCGGGCGACATGATCGACTTTTTCACGGCGTCGGGTTGCTGTTCTCGCACCCACACCTCCGCATCGACCGCGTATCGCAGAGTTGCGACGGGATCAGGGCCCATCGTCTTCAACCGCTCGGCAAGAGCCAGGATCCTTTCGCGCTCCTCTACCGTAAGAGACGTTTCCGTCATGCCTCGCGCCTCCGCCCCGCAACGAGTCAGGGCGGAAGCGTGCGAGGCGATCGCTTGTCGGCGAAGTGATCAGCTGCGCCTATCCGCCGATGCGATTATCCCTCTGGGATCCGAGAGTGGGGGTGGCAGCGACCGGACAGCACTGCAGCGGACTCGCGGCCTCGCGACTATAAGGCTGGTCGGGGTGCCGCAACCCGCCCGGCGGTTCAGACCCCTGTCCGGCGTCGGCTCGCCGCTGAACGGCTGCCCGTCAGGCGGCCAAAGGTCATGACGTTCTCACGTCTCGAAGAAGACCTGGCAGGTGACTTTGCGAAGCTGGATCTCGGCCTCTGGGAGGTTTTCCAGTTTGGCGGCTGCACTCACCGGGCCGGTGTTGGCGCTATCTAGTTGTCTCCAATTCGGCCGCGATAAGCACCTTATGGGCGAGCGAGTTGCGGTCCGAGCATGCAAACGCTCTAGCGTGGGCGAGCGTCCCATCGCTTAGAATAGGTGCCGTACACAACGTCGGAGGCCAGAATGAGGCGGCTGCTGATCATCCCGGTTGCCCTCGTGGCAGTCTTGGCGGGAGGTGCCGTCCGCCAAGTCCAGGACGTGTGCGGACCGTTCGCTGACGTCTCACCCGCCCTTTGCCCATACGTCCTCGAGATGTACTACCTCGGCATCACCGCGGGCACTTCGCCGACGACTTACTCGCCCGACAACCCGGTGACGCGCGGACAAGCGGCCGTGTTCGTATCGAAGGGCGTCAATCAGGCGATCGCTCGCTCCTCGCGGCGCGCGGCACTCGGGCAGTGGTGGACGACAATGCCGCAGTGGAACCTCGGGCTCGGCGTCACGGATACCGGCAACCTGCCCTATCTCGTGGCCTCCGACGGGGCTGACGTCTGGGTGGCCAGTTCTGGCGCGGTCGCGCGCGTGAGAGCGAGCGACGGGCGGCTTCTTGAGTCTTGGACCGGCGCAACAAATGCCATCGGCGTTGCGGTCGCCATGGGCCGGGTCCTCGTCACCGGCGACTCGAACCCGGCGATCCGAAGCGGGGCGGATACGGGTGTTCTCTACCTGATCGACCCGTCTCAGCCCGCCGGCCCGGTCACCGTTGCCGCGAGCGGACTCGGAACCGGAACGCATGGCGTTGCGTTCGACGGATCCCGGGTGTGGACCACGAACCACGGGAGCGTTTCGATCGTCACGCCGCTTCCTTTTCTCCCCTGGTCTTCGACGAGCGTCACCGAAGGGTTCACGCAGCCTCTCGGAATCGTGTGGGACGGTTCGCACATGTGGGTCGGCGACCTTATCTCGGGAGACGTCCTTCGCCTCGATTCCAACGGAGCGATCCTCCAGCGGGTGCACACGGGCACTCCGGGATTCATGACTTTCGACGGCGCGAATATCTGGGTTCCCGCGGTGACGTCCGTCTCGGTTATCCGTGTTACGGACGGCGCGATCGTCGGCACGCTCACCGGTAACGGACTCGACAACGCATACGCCGCCGCCTTCGACGGGGAGCGCGTCCTCGTGACGAACCCCCAAGCGGGCACTCTCTCGCTTTTCCGCGCCGCGGACCTGGCGCCACTCGGTTCGGTGTCGGCAGGAGCGGGCACGGACCCGACAGGGATCTGCAGCGACGGACTGAACTTCTGGATTACGTTGCGGTCGACCGGCAAGTTGGCCCGGTTCTGAGTGGACATGCGTCGACTTCGATTCGCCGCGATTGCTCTGGCCACGGCCCTCGCCGGAGCCGCCACTGGAGTCGTTCAGGACCAATGCGGTCCCTTCACGGACGTCTCGGCGTCGCTCTGTCCGTTCGTCCTCGAGATGTACGTTCTCGGGATCACCGCCGGGACCTCGCCGACGACGTACTCCCCGAGCGCGCCTCTGACGCGCGGCCAGGCGGCGGTCTTCGTCTCGAGGGCCGTGAACCAGTCGATCGCGCGGTCGTCCGATCGCGCCGCCCGAGGACAGTGGTGGAATCCGACTCCGCTCACGCTGCTCGCCAGAACCAACGTGGGATCAAACCCTTTCGGCGTTGCATCCGACGGTTCGGACGTCTGGGTCACGAACCACTTCGGAGCAGGCATCGCCGATGTCTCCCGCGTACGTGCGAGCGACGGCCGACTGCTCGAGACCTGGAGCGGAGCGCACGGCGCGTATGCGATCGCGATCGGCTTGGGACGCGTCGTCGCAACGAGTCAGCGCGGGTTCGGAAACCCTCACCAGCTCTATGCCATTGACCCTGCGGACCCGTCCCTCCAGGCGAAGGTCGTCGTGCCGAGTTTCCCAAACGACGGGATCGACATCCTCTTCGACGGCGGCCGATTTTGGGTGCGGTCGACCATCTCGGAGCTCCACATAGTCACACCGACCGGCCGTTCGACCTGGGACTACACGACGGTCACGGGATTCGATTCCCTGAGCGGAATGTTCTTCGACGGCCGAAACGTCTGGGTTGTCGAGGTCGGGGGCGTCAACGGCTGGCTCCTCAGGCTTGGTCCCGCGGGCGAGATCCTGCAGCGCTTCTCGATCGGCAAGAACACCGGTTACCCGGCCTTCGACGGCGAGAACATCTGGATCCCGAATACTCAGGACCACACGATCTCGGTCGTCCGCGCCTCGACCGGCAAGGAGATCGCGCTTCTCGAAACGGACCTGAACCCCTACATGGCAGCGTTCGACGGCGAGCGCATGGCGATTCTCCAGGGTCTCAATGTCACCGTGTGGCGGGCCGCCGATCTGAAGAGAATCGGAAGCGCTCCGGCCCGCGGCGTCCAGATCTGCAGCGGCGGCGGGCGGTTCTGGGTCTCCGACAATACGTTCGATCAGGTCGTCGGTTTCTGATAACTAGTATTCGCGCTCCTCCGGTTGACCGGCGGCCTGTTACAGATGCAATGAGTACAGAGTTGCGTCAGAACCTCGGTGACAATTTGACGGCGCCGCCGTCTCGCCACCCATTAGGCGGCGTCAAGTGACCGTTAGTGGCAGCATGCTACGCCTCGTCCTTTCGGTCTGTCTCTTCGGCGCGGGACTGCTCTGGCTTGTGACGATCGGTGTCTTGCCAAACGAACTCCGAGCCTTCTCTACCGAAGTCACCGAACGGCTTGAACGCTAATGTCCAATGCCGCCGGGGGGCCACAAGTGCCGAGGCGATATGCCTGCAGACGCTGTAGCTCGTGGAGAGTCCGGAGCAAGGAGCGCTCGAGGGTAGTTTCATAGCGGACGACCTTGTCCAGTACATCCTGTGGGGGGAGGGTGTTCTCGAGTTTCGCCTGCTCCTTAGCTCGCTTCGCCGCCTGGACGGCGACCCGGGCGCGCGCGCAATCCTCGGACGCCCGTTCGCTCATTCGAATCGAGAGACTCTCTGGGGAGATGCCGACCTTGGCAGAGTAGGCCGCGCAGGCCCTCCTGAGAAGTCCTGGGGTCCACCGTTCGAACGCGTCGAATTCGTCATCTTCGTCCGGGATGCCGGGCACCGATACCTCGACGTCCCGGGTGACGAACGCGGCCTTGTACGCCAGCCAGAGGAAGACCACGGCGGCGTTTTTCTCCATGGCCTCATCGTCTCCGAGCTGTTCAAAGTGATCGACCAGATCGAGCACCGCCTCGGCGTGCTCCAGAGAGGCTGTTGCCTCCTCCAAGTCTGTCGACGAGAATCCGGGTCGTCCCGCCGGTAGCAACCCGAGCTTTGCCAGAGACTGGTTGCTCTCGATGGCGCTGGTCTCGTACCTGACGACACGACCCAGGCGCCACAGCTGGATGGCAATCCTTTCCGTGAGGGCAGCCTCCAGTTCATTAACCGGGGAAGTGCTACTGAATATCGACGCCCGATGGTCTTCCCAAAGCTGGGCGTCCTCCATGCCAGTGACTACAGGCCGAACGCTCAGAATCCCATGCCGCAGTGCGTTGGCAGACGAGCGCCGTTTCCCCGGTTCAGTTTTGGGGCCACCGCGGCTGGGCCGGTCGGTGGACTTCCCCTGTCCCTCGGTTGTCCCACTTCCCTCGTTGTCTGGTGTGATCTCTGGGGTCGATCCACCGGCAGAATCCGTGATTTCTTGGTCCTTGTTACTCATTGGATGTCCCTGAACCCCTTCAGAAAACGGTTCGGGACCGAGTGGTCGGAGGTTCAAATCCTCTCGCCCCGACCAATCCTCTCAACTGGATACACTTCTGCCGGACGCCGCGCGTGAGCCCTGTCAAAGCCCCCAGTCTCCTGCAGCTTCGCCGCTACGCGATCGCGCGCAGCCTCTTCAGGGCCACCAGCCTGCCGCGGGCCATTGCGCGCCTGGGCTTCGTCCAGGCCGACCCGATGCGGGCGCCCGCTCGGGCCCAGGATCTGATCCTCGCGCAGCGCGTCGAGGGCTATCGCGCCGGCGATCTGGAGCGCCGCTACCCGCGCCTGGCGATCGAAGAGGCCTTCTTCGTCAACTACGGTTTCCTGCCTCGCGAGACCGTGGACCTGCTTCATCCGCGCGGGGCGCCGAGGTCGTGGGACGCCAGGATGCATGCGCACGCGGAGGAGGTGCTGGCGTTCGTGCGCCGGCATGGTCCCACCCGACCCAAAGACGTGCAGGCGCATTTCGACCATGGCCGGATCAAGCGCTGGGGCGGCGATCTGAATGTCAGCGCTCATCTGCTGGAGGGCCTGCACCATCGCGGGCTGCTGCGCGTCGAGCGGCGCGAGGCCGGCACCCGGGTCTACCAGGCGATCGAGCACCCGCCGCAGGACGACAGCCCCGAGGCCAGGCAAGCGCGCGCCGGCTTGTTGCTGGACATCGTGGTGCGGCTCTACGCGCCGCTGCCTGCGGCCACCCTGGGCTATCTATGCGGGCTGTTGCGCCATGGAGTGCCGCACCTGGCCGCGGAGACGCGGCAGGTCCAGGAGCACGCCAGTTCCCGCTATGCCCGTGCCCGGGTCGACGGCCTGCTGTGGTTCTGGCCGCGCGGAGAGAAGGGCGTGGCCGCTCGGCACACGGTTGACGACAGGCTGCGCTTCCTCGCGCCCTTCGACCCCGTGGTCTGGGACCGACGGCGCTTCCAGCTGTTCTGGGGCTGGGAATACAAGCTCGAGGCCTATGTGCCGGCCCACAAGCGCCGCATGGGCCATTACGCGATGCCCATGCTGTGGGGCGAGCGAGTGGTGGGCTGGGCCAATCTGAAGGTGGTCGATGGCCGGCTGCGGCACGAGCTGGGCTTCGCCGGCCCGCGGCCACGCGGCAGCGCCTTTCAGCGGGCGCTCGACGAGGCGTTGCAGCGGATGCAGGAGTTTCTGGAGCTCTAATGCGCGCCGTTCTGAGTGGTCGGAGGTTCAAACCCTCTCGAAAGTTCGATGTCCCTGCTGCCGATACCGAGGGGCCTCGTTCCTCAACGTTCACAGTCGCGCTCGGACGGCCTGGACAGGCTCATCCGGATTCGAGCAGCCGACGGTCGTCAGCCGCCCGGTGGCCGGCCGACCCGGGCCGCCGCTCCGATCCCGGCCGCCCGACCGGTCGACCACGCCCACTGGAAATTGAAGCCCCCGATCGGGCCAAACGCGTCGAGGATCTCCCCGCAGAGGAAGAGCCCGGGATACTTCCGGCTCTCCATCGTCGTCGGGTCGATCTCGTCGAGCGCGACGCCGCCCCCAGTGACCTCGGCCTTCGCGTAGCCTTCGTGGCCCGACCAGGGCAGCTCGCCGCGCGTCAGCGTGTCGATCAGGCGGAAGCGTTCCTCGCGGCGCAGTTGCGCGAGCGGCCGGCCCGGGTCGACGCGCGCCTGAAGGCACAGGGCGCCCGCGAGCCGGTCGGGCAGGCCGGGGCGGAGGGCGCCGGCGACCGTTCGCGGGCCGGCGGGCTTGAGCGCCGCCTCCCAGGCCTTCTCGTCGAAGCGTGTCCAGCGGACGGCGAGCTTCGCCGGAGCGCCGCCCGCCATCTGGGACCGGACGGCGACATGGGAGACGTCGAGGACCGCGGGCCCGCTATAGCCGCGGTGGGTGAAGAGAAAGCCGCCTGCCGAGGAGGCCGTCTCTCCGTCCGCGCGCGCGGCGATCGTCACCGGGAGCGAGACGCCGGCGAGGGCCGAGAACGGGCCGGGCGGTGCGAGCAGGGGTGTCAGCGCGGGATACGTCGGATGGACCGTGTGGCCCAGGCGCTCGAGGATGGAGAGGCCGATCCCGTCGCTTCCCGACTTGGGAACCGAGAGGCCTCCGGTCGCGACGACGACCGAATCCGCCTCGAGGGCGGTTCCGCCCTCGAGCGCGACGCGCCAGCGGCCGGCGGTCGGAACGAGGTCCTGAACGAGGGTGTCCGTCTGCAGCGCCACGCCGCGGCGGCGGGCGAGCGCGAGGAGAGCGTCCCGGACGTCCCGCGCCCGGTTGGACGCCGGGAAGAGCTTGGCGATTTCCGGTTCCTCGACGAGCGCTATCCCGAGGTCGCGCTCGAAGAAGGGGACCTGCTCGCGGAGCGGCCAGCTTCGGAGCATCCGCAGGAGCGCGCGGCGGGGAGAGGCCGTCACGAACCGGGCCTCGTCGGACCGTGCGGGAAGGACGTTGCAGCGCCCGCCTCCGCTGATGAGGATCTTGCGGCCGCCGTCGGGCGTGCGCTCGAGGAGAAGCGTCTCCGCGTCGGCGGCGGCGGCAAAGATCGCCGCCATCGTGCCGGCCGCGCCGGCGCCGATCACCGCAATCCGTCGTCTTCGCCGCGCCATCCCGCCGCACGATATCCGGGCGGGCGTCCGGCCCGCAGGACTAGTTGCGGCGCGAGAAGCTGACGGAGCCGCCCGGATAGACGGGACGATCGCCCGTCACCAGAGGCTTCTTGAAATCCGAAATCGTCATCTGCAGTCCGGAAGCCGTGACGGTGCCCCCGACGGCGCCCCCCGTGCAGCCCATCATGTTGACGCTTCCCGTGAGGTAGTTGCCGTCCACGGTTCCCCGGAACGTCCCCTCGATCCCGCAGCCCGTGGCCGTGAAGGAACCCGTGACGACGTTGCCATTCTGCGTGAACGACGCGGTGGCGGAGCTGCCGCTGCACATCGCCGGACTGTCGGATTGAAAGTCTCCTGTCCAGGTCCCCGCCACGTTCGCGCCGGTCGCCATCGGGCCCGGGGAGGTGACGGCGTTCGAATCGTTGCATCCCGCGGAAGCCATCAGCGCGACGACCGCGGTGCAGGCCGCCGCCGCCAGGAATCGGAATCGCATCGCACGCATGCGGAGCTCCTTTCCGTGGCCCGAGCCACCGGACTCTTGGACGATCATTACCACCGTTCAGGTCCGCGGGATCGGAATTGAGTCAGGCTGAAGCCGGTCGCTTGACTTACGCCGCCTTTGCGCCTACCGTATTGCTCGAGGCCGATGGGCCGACCCGCTCAGGCCTGCGGGCGGCCGCGGTGGTTCCCTCGGCCTTATTTTATTAGGTGATTATGGCATTTATTCTAATTGTATTAGGACGTCATCGAGGTCTTATCGCATCGTCGTTTCCAGTATAAATTTCGTGTCAATGCCTATTCTGCCGAATTAAGTTAGGAAAATTATGAACTTGACCAAGAGGCAGAAGGAAATTCTCGATTTTATCCGTACGTATCGGACCGAGAACGGCATCTCGCCGACCCAGCGCGAGATCCGCGAGACCTTCCGCCTCTCCTCCTTCGGGACGGTCCAGAAGCACCTGAAGCGCCTGGAGGAGAAGGGCGCCCTTTCCCGGGAGTGGAACCGGAGCCGCGGAATCGCGCCCAAGGACGACCCGTCGGTCGCGCGGGGCGTGCCGCTCCTCGGCCAGGTGGCGGCGGGCCGCCCGATCGAGCCCTTTCCGAACGAGGAGTCGATCGAGGTCCCCGCCGCGCTGCTCGGCAAGGGCGAGCACTTCGTCCTGCGCGTGCGGGGCGAGTCGATGGTCGAGGACGGGATCCTCGACGGCGATTACGTCGTCGTCGCGCGGCGGTCGAAGGCCGACAGCGGCCAGACCGTGGTGGCGCTCGTGCGGGGAGAGGCGACCCTCAAGCGGTACTACTCCGAGGGCGCGAAGGTGCGGCTGCAGCCGGCCAATTCCGCGATGCGCCCCCTGACCTTCGACGCGCGCGACGTCACGATCCAGGGCGTCGTGACGGGGTTGATCCGGGACTACGCGCGGGCCGCCCGGTGAGCCGGACCGGCGCCCTGCGGTAGAATCCGCCGTTCAAAGGCGACGTACCCAAGTGGTTAAGGGAGAGGTCTGCAAAACCTTTATTCGGCGGTTCGAATCCGCCCGTCGCCTCCATTCCCTCCCCGCCCCACGGCGCACGTCATGATCCTTTCGGGCATGCTTCCGTCGGCCTTACGCGCGGCCGCCGGCTTTGCCGGAGTGGCGGAATTGGTAGACGCACGGGACTTAAAATCCCGAGGGCCGCAAGGCCCGTGCCGGTTCGACTCCGGCCTCCGGCACCACTGATACGGGCATGAACGGTTCGACCGCTCCGGGAATGAACGGGCCTACCGCGGACACGGTTTCCGCGTTCCAGGCGCGCCTGGGGTACGAGTTCCGCAACCTCGACCTGCTCGAGCGGGCCCTCACGCACAAGTCATTCTCCAACGAGAACCGGGAGCTGCGCTCGCCCAACAACGAGCGCCTGGAGTTCCTCGGGGACGCGGTCCTCGGCTTCGTCATCGGCGAGCTGATCTACCACTCGTTTCCCAACCTGCAGGAAGGGGCCCTCTCGAAGATCAAGGCCCACCTCGTCTCGGCCAGCATGCTGTCGTCCAAGGGCCGCGGGCTCGAGATCGGGCGATACCTGCGCATGGGCGCGGGCGAGGCGCGCTCCGGAGGGGCGGAGAAGCTGTCGCTGCTCGCGGATGCGTTCGAGGCCGTCGTGGCGGCGATCTATCTCGACGGAGGCGTGGCGCCGACGGAGGCGTTCGTTCGCCGCGTGTTCGAGCCGGAGGTCGCCGGAATCGACATCGGCGACCTGTCGTTTCACGACTACAAGACCACGCTGCAGGAGACGGCCCAGAGCCTCGGGCTGCCCCTGCCGGACTATCGGGTCATCGAGGAGTCCGGGCCGGACCACGAGAAGGCCTTCGTCGTCGAGCTCGCCTGGGACGGCGAGCCGTTCGCGCGCGGGCAGGGTCCCTCCAAGCGCGAGGCCCAGCGCAAGGCCGCCAAGGAGGCGCTGAAAAAACTCGGCCGGCTCCCCGCTTAGGCCCTTGTCACTCGCCAGCGCGAGCGACGGTTACCGCGAGCGTTCGATCCGCTTCAAGAACGCGTCGGCGTCTTCGAAGCCCACGAGGCGAAGCTCGGTCCGCTCCTTCCCGGAGGCGTCGAGGAAGATAATGGTGGGCACGCCGAGGATGCCGAACTTCTGCGCGAGCGCGACGGACTCGGGCGAGCCGAGCCGGGTCATGTCGGCCTTGAAAAGGTCGTGGCCCGAGAGGGCCTTCCGGACACGCGCGTCCGAAAACGTACGCTTCTCGAGCTCGAGGCACGGCAGGCACCAGTCGGCGGAGAAGTCGATCACGGCCGGGCGCCCGGTCGGGGCCGCACTGGCGGCGGGGTAGGGCTGCCAGCCGGACAGCGTCCGCGGCACGAAGAAAATCGCGATCGCGAGGAAGAGCGCCGCGACGCCCGCGCGGAGCGGCCACCGCAGGCCGTAGCCGCGGACGAGCACCGCGACGAGCGCGATCGCCAGAACGACCGGCAGCAGCCAGTGCCCCAGGGGCCGCGGCAGGACGCTCCGCAGGAAATAGGCCGCCATCGCGAGGAGGATCCAGCCGAAGACCTTCTTGACCGACTCCATCCAGGCGCCCGCGCGGGGCAGGCGCGAGAGGCTGCCCGAGAACGCTCCGAGGAAGAGGTAGGGGAGCCCGAGGCCGAGCGACAGCACGAAGAACATGAGGAGGCCGAGGCCGGGGTCCTGCCGCGCGGCCACGAAGGCGAGGAGTCCCACGATGAATCCGCCGACGCAGGGGGCGGCGACCACGCCGACGAACAGGCCCATCCCGAACGCCCCCGCGACGCCGCTGCGCGCGCCCGCGCGGTTCATGAGGGCCGTCGGCATCCGGATCTCCCAGTAGCCGAACATCGAGAGGGCCATGAGGACGAGGACTCCGGCGATTCCGGCGAGGACGACGGGATTCTGGAGCAGGGAGCCGAAGAGCTTCCCCGAGAGCGCCGCGGCGACCCCGAGGGCCGAGTAGGTCGTGGCCATGCCGAGCACGTAGAGCGCCGAGAGACCGAAGGCGCGCGAGGTCGAGCCGCGGGCCTCGCGCGAGAAGAACCCGACCGTCAGCGGGATGACGGGGTAGACGCAGGGCGTCAGGTTGAGGGCGAGGCCGCCGAGGAAGATCGAGAGGAGCACGATGAAGAGTCCGCGCTTCTCGAGCAGCGCCTCGAGCTCGCTCGAGCCGCTTCCGGCCTGGACGCGCCGCGCTTCCGACAGCGGGACGGCGCCGCCCGAGAGCGGTCCGGCCGCCGGAGCCGCGGCGCTCGCCGGGGCCCCGGGCGTCGCGAACTTGACGCTCGCCGGCGCGAGGCACTGCTTGTCGTTGCAGGCCTGGTAGTTGATCGCGCCCGAGAGCGCCGGCGCCGCGCCCGAGCCCCAGCGGACCGGGACGAGGATCTGGAACTCTCCCGCGTAAACGGAGAGCGGCGTCTCCGCGAAGGCGAACTTCTCCAGCTTGCCTTCGGGGTAGACCGGATCGCCGAAGGTCACGCCCGGCACGGCGGCGAGCGCGACCTCGGTCGCGATGAGGTAGTCCTCGGTCGGCTTGTGGCTGTTGACGTGCCAGCCCTCGGCGAGCCGGGCGCGGACCGTCAGCGTGCCCTGGCCGGCCTCCGCTGCGGGCGCCACGGAGGCCTCGACGGTCATGAGCGTCGCCGGATCCGGAGCCGCCGCGACGGCGAGAGCCGCCGCCAGGAAGACGAGGCCCGCGAGCGCGACGCGTTTCATGGCGCCGGAGCGGGCTCGAGACGCGCGATGAAGGACTTCACGCGCTCGTTGTACCTGGAGTTGGGGTGGTCCTTGACGAACTGCTTGTACAGGGCGAGCGCCTCGGCGGGCTTGTCCTGCGACAGGGGGATCTGCGCGCGGAAGAGCTCGGCGCGCTCCTTCTGGTCGGCGTTCTTCGTGGATGCGATCAGCCGGTCGATCGCCTCGCGCGAGGCCGCGGGGTTGCCCGTCTCGAGCTCGGCCGCGGCGAGGCCCTCGAGCGCCGTTTCGCGGACGCCCGCGCCGGCATTCGGGGCCGCGGCCGCGCGCCGGAGGTACGGAATCGACGTCTTCATGTCGAACCGCGCGTAGAGCTCCTTGCCGATCGCGAGGGCGTCGGCGGCCGACAGCGAGTCCACGGGCTGCTCGAGCTTCGCGGCGAGCTTCCGGTAGGCGTCGATGTCCTTGTGCGCGTGCGAATAGAAGTCGGGCGCGTCCTTGAAGCCCTGCATCAGGAAGACGAGCCGGCCCTCGGGCGTCGTGATCAGCACGGAGGGCGTCTCGGTGACTTTGTACTTCTGCTCGAGCGCCTTCGCGTCCGGAGCGTCGTTCTTGAGCTTGACCGGGACCATGCCGACGAGCAGGGCCTCGAAATCGAACGCGGGGTAGAGGAGGCTCTGCATGCGCCGGCAGTCGCCGCAGGCCTCGCTCTCGAACTCGTAGTAGACGAGCTTCTTCTCGGACGCGGCGCGCGCGCGGGCCTCTTCGGCCGTCGCCGCCCAGACCGCGTTGCCCGGGCTCGTGACCGGCCGCTTGGAGCCGTGCGGAGCCGGGGTCGTCTGGGCCACCGCCGTTCCCGCGGCGAGCCCGAATGCGAGAACCGCGGCGGCGGTCCGGGGGCGCTGAATTCTTGGCAACATCTTGCGGGCAAACCCTTTCGCGCTCCCTGGAATTCCCGGGCGGCGGGGCGCAGGCCCTATGATCTCCCATCATGAAGAAGTTCGCTCGGGTTTCCACGGTGCTCGGGATTCTCGCCGCCGTCACGGCCGCCCCGGCCGCCCGGGCCGACTGGCCTCAGTGGGGACGCACGCCCCAGCACGGCGGAGCGGCCCCCGTCACGGGCCAGTCGCTCGACCGCATTCTCGCCCACGCCGTCTACGATCCCTTCGTCGAGGCGATGAAGGCCGAGTCGAACGGAAACCTGCTCGCCCACTATGCCGTCCCCCTCGTCGACGCGTCCGGCGTGTACATGGTGTTCAAGACCGGGACGTGGACGGGCTTCGGAAACTGGGACTCGATCACCTGGACCGTGCGCAAGCTCCGCTGGAGCGGCGGGACGCTCGAGCCGGACTGGACGTTCGTGAGCGACTGGAAGCCCGAGCCGCTCGCTCTGACCGCCTGGGAGTCGGTGTTCCTGCCGGCGATCTCGGGCTCGGACATCTGGGTCCCGGGCCTCGGCGGCACGGTCTTCCGCGTGAACAAGGAGACCGGCGCGTCCCTCGGCCGCGTCAACCCGTTCGGAGACCTCGACGCGAACCGCTACGTCGCCGGGGGCCTCGCCGTCGCGCCGGACGGAGGCGTCCTCTACGACGTCCTCGGTCTCGCGGACGACCCGTCCGAGTCGACCGGCGCGTGGCTCGTGCGCGTCGCGCCCGGAGGCTCCGGCTCTTCGCGCGTCGACTTCGCGACCCTCGTGCCGGGAGCGCCGGCGGCGACGGACCTCTGCGTCGGCACGTTCCTCACGAGCCAGAGGCCGTGGCCGCCGTCGACGACGGCCGTCCCGCCCTCGGCGCCCTGCGGCGCGCAGCGGCCCGGGATCAACGTCGTGCCCGCGATCGCGCCGGACGGCACGATCTACACGCTGAGCCGCGCCCACCGCAACGACCGCTACGCCTACCTCGTCGCGGTCCACCCGGACCTGACGCCCGCGTGGGCCGCGTCGTTTCGGGGGATCCTCGACGACGGCTGCGGCGTCCTGCTCGAGAACGACAACTCGAACCTGGGCTGCCGCGCCGGCGCGAACACCGGCGTCGATCCGGCGACCAACGACCAACCCGCCGGACGCGTGCGGGACTCGGGCACGGCCTCGCCGGTCGTGCTGCCGGACGGCGCCGTGCTCGTCGGCACGTCCACCTCCTACAACTTCAGCCGCGGCCACATGTTCAAGTTCGACGCGACGGGCGGCGTGCTCGCGATCTACGACTTCGGCTGGGACGTCACGCCCGCGATCTTCGAGCACGACGGCACGTATTCGATCGTGACCAAGGACAACCACTACTCGAGCTCCGACGGCGACGCGTACTACGACGTCACGACACTCGATGCGGCTCTGACGCCCGAGTGGTCCTTCCGGTCCAGCAACACGCAGAGCTGCGTGCGGCTGCCGAACGACACGATCGAGTGCGTGGACGATCACCCGGAGGGCTTCGAGTGGTGCGTCAACCAGCCCGCGATCGACGCGGTCGGGACGGCGTTCTTGAACGGGGAGGACGGCGTCCTCTACGCCTTCCGCCGCGACGGCTCGCTCCGGGACCAGATCTTTCTCGACACCGCCCTCGGCGCCGCGTACACGCCGCTCTCGCTCGGACCGGACGGCGTCATCTACACCCAGAACAACGGCGTGCTCTTCGCGGTGGGACGCTCGGCGGCGGTCCGCGCCGAGCCGGAGCCGCCGGCGGTCCCGGCGCGCAACCCTCGCGTGGTCGACCGGCCGTAGACGCGCGCCGCGTTGCCCCCGGGGGACGATTCCGCTAGACTCCGCGCTCCGGTTCGCGGGCTTTCCGGATGCCCAGGTAGCTCAGTTGGTAGAGCAAGGGACTGAAAATCCCTGTGTCGGCGGTTCAATTCCGTCCCTGGGCACCATCTCTTCCGCCCGACCGGCCGCGAGAGACGCACGATGATCCTCAAAGTCGCGAAGCTCGGCGTGAAGACGCTGCGCCAGATCTCCCGGGACGTCGACCCGAAGGCCCTCGCCCGCGGCGACTACGAGGCGTTTCTCTCGGACCTCGAGGACACGATGCGCGAGTACGACGGGACGGGCATCGCCGCGCCGCAGGTGTTCACGCCGCTGCGCGCGTTCCTGTACGAGGTCCATCCCGAGACGCGCAAGCGCAAGGAGCCGGAAGTCCCCCTGACGGCCCTCTTCAACGCGACCTACGAGGGCGTGGGGACCGCGATGGAGGAGGACTCCGAGGGCTGCCTCTCGGTCCCGTTCCTGTGGGGCGGCGTCGTGCCGCGGTTCCAGACGGTGAAGGTCGAAGCGCTCGATCGCTCCGGCCGGAAGGTCTCCTTCGAGGCCTCGGGGTACCACGCGCGCGTCCTCCAGCACGAGATCGATCACCTGAACGGTCTCGTGTACCTCGACCGGATGCCGGACATGAAGAGCCTTTCGTACACGGTCAATTTCGGCTAGACACGGTTCCCGGCGGCTCCGCCTTTTGCCATAGAATCCGGTCGCGATGTCTCTCTTCTCGAAGAAGAGCACCCTTCCCGCCCATCCCCCGGCCCGGGGCGACGGGGGCGCCACTTCGGACTTCCTGGTCACCCGGGTGGAGCAGATGGTCGGCTGGGCGCGGAAGAACTCGCTCTGGCCGTTCCCGTTCGCCACGGCCTGCTGCGGCATCGAGTTCATGTCGGTCGCCGCGGCCCACTACGACATCGCGCGGTTCGGAGCGGAGGTCGTGCGGTTCTCGCCCCGGCAGGCGGACCTGCTGATCGTCGCGGGCACCGTGACCGACAAGATGGCCCCCGTCCTCCGCAAGATCTACGACCAGATGCCGGAGCCCAAGTGGGTCATCTCGATGGGCGTCTGCGCGTCCTCGGGCGGCTTCTACCGGGCGTATCACGTCACCCAGGGCATCGACGAGATCATCCCGGTCGACGTCTACGTCCCCGGCTGCCCGCCGACCCCCGAAGAGCTGATCCACGCGATCATGGAGCTCCAGAAGAAGATCGCCTCCGGCGAGAAGTCGCGCGACTCGCGATCCGCGCGCTTCGCCGCGGACAACCCGGCGTGAGCGTCGTCGCGGCGGCCGCGCTTTCGCCGGCGGCGGAAAAGCTCCGCGAGCGTCTCGAGGCGTCGCCCGTCGGGGCGCGGGCCTCGATTCACGACCTCGACCTGCCGACGATCGAGGTCGGGCCGCCGGACTGGCTCGCCCTGGCCCGCTTCCTCCGCGACGATCCGGGCTGTCAGTACGACCTCTTCCTCGACCTCTGCGGCGTCGACAATCTCCGGCGCCGCGACCGCTCCCCGACGAACCGCTTCGAGGCGGTCGTCCACCTGCACTCGCTCTCGAAGAACGAGCACATCCGCGTGCGGGTCGTGCTGCCGGACGCGCCGGACGGGAACCCGTCGCTTCCGAGCGTCGAGAGCGTCTGGCCGGCGGCGGACTGGTTCGAACGGGAGGCCTACGACCTCTTCGGGTTCCGGTTCTCCGGGCACCCCAACCTGCACCGCATCCTCTGCCACGACGCCTTCGTCGGGCACGCCCTGCGCAAGGACTACGCCCCGGGCCAGCGCTGGTTCTACGCCGAGGAGGACCTGCGCTACCCGGAGTGGGCGCGGCACACCGAGGAGAGGGCCGGCCACTTCGAGACCCAGACGATCTCGATCGGCCCGTCGCATCCGGCGACGCACGGGATCATCCACCTGATCGCGCGGCTCGACGGCGAGACCATCGTCAAGGCCGAGACGATGATCGGCTATCTCCACCGGTGCTTCGAGAAGATGGCCGAGACGCAGCACTGGAACCAGGTCATCCCGTACACCGACCGGCTCAACTACGTGTCGGCCATGATCAACGGCGTCGGCTACGTGCGGACCGTCGAGAAGATGCTCGGCATCGAGGTGCCCGACCGGGGCCGGCTCGTGCGGACGATCCTCTCCGAGTTCACCCGGATCATGGACCACTGCGTCTGCATCGGCGCGAACCTCGTCGACATCGGCGCCCTGACCAACTTCATCTACCTCTACGAGAACCGCGAGAACATCTACGACCTGATCGAGGCCTGCTGCGGGGCCCGGCTCACCGTCTCCTACGTGCGGGTCGGCGGCCTCGCGATCGACGTGCCGGACGACTTCGTTGCGCGGTGCCGGAGGCTCCTCGAAACGATCCCTCTCCTGATCGACGACGTCGAGAAGCTCGTGACGAACAACCGGATCGTGCGCAACCGGCTCTCGGGCACGGGCATCGTGACCCGGGAGCAGGCGATCACCTGGGGCATGACCGGTCCCATGCTGCGGGCGTCGGGCGTGGCGTACGACGTGCGGCGCGCCCGGCCCTACGACTTCTACGACCGGTTCGACTGGGACGTCCCGATCGCGCAGGACGGCGACAACTTCGCCCGCTACCTGGTGCGCCTCGAGGAGATGCGGCAGTCGCTCAAGATCATCCGGCAGGCCCTCGACATCTTCCCGGCGAAGGGCCCCGTCAGCTCGGACGACTGGCACGTGGTCCTGCCGCCGAAGGACGCCGTCTACCACGACATGGAGTCCCTCATCTACCACTTCAAGCTGACGATGGAGGGCATCCGCGTGCCGCCCGGCGAGCGGTACGAGTGGATCGAGGGCGGCACGGGGGAGCTCGGCTTCTACGCCGTCTCGGACGGCCGCGGCGGCCCGTATCGGCTGAAGGTGCGCCCGCCGTGCTTCCCGAACATGGCGGCCTTCGAGAAGATCGTCGTCGGGGGCACGGTCTCCGACGCCGTCGCGACGCTCGGGACGCTCAACGTCATCGCGGGGGAGCTCGACCGATGAGCGGCGTGATCGACGTCTCCCGGCGGGTGCCCGATCGCCTGACGTTCCTCCAGAAGCTCTACATCCCCGAGATCCTGCGGGGGATGGCGGTGACGCTGCGGCACCTCGTGCGCAACCTCGCCAACATCAAGGGGCTGCCGACGATCCAGTATCCCGAGGTCCTGCGCAAGTACTCGAACCGGTTCCGCGGCAAGCACATCCTCAAGACGCGCGAGGACGGGACGCTCAAGTGCGTCGCGTGCTACATGTGCCAGGAGGCCTGCCCCGCCGAGTGCATCACGATCGTCGCCGGCGAGCACCCGAAGATCGCCTACGAGAAGTACCCGGTGGTGTTCGACATCGACATGATGCGGTGCGTCTTCTGCGGGTTCTGCGTCGACGCCTGCCCCAAGGACGCCATCTGGATGACGCGCAATTACGAGATGGCGTTCTTCAGCCGCGAGGAGGCGGTCTTCTCGATCGACCGGCTGCGCGAGACGCCCGAGGAGATCGCCAAGCACGGCTACGGTTACCGGCCCTACTACCCCGGCGACGGCACGACGCCGCCCTCCGACGCGTCGATGTTGCCGGTCGTCCCGGGCAGCGGGGAGCGCGACCGTCTGCGCGCCGAGGCGGTCCCGCTGCCGGACCGCGATCCGGGCCCGGGCCCCCTGAACGCGCCGAGCCAGGCGTCCCAGAGACCCTTCCCGGCCTGATCCGGGATGCCCGCCGCGATCGCCCGGGCGCTCGATGCGTGGCTCGGGCGGGCCGTGCGCGGGAGGCGTGAGGACCGGGTCGCCGCGCTGACGGGCCTTCCGACGCAACGCTGGCGCGAGCTCGCCCGCGCGTACCCCGACCTCCCGGCCGACCCCGGCCCCCTGGCGGCGAAGGCGCGGGCGAGGCTTTCCCGCCTCGCCGCGCGGGCGCTCGCGAGCGGGCGCTGGAATCTGCGGCTCGAGGGCGATCCGCCGACGCCGCAGCCCTGCGTCTACGTCACGGCCCACCTGGGATCGCTGCAGGCCCTGCGCTACGCCCTGCGGTCTCGCGGCGCGCCGGCGGCGACGGTCCTCGGCCCCCACAACCTCGACCGGACGCTCGCCGCGGCCCAGGACCGGATCTTCGACCGTTCCCATCCGCACGCGTTTCCGCATGCTTTCCCGTCCTCGGCCGTGCATCGCCTCCGGGGGGCGTTGAAGCGGGGAAGCCTCGTCGCCGCGGCCGATCTGCCGGCGAGGGGCGGACGGCGGGTGCCGCTGCTCGGCGGGTGGGCGCTCCTCGACTTGCGTCCCTTTCGCCTCGCGCGCGCGGCGCGGGTGCCCTGCCGGCCGGCGTTCGCGACGCTTCCGGGCGGCCGCTGGACGCTGACGCTCGGCCCGTCGCTCCCGGCGGACGAGGAGGAGGCCGGGGAGGCGTTCGCGCGGGCTCTCGCGCAGGTCGCGGCCCGGGCGCCGCTCGACCTCGACGGCGTGGTCTACCTGCACATCGCCGGGCGCGCCTGAGCCGCCGGGGCGGCGTCAGTGGGCGTGCGTCGGCGGGTGCCCGTCGGTCTTGTGGACCGACTCGACGGTGATCCGGATCTCCTCGTCGGAGGCGCCCTTCTGCTTGAGCTGCCAGGCGAGGCGCGCTTCCGAAAGGCAGATGCCGCAGCCGGCGGCGTGGGTGTCGACGAAGCAGGTCAGGAGCGTCTTGTGCTTGAACGCCGGGCTCTCGGCGCACTCGCAGAAGCAGTGCAGCTTGTCGAGGGTCGCCGGGATCTTTCGCGCGATCTCGTAGCCGGGCGCGACCTCCGGGTCCCAGCCCTTCTCGAACTGCTTCGGGTCGAGCGTCGCCCGCCGCTCCTTGCAGGTCGTGCAGGCGTTCTTCGGGTCGGAGGCCGGCTTTCCCTCGGGCGTGTCGCCGAGGGCGAAAGCGGAGGCGGCGAGGAGAATCGCGGCGAGCGTTCGATGGCGCATGCCGGCTCGAAACGCCGGATTGATCGATCTATTCCCGCAGACCGCAGACCGCAGACCGCAGACCGCAGACGGTCTAGTCTGCTTGCTGCTTGCTTACTGCTTACCGCTTACCGCCGTCTGCCGTCCGCCGTCCGCCTACTTCAAGCTCTCCATGATGTCCTCGAGCGCCTTCCGGCCCGGCCGCAGGCGCGCGTCGGCCATCGCGACGATCGGCTCCTGGCCGACGCCCGAGAGCGTGAGGAAGTCCTTCTTCTCGGGCTCGGCGTAAATCAGGCCCGTCAGGAACTCCTGCTTCTCGTGGGATTCCTGGCAGAGCGCGAGGGCCTGCCCCTTGTTGGTCGCGTCGTAGTCGGCGCGGAGCTTCTTCAGCCGGATGTGCGAACCGTCGTGCAGCTCGATCTCCTGCGTCGTGCCGGCGTCGTAGTCGACCGCGATGTCCTCGTAGTAGGGGATGAAGCCGATCTCGTGAATGGGGATCTCGTGGTCCTTGGCCCACTTGTACGACTTCGTCGAGCTGTCGTGGTTGTTGAAGGTGACGCAGGGCGAGACGACGTCGAGAAGCGCGGTTCCGCGGTGCGCGAGCGCGCCCTTCAGCAGGGCCACGAGCTGCTTCATGTCGCCCGAGAACGACCGCGCGACGTATCCGCAGCCGAGCTCGATCGCCATCGCGCAGAGGTCGATCGCGGGCAGGTCGTTGACGACGCCGGTCTTCAGCTTCGAGCCTTCGTCGGCCGTGGCGGAGAACTGGCCCTTGGTCAGGCCGTAGACGCCGTTGTTCTCGACGATGTAGACCATCGGGACGTTGCGCCGGAGGAGGTGGACGAACTGGCCGGCGCCGATCGACGCGGTGTCGCCGTCGCCGGAGACGCCGATCGAGTGAAGCGACGGGTTGACCATCATGGCCCCGGTCGCGATGGCGGGCATCCGCCCGTGGACCGCGTTGAAGCCGTGCCCCCGGTCGGCGAAGTAAGCCGTCGTCTTCGACGAGCAGCCGATGCCCGACAGCTTGGCGATGCGGTGCGGCGGGATCGACATCTCGTAGATCGCCTGGGTGATCTGCCGGGTGATGACGTCGTGGCCGCAGCCCACGCAGAGCGTGGACTTGAGGCCGCCGTACTCCTTGGCCGAGAGGCCGATGCGGTTGACGGGAGGCGCCTTGGGCTCGGGCGTGCTCGTGGCGGAGGACATCAGTTCTTCTCCCCGGCCTCGATCCCTTCGATCACCGTTTCGGCGTCGAGGGGGAAGCCGTCGTAGTGGCGGATGGAGCGCAGCTTCGCCGCGTCGCCGTGGACCTCGAGGCGCAGGAGGTCGTACATCTGACCGTCGCGGTTCTGGTCGATGACGTAGACGCGGTCGTGCGCGGCGACGAACGCGGAGGCTTCGGCCGTGAAGGGCAGGGCGCGCAGGCGCAGGTAGTCGGTCGGGATGCCCTTGCGGGCCAGCAGGACCCTCGCCTCCTCGACGGCGAAATCCGACGAGCCGTAGGCGATGACCCCCACCCGGCTTCCCGAGCCGGTCGAAACGACCGGCTTGGGCACGTAGGCCTTCGCGGTCTCGAACTTGCGCGCCAGGCGGTCCATGTTGTTCTTGTAGTCGTCCGGCCGCTCCGTGTAGTTGGCCCGCTCGTTGTGCCCCGAGCCGCGCGTGAAGTACGCGGCGCCCGGGATGTCGAGGAAGCCCGGGAGCGTGCGGTAGGGCACGCCGTCCCCGTCGACGTCGCGGTATCGGGCGAACTCCTTGAACCGCGCGACGTGGGCTTCGAACTCCGCCTTCGTGCGGAGGATCTTGCCGCGGTCGAGCGTCTTGTCGGGGTAGGGGAACGGGTCGGCCATCCAGTTGTTCATCCCGAGGTCGAGGTCGGTCATCAGGAAGACCGGCGTCTGAAAGCGCTCGGCGAGGTCGAACGCGTCCATCGCCATCGTGTAGCACTCCTCGACGGAGGAGGGGAGCAGCAGGATGTGCCGGGCGTCGCCGTGCCCGAGGTAGTAGGTCGAGGTGATGTCGCCCTGCATCGTCCGGGTCGGCAGGCCCGTGGACGGCCCGACGCGCTGGACGTCGATGATGACGGCCGGCACCTCGGCGTAGTAGCCGAGGCCCGTGAACTCGGACATCAGGGAGATGCCCGGGCCCGAGGTCGTCGTCATGGCGCGCGCGCCCGCCCAGCCGGCGCCGAGCACCATCCCGAGGGCCGCGAGCTCGTCCTCGGCCTGCACGACGGCGAAGGTCGACTCGCCCGTGTCGGGATCGATGCGGTGCTTGCCGGCGTAGTCGATGAGGGCCTCGGCGAGGGAGGAGGAGGGCGTGATCGGGTACCACGCCAGGAACTGGACGCCTCCCATCATGCAGCCGATCGCGGAGGCCGCGTTGCCCTCGATGATGATCTTGCCGGCGGTGGCGTTCATCCGCTCGAGCCGGAAGGGGTCCTTCTTCGCCAGGTTCTTCCCGGCCCACTCGAACCCGCCGCGGATCGCCTTCATGTTGATCTCGACCGCGGCCGCCTTACTCTTGAACTGCTTGGCGACGGCCTTCTCGATCTCGGCCATGTCGACGTCGAGGAGCCACGCGGCGACCCCGACGTAGATCATGTTGATCGCCAGGCGGCGCAGCTTTCCGTCGTGCACGAGCTCGAGGACGAGCTTCTGAAACGGCACGGGGTAGAAGTGGACGTCGGTGCGGAGGGTGTCGAGCTTGAGGCTCTCCTCGTAGATGACGGCCGCGCCCGGCGCCACCGTGCGGACGTCCTCGTGGGCGGTCTCGGGATTCATGCAGATCAGCACGCCGACGTCGCGCCGGCGGGCGATGAACCCTTCCTTGGAGGCGCGGATCGTGAACCAGGTCGGCAGGCCCTGGATGTTGGAGGGGAAGAGGTTCTTGCCCGAGACGGGAATCCCCATCTGGAAGATGGCCCGCATCAGGATGCTGTTCGAAGACTGGCTGCCGGAGCCGTTGGCTGTGGCGACGTGGATCGAAAAATCGTTCACGACGGGCGGACGGCTCGGAGCGTCCGCTCGCTTCTCTTCGAGGACCTCGGTGGCCATGCTACTCCCTACGTTGACCGCGGGCCGGGCCGCGGGGCGTCGATGATACCAAAGGGTTTGGCGAGTGGGCCGTGCGCCCGGGCGGATAGAATCCGGCGCCGGGGAGGATCCGCATGCGACTCGCTCGTCTCGCATTGCTTTGTGCCGCGCTGGCGGTTTCGGCGCGCCCGGCCGAGGCCCAGCGCCCGCTCCGCTTCGAGGAGGCCGTGCAGCTCCAGCGCCTCGGCGGCTTCTCCGTCTCGCCCGACGGCCGCCAGGTGGCCTACGCCTCGGCGACGCCGGACGTCGCGGCGAACACGTCGCGTTCGGCGATCTGGATGGTCCCGGCCGCCGGCGGAGAGGCGGTCCGGATGAGCTCGGGCGAGATGCGGGACTCCGATCCGCGGTTCTCTCCCGACGGGCGCCGGCTCGCGTTTCTCTCCAACCGCGACGGCGGATCGCAGATCTGGGTGCTGAACCTCGCGGGCGGCGATCCCTCGAAGGCCACCTCCTTCCCGACCGAGATCAACGCCTTCACCTGGTCGCCCGACGGCCGCTGGTTCATCGTGACCTCGGACGTCTTCCCCGAGTGCGCGGACGCGGCCTGCCTCGAGACGACCCTCAAGGCGAGGGCTGCCGCGAAGGTGAAAGCGCGGGTCGCGGAGAAGCTCTTCTACCGGCGCTGGGATTCGTGGAAGGACGGCACGCGCACCCACATCTGGAAGATCCCGAGCTCGGGGACGGGACCGGCCGTCGACCTGACGCCCGGCGACCGCGACGCCCCGCCCTTCGCCGTCGGCGGCGGGACGGACTGGGACGTCTCGCCCGACTCGACCGAGCTCCTGTACGCCTCGAACCCCGATCGCGACGAGGCGCTCTCGACTAACGCCGACCTCTACACCGCGCCGCTCGCGGGCGGCGGCCGCCCGAAGGACCTGACCTCTTCGAATCCCGCATTCGACGGGTCGCCGCGCTATTCGCCCGACGGAAAGTGGATCGCGTATCGCGCCCAGCAGCGCCCGGGCCTGGAATCGGACCGGTTTCGCCTGATGCTTCTCGACCGGGCGACGGGGGCCGTGCGCGGACTGACCGAGACGTTCGACTTCTGGGTCCAGGATTTCCGCTGGGCGCCCGACTCGAAGAGCCTCGTCTTCGCGGCGCAGGTCCGCGGCCGCGAAACGCTCTACCGGGTGTATCTGGCGGGCGGAGCGCCGGCCCCTCTCTGGACGGGCGGCGGCGTCGGGGCGCTCGAGATCGCGGGCACTTCGAACCGGATCGTCTTCTCGACGAGCTCGCTCTCGCGACCGCCCGAGCTCTGGACCGTGGGCCTCGACGGCAAGGCCCCGGCGGCCCTGACCCGCGTCAACGACGCGCGTTTCCGCGAGATCGCGATGGGCGAGGTCTCGGAGCGCTTCACCGACTCTTCCGACGGCCGCAAGCTGCAGGCGTGGGTCGTCAAGCCGCCCTTCTTCGACGCCTCGAAGAAATACCCCGCCGTCTTCTTCATCCACGGCGGGCCGCAGGGCGCGTGGACGGACGACTGGTCCAACCGCTGGAACCCGCAGATCTGGGCGGCCTACGGCTACGTGGTCTATGCCGCGAACCCGCGCGGCTCGACGGGATTCGGGCAGGAGTTTCTGGACGCCATCAGCGGCGACTGGGCCGGGCAGGTCTACGACGATCTGATGCGGCAGGCCGACGACCTGGCGTCGCTGCCGTACGTCGACGCCTCGAGGATCGGGGCCGCGGGCGCGTCGTACGGCGGCTACATGGTCAACTGGATCGCCGGCCACACCGACCGCTTCCGGGCGCTCGTGTCGCACGACGGCACCTTCGACCTGGCCTCCGCCAACCTCGAGACCGAGGAGCTGTGGTTCCCGAAGTGGGAGTTCCGCGGGTGGCCCTGGACCTCCGACCTGTACACGAAGTGGAACCCGATGGGCTCGGCCGGCCACTTCAAGACGCCGATGCTCGTCGTCACGAGCGAGCGGGACTATCGCGTGCCGTTCGGCCAGGGGCTCCAGCTCTTCACCGCGCTCCAGATCCAGAACGTCCCCTCGAAGCTCCTGATGTTCCCGGACGAGGGGCACTGGGTGCTGAAGCCCGGCAACTCCTGCCTCTGGCACAACACGGTCATGGACTGGCTGCACCGGTATCTCGGGGGCGCCGAGGCGGACCCGAAGGGGCTGGCGCTCGCCTGGAGCGTCACGAAGTAGCACCGGCCGGCCCCCGCTCCCGGATGTTTTCCTCGTCGAGCAGGCGCTGCCGCGCGGCGAGGACGCCGGAGCGCCCGAGATAGCCGACGAGGCGCCCCGGGTCCCGTCGGTCGACGACAGGAAGCCGGCCGATCCCGTGCCGGAGCATGCGCTCGACGGCCTCGCGGATCAGGTCGTCTTCGTAGGCCACGATCGGGTTGCGGGCTCCGGCGTCGAGGACGCCGACCCCTCCGCCGGGATAAGCCTCGAGGGCGTTCATGAGGTCGCTCCGGGTGATGATGCCCACGAGGCGGCCGTGCGCGTCGACGATCGGCGTGCCCTGGCGCCGGGCGAGCTCGGGCTCGCGCCGCAGGCGCTCCGAGAGCTCGCGGACGCTCGTGGCGGTCGAGATCGTCGGCACGTCCCGCTCCATGACCTCGCCGACGCGATGGATGTCGAACGGATCGACCGTGTACTCGCGGAAGACGTGGTGCCCGCGGCGCGCCACCTTCTCCGTGAGGATCGAGCGCCGCAGAAGGAGGACCGTCACGGCGTGGGCGCACACGCAGGCCGCGAGCAACGCCGGCAGCAGGTTCCAGTCGCGGGTCAGCTCCGCCGTGAACATTATCGCGGTCAGGGGTGACCGCATGGTTCCCCCCATCATCGCGGCCATCGCGAGCGTGGCCCACAGGCCGGCGTCGCCGCCCGGCAGGATGCCCGAGGCCACCGCGCCGAGCGCCCCGCCCATCATGAGAAGGGGAGCGAGGACGCCGCCGGACGTCCCCGAGCCCAGAGCGACGGCCCAGACGAGGCCCTTCGTCACGGCGAGGTTCGCGGCTTCCGGAGGCGCGAGCCGGCCCTCGAGCAACCCGTGGATCGAGTCGTAGCCGACGCCGAGGACCCGTGGGTTCCAGAGACCGCCGAGGCCGACCCCGAGGCCGCCGATCGCCGGCCACCACATCCAGTGGACCGGAAGGCGGGCGAAAAGGTCTTCGAACGCGTACACGAGGGTGGTCAGCAGCCCGGACGCGAGCCCCGCCGCGACGCCGAGCAGGGCGGCGAAGACGAGGACCGGGGCCCCCGGCATCGCGTGCGGCGGGACCGGGAAGACGGGTCCCGGTCCGAGCAGCGGGACGCGCGCCGCCGAGGCCACGACCGCGGCGAGGGCCACCGGAATGAAGCTCCGCGGCTTCCACTCGAAGAGCAGGAGCTCGACGGCGAGGATCGAGGCGGCGACCGGCGAAGCGAAGATGGCGGACATCCCGGCGGCGGCGCCCGCGACGAGAAGCGTCTTGCGCTCGGCCGACGAGAGGTGGAAGAGCTGGGCGAAGAGCGAGCCGAATGCGCCGCCCGTCATGATGATCGGGCCTTCGGCGCCGAAGGGCCCTCCCGTCCCGATCGAGACGGCCGAGGAGACGGGCTTCAACACGGCCACCTTCGCGTCGAGACGGCTCCGGCCGAGGAGGATCGCCTCGATGGCCTCCGGGATCCCGTGGCCCCGGATCTTGTCGGAGCCCCATCGGGCCATGGCGCCGATCACGAGGCCGCCGACGACGGGAACGGCAACCGTCCAGGGCGCCAGGCGGCCGGCGCCGGGGGAGACGAACTCCGAGGACCACCGGCCGAAGTACGCGAGGTTCGTGATGACGGCGATCAGCCAGACGAGGGCCCAGGCCACGGCGGCCGCGATGGCGCCGATCGCCAGGGCCATCGCCGAGAGAAGGAGGACCCGACGGTCGGTCGTGTAGTCCGCGAGCCGGTCCGCAGGGCGGCCCCCCGCGCGCGGGGTCTCGGGGCGGACGGCCGCCGGGAGGGACGAAGCGCTCACCCCGCGATTCTATCGTACTGCGATATGTTGACGGACGACGCGGACGCGGGGGATCGGCGGCTAGTCCGCCGGGACGCACCGGCCCGTCGCCCAGGCTCGCAGGGCGTCGATCGACTCGGCGCGGACGACGGAAAGGGGCCGGGTCGAGCGCAGGGCCGTGATCACGGCCGCGGTGTCGAGCGAGAACCGGCCGGCGCGGGCGTCGTAGAGCGCCGAGACGACGGCCTGCTCGATCTCGGCCCCGGAGAAGCCGTCGGCGGCGGCGGCGAGGCCCGTCAGGTCGAAGCGCGCGGGGTCCTCCCCGCGGCGGGAGAGGTGCAGGCGGAAGATCTCCTGGCGGGCGCTCGCGTCCGGCAGGTCGACGAAGAAGACCTCGTCGACGCGGCCCTTGCGCATGAACTCGGGGGGCAGCTCGGTGACCGAGTTGGCCGTCGCGACGAGGAAGACGCGGGCCGTGCGCTCCTGCATCCACGTCAGCAGGGTGCCGACGAGGCGCTTGGAGACGCCGCCGTCGGACTCCGAGTTGCGCGCCGAGACGAACGCCTTCTCGATCTCGTCGATCCACAGGACGCAAGGCGACATCCGCTCGACCCGGCGCAGGGCGTCGCGGAGGTTGCGCTCGGATTCTCCGATGTAGGGCGCCAGCAGCTTCCCGGCGTCGAGCGAGAGGAGCGGCAGCCCCCAGGTCGAGGCGATGGCCTTGGCCGCGATGCTCTTGCCGCAGCCCTGGACGCCGAGCAGCAGGATCCCCTTGGGCGGATCGAGCGGCCGGTCGCCGGCGTCCGGGAGAAACCCGACGCGGCGCGTGGCGATCCACTTCTTGAGCTTTTCGAGGCCGCCGAGCTGGTCGAGCCCCTCCGGCGCCGGGATGAACTCGAGAAGCCCACCGCCTTCGACGAGGCCCTTCTTGGTCTCCCGGATGCGGGGCCGGTCCGCGACCGTCAGGGCGTTGTCCTCGACGATCGCCCGCGCCAGGGCGCGCTCGGCCTCGAACACCGTGAGGCCCTGCAGGTCGGTCACGATGCCCTCGGCCTCGGCGGGGGTCAGCGAGACGTGGACGGCCGGGCTTTCCCGCGTCGTCCGCCGGATGACCTTCTGGAGCAGCTCCCGCAGTTCCTGAGGGCCCGGCAGTGCGAACTCGAACCGGACCTGCAGGTCCTCGAGCTCGGGTTTCGAGGGCATCGTGGGACCGACGAGGACGAGGGTCCGGGCCGACCCGGCGAAGTCCTGGGCGGTCTCGCGGAGCAGCCGGAGCGTGGCCGCCGCCTCCAGATGCGGCATCGGGTCCTTCAGCAGCCAGGTCCCGTCTCCCGTGCTTCGCCGGATCAGCCGGAGTGCCCAGGCGAGATCGGTCGACTTGTCCGCGTCGACCGGATGGATGGGCGCGAGGCCGCTCGCGGCGCTCCAGCTCCAGAACGGGATCGTCAGCGCGCTCGAGACGGCCCGCACCAGCGCCTCGAACCGCTGTTCCTCGACCGTCTCGCAGACGACGAGGGGATGCCGCGAGCGCAGCAGGAGGCCGAGGTCCCTGGCCGTGACGTCCAAACTGGCGCTTAGTGTAGCGAAGGCCGCCGGCATAGACTGCGCGGGTGCCGCCGCTGCGGGTGGTTTCTCTCTGCCCGTCGATCACCGAGACGCTCGTCTCGATCGGCGGGCTCAAGTCGCTCGCGGCCGTGACCCGCTACTGCACCCGCCCGAAGGGCCTGCTGTGGGGCGTTCCGCGGATCGGCGGAACCAAGAGCCCCGACATCGGCCGCATCCTCGATCTCAAGCCCGACCTCGTCTTCGCCAACGCCGAAGAAAACCGGCTCGAGGACGTGGAGGCGCTGCGCGCCGCGGGCATCGAGGTGGACGTCACGCTTCCCAAGACCGTGGACGAGGTGCCCCGCGCGATCCGGCATTGGGGCGAGCGCCTTGGGACGAGCGACCAGGCCGAGCCGCTCGCCCGGCGCGTCGAGGCGGCGATGGCGGAGCTCGAGTCGGGTCCCGCGAAGAAGCCCTTCCGCTACGCCTACTGGATCTGGAAGGACCCGTGGATGACGATCTCCGACGACACGTACGTCGCCGATCTCCTGCGGCTCGCCGGCGGAGTCAACGTCTACGGAGACTCGGCGCTTCGCTATCCGACGACCCACGCGTCGGAAGCCCTCGGCCGGGAGCCCGAGGTCCACATTTTTCCGAGCGAGCCCTACCCGTTCTCGGAAGAGAAGCACGGAGCGCTCGCCGAAAAGCTCTTCGGCGCGCACACCAGGAGAATCTTCGTCGAGGGGGACGACTACTGCTGGCATGGGGTCCGAACGATCGAGGGGCTGAAGGCCGTCAGATCCCTAATGGAATTAGTTTAATCATAGGAAAAGCCATATGAAATTCGGAAGTCTTGGCCTGATGGTGCTCGTGGTTTCGGCCGCCGCCTCCGCCCAGACCCCGCCGCCCGGGGCGATCAAGGTCATCCACGCCGGGACGCTGATCGACGGGACCACGTCCGCCCCCCGCCGCAACCAGGCGATCGTCGTCGTAGACGAGCGGATCGAGCGCGTCCTGTCCTGGAGCCCCGCCGCGGTCCCCGCCGGGGCCGCCGTCATCGACCTCTCCGGCGCCACCGTGCTCCCGGGCATGATCGACGCTCACACCCACCTCCTCCTCGATCCGAAGGAGGACAACTACGACATGAACATTCTCCGCGAGAGCGTGGCGTTCCGGTCGGCCCGCGCCACCGCGCTCGCGGGCCGGATGCTCGAGCAGGGCTTCACGACGGTTCGCGACGTCGAGACCGAGGGCGCCGGGTATGCCGACGTCGGCCTCAAGCAGGCGATCGAGAAGGGTTACGTCGCGGGCCCGCGCATGGTCGTGTGCACGCGGGCGATCTCCTCGACCGGCGGGTACTCTCTCGACGGTTACTCGCCGGACCTCGATCTGCCCAAGGGAGCGCAGCTCGTGGACGGCCCGGTCGAGGCCCGCAAGGCCGCGCGCGAGCAGCTCGCGAACGGCGCCGACTGGATCAAGGTCTACATGAACCACCGCTCCTGGGTCGACGCGAAGGGCAACCTCGTCTCCCAGCCGACGCTGACGGCCGAGGAGCTCGCCGCGATCCTCGACGAGGCGCACGGATGGGGCCGCAAGGTCGCCTGTCACGCCTACAACGGCATCGGCATGCGCCGGGCGCTCGACGGGCGCTGCGACTCGATCGAGCACGGCCTCGACCTGACCGACGAGGACGTGGCCCAGATGGTCCGGCAGGGCACCTGGCTCTGCCCGACGATGATGCCGTACTTCTACGAGTGGGCGCCGGAAGGCACGCCGGCCGGGGCGAAGGACCGCAAGCGCGCCGAGGTGCACGGCCCCTCGCTCCAGAAGGCCGTGAAGGCCGGGGTCAAGATCGCCTTCGGCACCGACGCCGGAAGTTTTTCCTGGGACGAGCCCCTCGCCCGGGAGTTCGCCCTCATGGTCGGAGGCGGAATGACGCCGATGGCCGCGATCCAGTCGGCGACCTCGCGCGCCGCCGAGATGCTCGGGATGGCCGGACAGGTCGGCGTCGTCGCACCGGGCGCGTGGGCCGACATCGTCGCCGTCGACGGGGACCCGATCGCGGACGTGAAGGCCCTCGAGCGCGTTTCGTTCGTGATGAAGGGGGGAGCGGTCTACCGGGGGCCGGGGAAAGTCTGCAGGTAGCCCGGCGCGGCGCCTAGACGGGGCGGCGGTTCAGCAGGTCGAGGAACTCCTCGCGCACCGACTGGGTGTTGAAGATCCCCCGGATCGCCGACGTGACCGTCAGCGCGCCCGGTTTTTTGATGCCGCGCATCTCGACGCAGAGGTGCCGCGCCTCGACGACGACCATCACGCCCTGCGGATCGAGCTTGTCGGCCATGAAGCCCGCGATCTGCTCGGTCAGCCGCTCCTGGAGCTGCGGCCGGCGGGCGTAGAACTCGAGGATCCGGGCCATCTTGGAGAGCCCGACGATCGACTGGTTGGGGATGTACGCCACGTGGGCGTGGCCGTAGAACGGCACGAAGTGGTGGGAGCACAGCGAATAGAACGGGATGTCCTTCTCCATCACCATCGACGTGTAGCCCTCGTCGTTGGGGAAGAAGGTGACCTTCGGCTCCGCGCCCTCGGTGAGGCCCTCGAAGAGCTCGAGGTACATCTTGGCGACGCGCTCGGGGGTCTCGACGAGGTTGGGGTCCGCGAGGTCGAGCCCCAGCAGCTCGATGATCTTCCGGAAGTGCGACGCGATCTCGCGGATCCGGCCCGTGTCGGCCAGGGTCGGAACTCCGAGGTCGCTCATCGCGCCGCGATTCTCGGTCCGGATCTCGCGCCGGCCCCGGTCTGTCGAGGTTTCCGGGCCATCGGGAGTCTCCTTCGTCCTCGTTGGGCCGGCCGTCCCGGCCGCGGGAGCGGGGATTCTATACGAGGTAGGATGCGTCCCCCATGAGGCTCGACCTTCACAGCCACTCGACCGTCTCGGACGGTCTCGACTCCCCGGCCGCCCTCGTCGGCCGGATGGCGGAGGCCGGCCTCACGGCCTTCGCCCTGACGGACCACGACACGCTGCAGGGGCTTCCCGAGGCCCGCGCGGAGGCCGCGCGGCGCGGCATCGAGCTCATCGCGGGAGCGGAGATCTCGTCCGAGTGGGGCGGGCAGGACGACATCCACATCCTGGCCCTCTTCGTGGACGAGGGCAACGCCGCGTTCCAGGCGCAGCTCGCGGCGCGCCAGGAGGAGCGGCGCACGCGCGGCGAGCGGATGGCGAAGAAGCTCGTCGAGCACGGCTACGCGATCGATCTCGACGCGATCCGGGACGACGTCGGGGACGGCGTCTGGGGCCGGCCGCACCTCGCCCGGGCGCTCATCCGCGCCGGCTACGCCGGGTCCAACGACGAGGCCTTCGACCGGTTCCTGGGGCGCGAGCATCCCTGGTACGTCGCCTACGACAAGTGGAAGGCGGCCGACGTCGTCCGCGCCATCCGGGCGGCCGGCGGGGTCTCCTCGCTCGCGCACGCGGTCTGGTACAAGGACACGGACGCTCTCGTGCGGGCGCTCGCGGCCGAAGGCCTCGACGCGATCGAGGTCTTCCATCCCGATCACGGCCCCGACGAGGAGCGGCTCCTCGCGGCGCTCGCCGGAGAGCTTCGGCTCGCGACGACGGCGGGCAGCGACTTTCACGGCACGCCCGAGGGGCGCAAGCGCCCGGGCGGCGTCGTCGGCGACGCGGCGATGCTCGCGACGCTGCGCGCGCGCCGGCCGTAGTTTCCGCACGGACATCATCTGTCCGGCCCCCCGCCGCCCAATGAGGCTGCGGAAAAGCTCGCGATTGCGGAAAAGAAATTTTTTTCGCCGTCGTCGCGCCTCGCCGCGGGAGAAACGCGCATGCGGAAATCCTGGAGCCGATTGACAGCGCTCGACGGCGGAACCAGAATCGCCGCCACCTCCGCGATGCTCGACTCCGCAACCGCAGAAAAGACGCTGCCTCAGAACCTCGAGGCCGAACGCTCGGTCCTCGGGGCGGTCCTGCTCGACTCGGCGGCGCTCTCCTTCGTCGTCCCGATCCTCGGCCGCGACGACTTCTTCCCGGACACGCACCGCCGCATCTACGACGCGATGCTCGAGCTCTCCCAGCGCTCGGCCGAGATCGACGTGATCACGCTGAAGGAGGAGCTCGACCGCGCGGGCTCGATCGAGAAGGCGGGCGGGGCGGCCTACCTGACGTCGCTCGTGGACGCCGTTCCGGACGTCGGCAACGTCGAGCACTACGCTCGGATCGTCAAGGAGAAGTCGACGCTCCGGCGCCTCATCCGGGCGGGCCAGAAGATCGTGCGCGACGGTCTCGCCGGGGACCAGAACGCCGAGGAACTCCTCGGGGAGGCGACGGGCGAGATCTTCGACATCGCCGAAGGCGCGATTCAGGGCGGTTTCGAGCCGATCGGCCAGGTCGTCCGCCACAACCTCGAGATCATCGAGGACGCCCGCGGCCGGCAGGGGATGCTCTCGGGCCTCGCCACCGGGTTCACGGAGCTCGACCGGATGACCTCGGGCCTCCAGGGCACGGACCTGATCATCATCGCGGCGCGCCCGTCGGTCGGCAAGACCTCCTTCGCCCTCAACATCGCCCAGCACGTCGCGATCCGCGAGGGACGCTCGGTCGGGTTCTTCTCGCTCGAGATGTCCAAGGAGCAGCTCGGCTTCCGCGTGCTCTGCTCCGAGGCCGACGTCGACGCCAAGAAGGTCCGCGACGGCTTCGCGTCCAAGGAGGCCATGCAGCGGCTCGTCCTCGCCCAGTCCAAGATCCACGCGACGCGGTTCTTCATCGACGACAGCGCCCTCCTGAACGTCCCCGAGATGCGCGCCAAGGCGCAGCGCCTGAAGCGCGAGAAGGGGCTCGACCTCCTCCTCGTCGACTACATGCAGCTGATGGCGGGCCACGGCCGCTTCGACAACCGCACCCAGGAAGTGTCGATGATCTCGCGCGGGTTGAAGCTCCTCGCCAAGGAGCTGCGCGTCCCGATCGTGGCCCTCTCGCAGCTCTCGCGTCAGCCGGAGGCCGCGCAAGGGCGACCAGCGCAAGCCGCAGCTCGCCGACCTCCGGGACTCGGGCTCGATCGAGCAGGACGCCGACGTCGTCGTGTTCCTCTACCGCGAAGAGCTCTACGACCGGGACACCGAGCGCAAGGGCATCGCCGACGTGATCATCGCCAAGCAGCGCAACGGGCCGACGGGAGACTTCCCGCTCGTCTTCCTCGGCGACCACATGACCTTCGCCAACTACGTCGGCGGGCCGGCGGCGGAGCCCCAGGGCCAGCCCTTCTAGCCCGGAAGCGGCCGCCCCGGGGCCGGGGGCCGGCCGGGGCCGAAAAACGCGAGAGAATCGCGAGTCCAGTGAACCGCTCGCTCGAAAACGCCGACGCCCCCTGGTTCGTCCGCGCGCTCGTCGACCTCGACGCGGTCGCCGCCAACTACCGGTTCCTCGCCGGCCGAGTCGCTCCGCGCCCGGTCTACGCGGTGGTGAAGGCCGACGCCTACGGCCACGGCGCCGGGCCCGTCGCGGCGCGGCTGGCGCGGGAGGGGGCCGACCGGTTCGCCGTCGCCAACGTCGCGGAGGGCGTGGCGCTGCGCCGGGCGGGGATCGGCGGCGAGGTCCTCGTGCTCTCGCGCGCCGAGCCCGAGGAGCTGCCGAGGATCGCGGCCTACGGCCTCGACGCCCGCGCTGTACGACGCCGCGCAGGCCGAGGCCTTCGCCGCGGCCGTCGGCCGTCGGGCCGATCCGCTCGCCGCGCACCTCGAGATCGACGCGGGCATGGGCCGCGCCGGCATCCGCCCGGAAGAGCTCGACCGCGTCATCGGGACGCTCCGCCGGTCGCCGCGTCTGTCGCTTTCCGGGACGTTCACGAACCTCTCCGGGGCGGACGATCCGTCCTCGCCGCAGACGGCGCGGCAGGTCGAGGTCCTCGGCGCGGCCGTCGCGCGGCTGCGCGACGCCGGCCTCGCGCCGGGCCTCGTGCACGCCGCCAACTCCGCCGCGATCCTCGGCGCGCCGCCGGCCTGGCTCGACGCCGTGCGCCCGGGGCTCGCCCTGTACGGCGTCTCGCCGGGCGAGGCTCTCGAGAGCGCGGATCTTCGCCCCGCGATGTCGCTCGAGGCGCGCGTCGCGTCGGTGCGGACCGTTCCCGCCGGAACGCCGCTCGGCTACGGCGGGCGCTTCGTGACGTCGCGCGAGTCGACGATCGCCGTGCTGCCCATCGGCTATCATGACGGCCTTCGTCGGTGCATGTCCGGACGAGTCTCGGTGCTTTTGCGCGGGATGCGGGTCCCGGTGGTGGGAGCGGTCAGCATGGATGTCACTCTGGTCGACGCGACCGGCACGGGTGCGCGGCGCGGCGACCGGGCGGTCTGCCTCGGTCGCGACGGGGGCGAGACGGTGACGGCCTGGGACCTCGCGCGCGCCGCCGCGACGATCCCCTACGAGATCCTCTGCGGCATCGGTCCGCGCGTCGAGCGGGTCCACACGGAGGGCCGCGGGTGATCGTCCGGGCCCTCGAGTCGGTCGGGCGCAAGGTGATCCGATTCCTCGAAGAGCTCGGCCGGTTCTTCGGAATGCTGGGCCGGATCCTGGCGTGGGCGCCGCGGCCGCCGTACGACGTCGCGGAGTGGATCCGCCAGATGGTGCGGGTCGGCGTGGACTCGATCCCGCTCGTGTTCCTGACGACGCTCTTCACGGGCATGGTGCTCGCTCTCCAGACCTTCACGGGTTTCGCCCGCTTCAACGCCCAGAGCCTCGTCGGGGCCGTCGTGGCCCTCTCGCTGACGCGCGAGCTCGCGCCGGTCCTGTCCGCCCTGATGGTCTCGGGCCGGGTCGGCAGCGCCATGGCCGCCGAGATCGGCAGCATGCGCGTGACCGAGCAGATCGACGCCCTCGAGGCCCTGGCGACCGAGCCCGTGCAGTACCTCGTGGTGCCGCGGGTCTTCGCCTCGGTCCTGATGCTGCCGCTGCTCGTCGTGATGGGCGACGTCGTGGGCATGTACGGGGGCTTTCTCGTCGCGGTGCAGCTGCTCGGCGCCAACCCGGTGACGTACTACGACAGCTCGTTCCAGTTCCTGGACCTCGAGGACTTCACCGTCGGGCTCGTGAAGGCCGCGGTCTTCGGGCTGATCCTGTCGGTCGTGGCCTGCAGCCGCGGGTACTACACCGAGGGCGGAGCGGAGGGCGTCGGCCGGGCGACGACCCAGGCCGTCGTCGTCGGGAGCCTCGCGATCCTGCTCGCCGACTTCTTCCTGACGAGGTTGCTCTTTTGAGCGCCGCGCGCCCCGCGCGGGCCGGCGCGTCCGACGGCAAGCTCCGCACGGAGAACCTCCGCAAGTCGTTCAAGGGCCACGTCGTGCTCGACGGGATCGACCTGTCGATCGGAAAGGGCGAGTCGCTCGTCATCGTGGGCCCGTCGGGGACCGGCAAGAGCGTCCTCCTCAAGCACCTCATCGGGCTCGTGCGGCCGGACGCGGGCCGGGTCCTCGTCGACGGCCAGGACCTCTGGGCCCTCGACGCCCTCGGGCGCAACGCGGCGCGCAAGAAGTTCGGAATGTCGTTCCAGGAGGGCGCGCTCTTCGACTCGATGAGCGTGTACGACAACGTGGCCTTCCCGCTGCGCCGGTCGGGGCGCACGCCCGCGCAGGTCCGGGCCCGGGTCGAGGAGTGCCTCGAGCTCGTCCAGCTTCCCGAGATCGGCGCCAAGCGCCCCTCGGAGCTCTCGGGCGGCATGCGGCGGCGCGTCGGCTTCGCGCGGGCCATCGCGCACCAGCCCGAGATCCTCCTCTTCGACGAGCCCAACACCGGCCTCGATCCGATCACGACCGACGTCATCGCCGAGGTCATCCTCGGCATCCGCCGGCAGATGGAGCCGACGATCGTGACGATCACCCACCACATCCCGAGCGCCCGCAAGATCGGGGACCGGCTCGCCCTGCTCTTCGGGGGTCGGATCCTCTTCGACGCCCCTCCCGAGGAGTTCATGAACTCGAGCGACCCCGCGGTGCGGCAGTTCGTCGAGGGGCGGGCCGACGGGCCGCTGACGGCCGAGTCGGAGAGGGCCAGGCAACGGGCCATTTCGGAGGCGCGATGAGCAACACGGCGAAGATCGGTGCGTTCTTTCTCGCGGCTCTCGTTCTGGCGGGCCTTCTCGTCTGGAAGATCGAGGACCTGCGCTTCGGCCGGGGCAAGGGCAAGACGATCTCGGTGCAGTTCGACGACGTGGCCGGGCTCAAGGAGAAGTCCGACGTCCGCATGGCCGGCGTCCTCGTCGGCAAGGTGGCGCGCATCCGCCTCGTCGGCGGCAAGGCCCTCGTCGACATCGAGCTGACCCGCGACGTCGCGCTGCGGGAGGGCGCGTCGGCCTCGATCCAGAGCCTCGGCATGCTCGGCGACAAGTACATCGAGCTGATCCCGGGGCCGGTCGGGGGGTCGGCCCTCGCGGAAGGGGCGGTCCTGAAGGGCGAGGCGCCGGTCTCCTTCGACCAGATCACGCGGCTCGCGCGGGACATCGAGGTCGACATCCGGGACATCACCTCGAACCTCAAGGAGTCCCTGGGCGGCGCGCTCGGCGAGGAGCGCCTGACGGGCATCGTCGACAACGTGCTCGTCCTGTCCCAGGAGCTGCGCAAGATCCTGGAGGCGAACCGCGCCAACATCGACTCCACGACCGCCAACTTCAAGGAGTTCTCGAGCCAGATGACCCAGCTCGTCGACCGGATCGACCGGCTCGTCGCGGCCAACTCGGGCAACGTGACGCAGGGAGTCGAGAACGCGAAGGACCTGACCTCCAAGCTCCAGACGACGGTCGACAACATGAACGCGATCACCGGCAAGATCGCCCAGGGCCAGGGCACGGTCGGCAAGCTCGTCAACAACGACGAGACGATCAAGAACCTGAACGAGGCCCTCGTGTCGGTCAAAGAGGGCGTCGAGGACCTCACGGACGCCATGAAGAAGGTCAAGAAGCTCAACCTCGACCTCGGACTGCGCGCGGAGTACCTGACGTCCAACGGCAAGGGCAAGGCGTACTTCTCGGCCGACCTCCAGCCGGTCGGCACGCAGCGCTTCTACCGGCTCGAGCTCTCGAGCCAGCCGTACGGCGTCCGCCACGACACGACCACGATCACGACCATCACCTACCCCGACGGCCACACCGAAGTCGTGCGTTCGGACCAGGCCGAGTTCAAGGACTCGGTCGCGATCTCGGCCGAGGTCGGCTACCGGATCGGGCACTGGGTGGGGCGGGCCGGGCTGATCGAGAACTCCGGCGGCGCGGGCCTCGACTACCTGACGCTCCAGGACCGGCTGCGCCTTTCGGCGGAGGTCTGGAACTTCTCGGACGAGGACGGCCTCAACCCGCACGCCAAGCTGAGCGGGAGGTACTACTTCACCCCGACGATCTTCCTGACGGGAGGCTGGGACGATCTGCTCAACACGAAGGCGAACCGGGACTCGTTCTTCATCGGCGCCGGGATCCGCTGGGGCGACGACGACATGAAGTACCTGGCCGGCTCGATCCCGACGCGGTAGAGGGAGCCAGACGCCATGCCCCGCGCCGTCACGCTCTTCGCCTGCCAGTCCTGCGGCGCCACCGCGCCGAAGTGGCTGGGCCGCTGCCCCGAATGCGGCGACTGGAACTCCTACATCGAGGAGGCCCGCGAGAAGCCGGCGCCGGCGGCCGCCGTCGCGGGCGGCAGTCGCTCCGTTCCGATCGGCGAGGTCGATCCGCTCGAGGGACCGCGCTGCCCGACCGGGCTGCCGGGCTTCGACCGCGTCCTCGGCGGCGGCCTGGTTCCCGGCTCGGTCGTGCTGCTCGGCGGCGAGCCCGGGATCGGCAAGTCGACGCTGCTCTTCCAGGCCGGGCGCGGCGTGGCGGCCGGGGGAGGCCGCGACGTGCTGTACGCGAGCGCCGAGGAGTCGGCGGCGCAGGTACGCCTGCGGGCCGAGCGGCTCGGCATCCGCGACGGGCGCCTCCTGGTGCTCGCCGAGACCGACGTCTCGCGCATCGTGGCCGAAGCCGAGGCCCGCCAGCCCGCGCTCGTCGTCGTCGACTCCGTGCAGGCGGTCGCGAGCCCGTCGCTCGCCTCGACTCCAGGGACGGTCTCCCAGGTGCGGGCCGTCGCCGCGGAGCTGACGCGCTACGCGAAGTCGCGGGGCGTGCCCGTCCTCCTCGTCGGGCACGTCACCAAGGACGGCAGCCTCGCGGGACCGAAGTCGCTCGAGCACCTCGTCGACGCCGTCGTCTCGATCGAGGGCGACCGCGGCGGCTCGCGGCGGCTTCTCCGCGCGACCAAGAACCGCTTCGGACCGGTCGACGAGATCGCCCTGTACGAGATGACGGGGGAGGGACTGACGGAGCTGCCGGACGCCTCGGCGGTGCTCCTCGCGGAGCGGCGCCCGGGGCTTCCGGGCAGCGCGGTCACGGCGGCCCGGGAGGGCACGCGCTCGGTTCTCGTCGAGATCCAGGCCCTCGTGGGGTCCGTCTCGGCGGGATCGCCGCGCCGGGTCGCGATCGGCCTCGACGGCGGCCGCCTCGCGCTCCTGCTCGCGGTGCTCGAGGGAGCCGGGCTGGCCCTTTCGTCCCGCGAGGTCTTCGTGGCCTGCACGGGGGGAATCGAGGTCACGGAGCCGGCCGCGGACCTCGCGGTGATCGCGGCGCTCGCCTCCTCGGCGCGCTCGGCCCCGCTTCCGGACCGCAGCGTGTTCTTCGGGGAGATCGGGCTGCTCTCCGAGGTGCGGAGGGTGCCGGCGGCCGCGTCGCGGCTGAAGGAAGCCTCGGCGCTCGGGTTCCGGACGGTGTTCCTTCCGGCCGGCAACGCCGGCGAAGCCGCGCCGTTCACGGACCTCGCCTGCCGTCCCGTCGATCGTGTGGCGGAGTTCCTCCGCGAGCTCTTCGGCAACCGCTGAGGGCGGGGGCCTCCGGGACGACCGGAGTCGGGCCCGGGGCTAGGACGTCAGGTGCTCCGGCATCGCGTCCGTGATCCGGCGGAAGGCGTCGAGGTACTTCTCGCGCGTCGTCCGGACGACGCCCTCCGGCAGCTTCGGGGCCGGCGGCTTCTTGTCCCAGCCCGTCGATTCCAGCCAGTCCCGGACGAACTGCTTGTCGAACGAGGCCTGGCCCCGGCCGGGCTGATAGAGCGTCGCGTCCCAGTAACGGGAGGAGTCGGGCGTGAAGGCCTCGTCGATCCAGATGATCCGGTCGTCGAGGCGGCCGAACTCGAGCTTGGTGTCGGCGAGGATCAGGCCCCGGGACGCCGCATAGTCGGCGGCGCGGGAGTAGAGCGAAAGCGTCATGTCGCGCAGACGCTCGGCTTCGCCCTCGGGCAGGTCGCGGGCCATCCGCTCGAAGGAGATGTTTTCGTCGTGGCCGGTCTCGGCCTTCGTCGCCGGCGTGAAGATCGGCTCCGGCAGCCGGTCGGACTCCCGGAGGCCTTCCGGAAGGCGGATGCCGCAGACGTGGCCGGTCTTCCGGTACTCGGCCCAGCCGGAGCCCGCGAGGTACCCGCGGGCGACGCACTCGAACGGGATGACCTCGCACTTGCGGACGATCACGGACCGCCCTTCGAGCTGCGCCGCGTCGGCCTGGAGCTCCTCCGGAAAGCGGGAGACGTCCGTCTCGAGGAGGTGGTTCTCGACGTCGGCGAACTTCCGGAACCAGAAGTTGGAGAGCTGGTTCAGGATCTTGCCCTTGTCGGGTATCCCGGGGGAGAGGACCACGTCGAAGGCCGAGATCCGGTCGCTCGCGACAAGGAGTAAAGAGTGGTCGAGATCGTAGAGCTCGCGGACTTTTCCGCGGCGGGAGAGGCGCGCGCTCGCCAGATGCGTTTCGGTAATGGCCGTCATGGGCCGGTGAAGTTAGCACAGCCCGCGGCTCTGTTATCGTAGGGGGCCCCATGCGAATGCGATTGACGGATTCCCCGCCTCGCCGCGCCTCGGCCGTCCGGGTCGCTTTTCTGCACGAATCCCCGGACCCGGCCCGGGGCGCCCCGCCGAAGGTGGCCGCCGCGTTGCGGGCGGCCGTCCGCGCCTCGGGATTCCGGGGCAAGGAGAAGGAGGTCGTCACGGCGGGCTCGGGCGCAGGGGCCTGGACGCTCTGCGGCCTCGGTCCGGCGCCCGCGTCGGCGACCCGGTGGCGCGGCGTGCTCCGCCGGGCGGTCCGCGACGCGCTCTCCCGGCCCGGCCGGCCCATCGTGCTCGCGTTCGGCGCCGGAGTCTCGGAGGCCGATTTCCGGGCGCTGCTTCCCCAGATCGCCCTGGCGGATTACGCCTTCGACCGCTACAAGTCCGCCGGCGCGCCGAAGAAGGCGGCCGGGACCGTCGACGTCGTGCCGCCGCCCGGCATGACCGCCGCGAGCCTCGCCGGCGCGGCCCGGGATGCCCGGGGGGTCGCGGAGGCCGTCGTCTGGGCGCGCGACGTCGGCAATACTCCCGGAAACGATCTCGGCCCGGTCGAGCTCGCGGCCGAGGCGCGAAAGCTCTGCGCCCGCCATCGGCTGCGCTTCCGCGCCCTCGACCGCCGGCAGATCGAAAAGGAGAAGATGGGCGGCCTTCTCGGCGTCAACGCCGGCAGCGCCCGCCCGCCCCTCCTGCTGATCGGCGAGCATGCCCCCGCCCGGCCGCGCGGCACCGCGGTCCTCGTCGGGAAGGGCATCACGTTCGACTCCGGCGGGATCTCGCTCAAGCCGGCCCCGGCGATGGGAGAGATGAAGTACGACATGATGGGCGCCGCCACCGTCTTCGCCTGCCTCGCGGCGGCGAAGGCCCAGCGTCTGCCGGTGCGCGTCGTCGCGCTCGCGCCGGTCACCGAGAACATGCCGGGCGGCTCGGCGCAGCGTCCGGGCGACATCCTCCGCATGCGCAACGGCAAGACCGTCGAGGTCGACAACACCGACGCCGAGGGGCGGCTCGTCCTGGGCGACGCCCTCTCGTACGCCGAGAAATTCAAGCCCGACGTCCTCGTCGATTACGCGACGCTGACGGGCGCGGTCCTGATCGCGCTCGGCCACGAGTGCGCCGGGCTGATGACCGACGACGCCGCGCTCGCCGCGGCGCTCGAGTCGGCGGGCGAGGCCACGGGCGAACGGGTATGGCGGCTGCCCCTGTGGCCGGAATACCGCGACAACCTCCGGTCGGAGTGGGCCGACATGAGGAACACGGGGGGGCGATCCGCCGGAACGATCAACGCCGGGATCTTCCTCAAGGAGTTCGTGCCGAAGAACGTTCCGTGGGCGCACCTCGACGTCGCGGGCGTGGCCCATTTCGAGAAGGAACAGAGCGGCTGGCCGCCGGGGGCCTCCGGCTTCGGCGTGGCCCTGACGATGGAGTTCCTCCGGAAGCGATTCGGCGCGTAGCTCCCCGCGCGCGGCCGTTTGACTCGCCCGGACCCCTTTGTTACGGTTTCGCGCGCCATGCCCCTGAGAGACTTTCCGATCGGCCCCGCGGGCGAAGATGTCTTCCCGCGCTTCGTCGCCCGGCTGGCCGAAAAGCTGGACGACCCGTCGCTCGACCGGAACGTGATCGTGCGGGACGCCCTCGCGCAGCTCTATCTCGGCCGGACCGTCGACCACGAGGCGATCCTGGCCGATCCGGACGTTCCGCTCGCGACGAAGACCCTCGTGGCGACCTTCGACCCGCGCAACGCGACGCTCGAGGCCGAGTACTACCGGGAGCTCGACCCCGTCCGATGGGCCCCCGTCAAGCCCCTCCTCTGGTTCTGGCAGATGTTCGATCACTCTCCCGTCGGCCGGAACGTCCGCCTCGGGACGCAGATGCGCTACATGCTCGCGCAGCGGGTCTTCAAGAAGTGCGGAAAGAAGGTCCGCATCTTCCACGAGGTCGAGCTCTCGTTCGGCTACAACCTGTCGGTCGGCGACAACGTCACGATCCACCGCAACGTCCTGATCGACGACCGCGGGGAGGTCGTGATCGGCGACGACGCCTCGATCTCGGACTACGCCAACATCTACTCCCACGCTCACGCCGTCGAGGACATCCAGGACGTCTCGCTGGCGCGGACCGAGATCGGCGAGCGCTCCCGCGTCACCTATCACTCCGTGATCCTCTCGGGTGTCAAGGTGGGCAAGGACGCCATCGTGGGCTCGATGGGCGTCGCTTCCAAGCCCGTCGACCCGGGAGCGATCGTCGGCGGGATCCCGGCCCGGCCGATCGCGCAGAAGAGCGTCAAGCCGTAGCGGTAGACTCTCCCGCGTGCTCCGTCGGCTGACGGTCAAGAATCTCGCGATCGTCGAGGACCTCGAGCTCGAGCTCGATCGCGGCCTCACGGTCGTGACCGGAGAGACCGGCGCCGGCAAGTCGATCCTGGTCGATGCCCTCGCCCTGATCGCCGGGGGCCGGGGCTCGGCCGACCTGATCCGCCAGGGGGCCGCGCGGTTGACGGTGTCGGCCGAGTTCGACGCGGGCCCCGCGGTGCGCGCGCTGCTCGCGGAGGCGGGCCTTCCCGAGGCGGACCGCGTGCTCCTGCGCCGGGAGCTCACCCCGGACGGGCGGGGACGGGCGTTCGTCGAGGACGAGCCGGCGGCGGTCCGCACGCTCGCCCGCCTCGGCGAGCGCCTCGTCGCGATCCACGGGCAGAGCTCGGAGCAGGAGCTGACCGACGCGGGGACGGCGCTCGAGCTGCTCGACGCCTTCGCGAAGACGGAGGACGAGCGCGAGGCCGTCGCGGCGGCGGCCGCGCGATGGAGCGAAGCCCGGGACCGTCTCGCGGCCCTCGAGACGTCGCGCCGGCAGCGCGAAGAGCGCCTGGAGACGCTCGATTACCAGGTCCGCGAGATCGAATCCGTGGGCCCGACGGAGGCCGAGGAGGGCGACCTTCCCGCCGAGCGCGGCCGGCTGCTCCACGCCGACCGGATCCGGGGAGCGGGGGAGGCCGCGCTGAACGCGCTCTCGGAAGCCGAAGGCTCGGCCGCCGACCGCCTGGGCGAGGCCGCCCGCGCGTTCGCGGAGCTCGCCTCGATCGACGCCCGCCTCGCGGCCCACCGCGACGAGGCCGAAGACCTCAAGCGGCGCATCGCCGACCTCGCGGCCGCGGCGCGGGACGCCGCCGCGTCGATCGAGGACGACCCGTCCCGGCTGACGGCGGTCGAAACCCGCCTCGAGCAGCTTTCGCGCCTCAGGAAGAAGTACGGCGCGACCATGACCGAGGTCCTGGCGCGCCTCGCGGACCTCAAGGAAGAGCGGGCCGAGCTTTCGAACGTCGAGGACGCGCTCGGGCGCCGGCGCAAGGACGCCGCCCTCGCCGAGGAGGCGTACCGTGCGGCGGCGGCGGCCCTCTCGCGCCGGCGAAAGGCGGCGGCGGAGAAGTTTTCCTCCGAGGTCGAGAAGGAGCTCCGGGGCCTCGCCCTCGAGAAGGCGAGGCTGCGGGTCGCCCTCGAGGACCTCGCGCCGGACGCCCCCCGCTCCAACGGCCTGGAGCGCGCGGTCTTTCTCTTCGCGCCGAACCCGGGCGAGCCCGAGAAACCCCTCGAGAAGATCGCCTCGGGGGGCGAGCTTTCCCGGCTGCAGCTCGCGATCCGGTCCGTCGCCGCCGGGAAGAAGGGCGCCGGGCGCACGCTCGTGTTCGACGAGGTCGACGCCGGCATCGGAGGGCGCGTGGCCGAGGTCGTCGGCAAGAAGCTGAGGGGCCTGGCGGCGCAGGACCAGGTCCTGTGCGTGACCCACGTCCCGCAGATTGCCGCGCTCGCCGCGACGCACTACCTCGCCGAGAAGCGGGAGTCCCGGGGTCGCACGGTCGCCCTCGTGCGGCGGCTGGAGGGCCCCGAGCGGGTCGCGGAGATCGCCCGGATGCTGGCGGGCGAGAAGGTGCCCGACACGGCCTTGAAGCACGCCCGGACGCTCCTGGAGGCGGCGCGGTGAGCGGCGACGCGCGCCATTCCCGGTCCATCCTCTTCCCCGGGATCGGGGAAGAGGGTCAGGCACGCATTTCGCGCTTCTCGATCGCTTTCGTCGGGGCCGGCGCCGTGGGCGCGGCCGCCGCCGAGACGGCCGTGCGCGCCGGGTTCGGCCGGCTGACGATCGTCGACCGCGACGTGGTCGAGCCCTCGAACCTGGCGAGGCAGTTCCTCTACGACGCCGAGGACGCCGCCCGGATCGCGCCCAAGGCCGAGGCGGCGGCGGCGCGGCTCCACGAGATCGATCCGTCGGTCCCGGTGCGCGCCGTCGTCGCGGACCTCGACGCGGAGAACGCCCGCGAGGTCCTCGCGGACCACGACGTCGTCTTCGACGGCTCGGACAACTTCGAGACGCGGCTGCTCGTTTCGGATGCCGCGCGCGCCCTCGGCCGTCCGTCGGTCTACGCGGCCTGCGTCGGCGCCGAGGGGCGGGTCGCGGTTTCGGTCCCCGGGCGGACGCCCTGCCTGCGCTGCTTCCTCGAGGAGCTTCCCCCGGCGGGCTCGGGCCCGACGTGCGACACGGTCGGCGTCGTTCCGACGCTGCCGCCCCTCGTCGCGTCCCTCGGCATGACGGAGGTGCTGCGGCTGGCCTGCGGGAACGTCCCCTCGCCCGGGATGCTGGTGCTCTCGGCCTGGGACGGCGGCTTCTCCTCGCGGCGGCTGTTCGAGGCCGCGCGGCCCTCGCCGGCCTGCCCGGTCTGCGCGCGCGGCCGGTATCCCGCGCTCGAGGGAGAGGGCGCGTCGGAGCTCGTCAAGCTCTGCGGCCGCCAGTCCGTCCAGGTGCGGCCGGCCGCTCGCTCCCGGCCCGACTTCGACCTGCTCGAGCGCCGGCTTTCGCCGCTCGGCCGCGTGCGGCGCTCGCCCCAGCTCCTGAACGCGGACGTCGAGGACGTCAGCCTGACGGTCTTTCCCGACGGGCGCTGCGTCGTGCGCGGGACCGCCGACCCGATGCGGGCGCGGTCGCTCTACGACCGTTACATCGGAAGCTGAGCGTGCGGCGGATCGCCCTCGAGGACCTCCTCGCCTCGCCCGAGGAGTCGGCCGCCCTGGGGCAGCGGCTCGGCCGCGGGGGAGTCGCCGCGATCCCGACCGAGAGCTTCTACGGGCTGGCCGCCGATCCGCGCAGCCGCGAAGGCGTCGAGCGCATCCTCGCGCTCAAGGGCCGCGACGCGGCGAAGGCGCTCCTGGTGCTCTTCGCGAAGCGCGCGCAGCTCGAGGACCTGGGCGTGGCGGCGCCGCCCGCGACGCTCGCGAGGTTCTTCGGTCTGTGGCCCGCGCCGCTGACGGTCGTCCTCCCGCTCCGCGCGCCGATCCCCGCCTCGCTCGGCCGGCCGAACCTCGGCGTCCGGATGCCGGCGCACGCACCCCTGCGCCGGCTGCTGGAGCGGATCGGGCCGGTCACGGCGACGAGCGCCAATCGGTCGGGCACCGAGCCGTGCGTCGATCCGGACGAGGTCGCCCGGCTCTTCCCGGCCGAGCTCGACGTGCTCGTCGACGGCGGGCGCACGCCCGGCGGCCTCGCGTCGACCGTCGTCGACGCGACCCTCGATCCGCCGCGGCTGCTGCGCGCGGGAGCCTTCCCGTGGCCGCCGGAGAGCCGCTGATTCCGTGCTAAATTGCGCGTTTTCATGGGCATCCTGAAAGCATACGCGGGAAAATCCCCGAGCCTCGGAGCGCGCGTCTACCTCGCCGAGACGGCCGCCGTGATCGGCGACGTCGTCCTCGGGGACGACGTGTCGGTCTGGTACAACTCCGTCGTCCGCGGGGACTGTCACTTCATCCGGATCGGCGCCCGGACCAACATCCAGGACAACTGCGCCATCCACGTGACGGCCGGGACGCACCCCACGGTGCTCGAAGAGGAGGTCACCCTCGGCCACGGCGCGATCGTTCACGGCGCGACCGTGCGGCGCGGGGCCCTGATCGGGATCCGCGCCACCGTCATGGACGGGGCCGACGTCGGCGAGTCGGCCTTCATCGGGGCCGGGGCGCTCGTGACGCCGCGGACGATCGTTCCGCCGCGGACGCTCTGGCTGGGCTCGCCGGCCCGCAAGGCCCGTGACCTCTCGGACGCCGAGGTCGAAGATCTCAAGCACTACCACCGCAACTACCTGGGCTACAAAGAGGAGTACTTCAAGACCGACGGGGCCTCCCCCCGGTGAGCGGGAAGCTCCGGGCGCCCAAGGGCACGCACGACCTCTTGCCGCCCGAAAGCGAGAAGTTCGCCGCCGTCGAGTCGACGGCGCGCCGCGTCTTCGGCTCGTTCGGTTACGGGGAGATCCGCACGCCGATCTTCGAGTCGACCGAGCTCTTCGCGCGCTCGGTCGGCGAGACCACGGACATCGTCCACAAGGAGATGTACACGTTCCCGGACCGCAAGGGGCGCTCGCTGACGCTGCGGCCGGAGAACACGGCGGGCGTCGTGCGGGCGCTGGTCGAAAAGGGGCTCCAGGAGATGCCCCGCCCGATCCGCCTCTGGTACGCGGGGCCCCAGTTCCGCTACGAGCAGCCGCAGGCCGGGCGGTACCGGGAGTTTCGCCAGATCGGCGTCGAGCTGCTGGGCGTGCCGTCGGCCGCCGGGGACGCCGAGGTCCTCGTCATGTTGTTTGCGTTCCTCGGCGCGCTCGGCTTCACCGACTTGACGGCGACGCTCAACTGCATCCCGAGCGGCGAGGCGCGCGGCGCCTTCTCGAAGGCCCTGCAGGCGCACGTGCGGCCGAAGGCGGCGGCGCTCGGGCCCGAGGACCGGCGCCGCCTCGACGAGAACCCCCTGCGGCTCTTCGACTCCAAGGACCCCGAGGTCTCGCGGATCCTGGCCGACGCGCCCTCGACGCTCGACTTCCTGGACGAGGAGTCGCGCCGCCACCACGAGGAGCTCAAGACCCTTCTGGCCGAGGCCGGCGTGCGCTTCTCCGAGAGCGCGGCGATCGTCCGGGGCCTCGACTACTACACGCGGACGGTCTTCGAGGTCGCCTCCGAGCGGCTGGGCGCGCAGAACGCGATCCTGGGGGGAGGGCGGTACGACGGCCTCGTCGGCGAGCTCGGCGGGCCCCCGACGCCGGCCGTCGGGTTCGCGATCGGCGAGGACCGGCTGGTCGCGGCCATGACCGCGGACGTGCGGCCGGCCCGCGCCGTCTTCTGGGTCGTCCCCGACTCGAAGGCCGAGTTCCGCTATGCCCTCGGCGTCGCCTCGGACCTGCGCGCGGCCCTGCCCGAGGCCGTCGTCGAGACGGACCTGACGGGCCGGGGCATCGTGAAGGGCCTCGCCCGGGGGGCGCACGTGCTGGCCGAGCCGTCCCGATATCTCTTCCCGGCGGGCGCTGTCAGCGCGGTGCTGCTGGGATCACGCGAACGAGAGGACCACACCGTGACGATCAAGGACCTGTCGAGCGGCGAGCAGCAGACCTTTCCGCGGGCGGAGCTGCCCGAGCGCCTCGGCGCCGGGAGGGAGCGATGAGGACGCCGCGGCAGCCCGCCGGCGAGCTGCGCGCGGCCGACGCCGGCCGCACGGTCGTGCTCAAGGGCTGGGTCGCGCGCCGCCGCGACCTCGGCGAGCTGATCTTCCTGTCGATCCGGGACCGCAGCGGCCTCGTCCAGGTCGTCTTCGACCGGGCGCGCTGTCCGGCCGAGGCCGTCGACACGGCGGCCGGAGCGCGGAGCGAGGACGTCGTCGCGATCGAGGGCGAGGTCGTTCGGCGCGGCGAGGGCCAGCGCAACCGGGAGCTCGCGACCGGGGAGATCGAGGTCGTCGCGAAGAGCCTCGCCTTCCTGGCGCGCTCCGAGACGCCTCCGTTCGTCGTGGAAGACCGCACCAACGCGACCGAGGAGCTCCGGCTCGAGTACCGGTACCTCGACCTGCGGCGGCCGACGATGCTGAAGAACTTCGTCCTGCGCGACGAGATCGCTTTCCGCGTCCGGAAGGTCCTGCACGACCGGGGCTTCATCGAGGTCGAGACCCCGATGCTCACGCGCTCGACGCCCGAGGGCGCGCGCGACTTCCTCGTGCCGTCCCGCGTCCACCGGGGCCAGTGGTACGCGCTGCCCCAGTCGCCCCAGCTCTTCAAGCAGATCCTGATGATGTCGGGCTTCGAGAAGTACTTTCAGATCGCCCGCTGCTTCCGGGACGAGGACCTGCGGGCCGACCGCCAGTTCGAGTTCACGCAGATCGACCTCGAGATGTCGTTCCCGACGGAAGAGGACATCTTCGACACGGTCGAGGCCTTCCTCGTCGAGGCCTTCGCCGCGGCCGGGATCGCCGCCGCGCGGCCGTTCCGGCGCATGACGTTCCGCGAGGCCATGGAGACCTACGGGACCGACCGGCCGGACCTGCGCTTCGACCTGCCGCTCTGCGACCTGTCCGCGGCCGCGGCCGGCACCGGCTTCGCGCCCTTCGAGAAGGCCCTCGCGGGACGGGGCGGGACGGTGCGGGGCCTGCGGGTCCCGAACGGCGCGGCGTTCTCGCGCAAGAAGCTGGACGAGCTGACCGAGAAGGCCCGCGAGCACGGCGCGGCGGGTCTGCTCTGGATCAAGAAATCCGGAGGCGAGGTCGCTTCGCCGGCGAAGAAGAGCCTCACGCCGGGACAGCTCGACGCGCTGCTCGGCGCCGCCGTCGCCGGGGAAGGCGACCTGCTCCTGATCGTCGCCGACCGGGAGAAAGCCGCTTACGCGGCGCTCGCGGCCCTCCGCGCGGAGGCCGCCCGCGAGCTCAAGCTCGTCGACGAGTCGAAGTACGTCTTCTGCTGGGTCACGGAATTTCCGCTGCTCGGCCAGGACGACGAGGGCGGGCCGTGGTACCCCATGAACCATCCGTTCACGGGCCCGCGCGAGGAGGACCTCGACCGGCTCGAGTCCGATCCGGGCAGCGTGCGCGCCCGCGCCTACGACGTCGTCGTCAACGGCTGGGAGCTCGGCTCGGGCTCGATCCGCATCCACCGCGCGGACCTGCAGGAACGCGTCTTTCGCGTGCTCGGCATCTCCGCCGAGGAGGGACGGGAGCGATTCGGCTTCCTCCTCGAGGCCCTCCGCTACGGCGCGCCCCCGCACGGCGGGATCGCGCTCGGCCTCGACCGCATCTGCGCGATCGCGGCCGGCGCGACGTCGCTGCGCGACGTGATCGCGTTCCCGAAGACGACCTCGGGTATCGACCTGATGACGAAGGCGCCGGCCGGCGTGATGCCCGGCCAGCTCGCCGAGCTCGGCCTGGAGCCGCCCCGCCGGTCGGACGGGTGAACGCCGCGGCCCCTCCCGAGCGGATCGCGGTCGGCGCCGGCGAGACGACGATCTGGGTCGGCGAGGGGTTGCTCGCGGACGCGTCGAAGTATCTCGTTTCGCCCTCCGGGCGCTTCCTCCTGGTCTCCGCGGCGCCGGCGCGCGAGGCCGCCGGAGCGGTCCGGCGCGCGCTCGGCGGGACCGCGATCCTCGATCTCGTCGTCGGGGACGGCGAGGCCGACAAGTCGCTCGCGACCGTCGAGAGCATCGCGGATGCCGCGCTCGCGGCGGGGCTTCGCCGCGACGACGCTTTCGTCGCGGTGGGCGGGGGAGTGTGCACCGACGTCGTCGGGTTCGCCGCCGCAGTGCTCCTTCGGGGGGTGGCCTGGAACGCCGTGCCGACGACGACCGCCGGAATGGCGGATGCGGCGATCGGGGGCAAGACCGCCGTCAATCATGCCCGCGGGAAGAACCTGCTCGGGGCGTTCCATCCGCCGCGCACCGTCCTCTCCGATCCGGGGTGTCTCGGGACGCTGCCCGACCGCGACTATCGGGCGGGCCTCGTCGAGGCGTTCAAGGCGGCGTGGATCGCGGACGCGGGCCTGGCGGCGCGGGCGTCCGGGGCGCTGCCTTCGATCCTCCGGCGCGAGCCCGCGGCGCTGCGCGACCTTCTGGCCGGCGCGGCGCGCGTCAAGGCCGCGGTCGTCGAAGCGGATCCTCGCGACGGCGGCCGGCGCCGGATCCTGAACTTCGGCCACACGCTCGGCCATGCCCTGGAAGCGGCGGGAGGCTGGGGCGCCCTCAAGCACGGCGAGGCCGTCGCCTGGGGGATCGCCGCCGCCGTCGAGATCTCGCGCCGCCGGGCCGGCCTCTCCGCTGCCGACGCCGCGTCCGTGCGCTCGACGCTCGCGCGGCTGGGGCCCTTTCCGGAGCCCGTCCGCGACCCCGTGCGGCTGGCGCCGCTGCTCGCCGTCGACAAGAAGGCGACGTCGGCCGGGACCGCGGGTGTTCTGCTCGAGTCGATCGGCCGCGCCACCATCGACGAGGCGGTCGCGGCGGCCGAGTGGCTGGAGGCAGCGGCTATAATGACGCTATCGTGAGCGGGCGTTCCGGTCGACGTCGGATTCGCCTCTTCGTCCTCTTGTCCGGTGCGCTGATCCTGGCTTCCCTGGTGCCCCTCGTCGTGGCGGAAGCGGTCCTCATCCGCCGGAATCGCCGCACCCTCGAGACGCTCGAAGAGAAGTACCTGACGCGCTCCTCGGCGGCCATCGCCGACCACATCTCCTCGTATTACGCCTCGGCCGGCCAGCAGCTGACCAAGGCCGTCGACGCGATCCGGCTGGCCCTCCAGCTGACGGGCAAGGACCCGTTCGGCTCCTCCGACGGCGCGGAGATCCTGGGCGGGGTCCTCCAGGGCCAGAGCGCGCTGGTGGCGCTGCGCGCGATCAACCTCGAGGGCCGGGGAACGTTCGTCGGGCCGGACCTCCATTCGCCGGAGATGGACTTCGAGTTCCGCCGGGGCTTCGAGACCGCCCGGGACGGCGTGCGCTACGCGGGCCAGCCGCTCGGCGTCGCGGAGCTCGGGGCGGTAGCCGTGCTGGCCGCGCCCGTGACCAACGAGAAGGGCGCGCGGATCGGGGTCGTCGAGGCCCTGGTCTCCTGGCAGCCCATCGTCCGGGAGTTCCAGGACGAGGCGCGGCGCGAGGTGCGCGCCACGCTCGTCGACCGCCGCGGACGGATCCTCTTTCCGCCGGCGACCGGCGGGCGGGCGGCCACGCATCCTTCGACGCTCGTCGCGGACTTCATCCGGTTCCCGGCGCGCCTGACGCGCTCGGAGTCGACCCCGGCCGGCAGCGTCCTCGCCTCGATCGCGCCGGTCGGCGACCCGCCCTGGGGCGTCCTCGTCGAGCGCGACCGGGCGCTGGCGTTTGCCTCGGTCGACCGGATGGTGCGCGACACCATCGTCTGGAGCGCGGTCTGTCTGGCGGGCGCCCTGCTCCTCGGACTCATCTTCGCGCGGCGCCTCTCGCGGCCGATCGCCCAGCTCGCCGAGTCGACGCGGGCCATGACCCAGGGCGAGTACGGCACGAGCGTGGAGGTCGCCGGGACCGCCGAGATCGCCGACCTCTCCGAGAACTTCAACCGGATGAGCCTCTCGATCGCCGACGCCTTCGAGAAGGTCCAGAAGGCGGCGCGCGAGAACCAGGAGCTCTTCCTGTCCTCGATCCGGGCGCTCGCCGCGGCGATCGACGCCAAGGACCCGTACACCCGCGGCCACTCCGAGCGGGTCGCGCGCTACTCCTCGGCGATCGCCAAGGAGATGGGCCTGCCCGCCGACGAAGTCCGCCGGGCCCGCCTCTCGGCCCTTCTCCACGACGTCGGGAAGATCGGGGTCGACGACCGCATCATCCGCAAACCCACGGCGCTGACCGACGAGGAGTTCGAGATGATGAAGGCGCACCCGGTCAAGGGCGCCGCGATCATGGAGACAATCCCGCAGCTGGCCGATATCATCCCGGGAATGAAGTACCACCACGAGAAGTGGGAGGGCGGCGGCTATCCCGACGGGCTCAAGGGGGAGCAGATCCCGCTGCAGGCCCGCATCGTCGCCGTCGCCGACGCCTTCGACGCCATGACCACGACGCGCCCGTACCAGAAGGCGATGGAGGTTTCCTACGTGCTCGAACGCCTGCGCTCGATGTCCGGAACGCGGTTCGACGGCCACGTCGTCGAGGCGCTCGCCCGCTCGCACGCCCGGGGCGGCCTGATCCCGACGGAGGCCGCGCCCGCGCCGGCCCGGGCGGGGGCCGCCCGATGAGCGCCGCCTCGCGCCGGACGTCCGCCATCCTGATCGCGGCGCTCGCGGTCGCCGGCGCCTCCGCCTGCCAGTCGAAGAAGGCGAAGACCTCGGCGGAGGTCCTGCTGACCGAGCGCATGGGGCAGGTCCTCCTGCGGGAAGGCCGGCCGGCCGAGGCCGAGAAGGCCTTCCGCGAGATCCTGAAGGACGATCCGAAGAACCCGGAGGTCCAGGACGGCCTGGGCAACTCGCTCGTGATGCAGAGCCGTTTCCAGGAGGCGCTGCCGTACCTCGACAAGGCCGTCGACCTCGCTCCGAACAACGCGTCCTACCGCAACAACCGCGGCGTCGCCTACATGGAGCTCGGCAAGTACAAGGAGGCCGCGGCGGATTTCGACGCGGCCGAGCGGTCGGTCAACCCCGACGACCGCGTCGCGGCGACGGTCAACCGCGGGCGGCTGTTTCAGAGGCAGGGCCAGTTCGCGGAGGCCGAGACGGCCTTCTCGACGGCGCTCGCCCGCGATCCCCAGTCGTTCGGGGCGATGTTCGGACGCGCGGCGGCCCGGGAGTCCTCGGGCGACCTCGAGGGCGCCGCCGAGGACTACCTCTCGGCCGTCAAGCTGAACCCCCAGAGCGCCGAGGCGAACCTGCGGCTCGGCCTCTGCCTCGTCTCGCTGCACAAGCCCGACCTCGGAAGGCGATACCTGCAGCGCGCGGTCGATCTCGACCCGACGGGAGACACCGGCGCGAAGGCGCGGCTCCTTCTCGACAGCTCGAAAAACGCGACCTAGCCGCCCCCGGGCGGCCCGGTCCGCCTGATATCTTCCCCCTCCCGCATGAGCGACGAGACGCCGCCCGCCGACAAGCCCGCGCGCTCCGGGTTCTTCGCCAAGGTGCGCCGCGGTCTCTTCATGACGCACACCGAGATCCTCGAGAAGGTCGGGACCGCCGTCAAGAAGAGCCTCGGCATCGACGAGTCGGTGCTCGAGTCCCTCGAGGAGGCGCTGCTGTCGGCCGACGTCGGCGCCGAGACGGCGGCGGCCCTGACCGAGGCCGTCCGGGAGCGTGCCTCGGGATCGCAGCGCAAGGACCTCGCGTTCGTCCGGACGCTGCTCTCCGAAGAGATGGAGAGGCTGCTCGCCTCGGCCCCGCGCCCCGCGGGCCGGGCGGACGTCCCGCTCTTCGTGAGCTTTCTCGTGGGCGTCAACGGGTCGGGGAAGACGACGACGACCGCGAAGCTCGCGGCCCGCGAGAAAGCCGCCGGCCGCAGCGTCCTGCTGGCCGCGGCCGACACGTTCCGGGCCGGCGCGATCGAGCAGCTCCAGACCTGGGCCGACCGCCTCGAGCTGCCGATCGTCCGGCACCGCGAGGGCGCCGACCCCTCGGCGGTCCTCTTCGACGCGCTGTCCGCGGCGAAGGCGCGGGGGGTCCGGACGCTCCTCGTCGACACGGCCGGCCGCCTCCACACCAAGAAGAACCTGATGGACGAGCTCGCGAAGATGCGCCGCATCGCCGCCCGCGAGGTCGAGGGGGCGCCCCACGAGACGCTCCTCGTCCTCGACGCGACGACCGGCACCAACGGGCTCGTCCAGGCCCGGCGCTTCGTCGAGGCCGCCGGGGCGACCGGCGTCGTCCTGACGAAGCTCGACGGCAGCGCCCGCGGAGGGATCGTGCTCGCGATCTACCGCGAGCTGAAGCTCCCGGTCGTCTTCGTGGGCGTCGGCGAGACGGTCGACGACCTCGTCCCCTTCGACCCGGCCGACTACGCGAAGGCCCTCCTCGAGGACGATGCCGCCCATTGACCTCGCCTGGCTCGGCCGGGCCTTCGCGCTCGCCGAGCGGGGCCGGTACTCGACCTCGCCCAACCCGATGGTCGGGGCGGTCGTCGTGGCCCGGGGCCGCGTCGTCGGCGAGGGCTTCCACCGGCGCGCCGGGGGCCCGCACGCCGAGGTCCTCGCGCTGCGGCAGGCCGGCCGCTCCGCGCGCGGCGCGGACCTCTACCTGACGCTCGAGCCGTGCGTCCACGCCGGTCGCACGCCCGCGTGCGCTCCGGTCGTCGTCGCGTCGGGCGTCCGGCGCGTCATCGTGGCCGCCACGGATCCGAATCCGAAGGTCGCGGGCCGCGGCGCGGCCGCCCTGCGCCGGGCGGGAATCGAGGTCGTCCGGGCGCCGGGGCCCTGGAGGAGCTGGGCGGCCGAGCAGAACGAGCGATTCCGGGCCTGGGTCTCGACCGGCCGGCCGTTCGTTCTCGCCAAGTGGGCGGAGACCCTCGACGGCAGGACGGCCGAGGCCTCGGGGAAGAGCCGCTGGATCACGGGAGAAGCGGCCCGGCGGCAGGCGATGCTCTGGCGCGAGGAGTACGACGCGGTCCTCGTCGGGGCCGGCACCGTGATCGCGGACGATCCGCGGCTGACGCGGCGCCTGCGCCGCAACCGGTCGACCGAGCAGTGGAGGATCGTGCTCGACGGCCGGCTCCGGGTTCCCGAGGCCGCCCGGGTCTTCCGGTCGCCCGGCCGGCGCGTCGTCGTGACGGCGGCCCGCCTCTCGCATCCGAAAGTCGCGCGGCTGCGGTCGCGCGGCGTCGAGGTCTGGCGCCTGCCGGGCGCCGCTCCGGGGCGGGTCGACCTGCGCGCGCTTCTTTCCGAGCTCGGCGCGCGGGCGGTGACGGGGCTGATGGTCGAGGGCGGGGCCGAGACCCTGTGGGGCTTCTTCGACGAGGGACTCGTCGACCGGGCGGCGGTCTTCGTCGCGCCGCGGATCCTGGGCGGCCGCGGCGCCCCGGGCGGAGTCGGCGGGGGCGGGTTTGCGCTCGGCCGGACGCCCCGTCTCGCCGACGTTCGCGTCGAAGCGCACGGGGGCGACATCCTCGTCACGGGCCGCCTCGCGTAGACTCCGTCGGATGTTCACCGGGATCGTGACGGCCCTCGGGACCGTCCGCTCCGTCGAGCGGCGCCGGGGCGGCGCGCGGATCGAGATCGCGCCACCTCCCGGCGAGGCGCGCTACCGCGCGGGCGAGAGCGTGTGCGTGTCCGGGGTGTGCCTGACGGCCGTCGTGCCGGGACGCCGGCTCGTCGCGGACCTCTCGGAGGAGACGCTCCGGCGTTCGACGCTGCGGAGCGCCGAACCCGGCGTACGCCGTCAATCTGGAGCGGGCCCTGCGCTGGGGCGACCGGCTCTCGGGACACTTCGTGATGGGCCACGTGGACGGGATCTCGCGCGTTCTCTCGATCCGACGGGCCGGCAATTCGTGGACCTTCCGCTTCTCGATCCCGGCGGGCCTCGGGAGCCTCGTGGCGATGAAGGGGTCGGTGGCGCTCGACGGCGTGAGCCTGACGGTGGCGGCGCGGCGGGGCAACGCCTTCAGCGTCGCCATCATCCCCGAGACGTTCCGCCGAACGACGCTCGGTCGGGTCCGCGCCGGCGACCGCGTCAACTTCGAGGCCGACGTCTTCGCGCGGTACGGTCGCCGGGGCTCTCTCGCGAGAATCCGACCCCGGCGCTCCGCGCGATGAACTCCTACGAGGCGGCCGCCGCGCCGGCCGTTCGGCCCGGCGAGGCCCTCCTCGCCGGGCGGCGGCTGGCGGCCCGGCTGCTGCCCTACGGAAACGACGCCGGCGGGGGACCGCGGTTCGATCCCGTCGAGCGCCGGTTCGTTCTCGGATCCGCCGACCCGACCGTGCACGCGGGGCCGCACCGGGAGGCTGCATGGGTCGAGGCCCTCGGACGGGTGCCGGCGGGTCCCGTCCTCGTCGGGCCGCCCTCGCCGGGGGAAGCGGTCTGGGGCGCCTATCGCGCGGCCGCGGGCGCGGCGGTCTCGGCCGGGCGGCCGGTCTACCTCCTCGACGGCGACCCCGCCGGGTTGTCCGAGGGCGTCGGCGGCGAGGCCGTCCTGCTGTGCTCCTGGAAGCCCGGCCGCCACGCCACCGCCTTTCCGGGCCTTTCGGCGGCCCGGGCGGCGGGCCTCCGGTCGGCCGCCCTCTTTCCCCTCCTGCCGGGCTGGACGGCCGAGGACGACGCGCTCGCGGCCCTCGCCGAGGCGGCGGCGAAGGGTGGAGCGTCGGCGCTCTGCGCGGTCCCGCCCTTCGACGACGGCGAAAACCGCCGCGCCATCGTCGAAGCCCGGGCGGGGGTCGAGCCGGAGGCGGCCGACCGGTTCTTCGAAGTGATCCACCACGGGGACTGGCCCGACCGCCTGGCCTCCCGGATCGCGGCGGCCCGGTCGGCCGCCCGCCGGGAGGGCCTCGCCGTCCTTCCTCCGAGGCCCTCCGGCCGCGGCGCGCCGGCCGGCAACACGGCGGCCGCGGGAAGGCTCGAGGAGCAGGCCGAGCTCGAAGATCCGGGCGAGCACCGCGCCGCGCTCCTCTACGCGGCCGTGCGGTGGATCGACGAGTCCGCCCGGGACCTCGCCGCCGTGGCGCGCGAGGGGAACTTCCCGCGCATCTTCCCGTTCGGCGGCGAGATCGGGGAAGCGGCCTCCGCGGCGCTCCTCGCGGCGCGATGACGGCCGGTCTCTACGTCCATCTTCCGTACTGCGCCTCGCGCTGCGGCTACTGCGCCTTCGTCGTGTCGACCGATGCGTCGGGACGCGATCGGTACCTCGCGGCGCTCGAGATGGAGGCGGCGCTGCTCGCGGAGGAGGCCCGCGGCGCGACGCTCGATTCCATCTACCTCGGGGGCGGGACGCCGTCGCTCCTGCCGGGCGAGGCGGTGGCGCGGCTCCTCGAGGCCCTCCGCGGCCGCTTCGCGATCGAGCCCTCGGCGGAGGTGACGCTCGAGGCCAACCCGGAGGACGTGACCCCCGCCGCGGCCCGCGCCTGGATCGCCGCGGGGGTCAACCGGATCTCGGTCGGCGTTCAGTCCCTGGCGGACGCGGAGCTCGCCGCGGTCGGCCGGCGGCACGACGCCGCTCGCGCCCGCGCGGCCCTCGAGCTCCTGGCGGCGGAGGACGTCCCGACCTCGGGCGACCTCATCCTCGGACTGCCGGAGCAGACGCCCGAGACCTTCCGGGCGAGTCTCCTCGGCCTCGTCCGCTCGGGCGTCGAGCACGTCTCCGTCTACCTGCTCGAGGCGGAGAAGTCGAAGAGCCTCGAGGAGGACCGCCGCCAGCGGCCGGAGCGCTACCCGACCGACGACGCGCAGGCGGACATGTGGCTCGCGATGGGCGAGGCCCTCGCGCGGGAGGGCTTCGGCCACTACGAGATCTCCAACTGGGCGAGGCCCGGGCGCGAGGCGCGGCACAACGTGAAGTACTGGCTCCGCGAGCCGACGCTCGGCCTCGGCGTGTCCGCCCACGAGCTCTGGGGCGGACGGCGGCGGGCCAACGTCTCGAGCCTCGAGCTCTACGTCGCAAAGCTCGAAGGCGGCGTCCGGCCGACGGCGCTCGACCGGCCGGTCGACCCCGAGGAATCCCGCCGCGAGGAGGTCTTCCTCGGCCTGCGCCTGGCGCGCGGAGTGGAGGCGCCGAAGATCGAAGCCCGGGTCGGTCTCGCCCGCGACCCGCGGCTGCCCGGGGACTACGCGGCCTGGCTCGAGACCGGCATCCTGGAGCGCCGGGACGGCCGGGTGCGGTTCACGGAGCGGGGCTTTCTCGTCTCGAACGAGGTGCTGGCGCGGTTCGTCTGAGCGGGAAGGGCGGCCGCAAGGGCCGCCCCGACTCCTGACGCCGGGGCGGGACCTGTCCCCGCCCCGATGAGACCTCCGCGAACTAGATGAAGAGCGGCGCGAGCACCAGCGTGATCGTCGCCAGCAGCTTGATGAGCACGTGGAGCGACGGGCCGGCCGTGTCCTTGAAGGGATCGCCGACCGTGTCGCCGACGACCGCCGCCTTGTGCGTGGGCGAGCCCTTGCCGCCGAACGCCCCCGTCTCGATGTACTTCTTGGCGTTGTCCCAGGCGCCGCCGCCGTTGTTCAGGAACGTCGCCATGATGATGCCGGTGATCGTGCCGACCATCAGGAGCGCGGCGACCGCCTCGGCGCCCACGCCGAACTGCTTGAAGATCAGGCCGACGACGATGGGCGTCCCGACGGCGACGAGGCCCGGCGCGATCATCTGGCGAAGGGCCCCGCGCGTCACGATGTCGACCGTCCGGCCGTAGTCGGGCTTCTCGGTTCCCTTCATGATCCCGGGGTGCTCCTTGAACTGGGCCCGGACGTCCTGGATGACGACGTAGGCCGCCTTGCCGACGGCCTTGATCGCGAGGCCCGAGAAGAAGAACACGAGCATCGCGCCGATGAGCGCGCCGACGAAGACCTCGGGCTTGGCGAGGTTGACCGAAGTCAGCTCGGCCCCGTAGTTCTTGAGCTCGTCGAGGTACGCCGAGAAGAGGAGGAAGGCCGCGAGGGCGGCCGAGCCGATCGCGTAGCCCTTGGTCAGGGCCTTGGTCGTGTTGCCGACGGCGTCGAGCCGGTCGGTCTTCTTGCGGATCTCCTCGGGCTGCTGCGACATCTCGACGATGCCACCGGCGTTGTCGGTGATCGGGCCGAAAGTGTCCATCGCGAGGATGTACGCGGCCGTACCGAGCATGCCCATCGTGGCGACGGCGGTCCCGAAGAGGCCGCCGCCGGGGAGGGCCGAGACGCCGATCTTGTAGGAGGAGAGGATCGCCGCCGAGATCGCGATGACGGGAGCGAGCGTGCACTCGAGGCCGATCGCGATGCCGGCGATGACGTTGGTGGCCGGGCCGGTCTGGGAGGCCTCGGCGATCTCGCGGACCGGCCGGTACTTGTACTCGGTGTAGTACTGGGTGATGAAGACGAAGACGATCGAGGTGACGACGCCGATCATTCCGCAGATGAAGTACTTCCACCAGGCGTCGGGGTGGCTCGGGTTGAAGAGGAGCCACTTGGTCGCGACGAAGAAGCCGACGATCGCGAGAAACGAGGTGATGTAGTAGCCGCGGTTCAGGGCGGCCATCGGGTCGGCGTCCTCGCGCGTCTTCACGGCGAAGATCCCGACGATCGAGGCGAGCAGGCCGAACGCGCGGGCGACGAGGGGGAACATCATCACGCCCACGACGCCGGCGGAGAAGGCCATGCCCTGCTTGTCCAGGGACGCGGCGAGCGTGGCGCCGAGGATCATGGCGCCGATGTTCTCGGCCGCCGTCGACTCGAAGAGGTCGGCCCCGCGGCCGGCGCAGTCGCCGACGTTGTCGCCCACGAGGTCCGCGATGACGGCCGGGTTGCGCGGGTCGTCCTCGGGAATGCCCGCTTCGACCTTGCCCGACGAGGTCGGCGCCGACGTCGGCGGCCTTGGTGTAGATGCCGCCGCCGAGCTGCGCGAAGAGCGCGACGAACGACGCGCCGAAGCCGTACCCGACGATCAGGAGGGGGATCTGGGCCGGCGGGACCTCGGTGAACCTGGTCACCAGCCAGTAGAGGCCGCCGACTCCGAAGAGCGACATGGCCACGACGAAGAGGCCCGAGACGGCGCCGCCCCGGAGAGCCGTCCGGAGCGCGTCGTTCAAGGACGTCCGCGCGGCCGAGGCGGTCCGGATGTTCGTGCGGATCGCGATCCACATGCCGACGTAGCCCGCGATGACCGAGCAGACCGCGCCGAGGGCAAAGGAGAGGGTCGTCCAGAAGGCCAACCGCAGGGCCGTGGGGACCGGGTCGAAGTCGTGGTGGGAGCGGACGAAGCCGTAGAGCAGGAAGATGACCGCGGCGAGAAGCAGCGCCAGGATGCCGATCGTCGTGTTCTGCCGCCGGAGGAACGCCTCGGCGCCTTCCTTGATGGCGTTGGAGATGGCCTGCATGGCCGCGGTGCCGGTGTCGCGGCGGAGGACCCACCGCATGAGGTAGCCGGCGACGAACAGCGACCCGATGGAGAAAACGAGGATCAGGGGCAGGGCAAGCTCGTAAGACATTCGTCCAACTCCTGTTTTGTCGTGGTTCTGCGGGTCGCCCCTGACGGGGCGGACCGGCGGGGGAGGATATCAGAAGGCCGGCTCCGGGAAGGCCCTCCGGGGTCGGGGAGCGCGGGCCCCGGGTCTACTGTCCGACGGGCACGGCCTCCATCACGATGCCGATGTTCTTGGCGCCGGCGTTGCGGCAGCGATCCATGACCTGGATGACTTCGCCGTACGTCGCGCCGTCGTCGCCCGAGAAGAAGATCGTCTTGTTGGCGCGGTTCTTCAGGATTTCGGTCAGCCGGAGCGAAAGGACCTGCGGGCTGACCTCGTCCTTGTTGAGGTAGATCTTGTTCGTCGCGGTCAGCGACACGATGATCAGGTCCGCCGGAGGGGGCGAGTCCTGGGGCTGGTTGACCTTCGGCGGGACTTTGACGTCGTAGCCCATCTGCAGGAGCGGCGTGATGACCATGAAGATGATCAGGAGCACCAGCACCACGTCGACGAGCGGCGTGATGTTGATGTCGCTCTTGTATTCGCCGGCGCCTCCGACTCCCATGGCCATGCGGATGCTCTCCTTAGAAGCGGGCGGCCTAGCCGCCGACGCCCTTCTGCTTTTTCTCGGCGATGAGCCCGACGTCCTGGAAGCCCGCGTCCTTGGTCATCTTGAAGACTTCCTTGACGTCGCTGTACTTCAGGCGCTGATCGGCCTTGATGACGAGCTCGGCCGAGGGGTTGCGCTGGTACAGCTCATCGAGGGCGTTCTGGAACTCCGCCTTCGACATCTGCTTCGGGTTGTCCATGTAGTAGCCCGGGGGATTCGTGTACGAGACGGAGATCATCTTCTGCTTGCTCGACTCGGGCTTCTTGTCGGGGTTCTCGGCCTGCGGGATCTGGACGCTGACGCCCTTCTGGAGCATGGGCGTGACGACCATGAAGATGATGAGCAGGACGAGGCACACGTCGACGAGCGGCGTGACGTTGATGTCGCTCTGAAGCTTGTCGCGGCCTCCGCCGCCTCCCATGCCCATGACGGATCTCCTATGCGCTCAGCTGGGCGCCGGCGCCGCGACGCTTGATGAAGTAGTCGATCAGCTCGTTGGAGGAGTTCGACATCTCGACCTGGAACCGCTCGATGTTGTTCATGAAGATGTTGAACATCCACACGGCCGGGATCGCGACGAAGAGGCCGAGGGCCGTCGTGACGAGGGCCTCGGCGATTCCGGCGGAGACGGCCGCGATGCCGCCCGATCCGCTCATGGCCATTCCGCGGAACGCGTTGATGATGCCGATGACCGTTCCGAAGAGGCCGATGAAGGGGGCCGTCGTGCCGATCGTCGCCAGGCCCGAGAGGCCCTTCTTCATGTCGGCGGTCGTGACCAGGACCTCGCGCTCGATGGCCCGCTCGGCGGCCTCGATCATGTCGTGGCCCTTGATGCCCGAGCCCCCGCTCTTCAGGTCGTGGGCGAACTCGTACAGGCCGGCCGAGAGCACGCGGGCGACGTGGCTGTTCTTGTATTTCTTCGAGGCGTCGATGGCTTCCTGGAGCTTGTCCTGCTTCAGGAACGTGGTGACCATCTTCGCGTAGGCCACCGACTGGTTGCGCGCCTTCCGGTAGTAGAGGAAGCGCTCGAAGGCCACGGTCAGCGAATAGATCGACATGATGATCAGGAGAACCACGACGCCCTTGGCGATCGGGGTCATCTGGTTCCACAGGTGGATGGGATCAAAACTCATGAGACGCTCCTCCTCAAATTTGCCGTCGCGCTCAACTCTACAATCCTAGTTCAACCGGAAGGTCACCGTCACGGTCAGGTAGACGCGAACCGCCCGGCCGTTCAGGGTGGCGGGCTTGTACTTCCACTGCTGCACCGCGCGCACCGCCGAGGCGTCGAGAAGGGGGTTGACCGACTTCAGGACCCGGACGTCCTCGACGTTGCCCTCGGCCGTGATGATCGCCTCGAGGATCACGACGCCTTCCATGCGGGCCTTGCGGGCCGCTTCGGGGTACTGCGGCTCGATGCGCGAGGAGAGCACGGGGGCCTTGACGTCGCCGCCGACCCGCAGGGGCTCGGCGCCGCCGCCGGCGCCGGTCCCGCCGACCACGCCTCCCATGACGCCGCCGGGCACGCCGCCCTCGACCCCGCCCTCGACACCCCCCTCGACGCCCGTGCTGGGCGCCGCTTCGGGCTCGGCCAGGGGGGCGGGAACGGACTCCGGAACGACCATGGGCTGGGACATTTCGGTCGGCCTGGTCTGGACGGGCTTCTGCGGTTCCGCCGCCTTGGGCGCGGCCTTGGGGGCCGCCGGGGGCGGGGGAGGCGGCGGGGGAGCCGCGGCGTAGAAGGTCACCGGGATCGGCGGCTCGGGCACGTCGCCGACGAACCAGATCGAGGCCCCGAGCGCGATTCCGATGACCAGCCCGTGAATCAGCACGGAGACCGGGAAGGACAGGGCCTTCCGCGATCCCCCCGCCTGATGGGTCGATTCGATGAGTGACGCTTCAAACATGGACGATCCCCCCGACCCAGTGAGACACCGGACCTACTTGCTCGGTTCCGGAGTCGCCTGGGCGGCCTCCGCCTTCGCCTTCTCCTGCGCCGCCTTACGCAATTCCAGCGCCTGCTGGAGGTACTTGTTCGCCGTGTCCGTGTACTCCTGCTTCTTGGCCGGGTCCGTCTCCATCTTTGCCTTTTCGCGGTAGAGGAGGTTGATGTAGGAGATGGCCTCGAAGTAGTCGGGCTTGATCTCGACGGCCTTGTTCAGGGCGGCCATTCCCTCGTCGACGAGCTTGCCCCGCACGGCCGGATCCGTGTCGGGGAAGTTGTAGGAGCGGTCCCACGCCTGCACGCCGATCAGGTAGTAGACCTCGGCGCGCTCGGGGTCGGTGGTGACGACGTTGAGCCGCTCCTTGAGCCACTTGACGCCGTTGTCGAAGTCGCCCTTCTTGAAGTAGAGCATCGCGAGCGACTGCATCGCCTTGCTGTCCTTCGGGTTCCGCTTCAGCAGCTCGTTCTGGTAGAAGGCGATAGCGTCGTCGTAGCGCTCCGTGTTCAGGTACATCGAGACCAGGTATTCGAGGGACTTCTGGTCGTCGGGGTAGGCCGCGACGTACTGCTTCAGGTTCTCGATCGCCTTCTGGGCGTACTCGAGGTCCTTCGGGTGCTTGGACCCCGGCTGGTACATCCCCATGTAGGCGATCCCGATGTGCTTGTGGAGCTTGTCCTCGCTCGGGTCGAGCCGCAGGGCCTCCTGGTAGGCCGAGAGGGCGCTCTGGTACTGGGCCGCTTTCAGGAACTCGTTGCCCCGCTTGATCTCCTGCTTGGACTTGAGCTTGTTGCAGCCGGCGGACGCGAAGACTGCGAGGAGGAGTATGGCGGCCGTGGCCGCACGTTGCCTTGCGCGTGGCATGCTTCGCTTCGCTCCTTGCCTTTCTTTTCCCACCGGGCTCGAGTCGGCCCGCCCCCGGAGGGCCGAATTCTGTTGAATTCCCCTCGACAAAGCAACAGAGTTTTTTTCAATCCGGACGGGCACGCCGAAACGCGCTTCGTTCGGTGCGAAAGCGCCGACGGCGGCGGCGCCGAAGGACGCCGGACCCCGCGCCCCGGACGCCGAGGCCCTTCCGAGGTCGGGGAATAATGTCGCCGCCAGCAGCGCTTTGCGCTCACAGGAGGATCCCCATTTGAGACGTCTCGTCGCCGCCCTCGTGCTCGCCGCCCTCGCTCCGGGAGCCGCCCCGGTCACCGCTCAGCAGGCGCCCGCGGCCCCCACCCCGGCGGCCGGCGCAGGCCAGCAGAAACCGGCTCCGGAAAGGGCGTTTCCTCCCTTCATCGAGACGGTCGACGTCTCCGTGACGAGCATCGAGGTCGTCGTGACCGACTCCAAGGGGCAGCGCGTCGCGGGCCTGACTCCGGCGGACTTCGAGGTCAAGCAGGACGGCATTGCCCAGAAGATCACCAACTTCTACGCCGTCGCCGGCGGCAAGCTCTTCCTGGAGGACGGCACGACCCTCGACCTCGGCAAGAAGGAGGTCGCGGCGGAGGTCCCCCGCGACGTCAAGGCCCGGTACATCTTCTACGTCGACAACCTGAACATCCAGCCCATGAACCGCAACCGGATGTTCAAGCGCCTGAAGGAATTCGTGGCCGAGGTCATCGGGCCCAACGCCGAGGGCATGGTGGTCACGTTCAACCGCTCGCTCAAGGTGCGCCGGCAGTTCACGTCGGAGGTCAACGACCTCATCGGGGCGATCGACGAGATCGAGCTCGAGAGCGCCGGCGGCACCACGGCGAAGGGCGAGTGGAAGGACGCGCTCGACAAGATCTCCAACTCCAAGACCTCGAACGAGGCGATCAGCGCCGTCCGGATGTACGCCCAGTCGGTGCGCAACGACATGGAGTTCACGATCGACGCGATCAAGCAGACCCTCGACAGCATGGCGGGGCTGCAGGGACGCAAGAGCCTGCTGTACATGTCCGAGGGCCTGCCGGCGTCGGCCGGCTACGAGCTCTTCAACGTCATCCGCGAGAAGTTCCAGGACACGGCGGCCACGATGGAGCAGTTCGACTTCGACCTGAACACCAAGTACGTCAAGATCGTCCAGTCGGCCAACGCGAACGGCGTCACGATCTACACGCTCGACGCGTCGGGCCTGACGACGAGCGACGTGCTGTCGGCGGACACCCGGGGCGGCGGAGGGGGCCGGAACGACAACATCCACGTCGACGAGTTCCAGATGCGGCAGAACATGCAGGGCCCCATCCGGATGATGGCCGAGGAGACCGGGGGCAAGGCCACGGTCAACTCCAACGACTGGAAGGCCGGCCTCGACGACATCGCGGCCGACTTCTCCAACTACTACTCGATCGGCTTCCGGAGCGCCCGCGGCGTGGCCGACCGCCCCCACAAGATCGACGTCGAGGTCAAGCGCAAGGGCCTGACCGTGCGGACCCGCACGAGCTACGTCGAGAAATCGATCGAGACGCGCACGGCCGAGGCCGTCGTCGCGAGCCTCTCGTACAGCCGGACGGACAACCCGCTGCAGGCGAGCCTGTCGGTCGGCAAGGCAAAGCCCCACGACCGCCAGAACTACTCGCTTCCCGTGCGGATTTCCATCCCCATCTCCAAGCTCGGCCTCGTTCCGGCGGGAGACCAGTACGAGGGCCAGTTCCTGGTCTACTTCGTCGTGCGCGACGCCTCGGGAAACCAGTCCGACCTCTCCATCCAGCGCCAGGAGGTCCACATTCCGTCCAAGGACCTCGACGTGGCGCAGCGCAAGGACTTCTACTACGACGCCACGCTGCTCGTCGTGCCCGGCGGCCAGAAGCTCGCGGTCGGGGTACGGGACTCCGTCTCCAACCTGACCTCGTTCCTGCAGAAGCAGGTCTTCGTCTCGGTGCTTCCCGACGAGCCCAGGCCGGCGGCCGACCCCGCGAAACCCGGCACCCCGTAGGCCGGGGGCGGGCGGATAATCCGGCCGTGCTTCCCGTCCTCGACGCGCGGCGAATGCGGGCGGCGGACGCCGCGGCGATCGGCGGCGGCGTCCCGTCGGACGCCCTGATGGAGAGCGCCGGGTCGGCGCTCGCCGACGAGCTCCTCCGCCGGTTCCCGGGCTGGAAACGGGTGACCGTGGTCTGCGGTCCGGGCAACAACGGCGGGGACGGGCTCGTTGCGGCGCGACGGCTGGCGGGGTCCGGAGTCGGAGTCGCGCTCTACACGCTGCGGGAGCCCGAGGCGTACGGCGGCGACCCCGCCCGGAATCTGCTCCGGGCCCGGGCCTACGGGCTCTCGGCGCGCTGGATCGGCGGGCCCGGTCTCGGTGCGCTGCGCCGCGACCTCGCCGGGAGCGACGGCGTCGTGGACGCGCTCTTCGGCACCGGGCTGACGCGGCCGCTCGACGGGACGGCGCGCCGAGCCGTCGAGGCGATTCGCCGGAGCGGACGCCCGGTCGTCGCGGCCGACGTTCCGTCCGGTCTTTCCTCCGACGGCGGGGCGCTGCGTGGAGTCGCCGTGCGAGCGGACCTCACGGTCGCCTTCGGCGCGCCAAAGCCGTGCCACCTGCTCGGGCCGGCCTCCACGCTCTGCGGCCGGCTCGTGGTCGCGGACATCGGGATCCCGCGGAGGGTCCTCGAGGCGCGCGGGTCGAAGTTGTTTCTCGCCGAGGCGGGCGACGTCGCCGAGAGCCTTCCTTCGCGCCCCCTCGATTCGAACAAGGGGGACTTCGGGAGGGTCGCGGTGATCGCAGGCTCGCGCGGCAAGGCGGGCGCGGCGGTCCTCGCCGCCCGGGGCGCTTTGCGGGGAGGGGCCGGGCTCGTGACCGTCTTCGGGACCGAGGCCGTCGCGGCGTCGGTGGTCGCGGCGCTGCCCGAGGCGATGACGCACGTCCTGCCCGAGACCGCGGGCGTCCTGGCCGAGCGGGGAGTGCGCGACGCGGTCCGCGCCCTGAAGGGCTTCGACGCGGCCGCCGCCGGTCCGGGTCTCGGAACTTCGGCCGGGACGGTCGCGTTTCTCGAGGGCCTCCTGCGCTCGACGCGCCTGCCCTTCGTTCTCGATGCCGACGCGTTGAACGCTTTCGCGGGCCGCCCGGGCGCCCTCGCGCGCCGGCGCGGCTCCCTCGTGCTGACGCCGCACCCGGGGGAGGCCGGCCGCCTGCTCGGCCGCACGTCGCGGGAGGTCCAGGCCGACCGGCTCGGCGCCGTCCGGGACCTCGCCCGGCGGACGCGGTCCGTCGTGGTCCTCAAGGGCGCGCACACCCTCGTGGCCGAGCCCGATGGAACGGTCGCGGCGAATCCGACGGGAACGCCGCTCCTCGCGACGGCCGGCTCGGGCGACGTCCTCGCGGGTCTCCTCGCGGCGATGCTCGGCGGCGGGCTCGCGCCCCGGGCGGCGGCCGTCGCGGCGGCCTGGCTCCACGGCGCGGCGGCCGAGGCGCTGGAGTCTCGTCTCGGCGACGCGGGCCTGCTCGCGCACGAGATCGCCGACGCGGTGCCGGGAGTCCGGCGCGGACTGCGCACGACGGCCGGTCCCCGTGGATAGCCGGGAATTCGTGACGCGCTCGGAATCCGAGACGGAGGCGCTCGGAGTCCGGCTGGCCGAGTCGCTGTCGGCGGGCTCGGTCGTCTACCTCCAGGGCGAGCTCGGCGCCGGCAAGACGGCGCTGGCGCGCGGGATCGCCCGGGGACTCGGCGCGCCGGGGCGCGAGGTCGCGTCGCCGACGTTCGCGCTGCTTCACGAGTACGCCGGGAGCGACGGCCGGATCGTTCTCCGGCACCTCGACCTCTACCGGCTCCGGGACGATCCGCGGGAGCTGGAGCCTCTGGGCCTCCCGGAATCGGTCGCCGGGGCGCCCGTGTGCGTGGAGTGGCCGGGAGCGGCCATACGCGCGGCGCTGCCGCCGACCCTGGAGGTCCGCCTCGACGCGCTTCCGGACGACGGCCGGCGGATCCGCTTCGCCCCGCCGGCCGCCCCGCCGGGTCGAGCCACCGCCGCTAGAACGCGACGATGAATCCGCCGTTGGCGGAGAAGTTCGTCAGCCAGTTGCTCTGCGTGCAGTAGTAGTACGGCCCGCAGAGAACGGTCGTGTCGCTGAGCCACGTCGAGTAGGAGCGGCCGTCGATCCGCAGCGCGAAGTGCGGGTCGAAGAAATACTTGATCCCGCCGCCGATTCCGGCCGTGAAGCGCGTGTCGGAGGCGGTGTTGAAGTTCTGGATCTCCGGCTTGAGGTTCGCGGCGCCGGCCCCGATCGTGAAATACGGGACGAGCCGGCTGTGGCCGAAGTTGAACGTGGCGTAGCCCATGTAGTACTGGAGCCGGAGGTCGCCGATGTTGAGGTCCGGATCGAAGTTCGTCTCGCTGTCGAGGTGGAGGCTGGTCTTGTCGTAGCCGTACTCGAACTCGATCTCGAAGAGGCTCGTGATGTTGAAGCCGAGGCGGCCGCCGTAGATCGGGTCGTCGTCGACGCCGACCCGATAGGGCGTGAAGTCGACCTGGGCGTCGCCGAAGTTACCGCCGAAGAGGTAGCCCGCGTACGGGTTGATCTCGAACGTGCCCGCGCGGATCTGGCCCCGCGCCGATGCGGCGGCCGCCGCGAGAACGAGGGCGAGAAGGGCGATGCGGGATTTCATGGCAGGCCTCCCTGAGGTTGGACGCGGGGCCCGGAGTCCGGGATTACTTGCGCGCCTTGAGGTTCTGTTCGAGGACCTTCTTCCAGCTCTCCTCGTAAGCCGGGTCGTAGCCGACGTACCGGCCGACGAGGGTTCGGTCGGTCCCCAGGATGAACGTGGAGGGGATTCCCATCGCCGTCAGAGGCCCGGCGTCTTCGGGAGCCGCGTAGTAGACCGGAAGGGAGATGTTGAACTGCTTGAGGAAGGGGGACACGCGGCGACGGTCGGCGTCGACGTTGACCGCGAGGACCACGAAGTTCCGGTCGCTGAAGGTGTCGTACATCCGCTGAACGCTCGGCAGCTCCTTCTTGCAGGGCCCGCACCAGGTCGCCCAGACGTTCAGGAGAACGACGTTGCCCTTGAGCTCCGAGAGCCGGACGCTGCCGCCTTCGGCGCCCACGAACTCCAGGTCCGGGAAGACCGGGGGCGTCGACGAGGACTGGGCGAGGGCGGCGGAAGCGAACGCGGCGGACACAGCGAGGGCGGCGAGAGTCGTGCGCATTCGGTTCAGCGAACGGCCCGGGAAGGCCGATTATTCCGTCGCATGGGCCGCTTCAGGATAGCAGGTCGGTCCCGGGCGGCCGGCGCCGGAGGACCGACGGAAGGAGCGCGCCGGCGCGTCCTGACCTCATAATGGGCGGCCATGGCCAAGGCCCCTCCGATCCTCGCGCGCGTCTTTCGGGGCCCGCGCGTCGAATCGGCGCACCGGGGGATGGTGGCCGTCGTCGACGAGCGCGGAACGCTGCTCGACGCCTGCGGCGACGCCGCCGTTCCGGTCTTCACGCGGTCGGCCGCCAAGCCCTTTCAGACGATGCCGCTGCTCGAGGCCGGGGGCGAGAAAGCGTTTCGCCTCGGGGACGACGAGATCGCCCTGGCGTGCGCCTCGCATGGCGGTGAGCCGCGTCACGTGCGCGTGGCCCGGGCGATGCTCCGCAAGGGAGGCTTCCGCGAGTCGGACCTCGAGTGCGGAGCGCATGCTCCCATGGACGAAGGCTCCGCGCGCGAGCTCGTCCGTCGCGGCGACGAGCCTTCGGCCCTCCACAACAACTGCTCCGGGAAGCACGCCGCGCTGCTGCTGGCCTGTCGTCTTCTCGGCCTGCCCGCCGAAGGCTACGTCGAGCCGGGGCACCCGCTGCAGCGTCGGATCCGCGCGACCGTCGCGCGCTACGCGGGAATTCCGGAATCGCAGATCGTCGACGCGGTCGACGGCTGCAGCCTGCCGGTCTTCCGGCTTCCGCTCGCGGCGCTCGCCGGCGCCTACGCCCGGCTCCTCGCCGCGCGGCTGCCCGGCGAGGAGCGGGCGAGCGCCGCGGCGAGGGCGCGCATCGTGCGCGCGATGGTCCGGAGCCCGTTCATGGTCGCCGGCACCGGCCGCTTCACGACGGACTTCCTGGAGGCCGGCCGCGGCCGCTGGATCGGCAAGGAGGGGGCCGAGGGCGTCTATGCCGTGGGCCTCGCGCCGTCCCCGGGCGGCCGCGCCGTCGGCATCGCTTTCAAGATCGAGGACGGCTCGTCCCGGCCCCGCGATGCCGTGACCCTGGAGATTCTGTCCCGCCTCGGCCGGCTGCCGCAGGAGACGCGGCGCGCTCTCGGCGCCTATGCCGAGCCGCGCGTCCTCAACGCGCGCGGCCTCGACGTCGGACGCGTCGAGGCGGAGGTTCCCCTCGCGGCGATGCGCCCGAAAGCGCGCAGGAAATAATGGCGTACCGCGACCTGTCGGCCTTTCTCGCGGCGCTCGAGCGCGACGGCGAGCTCGTGCGGATCCGCGAGCGCGTTTCGCCGCGCCTCGAGATCTCCGAGATCGCCGACCGCGCGGTCAAGAGCGGCGGACCCGCGCTTCTCTTCGAGAACGTCGAGGGCTCGTCCATCCCGGTCGCGATAAACACGTTTGCCTCCCGCCGCCGGATGCTCAAGGCCCTCGAGCTCTCCTCGTGGGAGGAGTGGGACGAGCGCCTCGAGTTCTTTCTGGACCCGAAGCCGCCCGATGGGATCCTCGGGAAGCTGAAGGCGATCCCGCGGGTCACCGAGCTCGCCTCGGTCTTCCCGAAGACCGTGCGGGGCGGCTCCTGCCAGGAGGTCGTGACGACCGGCGACGCCGTCGACCTCGGGACGCTCCCGGTCCTGACCTGCTGGCCGCAGGACGCGGGGCCCTTCGTCACGATGCCGCTCGTCGTGACGAAAGACCCGGTCTCCGGCAAGACCAACGTCGGGATGTACCGCATGCAGGTCTACGACCGGAACACGACCGGCATGCACTGGCAGAAGCACAAGGACGGCGCGGGACAGGCCCGGGGCTACGCTCGCGAGGGCCGGCGCATGGAGGCGGCCGTCGCGATCGGCTGCGACCCGGCGACGGTGTTCTCGGCGATCGCGCCGCTGCCGCCGGGCGTCTCGGAGTTCCTCTTCGCCGGCTTCCTGCGCGGCGAGGCGGTGCCCCTGACCCCGGCGAAGACGGTCGACCTCCTCGTTCCCGCGGAAGCCGAGATCGTCCTCGAGGGCTACGTCGACCCGGAGGAGCGCCGGCGCGAGGGGCCCTTCGGCGACCACACCGGCTTCTACTCGCTCGACGACGACTTCCCGGTCTTCCACGTGACCGCGCTGACGCGGCGCGCCCGGCCGACGTACCTGGCGACGATCGTCGGGCGGCCGCCGATGGAGGACGGCTTCATGGGGGAGGCGGTCGAGCGGCTCTTCCTCCCGCTCGTCAAAAAGACGATTCCCGAGATCGTCGACATGCACCTTCCCGTCGAAGGCATCTTCCACAACCTGATGATCGTCGCGATCGACAAGCGGTACCCGGGGCACGCCCGGAAGACCATGCACGCCATCTGGGGCACCGGCCAGATGATGTTCACCAAGACGATCGTGGTCGTCGACCGCGACGTCGACGTGCGCGGAGGCAAGGAGCTTCTCTGGCGGGCCCTCGCGTCGATCGACCCCGAGCGCGACCTCGAGATCGTCCGGGGCCCCGTCGACGAGCTCGACTTCGCGTCGAGCCGGCCCTGCTACGGCGGCAAGGTCGGCATCGACGCGACCCGCAAGTGGAAGGAAGAGGGATTCGACCGCCGGTGGCCCGACGAGATCGTCATGAGCGAGGAGGTCCGGCGGAAGATCGACGCCCTCTGGCCGTCCCTGGGGGTCCGGCCGCTCCGCACCGACTGATCCGGCGTCGGGGGGCGGGTGTAGAATTCGACGTTCGCACATGAGAGTGCTCGTCCTCGACCCCGACGCCTCGTCCCGCGACGCCCTCCGGCAGGGCTTCTCGTCCGCCGGGGCGTCGGTGCGGGTGTTCGCGGAACCGCTCGAGGCCGAGCGGGCCGTCGGCGCCTTCGAGCCGGATGTCGTCGTCGCCGCGCTCGACGCGGAAGGCGCCGCCACCGGCTGGATCGATCGCCTGCGCTCCGACGGTTCCGGCCGGATCGTCTATGCCCTGGTCGACCGGGCCGAGCTCGATCGCGGAATCGCCTCCGGCGCTCACGATTTCCTGTGGCGGCCGGTGTCCGCCGCCCGGGTCGCACAGCTCCATGCCGCGGCCGAAACGCTCCGGCTCCGCGACTCGGAGAACGAGGCGACCCGCCTCAAGCTCGTGCGCGCGGACCTGCGGGAGTCGCTGCCCGGCCGCTCGCCGCGCTGGACGGCCGCAATGGCGTCGATCGAGCGCGCCGCGGCGTCGAACGCCTCGGTCCTGCTGACGGGCGAGCGCGGCACCGAGAAGGATGCGGCGGCTCTCGCCGTCCACCGTCTCTCGCGCCGCGGGTCCGGCCGCTTCGCGTACATCTCGGAGGGGGAGCTGCTCGAGCTCGCCGTCCGCCAGACGGGCCTCGGGACCCTCTTCCTGCCCAACGTCGAGACGACGTCCGCGGCGTTCCAGGAGGCGCTCCTGGCCCGCGTCGCCTCCGCGGGCTCGACGCGCTTCGTCATCGGTCTCGACGAGGACCCGCGCGAGGCCCTCGAGGCCGGACGGCTCCTGCGGCCCCTCCGCGAGGCCCTCGCCGACGAGCCGGTGCATCTTCCGCCGCTGCGCGAGCGGGAAGGCGACGTGGCGATCCTCGCCCGCCGGTTTCTCGAGGAGCTCGACCCGTCGCTCTCCTTCGACGCCGACGCCCTCGACGTGCTTCAGGCCCACGACTGGTCGGGCAACACGAACGAGCTCAAGGACTCCGTCCGCCGCGCGGCCCGTGTCGCCGAGGGCGTCATCGGCCCGACGAGCGTCCGCTCCGTCCTCGGGCGCCCGCTGCCGCGAACGCGGCTCCGCCGCCGCAAGCCCCCGGTCGTCAAGATCGCCGTGGGCGACTCGCTCGCCGACGTCGAGCGCCGCCTGATCTCGAAGACGCTGGAGTTCGCGCGGGGCAACAAGAAGAAGACCGCGGAGCTCCTGAAGCTCTCGCTCAAGACGATCTACAACAAGATCAAGGAATACGGCCTCGAGCACTGAGCCGGCCCGGGAGGGCCGCGAGCTCTGGTGCCGGAGGCCGGACTCGAACCGGCACGCCCTTGCGAGCGGGGGATTTTGAGTCCCCTGCGTCTGCCATTCCGCCACTCCGGCGACGGGACGCAAGAATACTCCAAACCCTTTGCTTGCTGAACGTTCGGTGCGCGTCCCGTCCCCTCACCCATGACTAGAGGGCCTGTCGTTCCGTCGCTGTGGCCTTTGGCGTGGCCTCTTGGCGGAAATCCACCACGTTGCCCGTCACTTCAGGGCCGTCAATCAGGCTTGCCGCTCGGTTAGCGGCCTCCCGGACGGCATCCAGCTGGGGGCGGACGTATAGCCCGGTTACGTCGAGTGCCGCGTGGCCGAGGAAGGCCCTGGCAACGGCGTAGGACGAGCAGGATTCAACCCGTGTGGCTGCGGTTTTCCTAAGGTCGTGGAACCGGGGACGCTTTTCTCCGGGCTTGGCGGGCTTCCAGACCGCTTCGACCGCCCGGCTGAAGCTGTGCTCGATCGTTGATGCGCTGACGGCCCTGCCGTCGTTCCGTCGAAAAACGAAGGCATCCGGATCGCTCCCGTGCTCCGCCTGATGCGCGAGGACTGCCATCGCCGCCTGTCCGAGAGCGACGTCCCTAGCCTTCTTGGCCTTGGCGTAGCGCTCTTCGACTGTCGCGGTGTGCTGTTCGAGGCTAACGCTCCGCCAACGCAGGGTGATGATCTCGTTAAGTCGCATCCCGCTGTGAACGGCGAACCGCACGAAGAGGAGAGAGTCCGCCGACACGGAGTCGTAGATTGCTCGAAGCTCGCCTGGCTTGAAGATGTACCCACGCTCGCCGCGGGCGAACATCCGCTTGCGATCGGCACGGCTGGTCTCTTCGAACGGCGATGACGCGATACCGGTCTTGCGCTTGTTCTCTCGTCCCCAGTTGTAGGCCCTCCGAAGCAAAGCGAACGCCTTGCGCCGGGAGTCTGGAGCCGGCGGGGGACTTGCGCCTTCGAGCTTGCATGCCATATCGCGTAGATCTTCGGCGGTGAGGCGATCGGCACGACGCGATGCGTCGAGTGAGGCTTTTATCCGTGCAGTGGTAGACCGATCTGTACGCCAAGAGCGCTTGGCTCCGGGCTGCTCCGCCAAGTTCTCTCGATCGAACTCGCGAGATTCAGCCTTTAGGTAGAGATCAAGAAGACGATCCACCGAGGGCGGGTCTGGCAGATCCTCTAGGATGCCGCTTCGCTTCTGAGCCAGCCGGGCTAGCTCAGCGTCGCGAATGCGCCGAGCTGCAGCAATCTCAGACTTGGGACATCCGGTCGTCTTGCGGAACCTTCGCCCTTCAGATCTAACGCAGACCCACCAGGTACCGCCTCGGAGAACGAGGTTGCGATCGGTCGTCGGTCTCTTTCGCTTCATTGCTTGCCTCCTTTCTTCGGCTTGAGGCCGAGGTATGCCGTGAGCGCTGCGGCTATCACGTCTTGAAGGTTGGTCTTTTCCTGTGCCGCCCGGATCTTCGCGGCGGTCCAGACTTCCTCCGGGATCTCGATCGATGTCCTCACAGTCGTCACCCCCTCTCGTTTCCACGTAGATGCTTTCATGCGTAAGATTGTACGTGCTCAGCAGTGGGAGGGCAAACGATGGTCAGGACTCCCGGTGAGGCTTAGAGAGCCCGGATGCCGTCGTAAAGCTCTGTCTGTCCCGCGTTTACGATTGCTTCTACTTCGGGGTCCGCGTTGGCTTCTGGCTTCGCGGCCTTGATCTTCGAATAGAGGTGGAAGGTTCGGGCATGGGCCCTGGAGAGGAGCTGGTCGTAGTCCAGAGGAATGATCTTGGTCAGGTCTCCTTCTCCAAGCCTCGTGACTTCGACGCCAGATTCGATCTTGGCGCCGAGCACGTATGCGACGACGTGTGTCGTCGGCTGGACCTTCTTGGCAGTTCGGAGTTCTTTGCAGTAGTCCCTAGCCTGATCAATCTCCTTTTGTCTGACCAGAAACCCGCCCTTTTTCAATTCAACAACCAAGACTTTTCGGTATCCGAGGGCTTCGCCTTGGTCGTCGTAGTCGTCAGCGGAATAAGGCGCGATCGACGCCTCGGGCAAGGCTACGAAGTCCGCTCGCCTTTGTGACGCGTCGGCGTCCGACAAGCCGAAGAACGATCGGATGACGGTGGCCATCGACCGGTTCGATCTGAAGTCGACCGCCTCGTATTCGGGACCGAACATCCAGAGTCCGCGCTCAAAAAGTGGCTGAAGGTCGTGGAGCTCGTCGGCCTTGGCATCGTGAACTAGCCGTTGGATATCCTCGATGAGCTTCAGGCGTCGGCCAAGCTCACCTAAGACAATTTCCGCATCTTGGGCACTCCATTCCGACATCAGGCTGTTCCAAGTGTCGAGGTCATCCGGTGAACAAGCCACCAATCTTTCCAAGAGGTCGTACCCGCTACGGGCCTGTTCTAGTCGCGCGAGAATTTCGACCGTTCTCGAAAGGTCTCCCTGGGACAGGCTGGGGCACTTCTGCAAAGCCTGATCGATAAACTGTCCAACGACCCGCCTCGACATCGGAGGCAACCCCTTTAGTGCCTTTCGATGTGCTTCGAGCGCCTCGAGCTTCCTCTCCTTGCGTGATGCCGACAGGAGGGAGTCCAGCCTGTCAATCACTGCCTCCCGGACCGCTCCCGTCACTTCCTGCACTCGCTTGCTCGGATGGAAGTCGCTCCAGTCTGACTTGACTTCTTCCTTCAGGAGGTCCGCCTCAACCACGAAACTGAATCGCTTCGCGGGAGCCGTGCGTCCGTCTAAGATCGAACCCTTTCCATCCAGGCCGCGCCACGATGGTTGGCCTACCATCCGACGGTTGACCCAGTAGGTAATCCCGCGAAGTCCGGTCGTTCGATCCTCGCTAGCGCCATCGACCTGATGAATCGTTACCGTTCCGTGGCCGGGAATCTCCAGCTCGCTTGTAACGACATTCTCCAATCCTACGAGCCGAAGCTCTTGGCCGTTGACGATAATCTTGAAGTCCGGGTCTACCAGAAACTTGGAGCCGACCGCTTCTCGTACGGCGTCGACTGGCAGGACCGCACGACTAACCTTCGCGCGGATTGCGGTCCCATGCCCGCTGCGGGGAGAAGCTTCTGACGCCTCACAATGGAACGGCTCCGTTTCAGCGTTCGTGATGGAAACGATTGCCTTGAGTGCAGAGCCGTCGCGCCAAGTTTCGATTTCGTAGGCGTCCGCGAAGCAAAAGGCGCCATGGCGACCCTTTCCGGTCTGCCCAAAGGCCAGCCTGTCTTTTCGCTTCGCTCGGGAGTCGGCCGGGAACTCCGCCTTTTCGCCCTGTTCGTCTCTCCGGTTGTAAGACAGGGTTTTCCAGCGGGCGTCGAACTGCTCTTCCGTCATGCCCGTACCGTTGTCGGTGATTTCGAAGGTTTCGCTGACTTCTTCGGGCCACTTGATGCGAACCTCGTTCGCCCCGGCGTCATAAGCGTTTGCAATCAACTCCACCACGGCAACCCTAGGGTCGGTCATGATGAAGCCGGCGTGATCACGGAGGAAGTTTGGGCCGAACCGGAATGAACTCTCTTCGAAGAGCTTGCCGCTAGGTCTAGCCATGGTCGGTTGGGGCTCAGGTTACTACTCGTTGGACCCCGAACGGCCACGCCAGAGGCCACATTCAGCTTCGGGGCATGCGGAATTCGCCCCAGGCCGCCTCTTTCGGAGAGCTGCATGGGACTTCTAGTCCTTCGTTCGCCGTCGGGAGGCCAGAAATGCCTCCAAGTCGCCCACCGAGAAGAGCATCTTGCGTCCGACCCGGTAATAGGGCAGTTCTCGACGGAGGGCGAACTCCCGGACGCCCTGAGGCCGAATCCTCAGCCTCTCCGCCACCTCGAAGCTAGTCAGCAAGCGATCGCTCGGAGTAGCGGCCAGCAATCGAGTCGAGCTAGCCACGGTCCGAAACCTCCTCTGTCGCCACTGGAAATGCGGGAAATCCGTCCAGCGCTTCCTCGATGAGCGAGGTGTAGAGGGTTCCAATTCCGCGCCCACCGCCTTCGAACTCAGCCACGAAGTTCCTCCCAGGGCGAGGGCCCGGATGCCAGGCGTTCGAAGTCAGCTGCCGCCCCCAAGTCGCCGGCGGCCATCTGAAGGAGGATTTCAAAGACGATCCGGGCGGCCTCGAGCGTCGGCGGCTCCATGTCCGTGTACGGGAAGGCGACGTACCGAGCCGCGTGTCTGATCTCATCCGAAGACGGGAACTTGCAGCCGATCGGCGAAACTGGCCCAACTCCGTTCACGCCACCGTCGGTCAGGAGCCTCTGGCCAACGTCCGTCGAGAGGGGCGATCTCGCGTATTGCCCCCGCGCAACTATCGATAATGCGCCGAGGCGAAACTTCGGGTACTTCCGAGCACTACTCAAGCGATGAACCCTGTTCCCTGTAGATTCGCGCGACCCGAAACCAGCAGCCAGGGTGACCAGCTTCGTGAGTGTCCTCCCTGCTGATCGCGCATCTCTCCACGCAGGCGTGTGGGATCTGCCAGACGGGACGGTCGCCATGGAAGGCCAAGGTCCCAAACAGGTCACCGCTTTCGATCAGGGCCTTGGTCTGCCGGCGGGACAGGCAGAGCAGCCAAGCGGCTTCGCCGAGGTTGAGAGGGTCTGGCAGTCCAGGCGTGCGCCGGCGGTCCCTAGAGATCCGCAGCCGCACCTCGCTGGACCCGGCTCCGGCATGGTAGTAGCCGTTAGCTGCACGGAGCGCCTCCTCGAGCGTCAGACACTGCGGCGCGATCGTTCGTGTCCACGGGATCACTCGACGAAAGCCGGGGCCGCTCATCGATATCCGCCTCGAAGGACCAGGGACGACGATGAACCGAGCTGTCGCTCCTCAAAGAAAGCACCATCAAGCAAACTCCCGTTGCCAGGACGAATGCCATGACCGGGTCCCAGAGGAATCCCCTGGGACCCGGCCTTCGTGTGCATGACTGCTTGCAAGCACCCGGCCTGGCTAAGCCGGAAGTCTTTGATTTCAGTACTCATCTTCGATGCCATCCTTGGTAGTGGGAATGGGACTGGTCTTGGTAAAGGGAAAGGCTTTGGAAAGGGGACAGGACGAGGAATCGGAAAGGGTATCGGGTGAGGCCTCCCCTCCCGCCTCAAGTCTCGTAAGAGTCCCAAGGCGCGAGTGCCAGCACTGCTCAGGCAGAGATCTCGACTTCCTGTCGGATTTCACGATCTCGACGTGGGCTAGGAATAGCTTGCGTTGGAACAGTTTCGACGGGACAAGCTTCTCTCCCTTTTTTGGCAGCCGGCCGAGGGCCACGGCAGCGTCTCGAAACAAATGGCTACGACCGCCCTTCGGTTTCCACCGGGTGCACTCCGTGTTTGGAATTGGCCGGCCGCAGGCGCAGATCACGGGGTAGTAGCGAGGAAGCTCCGCTCGTTTGAAGCCGACTGCGCAAAAGTAGGCGACGATTCGAGAACTCGGCTGGGCAACCTTTCTCTCATCGAAAAAATGGATAGGGTTGCCGGCGGAAATGAACTCGACGATGGTCTCGCCCTCGAACGGGGTTCCGTCGTCCGAAGACAGGAGTCTAGGAGCGTGGGGGTCATCGTAGACCCCAACTTCTCGGCTCATAGAGCCTCCGGGATGGACTTGGACGCTTGTCGGTACGGTTTTGTGCCCGATCGTGCCTCCACGGCCCGGGAAGGCCGCTTCCTGCGTTGCTCGAGCGCCTTCTGAAGGGCCGCCTTCACTGCCAAGCTGGCGGTCCGATTTCGCCTAGCCCCAAGAAGCTGGAAGTAGTGCCCCCAGCCCCCCACGGGGAAGCGGACGACAAGCTCGAACTCGCCCTCCTGGTGGACGATGGCACCCGGCAGGGCTTTGAGCCTATTTTTCAGTCTGGGGTGATCGGTGTAGGCGCAGAGTTCGTTCCCGCCGTACGGGTAGATCTTCCCGTACCTGCACGGGACCTCCAGCAGCCACGGGTCGAATGCTTGCCCCGGAACGTGGCTCTCGTCCCATTGGTTCCTGTGGCTTGGGAAGCGTTCCTTCAGGTTCACGCAGCTCCCTCGCCAAATGCCCAACATCTGTCCGGCTTCCGAGACTTTCAACATCATGCAGACAAGACTACGCACGGAGAGAGACATTCTCCACGGCGATATCCGAACGATTTTCGAGAGGATAGCGAGAGATTAACGAGACGTGCGTGGGCCTGCGTCTGCCACAGGGAGGGCATCGGCAAGCGCCATGAGGATCTCCGTGTAGTTCAATTCTGCCGGTACCTTCCCGCTCTTCCTATAGCGATCGCGGCGGTCGTAGAGGACCTTCTCCGACACATCACGGGCCTTGAGTCCTACGGCGGCATAAGTAGCGGTCAGCAAGTCGCTGCATTCGGCAAGATGCGGCCGTCTTGTCCGCGTTTCAACGAGGTCCAAGAGCCTGACCTCTTGATCCACGAGTAGATTCCGTTTCCGACCTCGCAGCGTCACCAGATAGTCGCCGTATTCCTCTAACTCTTTTGGAAGGTTCAAGCGTCGTTGAAAGGCTCCGAACGATGCCTCTATATCGACGCTTCCCGCGGTGCCGTGTTTAATGACTGATGCGAGCGCTTCGTTGAAGGCATGTCCTGGGGCTCCGTAGACGCTATCGTTTACGCTCTCGATCTCTTTCGCCAGCTGCCGAAGCTGCCGCTTCAGCCGACCGAGTGCGCTCAGCCTTGGAAGCCCGACGTAGTCACGCGGAGTGCGCTCGAGGCAAGCCGCGAACCAGCACGCTTCAAGCGCGCGTGGCAATTCAGAGCCGAAATGGATCTTACTGATGGGCGGTCCGCTGGTGGCATGCTTGCCCTTGATCGAGAGAGGCGAGTACGCGCCTAAAAGCTTCGCGTATGCCTCTGCCGCTCGCTCACCGCCGTCTTGTGAAAACACCTCGCGGAGGAAGTCCTGGCTCAAATCAAAGTCGCCATTCCAGGGATAGAGAAGCTTCGCCGTCGCCGCGGGCTCAAACTGTCGGATTGCCACGACCTTCCCCTCCTGAATCATACGATCTGGGGCCTATCGCGCGCGGCGGGTGAAGCGCTACCCCTTCCCGCTCAGCCGCCCCTGACGCAAGACTCAGTATGCGTCCGCCCCTACGGCCCGTAGAGCTGCAAGCCGAAGGTCTTCACGAGAAACACGGCCATCTGGCCCCTGGTAATTTGGTTGAGGGGGCAGTAGTTCCCGTTACCGCAGCCTCCCGTGACCTGCTCGGCCGCAAGCTGCTCGACCCAGTCGGCGAACAACGACGGGCATGCAACGTCCCCGAAAACGCCACTACAACTTGGGGGCGTGTAACTGGATCCATGCTCAGACTTCAACAGAAACGCCGCCATTTGATCCCTTCGAACGGGCGTCGTGGGGCAGTAGAAGCCGCCACCACAGCCTGCCGTGACACCCTCCGCTGCAAGCTGCTCGACCCAGTCGGCAAAGGGACTAGGGCAATCGACGTCGGTGAAGAAACCGAGACACGGTGGCGGTGTGAAATCTGGGCCGTGCTTTGCCTTGAGTAGGAAGACAGCCATCTGGGCACGTGTCACGACGTTCCCGGGGCAGTAGCCCGTGGCAGAACATCCAGTGGTCACCCGATTGTGAAAGAGGTTCTCAACAAATCCGTAGAAGGGATGGGTTGTGAGGACGTCCGAGAAGCTCTCCCCGACGTGGAGGGTCCAAGTCTTTTCGGCGGAGGATGGGAAGGTCTCGACGAACGTCGCATCCCAATGGGTAGCGGGTCTGGGCCCCGAGACCGCCATTTGATAGCAGTCCGCCATGGCCGTGAAGCAGTCGTCGGAGCTTCCGGGGTTGAGCGTGCCGTAGTCCGCCGAATCGTCTTGAATTGTGTAGCCCCCGGGTGCGTTAGGACCGGTAAAGGAAGAGGCTGTCCCTTTCAGGTCCACTGCGGCCGAAGCCTCGTTGCTCCAACCGGGTTCTATCAGGGCAACCTCTCCCGGCTCCAGAATCCCATTCAGGTTCGACATTCCGGTGCTATGGACATCCACCCTAAGTTGAGTAGCTGACAAGGGAAAAGCGAGCCGGGCGAAGGCTCCGTCGTGACCCTCCGTGCCGTAGCTCGTCCAAGCGATTACGAAAGTTCCGGTGGGAGACGCAGCGACTGCCGGGTACACCTGCCCTCCCGTTGTGTATGCGTTGACTAGGAAGTCTGGTCCGATTGGAGTTCCGGACTCGTTGAACCTTCTCCCAAACACCTCGCCGCCCACACCTGTTTGATCGTTGCTCAGCCAAGTCACGAAGAAGCGTCCGAGGTCATCCATCGCAATGCTCGGAGATACCTGGTAGCCGGTCGTGTAAGTGTTGACCTGAAACTCAAGCCCCTGAGGGACTCCCGCGCTGTCATAGCGGCGCCCGAAAACGCCGTACGCCGACCCGTCCTGGGAGTCTTTGCTCGTCCAGGCAACGACAAACTCCCCAGCGGGATTTGTGGCGACGCTCGGAGTACGCTGGTTATCGGTCGTGTACGCGTTGACCTGAAACTCGTCGCCATCTGGCGCGCCTGAACTGTCATAGCGGCGTCCGATCACGGCCTCGCCTGAGCCATCTTGATCCTTGCTCGTCCACACAACGACGAAGGTGCCGAACGGGTCCATCGCTAACGACGGAGCAAATTGACCCCCGCTCGTGTACGTGTTGACCTGGAACTCGACACCGCTCGCACTACCGTCGCTGTCGAAACGCTGCGCGAAGATTCCCGAACCATCCTGGCCGCCCGTGCCCGACCAAGCGACTACGAAGTTTCCCAAGCCATTCGTCGCGACGCTAGGTCGGTACTGGAGACCGGTCGTGTACGTATTGACCTGGAACTCTCCGCCCTGACGAACGGCCGCGGCATCGAAACGTTGTGCGAAGACTCCATAACCGTCACCGTCTTGACCCGAGGAGCTCGTCCAAGCAACGACGAAATCGCCAGCGGCATCCATGCTGACGCTCGGAAGCTTTTGTGATCCGGTTGTGTAGGTGTTCACTTGGAACACGGGTCCGATCGGCGAGCCCGAGCTGTCGTAACGAAGGCCGACAATGTCGCCGTTCGACCAGATGACGACGAAGCCACCGACGCCATCCATCGCCATCTTTGGGTCCTGGCCTTCTGCGCTAACCGGAAACTCCGGACCGAATGTTGGAACCTGAGCGCCCGCAAACGTCGCGGCAAGTACTACGAGCAGAAGAAGAACGACGGCCGTTCGGCGGGCCATGGAGCCTCCGGTGTTCCTGCGCCGCATCATATCGCCCATGTGACTAGCGAAGCCGGAGGGCGCGGGCCCAGAACGACCTTCCCCGCGATTCAAGGAGTGCCGCGGCCTTCTCGCGCCACTCCGGTGAGCCTCGCTCGAGCCGGGACAGAGTCGGGTCGCGGGCGATTTCGGCATCGAGTTCGCTTGGAGCTGTACACCGGCTCGAGCTCTCAAATATCAGCGTCGGGTTGAGGATGAGGTCTTCCTGAACGGTCTCAAGGAAGTCATTCCGCTCCCGCGTTCCGGCTCGGCCGGTCTCTGCAAGATGGCCTAGTTCCTGCCGAAGAATAGATTCCGGCGATCCAAGAACTTTCGGGAGCCTCGCCTCCAGTCCTCGCGAAACGTGAAAGGCGGCAGGCCGGGCGAGGGCCGACGGTTCGCGCTCGCGCCGTCGCGCGAAAGCTAGCCGCCCGTCGATAGTGTGCCCTCTTTCGCCGGCAGCGGCAACGATCCGCTACTCGCGGGCCGACTGAGACTTGCGCAACTGGCTTGACCTCGAATGACAAGTCTTGCCGGCCTTCGCACTCGGGCTGAGGAGCTTCCCATTCGAAACCGAGGTGTAGGATTGGACCAACTTCGGTGCGGCTCCCACCCTTCTTTTCTTTCCCGCGCCGCTAGCTGGAGGAAGGACAATGAAACGCCTGCTGATTTCCCTTCTCGCGGCTTCCCTTGCGTCTGCCTTGTCCGCGCAGAGCGCTCCGCGTGGTCCGGTGATCCCGTCGGATCGAGGGGGGGATCCCGGCCCGCAGCCTGGCCCCGATCCGTCAGGCGTCTATGCCGGATCGGTGACTTACACGTTCGGGAATCTGGGCTCATTTACACAACCTTGGCGCGTCCCGATCAAGGCTCAGCCCTGCCCAGGATGCGCCCCTGGCGAGTACGCAATTAGCGGAACGGACTACGAATCGATCGTGTATCAAGGCGGAGCCGCTGACCGTGGAAGCGTATCGGGGATGATCGGCCTCGGTGGCGCGGGTTACCTCGAGCTGCAAGGGACAAATTGCTCATACGTGACGCTTGGCCTTGGCGGAGTGAGCACCTACAAGACCGGGCGAGTTGGTCCGTCGCCTGGAAACGACATTCGAGTATCGGGTGGCAATCTGACCGGACGGCTCTCGGGCTACGACTGCAGCGGCAACCTCGTGGTCGCTGACCTCAACCTTCACAAGCAGAGCGGAAGCTCTGCGAGGACCTGCCCCTACTTCGGGGGTATCTACTTCGGCGCTTACGCGAACTCGTGCGGGGGATCGCAGGCGGGCGACGTGATTCTGACCCAGTCGGGATGCGCCATCAGCGGCTACTCGGCCGGCGCCGCTACCGCAATCCAAGGAATCCTGACCAGCCCCACGACAGCGACCTTCGATTTCGAATCAACCGTTGGTTGCGGGTCAGGATCGGGTACGGCGCAAATTACGAATGGAGTTATCAGAGGTACCTACTCCGGGACCTCGAACGGCGGGGCGGGATGCTGCCCGCCAGGGCCGTTCTCAGGAAGCTTTACCTTGACGCCTTAGCGATGCACGTGTAGCTGGCGGGCGAGCCCTCAAGGACCGTAGAGTTGCGCCCCCGACCCGCCAAGTTTGCGCCCCTCTGTGCTAGCGTCGTCGGACGGGCTGTCCCTAGGACGAAACCGCAATCGCAGGGGATCGAATTGCAAACGACGAATGCGCAAGGCCGGCTCGCACTGGCTTGGACTGCGATCGTGACCGTGGCGCTCGCAATCCGAGTGATCCCGATCGCTGCGGGAAGCCCGTACATCTCCTACGTCGACGAGGGGAACTATCTTCACCCGGCTTTCACGATCCTGCGTACCGGCAACTGGGACCAGCCAGCCTATCTCTACCCGCAGCTACCCATCATGGGCGCGGCCGTGTCCATGGAGGTAGCGGATTGGATATCCCGAACGATCCGCGGCCGTTCGCTTGCGAGCGCCGTCCCCGATGACGTGCAGGTATACGACGAAATGGAGCCATCCGAGTTCCTCCTCGCGGCTCGGCTTGCGGTTGTCGGATTGAGCTTGGCGACCGTTATCCTCACGGGAATACTCGCGAGTCGGCTGGCAGGCAGAGCCGCTGGCTTCGCCGCAGCCCTCCTTGCGGCGTTAGCGCCGGCGCTCGTCCTGCGAGGCTCGGTTGCGACAGTAGACCCGTGGGCAACGTTTTTCGTTCTGTTGGCGCTGACGCTAACGGACGTCTCACGCACCTCTCGCCGACCCGGCCTTGCTTCGCTAGGCGCGGGGGCGATGGCCGGGTGCGCGTTCGCCTCGAAGTACCCGGCGATCATCGTGATTATTGCCCACGTCGTGACAACGCTAGTCGAGTCTCTGCCCGTAAAGGAAAAGATCCGACGACTCTCTCTGGCCTTTCTAGGGCTCATCGTTGCAGCGCCGATCGCGATGCCGGCGCTTCTCTTCCACACCCGTGACGTCGTCGCCGCCGTTCTGGAGCAGGGTAGACAGTACTCGGTTCTGGCGTCGCCAGCTTTATGGCGGCAAGCATTCGTACGAGCCGAGTGGGATCACCCGTACGAACATCCGGAGCTGGGGGTTGCCTTCGTTCTCATGGCAGCGGGAGGGCTCGTGCTGGGGCTGCGGACCAGACGAATCGCTCCCACTATCTGGGGCTGGTGCGCGCTGATCGCCGTCTCTGTTGCGCTGTACGGGACCCGGTCCTACCAACCGTTCCGCAACATGCTACCGCTCGTGCCTCTGGCTTGCGTAGCGGTGTCGTTCCTCTACGCGAAGCTTGAAAACCTGCTTGGTCGCCCTCATCTCGTTGCCATTGCTGGGGTGATTTGGATCCTGGCATCATTCGGCGTTCCGTTGACCATGTTCGTCTCGGCTCGTGCTCGGCTCGTGGACAGCCGCGTCCGGGCGATCGACTGGCTCGCCGAGCACGCGCGACGGGGCGACACCGGCATCGTAGTCCGAGAACTTGGAATCCTGCGCCAAGAGGTTCGGCGGGTGCCAGCATGGATCGGTCCCAGATGGTCGATGCTGGCACCTCAGGCCATCGCCGACCACAAGCCTCGATGGTTGGTCGTCGGCGTAGTAGACCACCCTGGCGCCCCCGTCGTCCAAGTGGGCGAGCTACCAGAGGTGAAGTGGGCCTACGAAGTGCGCTTTAGGACCGGGAAGCGGTCTGCACCCGGGGATCGAGGTGGATGGCGCGGTAACGACCAGATGATCAGTGTGCTAGAGAGGAAACGCTAACTCCGGTTCGTGGTCACGACCCGCTCGTGCCGCGTGCCCCGAGCACCTCTCGTTCGCAGAGCCTCGGGCGCGATAATCTTTCCCGGTGCAGGAGCCAACCCGACTTGACTGGCGCGAGGTCGGCGTGGCTTTTCGCGAGGCCGTTGCGAAGGACTTCCCGGGTTGGATCGCTCCCGATCAGTCCCACCACGCCATGCAGCTCGCCTTCGCCCACAGCCGTCTCGCCGAGGGGCGGGAGCTGGCGGAACACCCCTACATAAACTCGGCCACCGTAGAGAGGCCGATCCGCTGTCTTGACGTAGGCTCGGGTAACGGCGGCGTGGCAGTAGCCCTTGCCAACGTGCCTCGTTTTCGAGTTGAGACGATCGACCTTGGCCGGAACTCAACGATGGAGCGCGTACGCCGCTCGACCGGGTTGCCGATCGGACGGACCTTGGGCGACGTCAGCGCGCTACCCTTTGCCGACGAGACTTTCGACGTCGTGCTGTTGATCGACGTCGTCGAGCACGTTCGCGACCGACGGCGAATGGGCTCGGAGGCCATGCGCGTACTCAAGCCCGGGGGAGTCTGCTTCATCACGACTCCCGCGCGGCTGCGATACTTTTGGCGCCCCGATCCGCACTATGGCGTTCGCGGCCTGGTCATTCTTCCAAACGGCCTGCAGCGGTTCATCATAGATCGCGTTCTGAGGCGGCGCGTGTCAAGCCAGAGTGGTTTTCCGGCCCCGGCCTACGATGTCGAACACACGTTTTGGCACGTCGTCGAGCTTGCGCGGCTCTTCCCCGGGAGGAAGTCCGTCGAGGCCCTCTACCACTTTCCCTTGGCGGGCGGTCCACCGTTGAGCTGGGAGTGGTGGCGCCGCCGACTGCGTGGCTTCGTCTTCCACCACGTCGTGATCTGGAAGGATGAGAGGGCAGGCGGAGCGGACAACTCGCAAGTCGGCTAAGCGTTCCGGGGTAACCCCAGTCCTACGGCCCCGGGCTTGGCGCGGAAATACAGGAATCCGCGGTTGACCCGTCGATCCCGCGGTTTGATGACACTAGAGTTCAGGCGAGCGATTGGGTCGCGGCGCATGCCCACCCCTATGATGGCGTTGTTGTGATGCGAGAGCTTGGAGTGTTAGACCAGGAGATGGCTCGCTTGCCGAAGCACCAGGCTTCCGTCTGGTCGATCCGGACGGCGGAAGCAATCTCAATGGGGCGCCCTCGTTTCCTAATCGGAGGATCGCTCGCTCGGGTAGACGGCGGATCGGCTAATGTGCTTGATCTCGACGCCGTCCGGGACGACTACACGGTGGTGTTTAAGGCGGGGTCTGAGTTGACACCGCTCGAGAAGTATCTGTGGCGAGGAAACGGACAGAAGGTCTACGTGTTGGAGGAAAAGCAGACCAGATAGCGGGCCGAGCGTGTGGGACAGGCCTGACGGCGCGGGGCCGAGCGACAATGTTGCTGATCTCGACCGCTTGTCAAGCGGTATGCCCCGCTAGTTGACGATGTCACCGTTGTTTGTACCGCTGCGCCCTCCGCGGCGTTCTCGCGTTCCGGAACGACCGTGCAACCCTGCCTGCGAACACCGCCGCGCTACCGTGCGTCATGCGATATGAGCCCGGGAAACGCGAAGTGCCACGGTAACGTCAGCGATAGAGCCGGTTCAACGGGCGGATAAAGTCGCATGTTCATATTCGTCCCTGGTGCCAACGAAAAAACGCTCCATCCGAATACGCGGCTTGCCCTCGGGACGAAGTTCTACAAACTCTCTTCCCCAAATTCTTGACTCCCTTCCTGTCGACGGAACGACGTTCGCATGATCGTCTGCCAACACGAATACATCGCGAGCCCACCCTTGGTTGTAGAGGGAGCTGGTGCAGGCGGTTAGATCACTGCTAATGGCAACTTGGAGCGTATCGTTAGCATTGGCGAGCGGTGGGCAAGTCGGGTCCTCAAACCTCACCGTTATCCAGCCCCGCGCATTGGCTGGCAGAACATAGCGAAGAGCAGGGCGAGCGCGGCAGGCCGACGCTGCCGTGGCGACTACAACCAGGACAAGAGCGTAGCGTGTCGTTAGTCCGCGGCGGTGTCCCAAGGCAGTCTCCCTGGTGATTGCGAACATGACGGTGACGGCATACCCGTGCAGGTTGCGGTGAATCGCTCTGTCGTGAAGAGGCCCGATGCCGAGCTGCCAGCGTTGCCCCTGAACAACGAAAACGACTGATCGCCAACCTTGCCGTTAACTTCCATCGCCGGAAAGCTCGATCGAGACCCTTCGAGAGTGATGGAGTCCCCGGACGGCGAGATCGTTGTCTCGGTTGATGCCCGAATTCCAAACGGTGATGTGCCCGCGGGAGGCGCTGCGTCTTTCGGAATGCCCTCGTTCTGAAATGTTCTAACCACGACATTGCCATTTGAATCGCGCGACACCTTGACCCCGATCGAATCGCCGGTCGCCAACCCTTTGGCTCCGGTGACTAGGTTTGTCGTTTCTCCGACTCGCACCTGCGGTGCTCCGACTAAGGGGTTCATCCGCTTGTTCGGGTCAGTCTCGACTGTCAGTCGAATCTCAGTCCGTACTGAGGCGTCCTTCGACAAGCTGAAGCCTCGGGTATCGCCCTTGAACGCTCCAAGAGGGCTTGCCACTCCAGCCGACGGTATGAAGAATCGATAGGTCAGTTCCACCTCAACCAGTCCAGTTGGATCTGAAAAACGCATCGGGTTGTTTCTGCCGTAGGAATAACGGTTCCACGTTTGGGGGTTGCGAGGTGAGCCAGCGACCTGATCTGGGCTCAGGAAACGACCGAGCGTGAACTCTTCACTGCGGGCGTGGTCAAAATAAACGAGGCTCTCCGTGTCCCTCTCCATCCCCGCAAACCGCAGGCGTTGCGGCTGCGTCACGGTCACGACCTCGTCTCCGTAGGGCCAGTACCTCGGCTTTTCGAGCATCGCACCGGCGATGTCCGTGATCAGGCGCGGGCTTCCGAGATGATCCGAGCTGTAGTACGTCCAGGCCTTGCTGTTTCCGCCGACGAGAGTGTTCGCATAGGAGGCCAGGAGCAGGTTGCCCAGGTACACGTCGTCGCGGCTAAACGTGGAACCCGAGTATTCCGTAGCAAGCCGGTTGGCCTCATCCCGGAACGTGTAGTTCCAGGCGCCGAGGCCAGGAGGCGGCACCTTGACGACACGCTCCCCGGCCGCGTCGAAGTAGTAGTTCCACGTCTGGCTGCCATCGAAGTGACGCACGATCCGGTCGAGCGCGTCGAAGGAGTAAGTCTTGCCGCCGTAATTGGTCATGTTGCCACGGGCGTCGTACGTCCCGGTGGGTACGCGGTTGTTCGTCCAGGTCGTCGTTCCGCATGACGGGGGGGTCGTGGTCTTGTTGAAGCGGTTGCCGTAGCGGTCGTAGCAGTAGTACTGGCTGCTGACCCCAGAATAGGAAGCCGAGAGGAGCCGCGCGCGATCATCGTAGGTGAAACTGTCTGCCCCCATAGTCATCACGTCCCCGGCTCCGTCGTACGAGTATGAACCCGAGGACCATTCAGAGGAAGCGCCTGTTGTCCCGATAAGGGCCGGACGGGGCAGGCCGTTGGTATCGGGGTCGATCCGAGTTTTTACGTCATGCCCGGTACCGAGGCCGGTGAAGTACTCATAAACCGCACCGGATGCTGAGTAGGAAATGCTCTTCGCCATGGGGATTCCGTTGGCGTAGACCGTCACGGGCAGACCGTAGTCGTAGGCAGTCGAGGCGAGGAACGGCGTCCCTCCCGAGGTCCGGGCGTGCCAGTAGTCCGAGGGCAGTCCAAGGACGTTGTAGGCCCACTTGTCTGTGGCGGTGATGCCGCCGGAGACCGTGGTCGCACGGCTGGAGAGTCGGCCTGAGGGGTCGGAGTAAGTGAAGTCCTGAGTGATGCTTTGCGTGGCGGCGCCGAGGGGATCGTAGTTGCCGCCGACCTGGCGCGTGAGCTTGCCGAGTTTGTAGGTCCCCCCCGCGAAGCCGTTGCCGTCGTAGTAGTTCGTTGCGAAGGTCTTGGTACCCGACTTCACCGACGATACGCGGCCAGCGAAGTCGTAGGCGCGCGTGATCGTAGCGCCCGGAAGGGTCTCGTTGAGCAGGTTGCCGAGGCCGCCGTAGGTGTAGGTTACCGGGGTCGACCCTCTTTCCGGCGTGAGCTCGGCTATTAGGTTGCCGCCAGCGTCGTAGTCGAACTTCCTCACCTGTCCGCCGGTCGCGCTACAAACATCCAAGTGCGGATCGCTGCCCCCTTGAATGACGCATCGCAGTTTGTCGTTGGGGTCGTAAGCGTACAGGGCCAAGTCCGTAAGGTTCGGCTCGAGGACGCTGATCAAGCGCCCGAAGCTGTCTCGTTCGTTCGTGGTGATCGGGTTGAGGGGCGCCGTGCCGTTGCACGTAGCCCCGGAAAACGACCCGTTGAGGCAGTAGTTGGTGACCTGCTCGAACGAATCGCTGTGAAAGGATGCCCCGTCCGTTCGATAGATCGTTTGAATGCTGTTGTGTTTGGACCGCACAACCTTTTGCGGCCGGCCAAACGGATCAAAGCAGGTCGTATAGGTTCCGAGAGCCCCAGTCGGCCGATTCGTCGTAAAGTTCGATTCTACGCCGTTGCCGTCTGTGTACTTGCACACGGTCGATTGCGTCGCTGATATCGACTCGCCGGCCGAATCGGCCACCCACTCCGAATGGAAGTAGTCGTGCCCGGCGTCGTCGAACCTCGTGAACTGCTTGAAGATCGAGCCACCGGGATTCTTCCGTCGCTCCCGGATGAGCCGCCCGAAATCGTCGTACTCGTACTGCTGCCACGTCGTAAGCCCTGCGCCACCCGAGCGTTGCACGGTCGTTAGCGTTGTCGAGTTGTAAGTGATCGTCGTCGGGATCTCGCCATCTGCGTCGCCCGGCGTCCCGGTCGTCATGTTCGGGGTAATCTTCGTGACCCGGCCGAGGGTGTCGTAATCGTAGTGCGTTCTGGCGCCGGCGGTGTCGTACGAATCGGTGACCCATCCTGTTTCGGGATCGCGCGCATAGTTGCGAACGTACCAGCTCGCCGGGGCGGCCCCGCTCTTCCAGGCTGCGCTCGTCACTTCACCGTTTTGATAGGTGTAGCGTTTGCCGAATCTAAGATCGGTAAAACCGGGCGAATCGTCACCCACCGGAGTCGACGCTGTATATGTACCGCAAGTGCCCGAAAGGGTCGGCATAGCTCCTGTCGACGATTCGACGAGGTTGTCACTCGCATTGCCGCGAGAGTCGGCAAAACGGCACTTTACGTAAGCTCTGCCACCTGTTGAATCCCATGTGATTTGGCCCTTCAGAAATCCGTCCGCAGTTGTTGACGTTGTGTCGAAGAGAAAAAGTCGGACGATGGTTCGACCGCTCTCAAGCGTGTCCTGTTCAGTGAAGAGGTTAGGCAACGCGGCGCCTCCCGTCGGAGGCGCGGATGTCCAGTTGACGGGAAACCAGGTTGTATCGATTGTTTTCGTCTCCGTGGGTCCCTGCAGATTCCCCGACCGCACTTCTCGCCCGTAATGACGCCCGCGGCCCTCCCATGTCCCCGAAGGGTTCGAGAACGTGGTCGACGTAAACTTGCAGCCGACGCAGGCCCCCGACGGTCCTGTACTCTGATGGAAGGTCGTCTCAGAAAGAAGCCGCCGATTACCTTTGACGGTTCCGGGGCAGTCGACGGTGCCTGAGCAGTCGTAGTCGAAGACGCGCTGGGTGACCCTAACGGCATGTTTGGGACAGAAGTCCTGATCGTAGACTGTGCAAGCAGGTTGGCTAATGGTTGGGTCAGGATCGCCCGCCGGAACCCAGGGGTCAAAGTCGAACGTGCGGGTCTCGATATCGGCACCGATTCGGTCTCCGGTCGCTGTCGACCCGTCGAAAGTTCCTGAGTCCGACCAGAACAGGGTGGCAGTGGCATGGGCCCGCCCCTCGATTCCGCGCGGGAAGATGGCTATCGTGAGAGTTTGGGAGCCGCAGGTGTCATTGCCTGGAGTAGCGCAAATTGCCAACTTCTCGCCAAACGGAAACGCAACCTGCACGTAGTCCGTCTCGGCTTTCCGTTGAGCACCATCGTTGTCGGTAAAAATCTCGGTACGTCTTCCAACGCCTTGGACGGCATCGGAAAACTCGGTTGGATCTGTTGCCGGGTCGCCGGTGCAGTCGTTCAGGTGCGGCGACGGCGGTGGATCACCCTGAAAGTAGTTAGTTGCTGAGGGGCGGCCGGACTGCAGCACCAGAGAACCTGGAGGAGGCTGTTCGGCTCCGCAATTCATCCGGCTGCTGTGGCGTGCATGGTAGAAGTGATAGGTGCTCCACAGGTAATCGATCTCGGCGCCGGTCGGAAGTGTCATCGTTCGCGCGAGGCCGTTTAAGTATGTAAACGAATACGACGTCGTCGGTAGCGTGATCGACGTGAGCCGATAGACATTGACTGCCGGGGCGTTGGGTGGCCCCGCTGACCAGGTGAAGTAGTCGTATCCGAGCGACCACGTAGCGGAAGCGGCGCCGACGGTCGGGAAGAGAAAAGAGCTTATCCGGCCAGTCGTCCCGTTCCGATTGACGGTCACCGTCCAGGATGCCGGCTGCCCCTCAGGGTAGCCCTGGATCGAGGACGGGACCCACGATTTGGCGCTCGTTGGCGTGCGACACGCCATGTTCCCGTAGAGCGGAGGGGGGGCGGAGCCTGTGTCCCAGCAAGGCAAGTTTCCCAGGGGCGTGAAGTAGTCGACGTGGATGATATTGCCGAACGGGTCCGTAATGTCCGTGACGTACCAGCCGTCGCGCCCGCGGCCGAGGTTATTCAGGTAGTGGTCGTACGGATCATCGTAGCCGGTAACGTGATTGGTGAAGTCGTAGTGGTTACCGTCGGCATCCCACATGTCGTATCCCGACGTGTCATTGCCTGTCAGATAGAACTGGCTGGCGTCGCCTGGCTTCGAACTCGTGGGCGGAATCGTCCCGTTGAACTGGTGCTCCGCTCCGTCGGGACCGACGAAACACCTGTAGGACTGGTTCTCACCGCACTTCTTGATTGCGCCGAGCGTGAAGGTCCAGCCGATTCCGATGGCGGGGTCACCGACGAGGGGCATGTACAGATTTCCCTGCGAATCTATGTCGCCCAGCGTCGGATGGCCGAACTCCCAGACCCGTGATCCGTACGTCAGCATCGCCTGAAAGCGCAGCTTGGGCCCCACGGGGTAGGAGGGACCCAGCGGTACAGGAATGGTTAGGGCGCCGTTGTAGAGATTGATCGAGTCCACCGATGAATGGTGGAAGACGTTGTTGGTGTAACCGATCTTGACGTCGGCGTCGTCGTCCGGTCCCTGCTGGGCAAGCACGTCGATCGCGGGCGCCAGGATGCCTGCGAGGAAAACCGCCACCTTCAACCAACCAAAGCGGCTGGGCCCGATGCTGATGATGCGACATTGACGTTTCATGCCGGCTCCTAGTTGGAAAACCGCACGTCGGCGAAGAGATTGCTTTCGATCGAGCAGGAAGGAGATGTGCCCGCCCCGCTGGCGTAACATCCCTGTAAACCTGTTAACGGCGGCCTTACGTAGTCGGGTGTTAAGGCGTTGTAGGTCTTACTTTCGATGCTCGTCGCGGCCCCGTTTGGAGACGATGAGACGCGGTAGATCAGACCGGCGGTAATCGGATAAGGACTCGCAAGAGCAACTTCTTGCCATCCAGCTCCTGTTTCAGCTGGCGTTCCCGTCGTTGCTGTCCTCACTGCTGTTCCGCCAGACTGTGTCCAGAGACGAATGGTGTGAGTGACCGCCAGATCGCCAGGTGCCTTGAAGAACCTCAGCGCCGTGATCTGACCGTTTTGCGAGGCTGAGAAACTGATCCCCTCCTCGAAGACGGGGGTTAGGGGTGTGAAGGTGGCGGGTGTCTCAAGATTGAATAATGTTGCGGTCGCGGCGCGGAAGCGCACGTCGACCCAAAAGTTGGAGGTACTCTGCGGCGCTTGACCGACCGAGCAGTTCGGCGGCACGCCGGGGCCCTGAGTCGTCGCGTAGCAGCCTCGCGTTGCATAGAGCGGCGGATTGTTGAAGAAGGCTCCGGAGGTCTTGTTCTCGAGGATGTTGGTCGTGTAGGAGACGACGAACTTCTGATTCGCGAGAATGTAAAGAGGCGGTGAGAACACCGCTTCCTGCCAGCCCGATGAGGATTCGGTACCGGCTAGAAAACTAACGGTTGCGATGGGCGCACCGACTGCGCCAGTGGCGTCTGTATTCCAGAGACGACCAGTGTGGCCTGAGCTCTCGCCGATAGCCTTATAGAATCTCATCGCTGTTATCCAGCCGTTCTTGTCGGCGTAGAACTCAGTGCCAATCTCGTAGTTGACGGCCGCCACCGGGCCCGACTGGCTTCCGTAGATCGTGTACGAAGGTGTTATCGGAGTGTCCGTCAGGGAAGCTTGCTTTGTGACCCCGCCGTAGATGCCGCTGATCGTGCACGACTTGTTGGCGCTCACCACGGCGGTGGCGACGGAACCGGTCGCGGTAGTTGCTCCGGCGGGCACAATGACGAGGGGCGGCGGGACTGCTACCGAGGCGTCTGAGCTGGAGATTGAGACCGAGGCTCCGCCGGCCGGAGCCGCGGCCGTCAAAGTGACCGTAGCAACGGTCAGGCTTCCCCCGACCACACTCGACGGCGTCAGCGTGATCGAAGCGATGGCGAGTCCGGGAGGGGTGCCAACGGCTGTCGTGCCCGTAGCCGAGTTGTTGGCAATGGCTGGGTCGGATTCGTTCGCGACTGCGCCGGCGATGTTCGAATAGGTCCCCGCCGAGGCAGCCTTGACGGTGATCGTCACCGATCCAGCCGAACTCCCCGCCAGCGTTCCGATGGTGCAGACGACTGTTCCACCGACGGTAGAACCCGTCGGATTGTTGAGCGAACAGCCGGCGGAGGCAGACACAAAGCTCACAGCCGGATCGAGAACGTCGGTCGTCGTCACGCCCGTGGCGGTAGCCGAGCCGATGTTGGTGACTTGGATCGTGTAGGCAAAGTTGGTGTTAACGCTCGCCGATGACGGCGCAGATAGTTGCAGTTGGAGGTCTGGCAGCGGCGGAGCCTGGGCGCATAGGGCGGAAGGTGCAGCGACAAGGGTCACGATCGCGAGCGCAAGCGCCGAGATGCCTGGTGACGAAGGACTAAACTTTCTCTTCATCCTTGTCTCTCCATGTGGGTAGACTTCGCCCCACGACGCCTCGACGGCGACAGCCGTAAGCCAAATCGCGGTGGAATCACCTGTAGATTGAAATCGCGCGGAGGCCCAGAAATGCATCGGGGAAAATCATCTTGGTCGCCTACGAAAACAGCAGCCTCCTCTCCCCCTGAGGAACGTGAGGATGGGTTGCCGACCGAGGCGACGCGCCGCTATTTAGCTCGCGTACTGATTCAGCGGTACGGCGTCCGACGCGAGGACGTCGCGGACGTGATGGGCGATGCTGTTGTAGCGTTTCTCTGCGCTCGTGCGGACGGGAAGCCGGTGAGCGAAGGCCTTTTCTTCGTGATCGCTCACCGAAGGGGCTGCGACGAGCTCCGGCGGCGCTCCCGCCGGAAGGTGCCATATTCCAAGGCCCTCGAATCCGTGGCACCCGATCTCGACGCGCTGGAAGAGACATTCATGGTTCGGGTGGTGCGTCGGTCATTCCAGTCCCGTGGGTCGGATACGCGATCGAGGATGGAAGCGCTCGTGCGTGAGCTAGCGCAGGGTTGCACGTGGGCCGACGCCTGCCGACGGGCGAGTGTTCCGCGCGGGAGCCAGTCGCGGTTTCGAGACGACCTGAAGCGCGTGTTCGGCGGCCGCCTCAAGGGTCGGATCAGGTAGGCACATCCCGATGCCGCAGTTATCCCGCCCCGTCGCTCCAGTCTAGCCGGAGGGGAACTCGCGGCGCTAAACGGGGTGCGAGTAGGAGCGAGCTGAGTCGCCAAAGATCCGAGGCGGAGGAGGGCCCCCGCCAACGAGAAAGGCAGCTCTTGCCTCGGCGCGGCAAAGCGTCCGTCGGCCCTCAGGCTCCGCTCAGATCCTCAACCGTGTGGGACCGGATCAGACCCAACGCCTTCCTGGGGGTCCTCGCGGGTGTTTGTCCAAGGGCTGTGGCCTCTGGCGTGGCCTCTCTGCCCAACGAAGGGCGGAGTTAGACCGTTTCCAACGAAACGAAACGTAACTCGTGAAAGGCGCAGGAACGGCAGCGCTGGCGGGCGTTTTCTGCGTGTTTCCAAGAAAAATCGGGGAGGCGCCAGAACGGATTTTGAGTCCCCTGCGTCTGCCATTCCGCCACTCCGGCAGGGAGACAAGAGGATAACCGAGCCGGGAGCCGGACGCCCGCGGGCGTGGCGGGGATAATCGCTCCATGCCGACCTCCCGCGCCTGGTTCGTCGACCGCTTCGGAGGGCCCGAGAAGCTGGTTCTGCGGGAGAGGCCCGACCCGGTGCCCGGGCCCGGAGAGGTTCTCGTTCGCACCGCCGCGATCGGTCTCAACTTCGCGGACCTCTTCGTGCGGTCGGGCGACTACCCGCGAACGCCGAAGCCGCCGTTCGTGCCCGGGATGGAGATCTCCGGGACGGTTGAGGCGGTGGGACCGGGGGTGACGGGGCTGGCGCCGGGCCGTCGCGTCGTCGCCGTCCCGATCTTCGGCGGGCACGCCGAGAAGGTCGTCGTGCCCGAGCGCCGTGTTTTTCCCCTGCCCGACACGGTCGACCTCGTCGAGGCGGCGGCCGTTCCGGTCGTCTTCCTGACCGCCTGGTACGCGTGCGCCCGCGCGCAGGTCGGCCCGCGCGATCGGGTCGTGGTGACCGCGGCCTCCGGGGGAGTCGGGACGGCCCTTCTCCAGGTGCTCCGGGAGCGCGGCGCGAAGACGGTCGCCCTGGTCGGCTCGGAGAAGAAGGCGGCGCTCTGCCGCGAGCTCGGCGCCGCCGAAGCCGGCGTATACGCGGAATCCGACGCGCTCCTCGAGCGGGCTTTCGGCGGCGGCGCGGACGTCGTGATCGATGCGATCGGCGGCAGAGTGTTCCGGAATCTCTGGCGGCGCCTCGACGCCGGCGGCCGTTACGTGCTCTACGGCTTTGCGGCGGCCTCGGGAGGCTCCGGCGTCGCGAAGCTGACCGCGGCGCGCGAGCTCGCGGCGATGGGTCTCTTCTCGCCGTACTCGTTCGTCCAGAGCTGCAAGACGCTCATCGGGTTCAACCTCTCGCTTCTCCCGGACCGGTCGGGGGAGCTCCAGCGCGCCGCGATGGAGATCTTCGGCCTCTGGACGGCCGGGCGGATCCGCCCGATTCTCGGACCGCGCTTTCCCTTCGAGCGGCTGCCGGATGCGCACCGCGCGCTCGCCGGGCGCGGCACGCAGGGCAAGGTCGTCATCACGGTTGGTTGATACGATCCTCCGCAATTTTGAAGAGGTCGCGTCATGCGCATCGACACGTTTCACATGGAGCGCACGCAGTCCCTCTACGAGAACGAGGTCCGCTGGAACCTCTCGGAGAGCGGCGTTTCACCGCTCCGGGTCGAGGAGCTTCTCGAGGGCGACGCCGGGCGCTCCGAGTTTCTCTCGACCGCGCTGAAGTACCCCGAGTCGAACGGGTCGCGCCTGCTCCGCGAGCGGATCGCGCGCTTCTATCCCGGAGCGGCCGCCGAGAACGTTCTCGTCACCACGGGCACTTCCGAAGCCAACTACACGGCGCTCTGGGGCCTTCTCGAGAAGGGCGACCGGGCCGCGGTCATGCTGCCCTCCTACCTGCAGGCGTGGGGCCTCGCCCGCGCCTACGCCGGCCGGGCCGACGCCTACCGCCTCGTCGAGAAGCGCCGGGGCCTCGCCAAGCGCTGGGTGCTCGACGTCGACGGGCTGCGGCGGGCCGTCACGAAGCGCACGAAGGTCATCATGGTGACCAACCCCAACAACCCCACCGGCGCCGTCCTGACCGAAGACGAGATGGACGAGATCGTCGCGGCCGCGCGAAGAGTCGGCGCCTGGATCGTGTCGGACGAGGTGTACCGCGGCGCCGAGGTCGAGGGGAACGTCCCCTCGCCGACCTTCTGGGGCCGGTACTCGAGGGTCGTCGTCACGGCGGGCCTGTCGAAGGCCTTCGGGCTGCCGGGGCTGAGGATCGGGTGGATCGTCGCGCCTCCCGCGCAGGCCGCACGGTTCTGGTCCTACCAGGACTACACGACGCTCACGCCGTCGATGCTGTCCGACCGTCTGGCCCGCGCGGCGATGGAGCCGGCGCGGCGCGACGCGATCCTGGCGCGCACGCGCGAGATCATCCGCCGGCAGCTTCCCGAGGTGGAAGCGTGGGTCCGGTCCCACGAGGGTCTCCTGGAGTCGATCCGGCCGGCGGCCGGGGCGATCTTCCTCGTGAAGTACCGCCTGCCGATCGGGTCGGTGGCCCTCTTCGAGCGGCTGCGGATCGAAAAATCGGTCCTGATCACGCCGGGCGCGCACTTCGGGGTCGGCAAGTACATCCGGGTCGGATACGGCTACGACCTCGGCAAGGTGAAGCAGGGACTGGCGAAGATCGACGATTTATTTTCGGAGCTTCGGGCCCCGTCCGCGCGACGCCGCGCATCCTGACGCGGGGGCCCGGGCGGGGATCGGATCGTCTTGCAACGGTTGGGGTTCCGCTCGACTGACCCCTTTTGAGAGCAGTGTGACGCGGCTCACAAATCTTCGGTAAGTTGCTGCATCAGCATAAGTTCTGCGCCCCGGAATGGGCCTCCGGGTTTGAGTTTCAAGCTTCTTTTCCCTATAATCCGCGGCTCCCGGATCAGGTCTTTTTTAACTTCTTTCGAGGAGGGGCGAGTGGGATTCAAGGTGGGAGAGAAGATCGTGTACCCCAACCATGGGGTATCGGTGGTCGAAAAGATCGGCGAGGGGTTCGCGACGGAGCCGGTTGCGCCGCGGAGCTTCTATCATCTCCGTCTCCTGTCCAACAATTCCCGGGTGATGGTTCCCGTGGGCAACACGGGGCTCATCGGTCTGCGCCGGCTGACCCAGCGCAAGGACATCACGGGTCTGATGAAGACCCTGGGCGACGGCCGCTTCTCCGCGACGGGCGACTGGAAGGGCCGCTACAAGCAGAACCTCGACAAGATGAAGTCGGGGGAGCTCCACGCCATCGCCGATGTGCTCAAGACGCTCAATTACATCTCCTCGCGCAAGACGCTGTCGTTCCGCGAGAAGAAGATGTACGAGCGGGCCAAGTACCTCATCGTCTCCGAGATCGCCGTGATCAACAACCTGGACGAGAAGGAAGTCGAGCGCCAGGTCGACAAGGCGCTCGCGCGGTCGGCTTCGAGCCGCGCCGCTTCGGCGGCCAGCCGCCCGGTCCCGGTGGCGGCCCGCGCCGCGTCGCACTGATCCGGCCCGGCCCATCGATCTGAGGGGGCGGCTTCAGCCGCCCCCTTTCGTTTCTGAGAGAATGCGGCCATGGAAGCCGCAACGCGATCCGCCGTTCCCCGCATCGTGGTCGCCCTGTTCGTGGGGGCCCTCGTCGGTTTTTCCGCCGGATACTTCGCCGGAGGGGGCGGGCGTCCGAAGGGCGCCTCGGCCTCCGGGGCCGCGGGCGGCCCGGCGGGCGAGCTCCGGCAGGCCATCGACCGCGACCCCGAGAACCCGGCGCTCTGGATCCAGCTCGGCAACTTCGAGTACGACCGGGAGGACTGGGACGCCGCCATCGCGGCCTACGAGAAGGCGCGGCGCAAGGCGCCGAAAAACGCCAACCTGCTCTCGGACCTCGGCGCCGCGCACCGGAACGCCGGCGACTTCGATCTCGCCGTCGCGTTCTTCGGCAAGGCGCGGGAAGCCGATCCGAACCAGTGGCAGTCGCTCCTGAACTGGGTGCTCGTCGAGGCCTTCGACCGCCGGAACGCGGTGGCGGCCCAGCGCCTCTTCGACGAGCTCAAGACGAAGTACCCGGAGATCCCCCAGCTCGACCGCATCCAGGCGCAGATCACGAGCCTTCGCACGGGGACGTAGTGTTGCGTCACCATAGTTTCGACAGCGACATTCGGCGTCGAGACGACCAACGTGGCCCTCGCTCCCGGGCCTTCCTGCATCTTTCGAGCGAAGAGATCGATACCGTGACTTCGGTGACAGGACACTAGCCGGTGGCGAAGGTCGTCCTCCTCGTCTTCGCGCTCTTCATGCTCCTGACGGTTCTGCGAGGACTGCGGATCTTCTTTCGGGCGTTCCGCTCATCCGCCGGCGCCTTTCCCCGGCAGCGCCCCCCGGCGCCCCGCGAGGAAGTCATGGTCCGGGACCCCGTCTGCGGCACCTGGATCGACCGCAAGCTCGCCCTTCCGGCGCAGCGCGGCGGCGAGACCATCGCCGTCTGTTCGAGGGAATGCCAGCGGTCCCTCGAGGCGGCGCGGTGACGTCGGACCTCTTCGATTCGGATCCGGCCCCGGTCCGCCGGGAAACCGGGGCCCTCGAGGCCTCGTCTCCGCTCGCCGACCGGATGCGTCCCCGCTCGCTCGACGAGGTCGAGGGCCCGGAGACGGTCGTCGGCGCCAACGGCTTCCTGCGCCGGGCGGTGGCGGAGGACCGGGTGCCGTCGCTCATCCTCTGGGGCCCGCCCGGAGTCGGCAAGACGACCCTCGCCCGCCTGATCGCGACCCAGACGTCGTCGATCTTCCTCTCGTACTCGGCCGTCGCGACGGGCGTCAAGGAGATGCGCGAGGTCCTCGAGGAGGCCCGGCGGCTGCGCGCCCGCCAGGGCAAGCGCACGATCCTCTTCCTGGACGAGATCCACCGGTTCAACCGCTCGCAGCAGGACGTCTTCCTCCCGTACGTCGAGTCCGGGGACGTCGTCCTCGTGGGCGCCACGACCGAGAACCCCTCGTTCGAGTTGAACGGCGCTCTGCTCTCCCGCTGCAAGGTCGTCGTGCTCGAGCCGCTGGCGCCGGAGGCGATCGCCCGGATCGTCGAGCGGGCGCTCCACGACATCCCGCGCGGGCTCGGCGCGCGCAACTTCCGCCTCGACGACGACGGCCTCTCGTTCATCGCCCAGGCCTCGGGCGGCGACGCCCGGCGGGCCCTGAACCTGCTCGAGGCGGCGGCTGCCGACGCCGAGGCCTCCAAGTCGACGGTCATCGAGGTCGCGCGGCTCTCGGACCTCCTGCAGCGCAAGGTCCTCCTCTACGACAAGGCCGGCGAAGAGCACTACAACCTGATCTCGGCCCTCCACAAGTCGATGCGGGAGTCCGACCCCGACGCCACGATCTACTGGCTCGTCCGCATGCTCGAGGCGGGGGAGGACCCGCTCTACGTGGCGCGGCGGATCGTCCGGTTCGCGTCGGAGGACGTCGGCCTCGCCGACCCGCGCGCCCTGCGCGTGGCGCTCGACGCGAAGGAAGCCTTCGACTTCCTCGGCATGCCGGAAGGGTCGCTCGCCCTGGCCGAGGCCGCCGTCTACTGCGCCCTGGCTCCCAAGTCGAACGCCCTCTACGAGGCGGAGAGCGAGGCCAAGAACGACGTCGCCGACAAGCCGGCCGAACCGGTGCCGGCCGTGATCCGGAACGCCGTCACGAAGCTGATGCGCCAGGTCGGCTACGGCCGCGGCTACCGTTACGCGCATGCCGAGCCCGAGGGCGTCGGAGGGATCGAGTGCCTGCCGGACAACCTCCGGGGCCGCCGTTACTACCGCCCGCGATCGTCCGGGGAAGAAGGCGAGCTCGCGAAGCGCCTGGAAGCGGTCCTGAAGCTTCGCCAGGACAAGTGGGCGCGGGACGCCGAGGCCAAGGAGAAGCGGAAGAAGGAACGGCCGAGCGCCGGCCGCGACACGTCCTAGACGTCGCCCCCGCGGTAGTTCGGCGCTTCCTTGGTGATGATCACGTCGTGGGCGTGGGACTCCTTGAGGCCCGCGGCCGTGATCCGGATGAGCTTCGACTGCGTGCGGAGCTCCTCGATCGTCTTGCAGCCGGACAGGCCCATGCCCGAGCGAACGCCGCCCGTGAGCTGGAGCACGAGTCCCTCGACGCTTCCCTTGTAGGGGACCATCCCCTCGATGCCCTCGGGGACGAGCTTGGACAGGGAGCCTCCGTTGCGGGAGGCCGCGGAGGTCTCGAACTCCATGGACTCCTGGAAGTAGCGGTCGGAGGACCCGGCCTTCATCGCCCCGAGCGAGCCCATGCCGCGGTAGGCCTTGAACGTCCGGCCCTGGTAGAGGATGGTCTCCCCGGGCGACTCCTCGGTGCCGGCGAGCAGCGACCCGATCATGACCAGGTGCGCGCCCGCGGCGAGGGCCTTCGTGATGTCGCCGGAGAACTTGATCCCGCCGTCGGCGATCAGCGGGACCTTCGTCCCGCTCGTCGCCTTCGCGCACTCCCGAATCGCGTGGATCTGGGGAACGCCCGCGCCGGTGACGACCCGGGTCGTACAGATCGAGCCGGGCCCGATGCCGACCTTGACGGCGTCGGCGCCGCGGCGGATCAGGTCCCTCGCCCCCTCTTCCGTCGCCACGTTGCCGGCGATGACGGGCGTCGAGGGGAAGCGCTTCTTGACGAGCTTGAGCGCGTCGAGGACGCCCTGGCTGTGCCCGTGCGAGGAATCGAGGACCAGGACGTCGACCTTGGCGCCGATGAGCTCCCGCGAGCGGTCGAGGATGTCCTTCGTGACGCCGATCGCGGCGCCCACGCGCAGCCGCCCGAGGCCGTCCTTGGCCGCGTTGGGGTACTTGATCGCCTTCTGGATGTCCTTGACGGTGATCAGGCCCTTGAGGTTCCCGGCCTTGTCGACGACGAGGAGCTTCTCGATGCGGTACTTGTGGAGGAGCTCCTTGGCCTGCTCGAGCGTCGTGCCGACGGGCGTGGTGATCAGGTTCTTCTTCGTCATCCGCGACGAGATCGGCTGGTCGGTCCGGGTCTCGAAGCGCAGGTCGCGGTTGGTCAGGATCCCGACGAGCTTGCCGCGGTTGTCGACGACCGGGACGCCCGAGATCTTGTAGCGGGACATGACGTCGAGAGCCTCGGTGATCGTCTGCTCGGGGCGGCAGGTCACGGGGTCGACGATCATGCCCGACTCGGAGCGCTTGACCTTGTCGACCTCGGCGGCCTGGGACTCGATCGAGAGGTTCTTGTGGATGACGCCGAGGCCGCCCTGCTGGGCCATCGCGATCGCGAGGCGCGACTCCGTCACCGTGTCCATCGCCGCCGAGATCAGGGGGATGTTCAGGCCGATCGCCGAGGTCAGGCTGGTCGAGAGGTCGACCTCGCGCGGGTGCACCTCGGAGTGGGCCGGAAGGAGCAGGACGTCGTCGAAGGTGAGGGCCAGGGGGATCTCGGCGTCTCCCCGGCGTGTCGTTCGTGGTTTCGCCATCACGCTCCCGCGGCCCCCTGGTTTGCCCCGTGGCACTTCTTGTATTTCCGTCCGGAGCCGCAGGGGCAGGGGTCGTTGCGGCCGACCTTGGGCGCCTGGCGCTGGATCGTTTCGACCTTCGCGTCCTGGCCCCCCGAGGCCGCGGCGCCGTACGAGTAGTTGACGTTCGACGGCGCCCGGCGCGAGGGCATCGCGACGGGGGCCCGGCGGGGGGCGGCCTCCGCGGAGGCCTCGGCCTCCTCCTTCGGAACGGGCTGGAGCTTGAAGAGGTACTGGACGATCTGGTCCTCGATGCGCTCTTTCATCAGCGTGAAGAGCTCGAAGGACTCCTTCTTGTACTCGATGAGCGGGTCGCGCTGGCCGTAGCCGCGCAGGCCGATGCCTTCCTTGAGGTGGTCGATCGCGAGCAGGTGGTCCTTCCACTGCTGGTCGACGACCTGGAGCATGACGAACTTCTCGTGCGTCCGCATCATCTCGGCGCCGAGGATCGACTCCTTGCGGTCGTAGACGGCCGTCAGGCCGGCCCAGATCTCCTCGCGGATCGCCTCGCGGGTCTTTTCGCCGTACTCGATCGCGCCGGCCTTGAGCCCGAAGTACTCCTGGAGGTCGACGTCGGCCGCCGCGAGGTCCCATTCCTGCGCGCTCTTCTCCTCGCTCAGATGGCGGCCCAGGACGTAGTCGAGGATCGTCTCGGCGAGCCCGAGGACGTGGTCGCGCGCGAGCTCGCCCTTGAGGATCCCGCGGCGCATGCCGTAGATCTCCTCGCGCTGCCGGTTCATGACGTCGTCGTATTCCAGCAGGTGCTTGCGGGTCTCGAAGTTGCGGCCTTCGACCTGCTTCTGGGCCCGCTCGATCGAGCGGGAGACCATGCCGTGCTCGATCGGGACGCCTTCCTCCATGCCCAGCCGGCGCATGATGTTCTGCAGCCGGTCGGAGCCGAAGATCCGCATGAGGTCGTCCTCGAGCGAGAGGTAGAAGCGGGACGAGCCCGGGTCGCCCTGGCGCCCCGACCGGCCGCGGAGCTGGTTGTCGACGCGGCGCGACTCGTGCCGCTCGGTGCCGATGATGTGGAGCCCGCCGGCCGCGAGGACCTTCGCCTTGTCCGCGGTGCAGCTCTCGTAGAGCTTCGCGAGCCGGCGGGCGCGCTCCTCGGGGTCGTCGATCGACGCGAGCTCGTGGGTCGCGACGGCCTCGGGGTTGCCGCCGAGGACGATGTCGGTGCCGCGCCCCGCCATGTTGGTCGCGATCGTCACGGACCCGGACCGGCCGGCCTGGACCACGATCTCGGCTTCCTTCTCGTGGAACTTGGCGTTGAGGACGACGTGCGGGACCTTTCGCTTCTTCAGAAGCTCGGAGAGGGTCTCGGACTTCTCGATCGAGACGGTGCCGACGAGCACCGGCTGGCCCTTTTCCCGGAGCGCCACGATCTCGTCGGCGACGGCGTCGTACTTCTCGCGCTCCGAGGCGTAGACGACGTCCTGGTGGTCCTCGCGGATCATCGGCTTGTTCGTCGGGATGACGACGACGTCGAGCTTGTAGATCTGGTGGAACTCGGAGGCCTCGGTGTCGGCGGTGCCGGTCATGCCGGCGAGCTTCTCGTAGAGGCGGAAGTAGTTCTGGAGGGTGATCGTCGCGAGCGTCTGGTTCTCGCGCTCGATCTTGACGTTCTCCTTGGCCTCGACCGCCTGGTGGAGGCCGTCGGACCAGCGCCGGCCGGGCAGCACGCGCCCGGTGAACTCGTCGACGATCAGGACCTGGCCGTCCTTGATCATGTACTCGACGTCCTTGCGGTAGAGGGCGTGGGCCCGCAGCGCCTGCTCGACCCCGTGGAGGAGGTCGATGTTGGTCAGCTCGTACATGTTGTCGATCCCGAGGAGCTTCTCGGCCTTCGCCACGCCCTCTTCCGTCAGGACCGCGGTCCGGGCCTTCTCGTCCACGAGGTAGTCGCCGGTCGTCGTCTTGTTGCCGTGCTTGTCCTTCTCTTCCTTGCCCTTGGAGAGGTGGGGAATGACGCGGTTGCAGCGGTAGTAGACGTCGGTGTTCTCCTCGGACGGCCCGGAGATGATGAGAGGCGTCCGCGCCTCGTCGATCAGGATCGAGTCGACCTCGTCGACGATGGCGTAGACGTGGCCGCGCTGGACCATGTTCTCGAGCTCGAACTTCATGTTGTCGCGGAGATAGTCGAAGCCGAACTCGTTGTTCGTCCCGTACGTGACGTCGCAGGCGTAGGCCTTCTTGCGCTCGTCGTCGAGCAGGTTGTTCTGGATGCACCCGACCGTCAGGCCCAGGAACCGGTAGATCTTGCCCATCCACTCGGCGTCGCGCCGGGCCAGGTAGTCGTTGACCGTCACGACGTGGACTCCGCGCCCCGTCAGGGCGTTGAGGTACACGGGCATCGTGGCGACGAGGGTCTTGCCTTCGCCCGTCTTCATCTCGGAGATCTTCCCCTGGTGGAGGACCATGCCGCCGATCAGCTGGACGTCGAACGGCCGCATGCCGAGGGATCGGACCGACGCCTCGCGGGCGACCGCGAAGGCCTCCTCGAGGATCTCGTCGAGGACCGCGTCGCGGGCGGCCTTCCGGTCCTCCTCGTGGGCGCTTCCGACGGCCTTCGCGATCCGGGCCCGGAACTCGGCCGTCTTCCCGCGTAGCTCCTCGTCCGAGAGCTTCTGGATTCCCGGCTCCAGGGCGTTGATCCGCTCGACGCGCGGAGCGAGCTTCTTGAGGTCGCGCTCGTGCTGCGTGCCGAAAATCTTGGCGAGGACTCGGTCGATCATGTTCTGGCCGTTAACACCTGAAGGGCGGGAGTTTATTTCGGATTGGCGGGGGAGTCGAGGGGCGGCGGACCGGCCAGCCGCTCCGGGGAGGCGCGGGTTCGGGCGGTCAGCGCGATTCCAGGATGTACTCGAGCGGGTTGACGGGCCGTCCGTCGACGTGCACCTCGTAGTGCAGGTGAGGCGCGGTCGACCGTCCGGTCGAGCCGACGAGGCCCACGCGATCGCCCCGGTGGATCGTCTGGCCCTCGGAAACGAGCGTCTGGTCGAGGTGGCCGTAGAGCGTGACGTAACGGTCGTTGTGGACGATCTCGATCGCCCGACCGTACTCGCCCGCCCAGCCCGACAGGAGGACCGTGCCGTCGGCGGTCGCCAGCACCGGCTCGCCCCGCGACGTGGAGATGTCGATGCCTTCATGCGTGGCGGCGCCGCCGGCGAACGGGTCGGTCCGCAGTCCGAAGGCCGAGGTCACGACGCCGTGCACCGGCCAGACGGTGGGAGTCGACGCGATCAGGGCCGAGCGCCGCGAGAACTGCTTCTCGAGCAGGGCGAGCCTCGAGTCGAGCAGGGCGCTCTGGTCGCTCCACGCCGTGGACCCGGGCGCCACGGCCGGGCCGCCGACGCCGCCCGCGACCGAGTCGGAGAGGCCGGCGACGATCGCGAGCCGACGGGTGCGCGCCTCGAACTCGGAGAGCCTTCGCGTGATGCCGTCGAGACGCTGGTGGAGGACCGCGGCGCTCGAGCGCAGGCGCGCGTTCTCGGCGACCGCGAAACGGTACTGGCGGTCGCGGCGGGCCGACGCGAAATAGGCCCAGCCGAAGACGACCGAGGCGAGGAGGAGAGCGGCGGCGGCCGCCGCCGAGAGGCCGAGGAACCGCGAAGAAATGGTCAACTTGCGAAACCGCGCCCGCGCATGCGGCACGAAAATGATCGTGTTGTACTTCAACGCTTCCTCCTTCCTCGGCCCGCGCGAGAGTTTCCCGTGTACGCCCGCCGAACCGGTTCGAGAGTTGAGCCCGGAGCCGACGCTCCGGATGATGCGTCGATCCTATGGGCGCATCCCCCCACTGTCAACCTGCTCGTCCGGGCAGGAAAGGGGCGGCGCGAGGGCCGGGGGACGAAAAGCCAGCGCTTCGGACAGGTGCGGCGCGGTGACCCGTTCGTTCTCTTCGAGGTCGGCGATCGTGCGCGCCACGCGCAGGGCCCGATGGATCGCGCGCGCCGAGAGCTGCAGGCGCAGGACCCCGGACTCGAGGACACGCCGGCCGGCGGCGTCGAGCGCCGCGTGCTGCACAAGCTCGTGTGCACTCAGATCCGCATTGCGCGACCCTGGCCGTCCGGCGCGGCGGGCCGCCCGCTCGCGCGCCTGCTCGACGCGGGCTCGGATCCGCTCCGACGCCTCCGCCGGACGCGACGTCTGGAGATCGGCCCACGCCAGGGCGCGCATGGCGACGTGCAGATCGATCCGATCGAGCAGGGGGCCCGAGACCTTGCGGGCGTAACGCGCCTTTTCGCGCGGGTCGCAGGCGCAGGCCCGCCGCGGGTCGCCCGCGAATCCGCAGGGGCAGGGGTTGCGCGCCGCGACGAGCAGCACGTCGCAGGGAAAGACGCAGGCGCCTCCGACGCGAACCACGGTGATCGATCGCTCCTCGAGCGGCTGGCGGATCGCCTCGAGGGCGTCGCGCCGGAATTCGGGGAGCTCGTCGAGAAAGAGGACGCCGCGATGCGCGAGCGAGATCTCGCCGGGCACCGGCCGCGCGCCTCCGCCGACGAGCCCGGCCGTCGAAATGCCGTGATGCGGGGATCGGAAGGGCGGCGCCCCGAGCAGACCCGCGCCGGCCGGAATCGCCCCGGCGACCGAATGAATCCGGGTGACCTCGATCGCCTCGGTCCGCGAGAGCGGCGCGAGGATCCCGGGCAGGCGCCGGGCGAGCATCGTCTTGCCGGCCCCGGGCGGCCCCGTCAGCAGAAGATGATGGCCGCCGGCGGCCGCGATCTCGGCGGCCCGCCGGGCGACGAGCTGTCCCCGGACGTCGCCGAAGTCGGGGCCGGGAGCCTCGCGGCCCGTCGCCTCGCCGTGGGCGAACGGCGCGATCGGCCGCGTGCCGAGGACGTGCTCGACGGCGGCCGTCAGGTGGGCGACCGGGATGACGTCGATGCCGTCGATGGCCGCGGCCTCGCGCGCGCTCGCGGCGGGAAGAACGATCTGGTGGAATCCGGCGTCGCGGGCCGCCAGCGCCAGGCAGAGCGCCCCCCGGACCGCCCGGACCTGCCCGCCGAGGCCGAGCTCCCCGACGAAGACCCGGCGGGTCGGCCCCGCCGGCCGCGTTCCGCCGAGCCAGAGCAGGCCGAGGGCCACCGGTAAGTCGAGCGCCGCGCCGCACTTCCGGAAATCGGCCGGCGCGAGATTGACGGTGACGGCTCCCGACGGGACCGCGAAGCCCGCGTTGCGCAGGGCCGACCGGACACGATCGCGCGCCTCGCGCACGCCGGCGTCGGGAAGGCCCACGATCGTGAAGCGAGGCAGGCCGTCAGACGCGTCGACCTCGATGTCGAGCACGCGTGCCTCGAGCCCGAGCGTGGCGGCGGAATGAACCCGGACGAGCATGAAACCTCCTCGGGGCCGAGGAGGCCTGATCGGAGATGAGGACGCGGAGATGGTAGCAGACGGCAGGAGGCAGGAGTAGCCTGCTTACTGCTTACTGCTTACTGCTTACTTCCCCGTACTGGGGATCTTCAGCTTGTCCCCGGGCTTGATCGGCCCGGAGCCCCCGAGGCCGTTGACCGCGAGGATTTCGGCCACCGTCGTCCCGTGCCGCAGGGCGATCTGGTAGAGCGTGTCGCCGTCGCGGACCTTGTAGCTCTTCGGCGGAGCCGGTTTGGCCGGGGCGTCCGCCTTCCGGGCCACGCGGACCGCGCCGCTCTTCGACGACTTCTTCGCCGGGGCGCTCGCGGTCTTCACCGGGACCATGATTTCCTGGCCGCGGGCGACCTTCGACCGGGTCGTCATCGAGTTGGCGGAGGCGAGCGTGCTGACGGGGACGCCGTAGCGGCGCGCGATCTTCGGAAGCGTGTCGCCCTTCTTCGCGACGTGCGTCTTGAAGGAGGGCGGGCGGGCGGTCGGAACGGCGGCGAGCGCGACGAGCAGCGTCTCGCGGCTTCCGCCCGGCACCTTGAGCTCGTAGCCTTCGGGCTGCTGGGGAGTGATGGGCGACCGTAGCTCCGGGTTGAGGCCCTGTAGGTCCTCGACCGGGATCTTCGTCGCACGCGCGACGTCCTCGAGGCTGACCGGCCGGTCGAGGCGCACGGTCTCGAACTCCAGGGCCGGCTCGAGCACGACCTCGAACCCGTAGTGGCCGGGGTTCTTGGAGATCAGGACCGCCGCCAGGAATGCGGGGACGTAGTTCTGGGTCTGCTTGCGGATCGCGCTCGTGCGGGCGAGTCCCCAGAAGTCGCGGGCGCCCGTGCGGTCCATCGCCCGCAGGATCTTGCCCTCGCCCGCGTTGTAGGCGGCCATCGCGAGGTACCAGTCGTCGAAGATCTCGTGAAGGTAGGCGAGGTATTTCGCCGCTGCACGGGTCGCCTTTTCCGGGTCGCTCCGCTCGTCGACGATGCCGTTCGACTTCAGGCCGTACTGCCGGCCCGTCCGGGGCATGAACTGCCAGATGCCGTGGGCCGACTTGGGGGACCGGGCGTGGGGCAGAAACGAGGACTCGATGAACGCGATCATCGCGAGGTCCTGCGGGAGCCCCTCCTCGGCGAAGACCTGGTGGATCATCGGCAGGTACCGTCCCGACCGCGAAAGCCCGGCCGCGATCTTGTCGTGCAGGGCGTCGCTCTGGAAGGCGGCGATGACGCGCAGGACGGCGTCGTTGACGACGATCGGCACGTCCGGCCGGACCGCGGGAAGGTCCGACGCCACGGCCTGCCGCGCCTCGGCGATCGCCTCGGGGCTCGCGTCCGGCGACTCGATGTCGGCGGCGAGCTCCGGCGTCACCTCTCCGTGCGAGGTGCCGGCTTCCTCGGTGGCGCCGGCGAGGGCCTCGTAGCGCTGGATGCCCTCATAGAGCTCGTAGGAGAAGGACTGCATCTGCGCCGACGGGGCCGGCCCGGTCGGCGGGCGCAGGGTGGTGATCGCGCGTCCGAACTGGTAGCGGGCGCACTCGAAATCGCCGGCGAGGGCGGCGTCGCGTCCGAGCTGGAACTGCTCGGTGGCGGCCGCCATGGCCTGCTCCTCGGCGCTCGGAGGCTTCGGCGCCGCTCCGCTCGCTCCGGCCGACGAGCGCGGTGTGCTCGCGCAACCCGCCGCGACACACGCGGCGAAGACGGCAAAGCCATGCCGCGCGACCTTCAGGCGGGTCCGCATGCAAAAAGGTTAAACCCCGTTCTCGGAGGAATGCAAAGTCTTTTCCGTACAGTGTCTCGCGGGGAGGACAGTTTCGGGGGCTCGGTCCGCCCGGGGAAGCATCGGAGCCTTCGGGACTTCGGCCCTCGGGATGACTTCGCCCGCGCTCACGCGCGCGAAATCACTTTCCCAGGATGTGGAACTTGAGCGAGAGCAGCAGCCGCTCGATGTCGCTTCGCGACTGGAGCTCGATCGAGAACGACTGGGCGTTGCCGAGCTCCTTGCCCTGCTTGTCCTCGAACCGGAGCCCGACGGTGACCTGGTGCCCCTGCGAAAGCTGCCGGCGCGGGACCTGGATCTCGAAGACCTTGCTGACTTCCTTGCGATGGTTGAGGCTCGACGCGAGCAGGTCGTCGACCGAGATTCCCGTCGCGGGCCGGCGGGGTTTTTCTTTCTCGCCCTCCTGCGGCCCGGAGGTCGACGTCTTCCGGAGGCGTTCGAGCTCCGCGAGGATGTCGATGTTCGAACGAACCTTGACGTGCCGGACTTCTTCGACGATCGCCTTTTCCGGCTCGGGCTGCGGGGCCTCGGCGAACGTCACCTCGGCGATCTCTCCGTCTGCCGGGGCGGCCGTGGAATCCGGCCCGGCGGCCGCCGCCGCCGGGGCCTCCGGCAACGGTGCGTCGAGGGAGTCGAGGGCCTGTTCGAACTCCTGGACCGTCTCGACGTCGGTGGCGTCGAAGGCCCCCGGGGGCTGATTGAGCTCGTACGCCTTCCCGACCACGGGCGGGGCCTCGGAGAAGGTTCCAGGCTCGACGTCGAGCGCTTCCTGCACGTCCTCCGCCGGCGGGGGAGGCGGCGTCGGGGCCGGCGCGGGCCGGGGCGCGGCGGGCGGTTCCACGACCGCCGGCTTCGGAGGGGGCGCGGCGGCCTTCGCGGCCGGGGCCTTCTCCTCGCCGAGCATCCGCTTCTTGAGCGACCGGAGCGTCAGTCGCGAGATCGCCTTGAGCGTCTCGAAGACGCCCTGGCCGAGGACCGCGCAGGCCTCGTAACTCTCGAAGAGCTGCTCGGGATTGAGACTCGCTTCGAGCTCCTCGAGCGAAAGGATGTTGGCGAGGTCGCGTTTGTTGTACTGCAGCACGAGCGGGATCTCGTCGAGCTTGACGCCGATCTCGGCGAGGTTCGTCTTGAGGTTCGCGAGCGACTCGACGTTGGCTTCCTTCATCGCGCGCTGCGAGTCGGCCACGAACACGATCCCGTCGACGCCCTTCAGGACGAGCTTCCGGGTGGTGTTGTAGAAGACCTGGCCGGGGACCGTGTAGAGCTGGACCCGCGTCTTGAACCCGCCGATGACCCCGACGTCGAGCGGCAGCAGGTCGAAGAACAGGGTGCGGTCGGTCTCCGTCTCGAGCGAGACCATCTCGCCCCGGGAGCCCGGCGCCGTGCGGCCGTAGATGTGGTGCAGGTTGGTGGTCTTGCCGCACAGACCGGGGCCGTAGTAGACGACCTTGGCCGCCATCTGCATCGTGGCGTAATTGAAGAAAACCATGCCTCTTGGGCCCGAGCGCGCGGCGCCTCCGGCGGCTCGCGGGCTGCGGACTGCAGGAAATTGTAACACCCTGAGAGGGTTACGGGCACCCCGCTTGAGCGGCTAGCGTCGCTCGACGGCGTCGAGGATCCGTCGGATCTCCGCTTCCTTTCCGCGGCCCGCCGTGCGCTCGAGGATCTCGTGAGCGAGCGTGCGATAGAGCACAAGAGCGTCCGGTCGGCCGCCGAGCGCCTCGGCGTGCGCCGTCACCGTTCCGACGTCGCGCCGCGCCACGGCCCCGGTGAAGGCTTCCTCGAACGTCCGCCGGCCGACGGCGTCCACGGCGCGGACCGCGAGTGCGGACAGCGCTTCCCGCGCGACGTCTTCGGGAATGCCCGCGTCGACCCATCCGCGCACCGCGACCGCGAGGACCGCGGCCGCCCCGCCGGCGGCGAGCGACGCCGAGGCGTGGTACAGCGGTTTGGCGCCGGGAGCGATCGAGTGCGGCCTCGCCCCGACGGCTTTTGCGATCCGGGCTCCCATCGCGGCGCCGGCCGCATCTCCCTCGATCGCGACGAAGGCGCCTCGCCAGTCCTCGCCGGGAGCGCCCGTGAACGGGCGCACGGGATGCACCGACGCCACGGCGGCGCCTCGCTCGGCGAACGGTTGGAGGACGTCGCTCGAGAGCGCGCCGGAGAGGTGAATCGCGCAGCCGCAGGCGAGCCGGGGCGCGAGCTCGGCCGCGATCCGCGCGATCGCGTCGTCGGGCACGGCCAGGACGAGCACGTCGCAGGACGGTCCGGGGGATTCGGACGACGCGCGGGGAGTTCCTTCGAGGTCCGGCGGGAGGGCCTTCGCCGCGTCGCGCACGATGATGCGGGCGATGGATCCGCCGGCGGCCCTCCAGGATCGGGCGAAGGCGGCGCCCGCCCGGCCTGCTCCGGCGAGCACCACGGACCGGGAGAGGACGTCGGCCGGCATCGGGCGAGTCTAAGCCGGGTCGTTCACGGTCTGGTATCATTAGCACTCTCGATGGAAGAGTGCTAGACATGGCTTCTCTCGACACCCGAAGCCGCGCGATCCTGAGGGAGATCATCCGCGTCCACGTCGACACCGGGCGGCCGGTCTCCTCGCGGACGCTTTTCAAGTCCAACCGCTTCGGCCTCTCGCCGGCCTCGATCCGCAACATCATGGCCGACCTGACGGACGGCGGGTATCTCGCGCAGCCGCACACCTCGGCCGGCCGGGTCCCGACGGACCGGGCCTACCGGGTCTACATCGACGAGCTCATGCGGCAGCGGAAGGTCGGGGAGGAAGTCCGCGAGCAGGTCGATTCCGACCTCGATTCCGCCGGGGCCGACGTCAGCCGCCTGTTCACGGCGGCTTCGCGCCTGCTGTCCCAGCTCTCCGGCGAGGTCGGCTTCGTCGTCGCCCCGGACGCGCTCCACACGGTCGTCAAGAGCCTGCGGTTCCTGGCCGTCGCCCCCGGCAAGATCCTCTGCGTGCAGGTCAACGATCCCGACGTCGTGATCTCGCGCGTCCTCGAGACCGACGTGACGTATTCGAACTCCGAGCTCGACGCCCTTTCGGAGCGGCTGACCCGCGAATACGGCGGCCTGACGCTCCACGAGGTCCGCCGGCGGCTGGCCGCGGCCCTCGCCCGCGAGCGGGCCGAAGCCGACCGGATCCTGGGCCGGGCGGCGGGCCTCGCCCGGCGGGCCCTCGAGCGCAAGGACGGCGAGGACCAGCTCTTCTACGACGGAACGGCGAGGCTCCTCGAGAAACCCGAGTTCGCCGACGTTTTCTCGATGAAGCGCATCTTCCAGGCGTTCGACGAAAAAGCCCGGGTCCTCGACCTGGTCTCCCGGTACCTCGATTCGCCCGGCACGAGCGTCGTTCTGGGCTCCGAGGACGACCATGCCGTCGACCCCCGCCTTTCGGCCGTCTTGACCTCCTACGGCACGGGAGAGACACTGACGGGAATGCTGGGAGTCATCGGGCCGGCCCGGCGGGAGTACACGCGCGTGATTCCCGTCGTGGATCTGCTGGGGCGCGCCGTGTCGGAACGGCTCGACCGGCGCGAGGAGCGCCTGAGGGAGGGCCTTCCGGAATGAGCGACCGAGACCGCGACGGGCGGCCGATCGACGAGGACACCCTCGAGCTGCGCGACTCCGGGGACTCCCTGGAGGCCGCGCTCGACGAGGAGGAGGTCACGGCGCTCGCCGCCGCCGAGGACAAGCTCCGCGGCATCCAGAAGGAGATCGAGGAGCTCAAGGACCGGCACCTGCGCAAGCTCGCCGAGTTCGAGAACCACAAGAAGCGCAGCGAGCGGGAGCGCCAGGAGTATTTCAAGATCGCCCTCGCGGGCTTCGCGCACGACTTCCTGCCGATCCTCGACAACTTCGAGCGGGCCCTGGCGCACGCCCGGCCCGGGGACCTCGAGAGCGATTTCGGCCAGGGCATCGCGATCATCCGCAAGCAGCTCGGCGAGCTCTGGAAGCGCTACGGGCTGATCCCGATCGACTCGAGCGGGGCGTTCGATCCGAACCTCCACGAGGCGGTCGCGACCGAGAAGACCGATTCCATCCCCGCCAACACCATCGTCGAGGAGCTGCAGAAGGGCTACTTCCTGAACGACCGCCTCATCCGGCCGTCGTTCGTGAAGGTGGCCGTCCGCGACAACGGCGGCGAGGGCGAGACCCCGGCGGGGAAGAAGTAGGGAAGCAGGAGGAATCGTGGGCAAGATCCTCGGAATCGACCTCGGAACGACCAACTGCTGCGTCTCCGTGGTCGAGGGGGCGACCCCCCAGGTCCTGACGAACCGCGAGGGCAGCCGAACGACGCCCTCGATCGTCGGCTTCACCGAGGACGGGGAGCGGCTGGTCGGCCAGATCGCCAAGCGGCAGTCGATCACCAACCCCATGAACACGGTTTTCGCGGTCAAGCGCCTCGTCGGCCGGAAGTACGACGCCGAGGAGACCCAGCACGCGCGCGAGGTGCTGCCCTACGAGATCGTCCGCGCGGTCAACGGCGACGTCAAGATCCGCGCCCGGGCCCGCGAGTACAGCCCCGAGGAAATCTCGGCCTTCATCCTGTCGGAGATCAAGGAGTTCTCGGAGGAGGCCCTCGGCGAAGAGATCACCGAGGCGATCATCACGGTTCCCGCCTACTTCGACGACGCCCAGCGGCAGGCGACCCGCGACGCCGGCCGCATCGCCGGCCTCGAGGTCCTGCGCATCATCAACGAGCCCACGGCCGCCTCGCTCGCGTACGGCCTCGACCGGAAGGGCAGCGAGACCGTCGCCGTCTACGACCTCGGCGGAGGCACGTTCGACATCTCGATCCTCCAGCTCGGCGACGGGATCTACGAGGTCAAGGCCACGGCGGGCGACACCTACCTCGGCGGCGAGGACTTCGACAAGAAGATCATGGACTGGCTGCTCGACGACTTCCGCAAGGCGACCGGGATCGACCTGCGCCAGGACCGGATGGCCCTCCAGCGCCTCAAGGAGGCGGCCGAGAAGGCCAAGTGCGAGCTTTCGACGGCGACGGAGACGACGATCACGCTGCCCTTCATCTCGGCCGACGCCTCGGGCCCCAAGCACATCAACCGGACCATCACGCGGGAGCGGTTCGAGGGCCTCGTCGCGGACCTGATCGATCGGACGGCCGCGCCGTGCCTCGACGCCCTGGCGGCGGCGGGCCTCAAGCCCTCGGACGTCGACCAGGTCATCCTCGTCGGGGGCCAGACGCGCACGCCCAAGGTCCAGCGCATGGTGGCGGAGCTCTTCGGCCGCGAGCCCAACCGCGACATCAACCCGGACGAGGTCGTGGCGATCGGCGCCGCGATCCAGGGCGGCGTGTTGAAGGGCGAGATCAAGGACGTCGTCCTCCTCGACGTCACGCCCCTCTCCCTCGGCATCGAGATGCACGGGGGCGTCTTCGAGAAGCTGATCGAGCGCAACTCCACCATCCCGACCAAGAACACCAAGGTCTTCACGACGGTCGCCGACAACCAGTCGGTCGTCGAGATCCACGTCCTGCAGGGCGAGCGCGAGATCGCCAAGGACAACAAGTCGCTCGGCCGATTCGAGCTCGTCGGAATCCCCGCCGCGCCGCGCGGCGTACCTCAGATCGAAGTGACCTTCGCCATCGACTCGAACGGCATCGTCAACACCTCGGCCCGCGACCTCGCCACGGGCAAGGCCCAGGGCATGCAGATCAACCCGGCCGGCGGGCTCTCGCAGAACGAGATCGACAAGATCATCAAGGAGGCCTCGGCGTTCGCCGAGGCGGACCACGAGCGGCGCGAGATCGCGGCGATCAAGAACCGCCTCGAGGGGATGATCGCCTCCAACGAGCGGGTCCTCGGGGAGTTCGGCGGAGGGCTCGCCGACGACGAGCGCCAGCGCATCGAGGAGACCCTCAAGCGCTCCCGCGAGATCGCCGTCGGCGATTCGCGCGAGGCGTTCAACGAAGCCATCTTCGACATGCAGGGCGTCTCCAAGGTCCTGACGCGGGTCATGCTGGCCCGCGCCGGCGCCGGGGGCGCGGCCGCGACGAGCTGACCCGGCCGGGCGCGGCGGGTTCTCGAGAAACCGAACGCGAAACGAGCACCCATGAAGTCCAAGCGCGACTATTACGAAATCCTCGCCGTTTCCCGCGACGTCGACGCGGCCGGGCTCAAGACCGCCTACCGCAAGCTCGCGCTGACCTACCACCCCGACCGCAATCCCAACAACCCGGATGCCGCCGAGAAGTTCAAGGAGGCCTCCGAGGCGTACGCCGTGCTCTCGGACTCCGAGAAGCGGGCCCGCTACGACCAGTTCGGCCACGCAGGCGTGGGTGCGGGCGGGGGCCCGGGATTCGGGGGCTTCCCGGGCTTCGATGCGGCGGGATTCGGCGACCTCTCGGATCTCTTCAGCGGCATCTTCGGCTTCGGCGGGGGACCGTCGGGCCCGACCGGGGGAAGCGACCTCGTTTACCGGATGGAGATCTCGTTCCGCGACGCCGCGCACGGCGTCGAGGCCCCCATCGCCATCTCGCGCCTCGAGGTCTGCGACGTCTGCGAGGGCTCGGGGGCGGCGGAGGGGACGGCGCCGCGGACCTGCCCGACCTGCCGCGGCGCCGGGCGCCAGCGCGTCTCGCAGGGATTCCTGACGATGACGAGGCCGTGCTCCGCCTGCCGGGGCGAGGGCCGCCTGATCGATCACCCCTGCCGGACGTGCTCGGGCGAGGGCCGCCGGCGGGTGAAGAAGGAGCTCTCGATCCGGATTCCGGGCGGCGTCGAGTCGGGCTCGCGCCTCCGGCTGACCGGGGAGGGAGACGCCGGGCCCAACGGCGGCCCCGCGGGGGACCTCTACGTCGTGCTGACGGTCGCCGACGACGAGGTCTTCCAGCGCGAAGGCGACGACGTGATCGTTCGCCTCGACCTGCCGTTCCCGACGCTCGTGCTCGGGGGCGAGGTCACGGCGCCGACGCTCGAGGGCGAGGAAAAGGTGTCGATCGACGCCGGGACGGCGGTCGGCGCCGAGGTCCGGCTGCGGGGCAAAGGCGTCCGCCGGCTCGGCCGCTCGGGCCGCGGCGACCTCGTCGTCCGCGTCGGCGTGCGCGTCCCGGAGAAACCGTCGAAGGCCGAGAAGGACCTGCTGCGGAAGTACGCCGAGCTGACGGGCGCGCCGGTCGGGGAGAAGGGCGTCCTCGGCAAGGCGAAGAAGATATTCTCCTAGGGAGTTGCGCCGCTCCCGCTTCAGCCGCCTCCTCGTTCCCCGCAAGGCCGGCGACGACGCCGTGCTCGGCCTCCTCTCGCTCCATGGCCCCCTCGGCTTCGAACAGGAGGGCCGCGATCTCGTCGCGTTCTTCCGCGAGGCGGAGACGGCCCGCGGCGCGTCCTCGCGCCTGCGCGCCCGCGGCATCCGGCACGCGCTGACGACCGACATTCCCGAGGGGGACCCGCTCGAGGCGTTCCGGGCCGCGTCCCGGGCATTCATTGTCGGGCGGCGTCTCTGGATCGATCCGGGCGATCCGGCCGACGTCGAGCCTCCCAACGGGAGGATCGCGCTGCGCCTTCCGGCATCCCGGGCCTTCGGCACCGGCGCGCACGAATCGACGCGGCTCGCTCTACTCGCCCTCGAGGAAGAGGAGCTCGCCGGACGCTCGGTTCTCGACGTGGGGACGGGTTCGGGCGTGCTCGCCCTCGCGGCGGCGGCCTTCGGCGCGCGCTCGGCGATCGGCCTCGACACCGACGCCGAGGCGGTGTTCGTGGCGCGGGAGAACGTGCGCCGCCACGCGTTCGGAAGCCGGGTGCACCTCTACGCCGGCCCGCTCGCCGCGGCGACGGGCGCCTTCGACCTGGTGCTCGCCAACATGCTCGCCGAGGAGATCCTGCCGGAGGCCGGGCGGATCCTGGCGCGCGCCGGCCGGACCGGCCGTGTCATCCTGTCCGGCGTGACCCGCGAGCGGGAGCCCGACGTGCTCGCACGGATGCGGACCGGACGCTGGAAGCTGGCGGGGCGTCGGACGGAAAAGGAGTGGGCATGTCTCTGCCTCGCGCGCGCTTCGTCGTAGAGCGGCTTCCCGCCGCCGGCGAGACTTTCCGTCTCGAGGGCCCCGACGTCGCGCACGCGCGCGCCCGCCGCCTGCAGCCCGGCGACTCGGTCGTCCTCGTCGACGGCACCGGCCGCGAGGCCGAGGGGCCGGTTGCGGAGGCCGGCCGGGGCGCCCTGGAGGTGCGGGTCGCGCGCGTCGAGGACACGCCGGCCGATCGGCTCTCGCCGATCCACATCCTCGCGGCCGCCGTCCGCCCCGAGCGGCTCTCCTGGATCGCCGAGAAGTCGACCGAGCTCGGCGCCGCGACGCTGACGATCGTCTTGAGCGAGCGGACGCAGTCCGTGCGGGCGAGCGGGTCGCTCGCCGCGCGCCTCGCGCGCGTGATCGCCGAAGCCGCCAAGCAGTCGGAGCGCGCCCGATGGCCGCGCGTCGAGGGCCCCGTCACCTTCGCGCAGGCCCTCGCGGCCGCTCCGCCGGGACACCGGTTCCTGCTCGACCCGCGCGGCGAGCCGTTCCCGGCCGAGCTCGCGCCGGCGCCGACGTCGCTTCTCGTGGGGCCCGAGGGCGGCTGGAGCGGGGACGAGGAGCGCGCGGCGATCGACGCGGGGTGGACGACGGCGTCGCTCTCGGCCGGAAAGCTCCGAGCCGAAACCGCCGTCGTCTCCGCGCTGGCGCTCGCCCGGGCCGCGCTCGCACGCGGCGTGCATTGACACCTTCCCCGGGCCGGGGAATACTCGCGGTCATCTCGCGAGCGGAGGCCATCAATGTCCTACGACGACGTCAAAAAGGTCTGGATGAACGGCCGGCTGGTGGACTTCGCCGACGCGAAAATCCACGCCTTCGCCCACGTCTTTCACTACGGCTCGGCCATGTTCGAGGGCGCGCGCCTCTACAAGACGAAGCAGGGCTCGGCGGTTTTCCGGATCGACGAGCACGTCAAGCGCCTCTTCGACTCCTGCAAGGTCTACCGGATGGAGGTCCCGCACACCCCGGCGGAATTCAAGGAGGCGATCTACGAGACGATCCGGGCCAACGGCTTCGACGAGTGCTACATCCGCCCGGTGATCTACCGCGGCCTCGGCGCCCTCGGCGTCAACCCGCTCAACAGCGCGGTCGACGTGATGATCGCGGTCTGGCGCTGGGGCAAGTATCTCGGCGAAGAGGCCCTCGAGCGGGGCGTCGACGTGTGCGTGTCGTCCTGGAACCGGATGGCGCCCAACACCTTTCCGGCGATGGCGAAGGCCACGGGGAACTACCTGAACTCCTCCCTCATCAAGATGGAGGCCGTGACGAACGGCTTCAGCGAGGGCATCGCCCTCGACAACGCCGGCCGCGTCTCGGAGGGCAGCGGCGAGAACATCTTCGTGGTCTACGGGGGGCGGATCCTGACGCCGCCGCTCGCCGGCACGATCCTCCCGGGGATCACCCGCGACTCGGTGATGACGATCGCCCGCGACGCGGGGTACACGGTGGTCGAGCAGCAGATCGCCCGGGAGATGCTGTACATCGCCGACGAGATCTTCTTCACCGGCACGGCCGCGGAGATCACGCCCATCCGGTCGGTCGACCGGATCGTCGTCGGCGAGGGCCGGCGCGGCCCGATCACCGAGCGGATCCAGAAGGAATTCTTCGCGCTGATCCGCGGCGACGCCCCGGACCGGTACGGCTGGCTGACGCCGCTGCCGGTGGAGGCGGCGGTCAGGTAGCTGCCGGCTGCCCGCTATCGGCTTTCAGTTCAGTACGTTAGGCGGCGAGCAGCGGCCCGGCCTGCGTGCGGGCGAGACTTGTCGGCGGAGAGCGGACGGCTTTCCCGCGGCTTTCTTTCGCCCGGCAACGAGCGTAATCTAGCCTCCAACCGAGGAAAACAAACCCATGCATATCAACGATCTGCTGAAGATTGCAGTCGAGCGGAAGGCGTCCGACCTGCACCTGAAAGTCGGCGCGTTTCCCGTCATCCGCATCGACGGAACGCTCATTCCGCTGGCGGACATGCGGCGGCTGATGCAGGAAGACACGATCGCAATGGCCTTTTCGATCATGTCGGCCCGGCAGAAAGAGAAGTTCAAGAACAATTTCGAGATCGACATCGCGTACAACGTCCCGAACCTGGGACGCTTCCGCTGCAACATCTTTCAGCAGCGGGGCACCGTCGGCCTCGTGCTCCGCGTGATCCCGGCCAAGATCCTGTCGATCCGGGACCTCCTCCTGCCGCCGGTCCTCGAGAAGATCTGCCAGGAGCAGCGGGGCCTGGTCCTCTGCACCGGGACGACCGGTTCGGGCAAGTCGACGACGCTCGCGGCGATGATCGACCACATCAACACCACCCGCAACGAGCACGTGATGACGGTCGAGGACCCGATCGAGTTCCTGCACCGCGACAAGAAGTCGATCGTCAACCAGCGCGAGGTCGACGTCGACACCAAGGGCTTCTCCGTCGCGCTGCGCAGCGCCCTGCGCCAGGACCCCGACGTCATCCTCGTCGGCGAAATGCGCGATTACGAGACGATCGAGACCGCGTTGACGGCGGCCGAGACCGGCCACCTCGTCTTCTCGACGCTCCACACCCTCGACGCCACCGAGACGATCAACCGCATCATCGCGGTCTTCCCGCCGCACCAGCAGAAGCAGATCCGGCTGCAGCTCGGCGCGGTGCTGAAGGCCGCGGTCTCGCTCCGCCTCATGCCCCGGGCCGACGGCCTCGGCCGCGTGCCGGCGGCCGAGATCCTCATCCGGACCAACTACGTCCGCGAGTGCATCGAGAACAAGGAAAAGACGAAGTACATCAAGGACGCGATCCAGCAGGGAACGTCCCAGTACGGGATGCAGACGTTCGACCAGTCGCTCTACGGCCTCTACAAGTCGGGCCTCATCACGCTCGAAGAGGCGTTGAAGCGAGCGACGAATCCCAACGAGTTCAAGCTCAAGATCCAGGGCATCCAGTCGACCTCGGACGTCGCCCGCGAGGAGATGGACGCGGCCCTCGAGACGCCCAACGACTTCAACCCGCTCCAGGAGGAGTCGCCCTTCGACTTCTCCAACCAGACGCCCACGGGAAGAACCTAAACGGCGGGTCGCAGGTCACCTCCCCGGGAGCCCTCGTCCGCGGCGGCGGCCCGCGAGAGGGCCCTGCGCCTGCTCTCGATCCGCGCGCGGGGCCGCGCCGAGCTCGCGCGGGCGCTCGACGAGCGGGGCTTCGAGCCGGGAGCGGCCCGGGAAGCGCTCGATCGCCTCGCCGCGGAGGGGCTCCTCGACGACCTCGCCGCCGCGCGCTCGGCCGTCCGGACGCGCGGGACGCGTCACGGGCGCGCGCGGATCGAGCGCGAGCTCCGGGCCCGCGGCTTCGCGAAGGAGACGATCGCGGAGGCGTTCGCGGCCGAAGGCGCCGAGGACCGGGAAGACGCGGCTCTCCGGAAGGCGTTCGAGAGGCTCTGGAGCGCGCGCGCGGGCCTTGCGCCCGCGGTGCGGCGGCGCCGCGTGTTCGACGCCCTGACCCGGCGCGGTTTTCCGGCGGAGAGGATTTCTGAGATCATCCGGGGCTGGTATGAAGTCGACTGAGGTCCGCGAGCGATTCCTGGCCTACTTCGAGGGCCGCGGCCACCGGCGCGTTCCCTCGTCCTCCCTGATCCCGGCCGAGGACCCGACCCTGCTCTTCGCCAACGCCGGGATGAACCAGTTCAAGGACGTCTTCACCGGCCGCGAGCGGCGGGACTACACGCGCGCGACGACCTCGCAGAAGTGCGTCCGGGCCGGCGGCAAGCACAACGATCTCGACAACGTGGGCTACACCGGGCGGCACCAGACCTTCTTCGAGATGCTCGGCAATTTCTCCTTCGGCGACTACTTCAAGGACGAGGCTATCCGCTTCGCCTGGGAGCTCGTCACGGACCGCGAACAGGGCTACGGCATCGACCCGGAGCGGCTGTGGGCCACGGTCTACACCGACGACGACGAGGCGGCGAACCTCTGGGCGCGGCACCTGCCGGCGTCGCGGGTCCTGCGCTTCGGGGCGAAGGAGAATTTCTGGGCGATGGGGGAGACAGGGCCGTGCGGCCCGTGCTCCGAGCTCCACTACTACCGGGGACCCGGCCTCGCCGGCAACACGGCCGACCGGGTCAACGGGCCGGGCGACGACACGCTCGAGATCTGGAACCTCGTCTTCATGCAGTTCGAGCGGGATGCGTCGGGCAAGATGACGCCTCTCCCGCGGCCCTCGGTCGACACGGGGGCGGGGCTCGAGCGGCTCACGGCGATCCTGCAGAACGTCAACAACAATTTCGACACGGACCTCTTCGCGCCGATCCTCCGCCGGATCGAGGCGATGTCGGGGCAGACGTACCGCGGGGGGATGGCCGCCGAGGATGCTCCGTTCCGCGTCATCGCGGACCACGTGCGCGCGTCGACGATGCTGATCGCCGACGGCGCCCTGCCGTCCAACGAGGGCCGGGGCTACGTGCTGCGCCGCATCCTGCGGCGGGCGATGCGCTACGGCCGCCGGCTCGGCCTCGACCGCCCGTTCCTCCACGAGCTCGCGCCCACGGTCGTCGAGGGTTTCGCGGGCGTCTACTTCGAGCCGGATGCGGTCGCCTCCGTCGGCCGGACCGTCGCGGGCGTGCTCGCTCCCGAGGAGGAGCGGTTCGGCAAGACCCTCTCGGACGGCGCCGACCGCGTCGGCGAGGCCATCGAGCGGCTCCGCCGCGAGGGGGCGACCGCGCTCTCCGGCGACACCGTCTTCCGCTTCTACGACACCTACGGCATCCCCCTCGAGGTCATCGAGGAGATCGCCGGCGACGAGGGCGTGGCGGTCGACCGCGCGGGCTTCGAGGAATCGCTCGAGCGCCAGCGCGCGTCCTCGCGGGCCTCCCAGAAGTTCGACGCGGCCGACGCGTCGGTCTTCGAGCGCCTCGAGCTGCCCGAAGCGCACTCCGTCTTCCGGGGCTACCCGGAGCAGGACTTCGTCCGGCTCGCGGGCGCGCGCGTCGAGGCCCTGGTGCGGGACGGCCGGGAGGTGTCGCTGCTCGAGGCGGGCCAGAGCGGGGACGTGGTCACGGACCGAACGGTGTTCTACCCGGAAGGCGGCGGCCAGGTCGCCGACCGGGGCCGCTGGACCTGGGCGGGCGGAGAGGCCGAGGTCTCGGATGTCCAGAAGCCGGTGCCGAACCTGATCGCGCACCGCGTGACGGTCGGACGGGGGAGGCTCGAGCTCGGGCAGGTCGTCGACATGGAAGTGCCCGAGTGGACCCGCCGCCGGACGCAGGCCAACCACACCGGCACGCACCTGCTGCACGCGGCCCTCCGCAAGGTCCTCGGCCCGTCGGCCCGCCAGATGGGCTCGCTCGTCGCGCCCGACCGGCTGCGCTTCGACTATGCCGCCGCCTCGCCGACGACGCCGGCGCAGCTCGCCGAGATCGAGCGGCTCGTCAACGAGGAGATCCTCCGGGACCAGCCCGTCGCCAAGGAAGTCATGTCCATGGACGACGCGCGGCGGCGGGGCGCCGACATGTTCTTCGGCGAGAAGTACGGCGAGCGGGTGCGGGTCGTCGAGGTGCCGGGGTTCTCGACCGAGCTCTGCGGCGGATGCCACGTCCCGCGCACCGGCGAGATCGGCGCCTTCAAGGTCGTCTCCGACCGCGGCATCGCCCAGGGGCAGCGGCGCATCGAGGCGGTGACCTCGCTCGGCGCGGTCGAGCTCCTCTCGAAGGACGAGCGGATCCTGAACGACCTGGCGGCGTTCGCGCAGGTCGACCGCGACGCGCTCCCGACGAAGTGGAGCGAGCGCGAGGAGCGCGTCAAGGCGCTCGAGCGCGAGATCGCATCGCTCAAGCTCAAGCTCGCCTCGGGCGACTCCGGCGCCGAGGGCACGCGCATCGAGGTCGGCGGGATCCCGGTCGTCACGCGCGTGGTCGAGGGCCTGTCGATCCCGGAGCTGCGCAACCTCTCGGACACGCTGCGCTCGAAGGTCAAGAGCGGGGTCGTCGCGGTCGGCACGGTGGGGGACGGCAAGACGTCGGTCATCATCGCCGTCACGCCGGACCTCGTGCGCCGGCTGCCGGCCTCGCAGATCGCCTCCCGGGTCGGCCGGGCCCTGGCGGGAAGCGGCGGCGGGAAGCCCGACCTCGCGCAGGCGGGCGGCAAGAACGCCGACCTCCTGCCGGCCGGGCTGAAGGCCGCGGCGGAGGCCGTGCGCGACCTCCTGGCCGAGCCTCCGCAGGTGGCGGCGTCCTGAGGACGCGGGCCGTGACGCCGCGCACAGGCCGGGCGTCGGGGAACTTCCGAGGCCTCAGGCGTTTACCCGCCCCGGTCGGTCGGCTATAATTTTCATTCCCAATCCATGAAGCTTCGAACGCTCCTCGCGCTGGGAGTGCTCGCCGGTTTTGCGCCGGCGGCCGGGGCCGAAGTGCGCGTCAAGGTCGAGTCCGGGCGGCACGTCATCTACAACGACGGTCCGGCCAAGCTCATGGCGAGCGAGGACTGGCTCGCCTCCCGCGTCCGGCGCGCCTCGCCCTTCGACGACCTGATCGAAGCCTCGGCCCAGGAGAACTCGGTCGACCCGAAGCTCGTCAAGTCCGTGATGCTCGTCGAGTCCGGCTTCAATCCCGCCGCGATCTCCCGGAAGGGGGCGCGCGGCCTCATGCAGCTCATGCCCGCGACCGCGGCCGAGCACGGCGTCTCGGACGTCCACGACCCGAAGCAGAACATCGCGGCGGGCACGCGGTACCTCTCGCGGCTGCTGTCCTACTACGGCGGCGACCTCGTCAAGTCGCTCGCCGCGTACAACGCGGGCGAGGCGGCGGTCGACCGCTACGACGGCGTGCCGCCGTACGACGAGACGCAGCTCTACGTGCGCAAGACCCTCGCCGCCTACTACGGGAAGTCGACGCTCGGCGGCGGCTTCGGCAAGCCCGCCACGCAGACCTTCCGCGGCATTCCGAGCTCCGAGGGAAAGCCCGTCCACTGGATGCGCGACGAGCGCACGAACCGCGTCATCCTGACGACGAAGGGCCGCGCTCCCCGCCGCCTCGGGTAGCCGCGCGGCAGGGACGACCTTGGAGAACGCGGCCGGCGAACCATCCCCCGTCGATCAGGGGCTCTTTCTCCTGCACCTGAATCGCGCGCGGCGCGGCGTCCGCGAGAGCCGCCTGGAGGAGGCCTGGGAGGAGCTCGAGAAGGCCCGGAGCATCCGTCCCGGCGACGAGGACGTCCTGAACCTGCTCTCCCTCCTCGAATTCAAGCGGGGTCACTACAACGAGGCGGCCAACGCCGCCCGCACGCTTCTCGCCGACAATCCCAGCTCCGAAGTCCTCCGCGCGAACCTCGGCCTGATTCTCTTCAAGGCCGGGTTCCTGGCGGAAGCGGAGCTGGAGTTGCGCAAGGCGATCGAGATGCGTCCCGGCCACCTGCGCAGCCACCTCTACCTCGGCCTCCTGTACCAGACGCGGGGCAAGCTCGGGCTGGCGCTCGAGCATCTCCGCGTCGCCGGCGCGCGGCGCCGCGTCGTCGAGATCGAGGAGGCGCTGCGCCGCAACAGCCGCGACGCCGCCGGCCGCCCGAGCCTCTCCGACACGGCCCCGACCTCGAGGCCGAACGTTCCCGAACCGTCGCCGGCGGCGCCCGCGGGCCCCCGCACGACCGTCGAGCGGCCGCTCGCCGAGCCGCCGGAGTTCCAGCCGGCTTTCTCCGAGGCCCCGGAGAAGGCGACGCCGATCGCGATCGGGGCGCCCGAGGCGCGGCCGCTCTTCAAGATCCGGGCCGAGGGCGGGCTCGAAGTCGCCTCGCGCGGAACGGTCTTCGTCCGGAAAGGCTGCGTCGCCTGGTACAGCGGGAAGCTGCGCTTCGCGCCGCTCCCCGAGTTCCGCGGGACCTCCCTCGAGCGGATCCTCCGCGCGAGCGGCGTCGGCGCCCTGCTGATCAACGATCCCGGCCGGCGCGCCTACCGGCGCGACCTCTCGGGCCAGACCCTCTTCGTCGAGGGCTCGCGCCTGCTCGCCCTCGACCACGGCCTGACGTTCCGGATCGATGCCATCCACGACTTCCGCCGCAACCGCCGGGTCGACGTGCTCCGCGTCCAGGGCCGCGGCAGCGCCATCTTCTCGGTCGGCGGACCGGTCCTCTCGCACGAGGTTTCGGCGGACTATCCGCTCTCGATCTCGTCGCGCGACCTCGTTGCCTGGTCGGGCGACCTCGTCGCCTCGGTGCTCGACGACGACTTCCTCGAGGAGGTCATGCACGCCGACGTGGCGAGCCCTCCGAAGCTCCGCTTCGAGGGCGAGGGGACCGTCCTGACGGAGCCGCCGCGGCCGCGGCGCCGCGCCTCGGACCAGGACCGCCCGGTCGACCAGCGGCGCGGCTAGGCGCCGGACGGCGGCGCGCCGCTCACGAACCGCTTCAGGCGTTCCTCGGCCTCGTCGAGGATCGCCCGCATCGTCTTCCCCTCCTCGTGCTCGCAGTACAGCCGGACCATCGGCTCGGTGCCCGACAGGCGGTGGAGGAGCCACCCGCGCTCGCCGAAGACGTACTTGACGCCGTCGCGGTCGAGCACCGCCGTGACGGCCTCGCCCGCGACCGAAGCCGGCCGCGCGTCGCGGACCCCCTCGAGGTATCGGGCCACGACCTCGACCGGCAGGCGCACGTCGCGCCGTCCGTACTCGAAGCGGCCGAACTCGGCGGAGAGCGCGTCGAGCGCCTGCCCGAGCGTCCGCCCGGACACGGCGAGGCTCTCGAGCAGCAGGAGCGACGAGAGCACCCCGTCGCGCTCGGGCAGGTGGAAGCCGAACGCGTAGCCTCCGCTCTCTTCGCCGCCGGCCACGGCCTCGCCCCGGTTCATCAGCTCCGCGACGTACTTGAAGCCGATGCCCGTCTCGATGAGGGGAACGCCGAGACTCCGGGCGATCCGGTCGATCTGGAAGGACGTCGAGAACGTCTTGGCGATTCCCCCGCGCAGGCCGCGGTGCCGGTAGGCGTGGAGGAGCAGGAGGGCGAGAACCTGGTGCGGCGAGACGAAACGGCCCGCCGCGTCGAGGACCCCGAGCCGGTCGGCGTCGCCGTCCTGGGCGACCGCCAGGTCGAGCTTCCCGGCGCGCACGCGGTCCGAGGCCGCCACGAGGTTCTCGCCGATTGGCTCCGGGTGCACGCCTCCGAACAGGGGGTCCCGGGTGGTCCGGAACGGTTCGACCCGCAGCCGCCCGCCCGAGAGGAGGTCCGGCAGCAGCGATCCCGCGGCCCCGTGCATCGCGTCGGTCAGGACCGCGAGCGAGGAGGCGCGGATCGCGCCGAGGTCGACGAGGTCGGCGAGCCTCCCGGCGTAGTCGCGCCGCAGGTCAGCGACCTCGATGCGCCCCGGCGTCGCGGCCCGGGGAAGCGGGCGATCGGCCTCGGCCGCCACGGCCGCGTACGTCTCGGGAGGGGCGCTGCCGCCGAAGTGGGCCTTGATCTTGAAGCCGTTGTAGTGGCCCGGGTTGTGGCTCGCGGTGATCGCGATCCCCGCCTTGAGCCCCAGCCGGCGCACGTGGAAGGACACCGCGGGGGTGGGAATCGGCCGGTCGGTCAGGAGGACGTCGACGCCGGCGTCGGCGAAGACCTCGGCCGCGGCGCGCGCGAACTCCGGCGAGAAGAAGCGGGGATCGTGCCCGACCACGATCCGCGAGGCGTCGCCGGGGCCCGTGTCCGCCGCGTACCAGCGCGCGGTGGCGCGCGCGATCCGGCGGATCTCGTCGAAGGTGCAGGCGTCGGCGATGATGCCGCGCCACCCGTCGGTGCCGAACGCGATCGTCAACGCCCGCCCGCGGGAAGGACGCGGAACGCCGCGAGGCGGGCGGCGTCGTAGCCCTGGCGCTCGAGGAACTCGGAGGCCCGGGCGAACCGGAACCCGCGCTGCGCGAGGCCGTCGAGCAGCACGTCGATGCGGGCCGCCACCGGCTCCTCCCGGTCGCTGCCGAGGTGGAGCAGCACGATGCCGCCGTTCTCGGCGTGATGGACGAGACGGGACAGCAGGCGGTCGGCGGGCTGGTATCCCCGGGCCCGGGGGTCCGTGATCCAGTCGAGGCCGTCGAGCCCGGTCCGGCCGCCGGTCCAGCCGACGTGCCAGTAGCCCTGCTCCGCCGCCCAGCGCCGGATGTCGGCGTTGTGCTCGCCGAAGGGCGCCCGCCAGAGCGGCGCCATCGCGCGGCCGGTGGCCTCGCGGTAGAGCCGGGCCGTGCGCGCGAGCTCGCCGGCGAGGAACGCCCGATCCACTCCCGGCCGCGTGACCTGGCGGCCGTCGGCCGCGTAGGTCGTCAGGTGCGGGTGCGTGTCGGTGTGGTTGCCGACTTCGTGCCCGTCGTCGGCGATGCGGCGCGCGAGATCGGGATAACGTCGGATGAAATCGCCCGTCAGGAAGACCGTCGTCCGGATGCGTCGCCGCGCGAGCGCGTCCAGGATCGCGGCGGCGCCCCGGTCCGAGGAGCCGGCGTCGAACGACACCACGACTTCCTCCCGGTCGGACGGGCCGCGGGTCAGGTCCGGCGCGGCGGGGCCGCGCGACGGAGGGGGAGCGGGCGGAGGCGCGGCGGCCGCGACCTCCGGAGCCGGCGGGAGCAGGGGACGGGCGGTCGGGACCGGGGCGGAGGGAGCCGGCGCCGGCCGCCGGAGCGCCGCAACGGGCGCGGGGACGGCCGTCGGCACCGGAGCGGCGCGGGGCGCGGGGGTCGGAGCGTAGGCCGCCTCCGCGGAAAGCGACATCGCGCCGACGCGATAGGGCCCCTTTTCGCGGACCCCGTCGAATCGAAAGCGTCCGCCGTCGGCCGGCACGCTCGCGACGAAGCGGCCGCCGGCGAAGAGAAAGACGGCCGAGCCTTCCGGGGCCGTTCCCTCGAGGCGCGTCCCCGACGGGCCGTCCTGGACGGTGTCGAGCCTCGCCGACGGGGCCGGGCGCCGGGGCGGACCGGCCGGGGACGGTGTCGACAGCGAGTCGAGCTCGCGGACCGTCCGCAGGGCGAGGATCACGGGCGCCGAGGCCGCCATCGCCACCAGCGCCACGGCCACGCGGCCCGAGACCGGCCGCAGGAGCCTTTCCCGGACGGCGCGCCAGACGGCGTGCCGGCCGGCGTCCCGCGCGCAGCGGGTCGAGCAGTAGATGTGACCCCGCATGTGCACTTCGCACAGCCGGCAGGCCGGCGTGCGGCAGAAATGGCAGCTCTTGTGGGCCCGCCGGCCGGAATGGGTCGGGCAGGGAACGTTCACCCGCCTATTATGGGGGAACGGGCATCCCGTATATTTGCCGCGCCGTGAAGATCAACCTGCCCAACGCGCTGACGCTGACGCGCATCTTTCTGGTGCCGTTCCTCGTCGTCGTCCTCCTGACGAAGTTCGAGGGCCGCGAGACGGTGGGCCTGCTGATCTTCCTGACGGCGGTCGCGACCGATTTCCTGGACGGCTGGCTCGCGCGGCGCCGCGGCGAGATCACGACGCTCGGAACGCTGCTCGATCCGATCGCCGACAAGCTCCTGATTTCGGCGGCCTTCATCTCGCTCGTCGAGCTGAAGATGGCGCCGGCGTGGATGGTCGTCGTCGTCATCGGCCGGGAATTCGCGGTGTCGGGCCTGCGCTCGATCGGATCGGCCCGGGGAATCGTCATCCCCGCCTCGGGATGGGGCAAGGCCAAGATGATCACGCAGATCGCGGCGGTGTCGCTCCTGATTCTCGCGCTGCGGCACGAGCGCTTCCTCGAGGCGGGCCGGTTCGCGCTCTGGCTCGTCGTGGCCATCGCCCTCGCCTCGGGCACGGAGTACTTCCTGAGGTTCTTCCGCCGGATCGTGCTCGAGGACGGAGCGGAGGGCCGCTAAGCCGGCCGGCGCGCCGCGAAGCGCCAGATGGGCCGTCCCTCTTCGAGGTACTTCAGCTCGTAGTGGGTCGGGGGCGGCGCGGGAAGGCTCGACCACTCGAGGCGCTCGAGCCCGTCCACCGTCTCGAGGAGCGAGCCGAGATCGGCGCCGTAGTCGGGGTGGTCGGTCGCGATGCGGACCGTGCCGCCGGGCGCGAGCCGCGACGCGAGCAGGTCGAGGAACACACCGTCGAGGAGCCGGCGCTTGCGCTGCTTCTTCTTCGGCCAGGGATCCGGGAAGTAGATGTGGAACGCATGCACGGAGGCGGGGGGGAGGGCGGTCTCGACGAACATGCGCCCGTCGGCTCGCACGACCCGGGCGTTGCCGAGTCCCGTGCGCGCGACGCGCTCGCGGCAGAGGCGGTAGTAGGAAAGCGAGCGCTCGATTCCCAGGAAGTCGTGCGCGGGGCAGGCCCGCGCCGACGCGAGGAGGAAGCGCGCCTTGCCGCTGCCGATCTCGACTTCGAGCGGGGCGAGCCGCGCGAAGAACGCCTCCGGGTCGAACCGACGCCCGAACCAGAGCTCTTCGTCCGCCGCGCCCGGCCACCGTCCCGGCGAACCCGCTGTGCTACCCTGATTTCGCAGAGCCGCGATTTTCATGCCCACGATCGTCTTCGTCAACGAGGGGAAAGCGGGCACGGTCGAGGAGGGCACCACGGTCCTCCAGGCGGCCCTGGACCTCGGCGTCAAGATCAGCCACGTCTGCGGGGGCAACGGGACCTGCTCGACCTGCCGCGTCGAGATCGTCGTGGGGGGCGAAAACCTGACGCCCGTCAACCCGCAGGAGCTCGCCTACGAGATGGGAAACGGCCGGCGCCTGGGTTGCCAGGCGCGGGTCCGGGGCAACTGCGCGGTGCGCGCCCTGATGATCCCGAAGGTCGAGCTCTACTAGCCCCCTAGCCCCGGGCGCGGTCGGCGACCGCCCGGGCGAACGCCCGGGTCCCCGCCGTGCCGCCGATGTCGGGCGTCTTGATCCCGGCCTCGAAGGTCCCGAAAAGCGCCCGTTCCGTGCGGTCGGCGAGCGCGGCGAGGCCCATGTGCCGGAGCATGAGGATCGCCGACATCAGGAGGGCCGTGGGGTTCGCGCGGTCCTGGCCCGCGATGTCGGGAGCCGTCCCGTGGACCGCCTCGAAGAGGGCCACGCTCTCGCCGAGGTTGGCCCCCGGCACGAGGCCGAGCCCGCCGACGAGGCCCGCGGCGAGGTCGGACACGATGTCCCCGTAGAGATTCGGCAGGAGGAGGAGGTCGTACTTCTCGGGCCGCATCACGAGCTCCATGGACGCGGCATCCACGATGCGGTCGTCGGAGGCGATGTCGGGGTAGTCCTCGGCGACCTTGCGGACGCAGTCGAGGAAGAGGCCGTCCGAGAGCTTCATGATGTTGGCCTTGTGGACCGCCGTGACGCGCCGCCGGCCGCGCGCCCGGGCGTACTCGAAGGCGTAGCGCGCGATCCGGGTCGACGCGACCTCGGTGATGATCTTGATGGACTCGACCACCCCGGGGATCACCGTGTGCTCCAGGCCGCTGTAGAGGTCCTCCGTGTTCTCGCGGACGATGACGAGGTCGACGCCGGAGAACCGGCTGACGATCGACGGAACGTTGCGGACCGGCCGCACGTTCGCGAACAGCTCGAGCTCGCGGCGCATCCGCACGTTGACGGACTGGAAGCCCTTTCCGATGGGCGTGCCGACCGGCCCCTTGAGGGCCACGCGGTTTCGGCGGATCGACTCCAGGGCTCGCGCCGGCAGCGGATCGCCCTCGGCTTTCTCGGCGTCCCGGCCGACGAGGACTTCCTCCCACGCGATCGGCGCGCCGACGGCCTCGAGGACCGTCACGACGGCGTCGGCGACTTCGGGGCCGATGCCGTCGCCCCGGATCAGGGTCACCCGGTGGTCGTGGCTCAATGGGCCTCCTTCTTCTCGGGAGCGGGAGCGTTGGGAAGGATCATCCGGATCCGCTTGACGGCGGTGGGGGTCGCATCCTCGATGACGAAGTCCGCGAACCGCCCCTTCCAACGCTCGCCCTTGCGCGGGATCCGGCCGAATCGCAGCATCAGGTGGCCGGCGATGGTCTCGGCCTCGTCGCGGGGGAGCGTGATCCCGAACTGCTCCTCGAGGTCGTCCAGCCGCAGGGCGCCCTCGAGCACGTAGGTGCGGTCGCCCGCCGGCTCGAATCCCGGCTTCTCCTCGTCGTACTCGTCCTGGATCTGTCCGAGGAGCTCCTCGATGGCGTTCTCGATCGTGACGAGGCCCGCGGTGCCGCCGTGCTCGTCCACGACGATCGCCATGTGGGTGTGGCGCCGGCGCATCTCGCGAAAGAGGTCCTCGGCGCGCTTGAACTCGGGCACGAGGAAGGGAGGATCGACGTACTTCGAGAGCTCGAAGGATCTCTCCTCGTCGTCGGTCAGGTCGAAGAGGTCCTTGGCGTGGAGGATCCCGATGACGTTGTCGAGCGTGCCCCGATAGACCGGCAGCCGCGAGAGCTTGTGCTCGCGCAGCAGAATCTTCACGTCGGCGAAGCTGGCGGTCTCGGGCAGGGCGACGATCTTGGTCCGGGGAACCATGATGTCCCGCACGGTCTTGTCGCCGAACTCGATGACCTTGTGCAGGAGCTGCCGCTCGCCGCGGTGGATGACGCCCTCGTCGGCGCCGAGGTTGAAGATGCTCTTGAGCTCGTCCTCGGTCAGGCCCGGCCGGTGCTCGGCGACGCCGAAGATCCGGAGCGTCGCGTTGGTCATCCGGACGCAGATCTCGGCGATGGGGGAGAGGATCCGCATCATCCACGAGAGCGGCACCGCCACGGCCCGCGAGAACGGCACGGGCGAGGCGGCGGCGACCGCCTTCGGCATCATCTCGGCGAAGACGAACAGGGTCAGCGTGGAGAAGACGACCGCGATCAGGATCCCGTACTTCGCGCCGAACCACCGCTCGGCGAGCGTGGTGGCCGAGGCCGAGGCGGCGCTCAGGAAGAGGTTCTGCGCGATGAGAATGACGGCGAGCAGCCGCGAGGTGTTGGCCCGGAGGCTCCGGATGAGGGCCCCGCGCCGGTCGCCCCTCTCGCGCATCGCCTGGAGGTCGATCCGCCCGAGCGACACGAGGGCCGTCTCCGAGCCGGCGAAGAACCCCGAGGCCAGCGTGGCCAGGGCGAAGGCCAGGGCGTAGAGGAGGATCTGCGGATCCATGGGTCGGTCCTTTCGAAATCGAGGCGCGATCTTACAGGGGAAGGCGCCCCAGCCGGTCGAGGGCCCACCGCGCGGCGTCCGCCAGGCCGGCCTCCGCGACGCCGGCCGCGCCGCCGAGGGCCGCACGGGCCTGCCGGTCGCCGCACGCGCCCGCCGAGGCCGCGGCGTTTCGCTGGAGGCCGCGCCGCGCGGGCCGGGTCACGGCCGTCCGGGCGAAGCTCCGCTCCCAGGCGCCCCGGCCCATCGCGAGAATCTCGGCGCGTGTCGGAGGCGGCGGCGACGCCGGGGCGGCGAGCTCGAGCGGCGCGTTCCAGGGACAGACCTCCTGGCAGACGTCGCAGCCGAAGACGTGCTCGCCGAGCGCGGCCTTCCAGCCGTCCGGGATCGGTCCGCGGTGCTCGATCGTCCAGTACGCGAGGCAGCGCCCGGCGTCGAGAATTCCCGCCTCGACGAACGCCCCGGTCGGGCACGCCTCGAGGCACAGGGTGCAGGCGCCGCAGCGCTCGGCGGCGGGCGCGTCCGGCGGCAGGTCGAGGTCGGTCAGGATCTCGGCGAGCAGGAGGTACGAGCCGTGGGCCTCGTCCATGAGGCAGCCGTTCTTGCCGATCCAGCCCAGTCCCGCCGCCGCGGCGAAGGACCGCTCGGCGAGCGGAGTCGAGTCGACGCAGACGCGGGACGCCCAGCCGCCGCCGAGGCGCCCGCGGGTGCCTTCGACGACGGCGAGGGCGCGGGAGCGGAGCGACGCGTGGTAGTCGGCCCCGCGCGCGTAGCGGGCGAACCTCGACCCGTCGGACGCCACCCAGGGGGCGGCGGAGTGGGGCGCCGCGAGGCAGACGACGGACCGCGCGCCCGGAAGGAGCTCCCGGGGCGAGGCGCGGATCCTCCGGGTCTCCTCGAGGTAGGCCATCCCCGCGTGGCGGCCCGAGTCGATCCAGGCCTCGAAGCGTTCGCGGCCCGGCGGTTCTCCGGCCGCCGCGATTCCGACCTTCGCGAAGCCCGCCGCGATCGCCTCCTCGCGCAGAACGCGCGCGGCGAGCAGCCGGTCCGGAGGGGAAGAGGCCACCGCGTCGATGCTAGCATCCGACCGCACGATGCCTCCCGACCGGTTCGCCACGAGGGTCTTCGGTCTCGCGGTCCTCGCGCTTCTCGCGTACGCGCTCGTCCTGATCTTCCGGCCTTTCTACGGGCCGATCGTCTGGGCGCTGCTGATCGCGTTCCTCCTCTTCCCGGTCGTGCGGCGCGTCCGGAAGGCGGTCGGGGACCGGCACGGCCTGGCCGCGATCCTGATGACGCTGGGGGTCATCCTGGGCATCGTCCTTCCGGCCGTGGTCGTGGCGGCCGCCTTCGGTGGGCAGGCCGTCGAGCTCGGGCAGCGGCTGTCGGCGCTCGCGCAGGAGTACAGGATCCACGGCGCGGAGGACCTGACACAGATCCCGGTTTTCGGGGAGGCCGTGAAGTGGGTGGACGACCGCATTCCGGCGTCGGCCGCCGAGATCCAGGAATGGCTGATCCGGACGCTCCAGTCGGTCCTCCACTTTCTGCTCTCGCACAGCGGAGATTTCGTCGTCGGGGCGTTCGGCGTTTTCGGCAGCCTGTCGCTGATGCTCTTCGTCCTGTTCTTCTTCCTCCGCGACGGCGACGCCATGGCCGCCCGGGCGATCCGGCTCGTTCCCATGGACCCGAAGAAAAAGGCGCGGCTCGCCGCACACCTCGGCGACGTCACGCACGCGGTCGTGTTCGGCACCCTCGTCACCGCCATCGTGCAGGGGGTTCTCATCGGGATCGCCTTCTGGATCACGGGCCTCTCCTCGCCCGTCGTTTTCGGCGGGCTCGGCTTCATCGCCTCGTTCGTTCCCTTCCTCGGCACGGCGCTCGTGGTCGGACCGGCCTGCCTCTACCTCCTGGCCAAGGGGGTCGTCTGGAAGACGGTCTTCATGCTCGTGTGGGGGGTCGTGGTGGCCGGCAGCGCCGACAATTTCCTCCGCCCGGCCCTCGTGTCGGGCCGGGCCGAGATCGGGACCCTGACCGCGTTCTTCGGCGTGATCGGCGGGATCGCGGCCTTCGGAATGGTCGGCCTCTTCCTCGGGCCCGTGTTCCTCGCCCTGGTCCTCGCGCTGATCGAGTTCGTCGAGGAGGACCGGGCCCTGGAGGCGGCCGTCCCGCCCGCGCCGCCGCCGAAGGCCTGAGGCCCGGGCGAGGCCCTACTTCCGGACCCAGTCGGCGACGAAGATGTTGGTCTCGTGCGGCTTCGTCCCGTTGCGGTTGGAGGCGAACACGAGCCGCTTTCCGTCGCGCGTGAGCATCGGGAAGCCGTCGAAGTCGGCGCTGTGGGTGACCTGCGTGAGGTTCGTGCCGTCCTCGCGGATCAGGTAGAGCTCGAACTCCCGGCCCTTCGGGTCGCCCAGGTTGGACGAGAAGATGATCTCGCGGCCTCCGGGCAGGAAGAAGGGCGCGAAGTTCGCCGCGCCGTTGGACGTGACGGCGTGGTCGTTGGAGCCGTCGGCGTTCATCACGCGGATCTCGAGACCGTGCGGCGCGTACAGGTGGCGCGCGAGGTTTTCCCGGAAGAGCGCGAGGCCCTCCGGGGTCGCCGGGTGGTCCGCCCGGTAGACGATCTTCTTTCCGTCGTCCGAGAAGAACGGGCCCCCGTCGTAGCCGGGGGTGTTCGTCAGCCGGCGGACGTCCGTCCCGTCGGCCTTCATGGTGTAGATCTCGAGGTCGCCGTCGCGCGCCGAGGTGAACACGATCGTCGAGCCGTCCGGCGAGATCGTGGCCTCGGCGTCGTAGGCGGGCGAGGCGAAAAGGGGCCGGAGGTCGCTGTCGTCGCTCTTCGCGGCGTAGATGTCGTAGTCGTCGAGCGCCCAGACGTAGCCGTGGGAGCGGTCCGGCCGCGGCGGGCATGCGGCGCCGGCGCGGAACGTCGAGGCGTAGACGATCCGCTCGCCGTCCGGGAAGAAGTACGCGCAGGTCGTCTTGCCCTGCCCGTTGGAGACCCGCCGGCGGCCCGAGCCGTCCGCCTGCATCGTGAAGATCTGGTCGCAGGGCAGCGTGCCCTCGTCGGACTGGAAGATCAGGCGCGCGCCGTCCGCCGACCAGTAGGCCTCGGCGTTCTGGCCGCCGAAGGTCAGCTGGCGCAGGTTCGCGATGAACGCCTCCTCGCCCGGCCGGACGAGCGACGAGGGCGCGGCGGGCGTCGGCCGGGGCGGCGCCTCCTGCCCGACGGCGGAAAACGCGGCGACGGCGACGAAGAGAGCGGGGGCGACGTATCGGTAGAGCATGCGGGCCGGCATTCTAGCCGCGAATTGCCTTATCCTCGAACCGGATTCCCGATGGATTCGCCCAAAGACCTGAAACGAGTGCTCGCGGACGAGGTCCGCGCGGCGATCGCCGAAACCGCGCCTCCGGCCGCGTCGGCCGCGGGCCGCGGCGATGCGGCGAGCGAGGGCGTCCGCGCCGCGCTCTCGCGCGCCGAAGACGTCCTGACGCCGGCCGTGCCCGGGGGCGCGCCGTTGTCCGGGCTCAAGGGCCTCGCGATCCGCGCGCTCCGGTTTCTCTGGAGGAACCAGTCCTCCTTCAACGCGCTCTCGCTCTCCGCCTCGTCCGGCCTGGCCGACGGGATCGACCGGCTGCGCGCCGAGGTCGGCCGCGGGCTCGAGGAGCTGTCGCGGCGCGCCGGCATCCAGGAGGCCCGGCTGACGCTCGTCGAATCGGGAGCCGGGGCTCGCCCCGGAGCGTCGGCCGGCCCGTCGGTCGCGTTGCCCGCTCCGGGGATCCCTCCGGGCGTCTACGCGCTCTTCGAGGAGCGCTTCCGGGGCCGCCCGGAGGACATCGCCAGGGGCCAGCGCGCCTACCTGGAAGAGCTCCGGGACCTGCCGGGGCCCGTTCTCGACGTCGGCTGCGGGCGCGGCGAGTTCCTGGGCCTCCTCAAGGCCGCGGGCATCCCGGCCGCCGGCCTCGAGTCGAACCCCGTCTCGGTCGAGTCCTGCCGGCGCGCGGGGCTGGAGGTCGAGTCGGGGGACGCGCTCGAGCTCCTCGGGCGGCGCCCGGCCGGCAAGCTCGGCGCGGTGGTGGCGTTCCAGGTCGTCGAGCACTGGCCGCCCGAAGCGATCTTCCGCTTCCTCCAGCACGCCCGCCGCGCGCTCGCCCCCGGGGGCGTCGTGATCGCCGAGACGATCAACGCCGATTCGCTGTCGGCTCTGCGGGCGTTCTACCTCGACCCGACCCACGTGCGTCCCGTGCCTCCGGAGGCGTTGCGGTTTCTGGCCGAGGCGGCCGGGTTCACCGACGCGCGGATCGAGTACCGCTCGCCCCTTCCGGCCGGGGAACGCCTGGAGGAGACGTCGGAGAACGCGAAGCGGCTCAACGCGCTCCTGTACGCCCCCCAGGATTACGCGCTCATCGGCCGCGTGCCGGTTCCGGAGTGAGCTCGCGCCGCGTCCTGGTCCTCGCGGTGCAGACGCCCTTCGCGCGGGGAGGCGCGGAGCGTCACGTGCAGCGCCTGACGGAGGAGCTTCTCCGGCGGGGAGTCGAGGCCGACCTCGTGACGCTGCCGCTGATCGAGCGCGAGCGCTTCGACCTCGTGCGGAGCGCCGCCGCCTGGCGCAGCCTCGACCTGACGGAGGCCGGCGGGCGGCCGGTCGACGCGGTGATCGCGACGCGCTTTCCGAGCTACGCGGTGCGGCATCCCAACAAGCTCGTCTGGCTCATCCACCAGTACCGGCAGGCGTACGACCAGTTCGGGACGCCGTTCTCCGACCTGACCGCGTCCCCCGAGGACCGCCGCACGCGCGAGGTGATCGCCGAGATCGACCGGGTCGGCCTCACGGAGGCCCGCAAGGTCTTCGCCAACTCGCAGACGGTGGCCGCGCGGCTCCTGCGCTTCAACGGCATCCGCTCCGAGCCGCTCTACCATCCGCCGCCGCTCGCGGGACGGCACCGCAGCGGCGCCTTCGGCGACGCGGTGCTGTGGGTCGGAAGGCTCGACGCCTGGAAGCGCCCGGGCCTCCTGCTCGAGGCGCTGCCCCACGCGCCCGAGGCCCGCGCCGTCTTCGTCGGAAGCGGCCCCGAGGAGGACCGCCTCCGGCGCCGCGCCGCCGAGCTCGGCGTCGAGTCGCGGGTGCGCTTCCTCGCGTCGGTCGAGGACGAGGAGCTGCTGGATCTCTACGCGAACGCGCGGATCGTGGCGGTGACGGCCTCGGGCGAGGACCTGGGCTACGTGCCGATCGAGGCGCACCTCTCGGGCAAGCCGGTCCTGACGACCGAGGACGCGGGCGGGCCGCTCGAGTTCGTCCGCGACGGAGAGACCGGCCTCGTCGTGGCGCCGCGGCCCGAGGCCCTCGGCGTGGCGCTCCGGCTGGCCTGGACGAGGCTCGACGCCCTGAAGGCGATGGGGGAGGCGGGCCGGCGCCGCGCCGCGCGCCTGACCTGGGACGAGCCGGTCGACCGGCTGCTCGGCGCCGCGGGGCTCGCGTGAACGGCACGGCCGATCCTCTCCGGCGTCTCGCGCAGGAGCGGGGCCGGATCCTCGGCGAGCTCGGGGTGCGGCCCGACGACGCCCGCTGGGCGCGGCGGGAGGCCGAGATGCTCGCGAGCCTCCTGACGCCGTCGCGCCGTCTCCGCCTGCCGGGACCTCTCGGCCGGATCCTGCGTCGGATCGCCCGCCGGATCCGCTAGGTCCGCGAGGCGACGGCGCGCTGGCGCGCGGAGTAGAGCCGCGCGCGATTGCGGCCCGTGTCCTTGGCGAAGTAGAGCGCCTTGTCCGCGCGGACGAGGAGCTCGTGGCGGTCCTCGCCCGAGAGATCCTGCGTGTCGGCGACGCCGACCGAAACCGTCACGCGGAAGGGCCGGCCGGCCGCGAACGGCTCGCGCTCGACCGCGCGCCGGATCCGGTCCGCGACGGCGAGCGCCGAGCGCGCCGCGGTTTCGGGGAACAGGACGGCGAACTCCTCGCCCCCGTAGCGGCACGGGAGGTCCGTCGAGCGCACCGCCGCGCGGAGGATCTCGCCGAAGCGCCGGATCGCCATGTCGCCGGCGCCGTGCCCGAGCGTGTCGTTGAGCTTCTTGAAGTGGTCGAGATCGAAGAGCGCGACGGCGAGGGGCGCCCCGTAACGGCGATGCCGCGCCCACTCCTCGGACAGCCGCGTTTCGAAGTAGCGGCGGGAGGAGAGCCCCGAGAGCTCGTCGGTGACCGCGATCTCCCAGTTGCGGCTGGCGTGCAGCGACGCGGTCAGCGGGGCGAGGAGCGCGCGGATCTCGGCCTTGCGGCCCTCGTCGACCGGCCGCGGGGAGACGAGGATGAGATAGGCCACGAGCGCGTCGCCCGAGTAGAGGGGAAGGTGCAGGACCTGCGTCGGCTCGGAGCCGGGCAGGAGGTCGATCGGAGCGAAGGAGCGCTCGGTCTCGGTGGCGGCGAACTGGAGCTCGACGGCCCGGGAGTCGACCCGCTCGCCGAGCTGCACGTGGCGGGGATCCCTCTCGGGCCGGCGCTCGACGCCGTGCCGCTCCGGCGGAAGGGTCCACACTTCCGTGATGCGCTGGGCGGCATCCACGCGGTAGAGGTCGAAGCGCGAGAGCGGCAGGATCTCGGAGGCGGCGCGGAAGGCATGCTGGAGAATCTGCCGGGGGTCCGGAGACTCGCCGAGGAAGTGCGATTCGCGCTCGCGGGCCTGGAGGCGCGCCTCGAGCTGCGCGACCCGCTGCCGCAGCCTCCAGGCGCGCACCGCGGCCCAGCTCGCGGCGGCGACGAGCAGGAGCTCCGCCCAGACGGGAAACACCGCGCCGAGTTTAGCCTGCGGCGAAACGCGGCCGAAAAGGAAAGGCCCCCTTGCGGGGGCCGATAAGGACCGCCTGCCCGAAGCTCAGTGAGCGGCGGGCGTGGTCGCCGGGGCGGTCTCGGTCGACGTCGTCGTCGTCGTGGTCTCGGTCGAGGTCGTGGCCGCGGTTCCGGTCTCCTCGACGACCGCCGGGGCTTCCGCTGCCGGCGCGGCCTCGGGGGCCGCCGCTTCCTTCTTCTGGCAGCCGGTAGTGAGCGCCATCGCCGCCACGGCCGCAAAACCCAGGGTCAGAACCTTCTTCATATCCCTCATCTCCTTCTTCTGTTAACGCAGACGCTCCCTCGGAGCGCAAAAAAATCCCCACGGAAAATCGACGCGGAATCATAACCGAACCGCGGCCCCTGTCAACCCGAGGTCGCCGGTTCGCCTCGGGGGCGCCGGTCGGCTATTCTCGGCCCCGGGGGCGTTTCGCCCTCCCGCGACCAGCCGAAACGGAGGTTACACGGTGTTCGAAGGCCTGTCCGAGCGGATGCAGGGCGTCTTCAAGGAGCTCCGGGGCGAAGGCCACCTGACCGACTACCACCTCGAGCAGGCCCTCCGGCAGATACGGCTGTCCCTGCTCGAGGCGGACGTGGCCCTGCCGGTCGTCAAGAAGTTCACCGAGAAGGTCAAGGAGCGGGCGGTCGGGGCGAAGGTCACCCAGCTGCTCTCGCCGGCCCAGGAGGTCACCCGGATCGTGCGGGACGAGCTCATCGCGCTGCTCGGGGGCGCGGCGGCCGACGTCGCGCTGACGGGCAAACCCGCGGTCATCGCGCTGGTGGGTCTCCAGGGATCCGGCAAGACGACCTCGGCGGCGAAGCTCGCGCTTCACCTCAAGACGCGGGGCCGGTACCCCCTGATCGTCGCCGCGGACCTCGCCCGTCCCGCGGCGGTCGCGCAGCTCGTGACGCTCGGCCGACAGATCGGCGTCCCGGTGTTCGAGCCCGGCGTCGAGACCGACCCCGTCGAGGTCGCGCGCCGGGGGCTCCGCGAGGCGCGGCAGACGGGGAGGGACACGGTCATCGTCGACACGGCGGGCCGCCTGCACGTGGACGAGGAGCTGATGCGCCAGGTCCAGGCGGTGGCGGCGGCCGTCGAGCCGCAGGAGATCCTCTTCGTCGCCGACGCGATGACGGGGCAGGACGCGGTGCGGTCGGCCGCGGGGTTCGCCGAGGCCCTCGACCTGACGGGAATCATCCTGACCAAGACCGACGGCGATGCGCGCGGCGGCGCGGCCCTGACGGTCGTGACGACGACCGGAAAGCCCATCAAGTTCGTCGGCGTCGGCGAGAAGCCCGAGGACTTCGAGCCCTTCCACCCCGACCGGATGGCCTCGCGCATCCTCGGGCTCGGCGACGTCCTCACCCTCATCGAGAAGGTCGAGGCCTCCGTCGACGCGGACGCGGCCAGGAAGATGGCGGCGAAGACCGCGGCGGGCGAGTTCACGCTCGAGGACCTCCGCGACCAGCTCGCGTCGATGAAGAAGATGGGCCCGCTCGAGGGCCTCCTCGACCTTCTGCCCAAGGGGGGAGCCTTCAAGGCGCTCAAGCAGCCCGAAAGCGTCGACGAGAAGGCCCTCGTCCGGGTCACCGCGATGATCGACTCGATGACCGTCGAGGAGCGCCGGTACCCGCAGGTCCTGAACGGGAGCCGCAAGAAGCGCATCGCCGGCGGTTCGGGCACCTCGGTCGCCGAGATCAACCGCCTGCTCAAGCAGTACCAGCAGATGCGCCGCATGATGCGGACGGCCCGCAAGGGGATGCGGGGGCTGGATATGTCGAAACTGGCCCTGCCCAGGGGTCAGTAAGCAGGAAGCAGGAGGCAGGAGGCAGGAAAACGCCCCGGCCTGCCGCCTGCAACCTGCCGCCTGCCTCCTGGTGTAGAATGCCCCGCTTTTGAATAGGCCAAGAGGGAACTAAATGCTGAAGATCCGCCTGCGCCGCATGGGCGCCCGCAACCGTCCGTACTACCGCATCGTCGTCTCCGACTCGCGCCGGACCGCGCGCGCCGAGGTGCTCGAGGAGCTCGGCTCGTACGACCCGGTCCCGAATCCGCCGGCGCTGTCCTTCAACCGCGAGCGGGCCCGCGCCTGGATCGCCAAGGGCGCGACCCTGTCGCCGACCGTGCAGTCGCTCCTCGAGCGGCCCGAGGCCGCCCCGGTCCCGGCGGCCTGAGCGCATGAAACGCCTCGTCGAGACCATCGTCCGCCGCCTTTCGGACCGCCCGGACGAAACCCGCGTTCACGAAAGCTTCGAGGGCCGGACCTCCGTCTACGACATCGACGTGCCGGAGACCGATCGCGGCCGCCTCATCGGCCGCGAGGGCCGCACGATCCGCGCGCTGCGCGGCTTCGTGTCCGCCGCCGCCACGGCGCGCGGCAAGAAGGTCCTCATCCGCGTCCGCGACTAACTCGCGCGGCGCGCCCCCGGGCGCGATGCCGGACCTTCCCGAACTTCTCGTCGTCGCCCGCGTCGAGCGGACGCACGGTCTCGCGGGCGAGGTCTCGGTCTCGGTCCTCACCGACTTTCCGGAGCGCTTCGCGCCGGGCCGCGTCCTCGTCTGGAAGCGGGGGAGCGAGGAGCGTTCCCTGACGCTTTCGGCCGTGCGGCCCCATGGGCAGCGCCTCCTGCTGTCGTTCGAGGGGATCGACGGCCCGGAGTCGGCGCGGACGCTGTCGGGCGGGGACCTCTGCGTGCCGGCGGCGGATGCCGCGCCCGCCCCGCCCGGCTTCTTCTACGACCACGAGGTCCGCGGCTGGGCCTGCGAAGACGCCGGGGGACGCCGGCTCGGCGAGGCGGCCGGCCTGGAGAATACGCCGGCCGGTCCGCTGCTGTCGGTCGAGACACGGCCGGGCAAGATCGCGCTCGTGCCTTTCGTGGAGGGCATCGTGCTCGAGGTGGACCGGGCCGGGCGCCGCATCGTTCTCGACCCGCCGGAAGGGCTGCTCGAGCTCGCCGAAAGCTGATCGCTGCCGGCCCTCGCCGCCGTCCGCGTGAGACTATGACGTCCGCGCGGAGCCTCCGATGCAGATCGAGATCCTGACCATCTTCCCGGGCTACTTCGCCTCGCCGCTCCGGGAGAGCCTCCTCGGCAAGGCGATCGCGGCGGGCCTGGTGGAAGTGACCGCCACCGACCTGAGGACGTTCGCGCTCGACCGGCACCGCAAGGTCGACGACGAGCCTTACGGCGGCGGCGCGGGCATGGTGATGATCGCGCCGGTCGTCGCCGCCGCGATCGAGGCCCGCCGGGAGCCCCCGGACACGCCCCGCGCCTGGACCGTGCTGATGGCGCCGGAGGGCGACCGGCTCGACCACGCGCGGGCTGCCGGCCTGGCGCGGCGGGACCGGCTGCTGCTCGTCTGCGGGCGCTACGAGGGCATCGACGAGCGGGTCCGCGACCTCGGGTTGTACGACGAGGAAATCTCGCTGGGGGACTTCGTCCTGCCGGGCGGAGAGGTGGCCGCCCTCGCCCTGATCGAGGCGGTGTCGCGGCTCGTGCCGGGCGTCGTCGGAGCGGCCGAATCCCTCGAGAACGAGTCGTTCCTGCGGGAGCGCCTGGACTATCCCCACTACACGCGGCCCCGCGAGTTTCGGGGCCTCGAGGTGCCGGAAGTCCTCCTCTCGGGGGACCACAGGCGAATCGAAGCCTTCCGGCGGTCGCGGGCGCTGGAGCGGACGCGCCGGAAGCGCCCGGACCTGCTCCTGAGGCGCCCGGAGGAGCCCGGGGAGCGGGGGGACTGAGGCGGGTTGCCCGCGAGGGGCCCCTTCGATTAGAATTCGCCGTTTCCTGACCGCTTTCGCGCTTGTTTTGGGAGAGCCTTGTCATGACCGACCTACTGCTCGATATCGAAAAGCCGACGCTCAAGAGCGGCGTGCCCGCGTTTTCCCCCGGCGACAGCGTCCGCGTGCACGTCAAGGTGCGCGAGGGCGAGAAGGAGCGCATCCAGCTCTTCGCCGGCGTCGTGATCGCCCGCCGCGGCGGCGGGGCCCGCGAGACCTTCACCGTCCGCAAGATGTCGGGCGGGATCGGTGTGGAGCGCGTCTTCCCGCTCCATTCGCCCATCATCGACAAGATCGACGTAGAGCGCCACGGGGCCGTGCGCCGGGCCAAGCTGTATTACCTCCGGGAGCGCAAGGGCAAGGCCGCGCGCATCGACGAGAGGCAGACGGACCGCTCCTAGGCCCGTCCGGACGTGAACTCCGACCCGCTCGCCGCATTCTTCGCGGAGCTGGGTCGCCTGCGCGAGCTGACGCGGGTCGAGTCCGAGCTCGTGCGGCGCGGATTCGCGCGGATCGCCGGGGTCGACGAGGCCGGCCGGGGCTCGCTCGCCGGGCCGGTGGTCGCCGCCGCCGTCGTGTTGCCGCCGGGTTGCCTCCTGCCCGGCATCGACGACTCCAAGAAGCTCGACGCGGAAGCGCGGGAGAAGCTCGCTCCCGAGATCCGCCGCCGCGCGGTCTCGGTGGCCGTCGGCGTCGTCTCGGCCCGGGACATCGACGCGGGCGACATCCTCCGGGCGAGCCTGCAGGCGATGCGGCTCGCCGTCGAGGCGCTTTCGCCCGCGCCGCAGGTCCTCCTCGTCGACGCGGTTTCGGTGCCCGGCGTCCGCATTCCTCAGATCCCCATCATTCACGGCGACGCGCTTTCGGCCTCGATCGCCGCGGCCTCGATCGTCGCCAAGGTGCACCGCGACGCCCTGCTCGACGACCTGGGGCGGCGGCATCCGGCCTACGGCTTCGAGCAGCACAAGGGCTACGGGACGCCCGAGCACTGGGACGCCCTGCGGCGCTGCGGGCCGTGCGCGGAGCACCGTCTGACCTACCGGGGCGTCGTTCCGGAGCCCTCGGATGCGGCGATCCTCGGGCGTGCGGCGCGCGGTCGCGGTTAGAATCGACAGTTAGAAATGGCGGTCAACCGCGAACAGGTCCTCCAGTCCGCCGAAAAGCTGCTCGCCAAAGGCAAGCTCGACCAGGCGCTCAAGGAATACCTCCGCGTCCTGGAGGACAACGCCAAGGACATCTCGACGCTCAACAAGGTGGGGGACCTCTACGTCCGGATGAACCGTCCGGCCGATTCGATCCCCTTCTTCACCCGGATCGCGGATTTCTACTCCCGGGACGGGTTCTTCCTGAAGGCCATCGCGATCTTCAAGAAGATCAACAAGATCGACCCGGCGCAGCTCGAGGTCTACGACAAGCTCGCGGACCTGTACCACAAGCAGGGCCTCGTCCAGGACGCGCGCAGCCAGTACCAGGTCCTGGCCGACCACTACCAGAAGAACAACCGGGTCGCGGACGCCATCGCCGTCTACAAGAAGATGGCGGCGATCGACCCGGCCGACATGCGCATCCAGGTCCGGCTCGCGGACCTCTATCGCTCCGCCAACCAGAAGGACGAGGCCGTGATGCAGTACGGCCTCATCGGCTCGATGCTCCTGAAGCGGGGAGCGCACGACGAAGCCGCGCAGGTCTTCCAGAAGGCCCTCGAGCTCTCGCCCCACGACGTCGAGTCGCAGAAGAACCTGGTCCGGTCCCTCCTCGCTCAGAACAACACGGATGCGGCGATGGCCGTCCTCAAGGCCGCGCCGCGCACGGCCGAGAGCCTGGCCCTCTTCGCCGAGGCTCAGCTCGAGATGGGGCAGCGGGCCGAGGCGGTGCGGACCGCCGAGCAGGCCCTCCAGCTCGACGCCGATGCCGAGGCGCCCCGCGTCTTTCTCTGCAAGCTGCGGATGCAGGAACAGGCCCCGGACCGCGCGGCCGCCGTGATCGGCCCGGCGGTCGACGCGGCCGTGGCGCGGCGGGAGTTCGCGCGGGCGGCCGACCTTCTCGAGCCGATCCTCTCGGCGGATCCGCACAACGTCGCCGCGCTCGAGAAGCTCGCCCACGTGCACGAGGCGGAGGGCAATCGGCCGGCGCTCGCCCGGGCGCACGTCCTGCTCGGCGAGGCGGCCGAGAAGCGGCAGGACCCGGGGGCCGCGCTCGACCACTACCGCCGGGCGCAGGAGGCCAACCCCGCCAACGTCCGGGCCGCCGAGAGAATCAAGGAGATCGGCGTTCCGACGGAGGCCGCGCCGCCTTCGCCCCCGCCGGCGGAGACGCGGGCCGGCGGGACGGCGGAGGCGGCCCCCTCCGAGCCGGCCCCCGAGTCGGGCCCCGAGTCGGCCCCCGAATACCAGGAATTCGTGATCGACCTCGAGGACTCCGCCTCGATCCACGCGCCGCAGCCCAAGGTGCCCTCGATCGAATTCGAGCCGGGGCCCGCGGAAGCGGAGACGGCCGAGGCGGCGCCCGAGAGGCCGGTGAGGGAAGCCGCCGCCTCGTCGGCGGGCGAGGCCGTTCCCGTCGAGGACCAGCAGATCGAAACCCTGATCGTCGAGGCCGAGGTTTTCGCGAAGTACGGGCTCGTCGACAAGGCCATCGAGCGCCTTTTCTCCCTCGTCCGGCGGCGGCCCGACCTGCTCAAGGCGCGCGAGCGGCTCGTCGAGCTTCTGGCGGAGCAGAAGAACCCCGCGCTCCTGCGCGAAGCCGAATCGCTCGCCGCGGCCTACCGCGAGGCCGATCAGCCCGGCGCGGCGCAGCGCATCCTGTCGATCGCCGGCCTGCCGCCCGGGGGGGCCGCGCCCGCGGTCGCGAAGACGATGCCGCCGGCGCCCGCGCCGGACGAGGTCGAGTTCGAGGAGTTCGACATCGGGCAGGCCGTCTCTCCGCCCGGAGCGGCGGCCCCGGTGCCCCCGCCGGCCGAGGCGATCGACTTCGCCGAGACCCCGGGGGCGGGCGCGCCGATACCGTCCTTCGAGCGAATGGCGCCGCCGCCGCCGGAGGCGTCCGCGGACACGGAGTTCGTTTCCTACGAACAGCTCGGAAACCTCCTCGAGGACGAGATGCAGCGCGCGGGCGACAGTCCCGCCGCGGAGTCCGCCGAGTTGCCGCTGGTCGACGAAGCGAACCTCTTCGCCGACGAGCAGAAGTTCTTCAACCTCGCCGAGGAGCTCGAAAAGGAGCTCGGCGACGAGGCCGTGCCGGAGGAGTCCGGGGAGATCTCGACCCCGCAGGGCGAGGTCTCGCTCGAGGAGATCTTCCGCGAGTTCAAGAAGGGGGTCGAGCAGCAGCTCTCGGCCGAGGACTACGAGACGCACTACAACCTCGGCATCGCGTACAAGGAGATGGGGCTGGTCGACGAGGCGATCGGCGAGTTCCAGCTCGCGAGCAAGGACCCCGCGCGGGCCCTCGAGTGTTGCAGCATGCTCGGCCACTGCTTCCTCGAGAAGGGCATGCCGCAGCTGGCGATCAAGTGGTTCCGCAAGGGCCTCGAGACCCCCTCGATCCAGGAGGCCCAGACGACCGGGATGCTCTACGACCTCGCGGCCGTGTACCAGGACACCGGGGACACCGACATGGCCTACAAGACCTTCCAGGAGGTCTACGGCCTGAACGCGAACTACCGCGACGTCGTCCAGCGCGTCCGCGACCTCGAGGCCGTGCGGAAGAACGTCTGAGCGACCCGTGGCGGGTGAAGTCCTGAGCCCGCGGCCCGCCGCCGCCCCCGGAGACGCCCTCCTTCGCGTCGAAGACCTCCGCGTGGAGCTGCCGGTGGGCGGCCGGATGCTTCCCGCCGTCGACGGCGTCACCTTCGCGCTCTCCGAGGGCGAGAGCGTCGCGGTCGTGGGCGAGAGCGGGAGCGGCAAGACCCAGCTCGCCCGCGCGATCCTCGGCCTCTCGCCTCCGGGGGCCCGCGTCCGCGGCCGCCTGACGTTTCGCGGGGAAGAGCTCCTGGCACTGCCGGAGCGCCGGTGGCAGGCGCTGCGCGGGGCCGGGATCGGCATGGTGTTCCAGGAGCCCGCGGCGGCGCTCGACCCGGTGCGGACGATCGGCGCCGAGATCGGGGAGTCGGTTCGACTTCACTCGCGTGTCTCGCGCTCGCGCGCCCGCGAGCTCGCCCGGGCGGCCCTGGCGGAGGTCGCGTTTCCCGATCCGGAGGGCGGGCTGGACGAATACCCCCACCGGCTTTCGGGCGGGCTCCGACAACGCGCACACCTGGCCTCGGTTCTCGCCGCGGGACCCCGGCTGCTGCTCGCCGACGAACCGACGGCGTCGCTCGACGCGACCGTCGCGCGCGACATCCTGGAGCTTCTCGACCGGCTTCGCCGCGAGCGCGGGCTCACGGTTCTCCTCATCACGCACGACCTCGGGGTGGTCGCGCGGCACTGCGACCGCGTCCTCGTCGTGTACGCCGGGCGGATCGTGGAGGAAGCGCCGACCGTGGCGCTCTTCCGGGCGCCCGGACATCCTTACACGCGCGGACTGCTGCGCTCGGTTCCCCGCCTCGCCGCCGTGGCGCGCCGGGCGGGCGAGCGCTACGACGCCATCCCGGGAGCGCTCCCGGACCTGGGGGAGCGGCCCGGCGTGGGCTGCGCCTTCGCGCCGCGCTGCGGCGACCGCTTCGAGCCCTGCGACGTCCGCGAGCCCGAGCTCTACCCGACCGAGTCCGGCCGCGCCCGCTGCTTTCTTCACGACAGCCGGCCGCGCGCGCTCCGCGGATGAGCGAGCCGCTGCTCTCGGTCGAGGCCCTCGAGAAGCGATTCGCCGTGCGCCGCGGCCTCTTCGGCACCGCGCGCGGAACGCTTCCGGCGCTTCGCGGCGTGGACTTCGAGATCGCGAGCCGCGAATCGTTCGCCCTCGTGGGCGAGTCGGGCAGCGGCAAGACGACGGCCGGACGCATCGTGGCCCGGCTGCTCGAGCCCGACGCCGGGACGATCCGCTTCGGGGGAACCGACTGGCTGGCTCTCGAAGGCCGGGAGCTCCGTCGACGGCGCCGGGAGCTGCAGGTCGTCTTCCAGGATCCCCAGTCGTCGCTCAACCCGCGGATGCGGGCCGGCGATCAGGTCGCCGAGCCGCTCCGCGTGCAGGGGCTCGCCCGCGGGCGCGCGCTGTCGGAGCGCGTCGACGCGCTGCTCGCGAGCGTCGGCCTCTCGGCGGGCGTTGGGTCGCGATTCCCGGCGGAGCTCTCCGGCGGGCAGCGCCAGCGGGTCGCGATCGCGCGCGCCCTCGCGACCGAACCCCGGCTGATCGTCTGCGACGAGCCCGTTTCGGCGCTCGACGTCTCCGTCGCCGCGCAGATCGTCAATCTCCTCATCGACCTGCGCGAGCGCTCCGGCCTCTCGTACCTCTTCATCTCCCACGACCTCGCCGTCGTCGCGCGGATCGCGGACCGCATCGGCGTGCTCTACCTCGGACGGATCGTCGAGGAGGGGTCCGTCGGCGAGGTGACGTCCCGCCCTCTCCATCCGTACACGGCCGCGTTGGTTGCGGCCGCCCCGGATCCGGACCCCGGTGCGACGCGCTCGCGTCCGGCCGTCGCGGGCGAGCCCCCGTCGGCGGGGCAGCCCCCGCCCGGCTGTCCCTTCCACCCCCGGTGCCCCATCGCCCGGGAGCGCTGCCGCGAGGAACGTCCGGAGCTCGCGCAAGTCGCGTCGGGACGCCGCGTTGCGTGCTTTTTTCCCGGCGAAATGCCGTGATATGAGGAGTTACCGAAACATTCGCCGGCCCGCTGCGTAAATTGGGGTGACATAAGGAGTCATGGCATGAAGAGCTCGTTGAGGTTCCGGGGAGCGTGTGCGGCCGCGGCCGCCGGTCTCCTCATCGCGACGACCGCGGCGCTTCCGGCGCAGACGGCCGGCGCCGTCGTAAACGCCCAGCCTGGCCAGCGCACCGCGATGGCCGTTCCTGCGCCCGGGGCCGAAGGCGTTTCGCTGTCGCTCGAACAGGCGATCCAGATCGCCATCGCCAACAACCAGGACCTGAACGTTTCGGTCAACTCTTCGGAAGCGTCGCAGTTCTTCCTCTTTCAGAACATGGGGATCTACGATCCGCTGCTGACGACCAACGTGCTGCGATCGCACACGGACCAGCCGACTTCGTCGAATCTCGCCGGCGCCGAGGTCCTGAAGAACGACAACTGGGATGCGGACATCGGCCTGAACCAGCTGACGCCCTGGGGCGGCAGCGTCCGTTTCGGCCTGAGCGGTTCGCGCCTGCTGACGAACAACTCGTTCGCGAACGTGAACCCGGCCCTGCCCTCGGCCCTGTCGCTCAGCCTCTCCCAGCCCCTCCTGCGGAACTTTGGCCGCCTCCCGACCGAGATCAACATCTACATCGCGCGCAACAGCCGCGACGCGTCGTACCAGACACTCGTGCGCAGCGTCCAGACCGTCATCAACTCGGTCGAGCAATCCTACTGGGACCTCGTGTACGCGCGCGCGAACCTCAAGGTGAAGGTCGAGGCCCGCGACATCGCCCGCGAGCTCAACCGCATCACGAAGATCAAGATCGACGTGGGCTCGCTCGCTCCGATCGACATCGTGCAGACCGAGGTCGGCATCGCGACGGCCGAGCAGGACATCATCAACGCCGATGCCGTCGTCGGCCTCGCCGAGGACCAGCTGCGCCGCGACCTGAACTACGAGGCCGACACGCCGACGACCAATCACATCGTTCCGACCGACGAGTTGAAAGTCGAGCGGCGGCCCTACGATCTCGCGGAAGGCGTCCGGACCGCGCTGTCCCGCCGCCCCGAGATCGTGGCCCAGAATTACAACGTCGCGACGAACACGCTGCGCTACGACTACTGGAAGAACCAGACCATGCCGCAGCTCGACCTCGTGGCCGGCTACGGAAAGAACGGCCTGTCGGGCACCTTCTTCGACACCACCGTCAACCCGCCGGCCGTGACCGGCCGCGGTAACTGGTGGGACTCGGCCGACCAGCTCTTCTCGGAGAACTTCAAGAACTGGCGGGTCGGGCTCGTCTTCTCGTACCCGATCCTCAATCGCGCCGCCAAGGGGGCGCGGGGCGTGGCGCAGTACGACCTCGAGACGTCCAAAGCCGCGCTCACCGTCCTCGAGCAGGACATCGTGCTCAACGTGCGAAACGCCCATCGCGCGATCGTGACGGGAAGCCGCCAGATCGACGCGGCCGCCAAGGGGCAGGAGCTGGCCGAGCGCAACCTGGACGCCGCGCGCAAGAAGTACGACAACGGGATGACGACCTCGTTCGAGGTCTCCCAGATCCAGGTCCAGCTCTCGGACGCGCAGTCCAAGTACCTCAACGCCCTCGCCCTGTACCGCAAGGCGGTGTCGGCCTACCACCAGGCGATCGCCGACATCCTCGACTGGAAGAACGTCAAGATCGAGGGGCTGCCCGAGATGACGCCCCCGCCGACCGTCGAGGCGCGCGCGGCCCTGATCGAGCGGGCCCTCGATCTCGGGACGCCCGCGGGCACCAAGTAACCGCATGAGCGAGGCCGCGGGGGCGGCTCCTTCGCGAGGCGGGGACTCCGGCTCCGCCGTCGGGCGGCTGGTCGGAGTCTTCGTCTCGCCGGTCCGCACGTTCGCAGCGATCGCGGCGCGCCCGACCTGGCTGCTTCCCGTCGCGGTCGGGGCGGGCCTTTCGCTTCCCGTCTCCGAGCTGATCCTGTCGAAGACCGACTGGACCGCCGTTGTGTCGGCCCAGATCGCGAAGTCCGGCCGCCACCTTCCCGAAGCCCAGATCGAGCAGGCCGCGGAGCGCGCACAGCGTCTTTCCTGGCTGTGGGACATCATCGCGATCGCCGGGCCCGTCCTCGTGCTGTTCATCGTGGCCGCCGTGCTCTGGGGCGCGTGCAACGCGTTCGCATGGGAAGTGAAATACCGGCAGTCCCTGGGCATCGCGTCGCATGCGTTCTTTCCCGGTATCCTGACGGCGCTCGGCCTGATGGTCGCTCTCTGGAACCGCCCGACCATCGATCCCCGGAGGGTCGGAGACGTCCTGCCGACCAACCTCGGGCACTTTGCCCCGGGCACCGACGAGGTGACCCATGGCCTGCTCTCGTCGATCGACCTCTTCTCCTTCTGGACCATGGCGCTGATCGTCCTCGGGCTGTCGGCCGCCGCGAAGGCGCCGCGGGGCCGGGTGGCGGCCCTGGTGGTCAGCCTCTGGGCCCTCTACGTCCTCGGGAAGGCCGGCGCCACGGCCCTGATGGGCTGATCGGGCGTCCCCGAAACAGGACGCCCGGAAATCCGTATAGACAGACAGAGAGGGCTCCGCCTGATGCTGATCGACATTCGGGACATCACGAAGGTGTACGAGATGGGGGAGGAGAAGGTCCATGCCCTCTCGGGGGTCTCGCTCGGCGTCGAGCGGGGCGAGTACGTCGCGATCATGGGCCCCTCCGGCTCGGGAAAGTCGACGCTGATGAACCTCGTCGGCTGCCTCGACACGCCGACGTCCGGCTCCTACGTCCTCAACGGCAAGGAAGTCGCGCGGATGACCGACGACGAGCTCGCCGCGATCCGGAACCAGGAAATCGGGTTCGTGTTCCAGACCTTCAACCTGCTGCCGCGCACGTCCGCGATCCAGCAGGTCGAGCTGCCGCTCGTCTACGCGGGCCTTCCGCGCAAGGAGCGCCGCGAGCGCGCCGTCAAGGCGCTGAAGGCCGTGGGCCTCGGCGACCGCATGAACCACACGCCCAACGAAATGTCGGGCGGCCAGCGTCAGCGTGTGGCCGTCGCTCGCGCGCTCATCAACGATCCGTCGATCCTGCTGGCCGACGAGCCGACGGGGAACCTCGACTCGCAGACCGGCGCCGAGATCATGGCCCTCTTCGACGAGCTCAACGCGCGCGGCAACACGATCGTCGTCGTGACGCACGAGGAAGACATCGCCGCCCACGCGCGTCGCATCGTGCGCCTGAAGGACGGCAAGATCCGCGACGACCAGGTCAACGACCGCAAGCGTTCGGCGCTCCGGTCCGGAGCCCCGGCGGCCGTCTAGCCGGGCGCGCGGTACTACCGAAGTTGGAGGGCCCGGGCCCAGGTCGGCCGGCCCCGGGCGGCGAGGAGGGCCGCGGCACGCTTCCGCCACTCGGGCGACCCGGGGTCGAGGCCGGCCAGGGTCGGGTCGCCGGCGATCCTGGCGAGGACGCCGTCCCGCTCGAGGATCTCGGACTCGACCTCCCGGGCCCGGTCGGCGGCCCGCGGCCGCGACACGCTCGCGATCTCGCGGGGATTGATTTCGTCCGAGCGCCGGAACGCCGCCAGGGCCTCCTCCAGGAAGCCGTTGCGCCGGTAGATCAGCCCCAGGTTGTAGAAGAGCACGTCGTTGTCGGGCGCCGACCCGGCCGCCTCGGAGAGCTCGCGCCGGGCCCGGGCCCAGTCGCGGCCCTCCCAGGTCATGCCGAGCATCTGGTGGAAGTTTCCGATCAGGTTCTGCGTCAGGTAGTCCTTCGGAACGCGCGGGTCGAGCTCCCCGTCGAGCCGGTCCTTGACGGGGGTGGGGGGAGGCCACGGCCGGCCGGCCCGCCACGCGCGGAAGGCCATGCCGACGGGTACGGGATCGAGCTCGGCGATCCGCCAGTTGGGATAGTGAGTCGTGTAGACGGGGTCCACGTCGGGGTTGAAAGCCAGGGGCGGAAGATTCGCCCCGCCCACGCCTTCGAGAATGAGGTCCACGTCCGGGCGGAGCCCCTCGCCGAGATTCAGGTACATGAGGATGAAGAGCACGTTGTCGTCCGACGCGATCAGGTGCGCGCCGGGAGGTAGCGTCGAGAGGAGCGTCCTTGAATAGTCCTCGCCGATCCGGTAGCGGCTGCGGTCGTTCTCGCGCCATCCCGTCGCGGCGAGCGCCAGCGGCGGCAGGAGCGCGAGGGCCGCGAGCGGCGGCCGCGTGCGTTCCGCGAGCGCCTGCCAGCCCCACCCGGCCATGAGCGAAAGCGCGAGGTACGAGGGAATGTAGTAGCGGTGCCAGAGGAAGAGGTCGCTGCGCGAGCCGTGAAGCGCCATCGTCGCGACGTTGGCGAACATGACGAGGAGCGGCAACAAGACCGGCCAGCCGCGCCTCCTCGAGGCGAGGATCGCGAGAAGGGCCAGTCCGGCGCCGGCCCACGCCGATTCGCGCAAGAGGCTCCACCCGTAGTCTCGAAGGATCGGAACGAGATCCTCCGGCCCCCGGATCCACGCGCGACCCCAGAAGTCCGACCGCAGCACGACGGACACGAAGCTCGAGGGCGTGACCGGATGTCCCCAGTCGAGCAGGGGATGCGCGCGCGCGCGAAGCGGCAGGTAGACGTAGGGGAGGAGTCCCGCGGCGCCGGCGAGAAGGCAGCTCCCGATCAGGCGCCAGCGTCTGACGATCGCCGGGTCGGTGGCGACGACGAAGAGGCCGATGGCGAGCCCGGTGACTCCCATCTCGAGGTGGTTCGTCGCCCCCAGGCCGCAGACGAACGCCCCGGCGACGAGGTCGCGGTCGCGGCGCTCCCGGTGCCAGCGGAGGGCGAGCCGCAGCGCGAGCGCCAGGAAGAGAGCGTTTAGTGCGTAGACCCGCTGGATGTTGGCCTCCGCCCAGAAGCTCGGCGAGAACGCGAGCAGCCATGCGGCGCCGGCCGACGCGACGACGCCGACACCGGACTCGCGCGCCGCGCGATGGAGCAAGGCGCAGGCTCCCGCCGCGCAGGCCGCCGAGAAGAGGCTCACGCTCCACGGCAGCGGCAGGAAGAAGAAGACGAGGGACCAGGCCTTCGCGAGAAGGACGTAGAGCGGGTAGCCGGACGGATGCGGAATGCCGAGCACGGCGATCGCGGTCAGGAGGTCGCCGCTGTCGCCGACGTAGGCCGTCCGGCACGCGCCCGCGGCGTACACGGCGAGAGGAACGGCCGCGACCGCGAGGGTTCCCGCGACTTCGCGGCGAGGCTGCATCGGTTGACCCGGCGGCCTCAGCGCGCGGTCGGCGCGGCCTGGCGCAGGCGCTTCAGGTTCTCGGCGAAGAGGGCGTTGCCGGGGTCGATCCGGAGGCCCTGCTCGAGCGCCGCGATCGCCCCCGCCGTGTCGCCGCGAAGGTAGGCCACGTTGGCCCGGTACTGGTAGAGGAGGGGCAGCTTCGGCGCAATGCGCGTCGCCTCGTCGAGCTTCCGGTCGGCCGACGCGTAGTCGCCGCGGCGCGCGGCGCCGGCCGCCTCCTCGGCGAGGGCCGCCGCGCGCCTCTCGGCGTCCGAACGAGGCTCCTGGGGCAGCGGAGCTCCGAGCCGCTGGAGCGCGCGCCGCGAGGGCTCGTACTGGGGGTTGTACTTGACGGCCGTCTGGTAGTCGGCGACCGCGGCGTCCCGTTCGCCGCGCCGTTCGTGGACGACCGCCCGATTGTGGTACGCCTCGACGTTGAGAGGCTCGAGCGCGATCGCCTTCGTCAACTGTTCGAGGGCCCCGGCATAATCGCCCAGCGCGCCGAGCGCTCCCGCGTAGCTCGCCCGCAGCGCCCCGTCGTCGGGCTTCTCCGCGACGAGCTTTTCGTACGCGCGGGCGGCCTCGTCGAATCGCCCGGCTTCGAAGGCCACGGCGGCGAGGTTCCGGTCGCCGGTCGCCGACTTCGCGCCGATGTACCCGAGGCTCTGGAGCTTCTTGACGATCTCCGGGTCGACCTGCGAGTCCTGCGGGGCCGCACCGGAGGATGCCTGCGCCGTGGCGGTCTCGTAGGTCGCGACGGGCGCCGGGATCGTCAGGTCGAGGCCTTCCGCGAGAACGCGGCCCGGCATGTCGGCAGCGCGGCCGAGGCCGTTCAAGGCGAGCACGGTCGGCGCGATGTCGAGGATGGTGGGGCGGTTCAGCCGCGTCCGCGGCTTCACGCGGTGGCCGTAGAGATAGAGGATGCCCTCCGGCCGGTGAAAGACCTCGCTGACGCGCCGCATGTCCCGGGTCTTCGACGGATCGTCCTGCAGCTTCCCGAGCTCGAAGCCGTGGTCCGACAGGACGACGAGCGTCGTGCGACGGTCCATCGCGGCGAGGACGCGGCCGAGCAGCCGGTCGGCATAGGCATACATCTCCTCGACCGCCCGACCGAACTTGACCTGCTGCAGGGCGAGCTCGCCCGAAAGGTCCTGCGCCCGGAAGAGGTGGCCGAAGAGGTGCGAGGTCGAGTCGACGCCTTCGATGTAGAGCAGCAGATTGTCGGGCCTGTCTTCCTTCCAGAGCTGGAGCCCGATCGCCGTGTAGGTCTCGGCCGTGGCATAGGCCCACTTGAAGTGGGAGAGGTCGTCCTCGAAGTCGAAGGGCCGGGCGGCCTCCTCGGCCGTGACGGACACGAACGGAGCGAGCTCCGCGGGCGTGACGTCCTGCGGCCTCTTCAACGCCCCGGCGATGCGGGCCTCGACCTGCGGCGGCGAGACCTTTCCGGCGCCGCCCGCGGCGCCCGCGGCGCCTTCCTCCATCAGAAAGTGGTAGGCGAAGTGGTCCGAGACGACGGCGCCCTTGACGGTTTCGGCCGGCCAGGTGGCCCACCAGCCGACGACGTCGACCGACCGGTTGGCCGCGGAGAGGATGTTCCAAACCGCCTGCACGCGGCGCATCTGGCTCGTGACCGGAAGCTGCTCGCCCGTCGCCGGGTTGACGGCGACGAAGTGGCCGATGCGGTGAACGTCGGGCGTCTTGCCGGTCGCCACCGTCGTCCAGATGACCGGGGAAAGCAGCGGCTTCTGGGACAGGAGCGGGGCATAGGCGCCCTCGCGGCGGAGCTTCGCGAAGTTCGGGAGCTTGCCCTCCGACATCAGCAGGTCGATGGTCGCCGGATCGGCCCCGTCGAGCCCGAGGACGATCACGCGGCCGGGCTTCGCGCCCCGGCCGCAGGCGAGGAGGCCGAGGGCCAGAGCGGCGGCGGCCGCGAGAACCCGCGCCGCCCGGGAGGGGTGCCTCACGCCGGCCGATTCTATGCTGGTACTCTCGGCGGCGTGGCGACCGGCAACGTCGAAAGGCTGGTGGCTGGCGTTCTGCGCGAGCTGGAGCGGCGCGGTTTCCTGCTCGAGACCGACCCGAAGCTGCCGAGCCTCGTCGCCCTCGTCGCGGGCGGGCCCGTCCGGGGCTCGTGGTGGGGGCATCCCCTGGGGCACACGATCTTCGCCACGGGCGAGACGCTGTTCCGGCACCGAGACGTCCTCCTCGTCAAGCTCGTCTCCGGGAAGGCGACCTGGGTCCATCGCCGTCTCTGGCCGGCGCTGCTCGCCGTCGCGCGTTCGCGCGAGCCGTGGCAAACCGATGGCCTGTCGGAGCCGGCGCGAGCGCTTCTCGCGATGATCGAGCGCGAGGGAGAGGCCCGCGGCGAGGGCCCGGTCGCGCTGGAGCTCGAGACGCGGCTTCTCGCGCGCGGCGAGCAGGCGCACACGCGGAGCGGACGCCATGCCAAGATCCTCGAGTCCTGGGAGCGCTGGGCCGCCCGCGTCCGGCCCGCCGTCGCGACGGTGTCGCCGGAGCAGGGCCGGCGCGAGCTGGAAGGCGTCCTCGAGGGCCTCAACGCGAGCCACGAAGGTCGGGGACGGCTTCCCTGGCAGCGCCCGGCGCGCCGCCGCGCGTCTCCGGGTTAGAATCCGCGCCGCGAACCATGGCCGAAACCGGAAAGTTTCTCTTTCGCAAAGTCGAGAAGGCGATCCAGGCGATCGAGCGGACGGCGGACGCCTCGGCCACGATCATGCAGACGGCCTCGACCGTGATCGAGCAGTTCTCCGAGGTGCTCGGCGTGCGCGGCGGCCGTCTCTACGTGCGCCGCGACGGCGGCTACGAGCTCGTCCGCACCTTCGGCAACGTGCCGGCCATTCCGCCCGGCCTCTTCATCCCGGAGGACTACGTTCCGATCGAGCGCGTGGTCGACGAGGGCGTGCTGGTCATGGACCTGTCGGCGCCGGGCGTCGACGCCGAGCTCGAACGGCGCCTGGGCGCCGAGCGCTTCGCGGCGATCGCCGTGGGCGACGACGAATACATCCTGTCCTTCACGGTCGATCCGGCGGCGCCGGAGGACGACCTCCTCTCCTCGCTCGGCATCCTGCGCCTCGCCGTCGACCAGAAGCTGCGGCAGGACCGGTACGTCTCCGCGCTCCAGGAGGCCCGCCGGATCCAGATGTCGATCCTGCCCAAGCGCGCCCTCCGCCGGGGATCGATCGAGGTCGCGGGATTCACGACTCCGGCCGAGCTCGTCGGCGGCGACTACTTCGACTTCATTTCCGTGTCGGATCGCATTCTCGGGATCGCGATCGCCGACGCCTCGGGACACGGCCTGCCGGCGGCCCTCCAGGTGCGGGACGTGTACACGGGCCTGCGCATGGCGGTCGAGCGCGACTTCAAGATCGTCCGCACGGTCGAGCGCCTCAACCGGATCATCCACGAGTCGCGTCTCACGACCCGCTTCGTGTCGCTCTTCTACGGGGAGATCGAGGACGACGGGAACCTGATGTACGTCAACGCCGGCCATCCGCACCCGCTCCACTTCCACGGCATGAGCGTCACGCCGCTGGTGCAGACCGGGCTCGTGCTCGGCCCGACTTCCAACGCCACGTACAGCCGCGGGTTCCGCCGGATCGAGCCGGGCGACGCGCTCCTCTTCTACACCGACGGGATGGTCGAGGCGCACGACGACAACGGCGAGGAGTACGGCCCCGGGAGGCTCACGCGGGCGTTCCTGGAGCTCCGCGAGCGGCCCTGCGACGAGATCGCGCGGGAGCTCATCAAGCGGGTCACCGAATGGTGCGGCGGCGGCGAGCCCGAGGACGACCGCACGGTCGTCGTCCTGAAGCGCCACTTCGGTCCGGCGCCGGCCGGCAGCGAGGGGCGGACGAGCTCGGGAACCTACCCGGTGCCGAAGGTCCCGGCGTAGGGCGCCGCGGCGTTCGGGGCGTCAGGCTTTGTGCCGGCTCCGAAAGAACTCCGCCGTCTTCTTCAGGCCCTCTTCGAGGCGCGTCCAGGCCGGCAGGCCGAAGTCCTTCCGCACGAGAGAGCCGTCGAGGACGCTGCGCATCTGTTCGCCGGCCGGGGCCGGGACGTGCGGCGGAGTCGCCGTGTAGCCGTACTCCTTCGCCAGTTGCGCAAACAGGCGATTGACCGACGTCTCCACGCCCGTGCCGAGGTTCCAGACGCCGCTCTTGTCGTTTCCCGCCGCGGCCGCCGCCGCCCGGACCAGGTCGCCGACGAAGACGTAATCGCGCGTCTGCTCGCCGTCGCCGTTGATCTTCAGGGGCCGGCTCCCGAGCATGGCCTCCGAGAAGATCGCCACGACGCCGGCCTCGCCGGTGCCGTCCTGCCAGGGCCCGTAGACATTGGCATAGCGGAAGACCTGGGTCTGGAATCCGTGGACCACGCGGTAGTAGTGCATGTATTTCTCGATCGAGAGCTTGGCGCAGCCATAGGGGGAGACGGGGTTGGTGGGGTGGGACTCGGGCGCCGGGCGTCCGCCCTCCGGCTCCCCGTAGATCGCGCCGCCGGTCGAGGAGAACAGCACGTGACGCAGACCGGCGCGGCGCATGGCCTCGAAGAGCATCAGGCTTCCGATGATGTTGGCGCGCGCGTCGCCGATCGGATCGGCCACGCTGTGCCGCAGGTCGATCTGCGCGGCGTGGTGGGAGACGAACTCGATCTTCTCTTCGCGCAGGAGGGGCTCGAGGTCGACCGACGCGATGTCGGCCTGCACGAAGCGCGCGGCCTGGGGCAGGCGCTCGCGCCGCCCCGAGGAGAGGTCGTCGACGATGACGACCCGGTGGCCGTCCTGGAGGTGCCGCTTCGCCATGTGCGAGCCGATGAAGCCCGCGCCGCCGGTCACGAGGATGTTCATAGAATGGGCCGGTCCTTTCGAATCCCGGCATGATAGCGGACGAACCGAAGCGCCCCGATTCCCGCCTCGCGATCGACCCGCGCGCCCTCGGGCTGCGCGAGGCGCCCCGCGCGTTCTTCCGCCGCGACACCTCACGCGTCGCCCGCGACCTCGTCGGCGCGTGGATCGCCCGGCGCTGGAGGGGCCGCTGGTACGGCGCGCGGCTCGTCGAGACCGAGGCATACCTGGGGCCGACCGACCGCGCGGCCCATTCCTGGGGCGGTCGGCGGACGGCGCGCATCGAGCCGATGTACGCCGACGGAGGGCACCTCTACGTTTTCCTCGTCTACGGCATGCACCACTGCGCCAACGTCGTCACGCGCCGCGAAGGCGTGGCGGAGGCGGTGCTGCTGCGGGCGGCGGAAGGCCCGGACGGCGCGCCCCCGCGTCTGCTCGCCGGCCCGGGCAAGCTCTGCGCGGGCCTCGGGATCACCGTGCGAGACAGCGGTCGGGATCTCCTCGGCGGCGCCGTGCGGATCCTCGTTCCCGCCCGCCGCCCCCGCCGCCGCCTCGCGGCCTCGGCTCGGATCGGCATCGACTACGCCGGCGCCGCGAAGCACTGGCCGCTGCGCTTCTACGACAAGGATTCGGACGCGGTCTCGCGTTAGGGCGGCCGCAAGGGCCGCCCCTACGACCGGAGCCCGTGGACACCCTCATACGGCACTCTCCCTGCAGTTCGCGGCGCGGATAGTCTCCCGAGCGAAGCGAGGGAGGAGGTCCGCGCCGCGGGAGCGAAGCGCGGCGAGGAGGTCAGGCTCGCGGTCGAGCCCACAGGCGAGCCGCGAGCCGGTGCGCCCGCAGGGCGCAGACCTCCTCGCAAGCGGAGCGACGGTTAGTGGGGTAAGAGCGGCAGCTGCCCCGGCCCGGGCTCCGACGTCGCGACGACGGCGTTCTTTCCGCCGTGCTTCGCGCGGTAGAGGGCGGCGTCGGCCTTCTCGACGAGCGCCTTCTTTTCGGTCGAGTCGTCCGGGTAGGTCGCCAGTCCGATCGAGACCGTGGCCCGGAGGATCTCGCGGGAGTCGGGCATCCGGAAGAGACGCTCGTCGATGCGCCGGCGCACGCGCTCGGCGACCAGCACCGCTTCGCTGACGGGCGTCTCCGGCAGGACCAGCGCGAACTCGTCTCCTCCGTAGCGGGCGAGCAGGTCCATGTCGCCGCGGACCTCGGCCCGGACCTCGGCCACGATGCCCTGCAGGACCGCGTCGCCCACGGGATGCCCGAAGCGGTCGTTGATCGCCTTGAAGTCGTCGATGTCGAGCATCACGACGGTCAGGGGGCGGCCGAGCCGCTCGGCGCGGCCGAGCTCGCGCTGCAGCACCTCCTGGAAGTGCCGGTGGTTGTAGGCGCCGGTCAGCGAGTCGCGGATGGACTGCTCGCGCGCCTCGGTGTAGGACCGCGCGTTCTCGATCGCCGCGACGGCCTGGTTGGCGAAGATCTCGAGCGAGCGGATCGTCTCGACCCTCGGGGTCTCGCCGTTCCTGGGGTCGTCGACCGAAAGGCACCCGAGCAGGCGGTCCCCGGCGTAGAGGGGGATCCAGAGCAGCTCGCCCGGGTGCCAGGCGTCGTCGCCGGCCGTGACGACCCGCCGGGCCGCGGCGACGGCGGGAGCGGCCTCCCGCGCCGGCCGGTCGCGGACGTAGAACGACTTGGAGACGCGGTTCTTCTCGGTCCAGTGGCGGGTGATCTCCTCGGCGGGCACGTCGCGCTCCCGCAGCTCCGGCCAGCGGTCGTCGACGCCGAAGTGGGCCCGCGGCGAAAAGACGTTGCGCTCGCGGTCGTAGAGCGAGAGGACGACCTGCTGGAACCCGAGGCCCTTGGCGACCGCCGAGGCGATCGAGGGGAGGAGGTCGTCGAGGGTCCGGTTCTTCTTGAGGTCGTTCGAGATCTCGAGGATCTGGTTCAGCGTCTCGGCGCGCTCGCGGTTGCGCTCCGAGAGCTCCTCGATCTGGGCCCGGATGCTCCGGTCCTGGAGGACGAGCGCGATGTGGTCGGCGATCGTCCGGAGGGAGGCGACGGTGGCCGGCGCGTGGAGCGCCGCGTCGGAGCCCTCGAGCACGAGCAGGCCGGAGTGAAGCTCGAAGGTCGAGAGCCGGACGCGGACCTGGTAGTGCGTGCCCGGCGCCAGGCGGATCTCGCGCGCGTCGCCGACGGCGAGCTCCTCGGGGGCGCTCCCGCGTTCGACGCGGCGCTCGTCGAGGCGGCTGCGGCGCGCCCAGGCCAGAATGTCGCGGCGGGTCGCGGCGGCCTTCTCCGAGACGTGCACCACGAGGTCCTCGTCCTCGCCGCCCGGCCACTCGATGACGGCCATGGCCTCGACCGGCAGCAGCCGGGCGACGGCGGCGAAGACCCGCTCGTAGCGGTCGACCCGCGCGCTGCCGCCGAACGTCGTCGAGATTTCGCGCATGACGTCGAGCTCGCGGTTCTGCCGCGAGACCTCGGCCACCCGCCGCTCCATCGAGGAGAGGTTCCGCACGACGAACGAGGCGAGGACGACCGGGAAGAAGGCGAGCAGCGTTCCGGCCGCCCCGTACGGCGCGTAGACCAGGACCTCGAGGATGACGATCGGCGCGAGCAGCAGTAGGGCCGCGAGCTGGAAGAAGGCGATCTCGAGGAGGCGCTCGCGGGATGCCATGCCGCCGAGCTCGAGGTACGCGAAGACGAGCGCCGTGTTGACGAAGAAGAAGACGAGGAGGACCCCGGTGGCGAGGGCCGCGACGGTCACCCAGCCGGCTCCGGCGGCATGCAGGGCCCGGCAAAAGAGGGCCGCCGCGCCGTAGGCGAGCGAGAGCTGGGCGACGTCGAAGGCGTTGGCGAGGTTCAGGCGCCGGGGCCGGGCGAGGAGCTTCGAGACGCCGTCCGCCACGGCGCACACGAGCATCGCGGCGCCGGGGGAGTCGAGGATGAGGATGGCGGGAACGAGGGCCGCGGCTTCGAGGCCGACGTAGTTGCCGGCGTACCGCACGCGGAGCCGGAAGGCCACGACCGAGAGGCCCGCGAAGAAGAGCAGCTCGGGCCAGCGTTCCCACGGGATGCCCGGCAGAAGGAGCGCGAGCGCCACGCCCGCGCCCGCGCAGGCGGCGACCTGGAGACTCCGGAAGGCGCCTCCCTTCGGGCGCGGGGCCTCGCCGGTCACGCGGCCTTCCCCTTCCAGCGGATGACGCCGTCCTTCAGGAGCTTCTGGAAGATCACGAGGACGTCGAGCTCCTTCATCGGCGAGATCTTCATGATCGACTTGACGTCCCACTGTCCGTTGATCCGCGACAGCACGAACCCTTCGTGGGGCGAGAAGGAGAGCTTCGTCAGCGAGGCGAGCGGGACGGCGAGCTCCGGGACTTTGTCGCCCGAGACGCCGTCCCGGTCGAGGGCGGCCTTGATCGCCCGCTCGGCCTCGCGGAGTGCCTCGGTCGTGCGGCCGTCGCCCTGGTCGAGCTCGTGGGCCGCCTTGAACAGGCGATAGGCGGCGTGGGGATCGTCCTTGAGCTGGGAGCGGCCGCGCTGGAGGAAATGGTCGATCTCGCTCGCTCCGGCCGGCAGGTCCGGGGTGGCCGGCCGCCGGGGCCGCTTCTCGGCCAGGCGCATCGTCCCCGTGCGCAGGCCTTCCGAGATCAGCTTGGAGACGATGAACTCGGCGTTGTGGGTCTGGAGGGCGATCTCCTCGATCGAGCGCTGGCCGTCGATGTACGGGATGATGAGCTTCTCGCGGTCGCCGACCGAGTCCATGTCGAGGGAGCGGATGATGTCGGGGACGACGCTCGAGTCGGGGACCCGCTGGCGGATGAGCTGCCACTCGTCGTAGCGGCGCATCCCTTCCATGATGATCCCGGTGACGTCGAGGGAGAGGGGCACCATCTTCTGGTCCGGCATCTGGCCGTCGACGAACTCGAAGCTGCCCTCAGTCCAGAGGAAGACGTCGTAGATCGACTCCTCGGCCTTCTTGCGCATCAGGCGGAGAAGGTCGGTTTCGGCGATGGCGTTGATCATGACGAGGATCTTGCCCAGGAGGATCTGCGACTCCTCCTGGACCTCCATCGCCATCTTGAGCTCCTCCTCGGTGATGAAACCGTTGGAGACGAGGAAGTGCCCGAGGTACTCGCGTTGATCGGAGGAGGAGGTGGACGCGATGCGGCCGTCCTGGAAGTAGATGCGCTTCTCGACGCCGTGCCCGTCGATGAGCAGCGTGCCGGTCTTCGAGCCGAGGGAGAGCCATTGAAACAGCTCTCCCAGCTGCATCGTCTTGAGATTGCCGGTGATTCCCAACGGTGATGTCTCGAGCCCGGTATTTTAGCGCAAGAGACTGAGGGCCCTGGATTTCGGGGGTTCGGCGATACGGAGAGGAGGCAGGAGGCGGGAGGCAGGACGCAGGACCGACTGCTCCCTGCCGCCTGCCTCCTGCTGCCTGCTTCCTGCTACTCCATCGGCGGGTTGTACGACGCCACCCCGGTGACCGCCTCGCCGATGATCAGCGTGTGGATGTCGTGCGTGCCCTCGTAGGTGTAGACGCTCTCGATGTTGGCGAGGTGACGGAAGACGGGGTACTCGTTGACGACGCCGTTCGCCCCGAGGGTCTCGCGGGAGAGCTTCGCGCACTCCCGGGCGACCCACACGTTGTTGCGCTTGGCCATCGAGACGTGGTGGGGCTTCATCGTCTTGTCGTCCTTCATCCGGCCGAGGCGCCAGGCGAGGAGCTGGCCCTTCGTGATCTCCGTGATCATCCAGGCCAGGCGCTCCTGGACGAGCTGGTGCGCCGCGATCGGACGGTCCTTCCACTGCTTCCGGCTCTTCGAGTACTCGAGCGCGCAGCCGTAAGTCGCCATGGCGCTGCCGAGCGCGCCCCACGCGATGCCGTAGCGCGCCTGGGTCAGGCAGGAGAGGGGGCCCTTGAGGCCCTCGACGCCCGGCAGGACGTTCTCGGCCGGGATGCGGCAGTCCTCGAAGGCGAGCTGCGACGTGACCGAGGCGCGCAGCGACATCTTCCCCTTGTGCTCGAACGTCGAGAACCCCTTGGTCCCCTTCTCGACGAGGAACCCCCGGACGACCCCGTCGAGCTTGGCCCAGACCACCGCCACGTCGGCGATCGAGCCGCTCGTGATCCAGGCCTTGGCGCCGTTCAGCACGTAGGAGTTGCCGTCCTTCTTCGCCGTCGTCCGCATTCCGCCGGGGTTCGATCCGAAGTCGGGCTCCGTCAGGCCGAAGCAGCCGAGGGCCTCGGCCTTCGCGAGCTTCGGGATCCACTTGTCCTTCTGCTCCTTCGAGCCGTAGGCGTAGATCGGAAACATGACGAGCCCCGACTGGACGGACACGAAGGAGCGCAGGCCCGAGTCGCCGCGCTCGAGCTCCTGCATGATCAGGCCGTAGGAGACGTTGTCGAGGCCCGGCAGGCCGTATTCGGCGATGGTCGAGCCGAAGAGGCTCATCGCGGCCATTTCGGGAACGAGCTCCTTCGGGAAGCGCCCCTCCCAGGCCGCGTCCTCGATGATGGGGAGGACCTTGTCGTCGACCCAGGAGCCCACGGTGTCCCGGACCAGGCGCTGGTCCTCGGTCAGGAGACCGTCGATGTCGAGATAGTCGGCGTGCGAAGCCAAGATGTGCCCTCCCGCAAAGGGCGGAATCCTATCCCGGCGGGGCCCTTCCGGGGAAGCGACGTCCGGATCGGCGGCCGGGGCCGGGTTACACTTTTCCTCGCATGAGCGCGTTTCTCGGGGGTTCCGCGTATGCCATGGTCCGCGACGTGGCCGACGGCTACGTCATCGCCTCCGAGCTGACGTTCCGGAAGTTCCAGCTCGGGGACTTCCAGGCCTTCGGCGTCGAGGCGGACAAGCTCATGCGCGAGATCCGGGGCAACGTGCCCCCGACCGGAGACGTCGAGGCGACGCAGAAGCGGCACCGGCGCATGCAGCGGCTCCAGCAGGCCATCACGCTCGCCAACAACGTCCGCACGCGGCTGCGTTGAGGGGAGCCGAAGAGGCACCGCGTCCGCTCCGGGAGACCCTGCTCGCCGGGACCTTCTTTCTCGCCTACACGATCCTCGCGACCTGGCCCCAGGCGATCCACCTCTCCGACGGGCTCGTCGACCTCCTCGACGCGAAGCTCTCGGCCTGGATCTTCCACTGGGACTGGGTGCAGACCCTCCGCGATCCCGCGAACCTCTTCCAGGCCCCGATCCTCCACCCGGCCAGGTACGTGCTGGCGTTCTCCGAGAACCTCTACGGGGCGGCCGCGTTCGGCTTTCCGCTGCTCGCCGCCGGGGCGTCGGCGGTCACCAACTACAACGTGCTCCTGCTCGGCGGGATGTTCCTGTCCGCCCTGTCGGCGTGGGCGCTCGCCCGGTACGTGACGGGGGACGCGCTCGCCGCGCTCGCCGCGGGCGTCGTCTACGGGTTCCTGCCGTACAAGCTCGCCCAGCTTCCCCACGTGCACATGGAATGGGGTCCGTTCCTCTGCCTCGTCTTCCTCTTCCTCCTGCGCTACCTCGATCTCGGTCGCCGCCGGGACGCGGTGCTCCTCGCCGTGGCCTTCGCGTGGAACGCGATTGCCTGCATCCAGTACGCGTTCTTCACCGGGTTTCTCGTGGTCATCGTGCTCGCCCTCGAGCTCGTCCAGGGCGGTCCGCAGCGGGGACGCCGCGTCGTCGGGGCGGTCCTCGCCATGGGGATCGGAGCGCTGGCGTTCGTGCCCTTCGCGATGCCGTACCAGAAGGCCTCCGACCTCTACGGGATGCGGCGAACCGTCGGGGAGATGACGTTTTTCTCGGCCAGGCCCGGCTACTTCCTCTCGGCGGGGGAGCGGAATCGTCTCTGGGGGCCCCTGACCGAACGGTTCCGCGGGCCCGAAGGCGACTTTTTTCCGGGGGTCCTGGCGCTCGGGCTCGCCGTCGTCGCGGTCGCGCGCGGCCGGCGGAGGGAGCCGACGGCGGACCGTCCGGAGGGCGCCGCATCCACGGCCCGCCGGCGCGCGGCGCGGGGGATGGACGGGGTCATCCTCCTGCTCGTCGCCGTCTGGTTCGCGGCCCGTTCGATTCCGCACCTGCGCATTGGGCCGCTGTCGCTCGGGGACGCCGGTCGGGTGCAGGTCTTCCTGACGCTGGCCGTCGTCCTGCGCCTCGCGCTCGCGTTTCCGCAGAGGAGCCGGTACGCGAATCTCGGCGACTTTCTCCGCCGACAAAGCCTCGACCGCCGCGTTCTCCTCCTGCTCGCCGTCGCGACCGCAGGCGTCCTCGTCGCGCTCGGCGGCAACACGCCGTACTACCGCTTCCTCTTCCTGACCTTCGGCGCGCTGTTCCGGGCGATCCGGGTTGCGGCCCGCGGCGTCGTCCTGTTCCAGGCGGCGCTCGCCGTCCTCGCGGCCTGGGGACTGTCGATCCTGACGCGCCGGCGGTCGCCCGGCGAAAGGGCGTCCGGCGTGGCCGTGGCGCTCGCGCTCCTGACCCTCGAGTACCGGGCGTTTCCGATCACGATCTACCCCTACGACTCGAGCCCGGTCCCTGTGTACGAGTGGCTGCGCGCGAGCAACCTCGACGGAGGACTCCTCGAGATGCCGCTCGGTTTCCCTCACGACTGCGAGTACACGCTGCGCCAGGCCGAACACGAGAAGCCCCTCGTCAACGGGCACTCGAGCTTCGCGCCGAAGCCGTACGAGGAGCTGTATCCGCTGGCGCACCAGCGACCCATCCCCGACGCTCTCTGGGAGAAGCTCGAACCCCTGGATGCTCGCCTGATCGTCCTGCACATGGACGCGCGCGGCGGGAACGGGCTCGAGCTGCTCGAGTACGTCCGTTTCGCTCGGCGGGGCGTCGAGAAGGGCCGCGTGGAGGCGGTCGGCACTTTCCCCCACGGCGGCGAGACCGACGTCGTCCTGCGCCCGGTGGGCGCGCCCGCCGTCCTTCCCGCTCCTCCCGGATCCGCCCTCCAGGCGATGGACGCGCTCCGCGTCGCCGATGCCCGCATCGCCCCGCCCTTCGGCGACGTGACGTTCCCGGAACCGGTCTGGCCCGGGCAATGGCACGGCGCCTGGGCGCTGGACGACTCGGGGATCGCCGAGGTCCGGATCGCGTCGGAGCGGGGCACGGAAGGCTCGGCCCTTCTCCACATGCGGATGCCCGGCCTCTTCGAGCATTTTCCGGACTATCCCGAAGCGAAGGACGACCGGGGGGGATTCGGGTTCGGAATCCCCGACCTCACTCCGGGAACGCACGTGCTGACGTTCACCCTCATCGCCAACGACGGCGGCCGGACGATCCTGAAGCGGACCGTCGAGGTCCGGCCGCCCCCGACGCCGTCGCCCGCGCGCGTCGGGACTCGCATTCCGGGACGCTGAGGCCGGCGACTCAGGGGCCGTCGGGCGAGGCTTTCGCGCGGAGCGAGGCGTAGAGCCCGGGGTCCTCGATCCAGGCTCCGTCCCGCCGCCGCCAGATCGTCGCGTGCCGCCGGAGAATCTCTCGGGCGTGGGCGATCTCCGGGTCGAAGCGGCCGATCGAGTGCGGCGTTGCGACGCCGTAGAGCTTGTCGAGGCCGGGAAGGAACCAGTAGGCGGGCTCTTCGCTGTAGACGAGCCGGTCCGGGTATGCGAGGTAGAACCGGCCTTCCGCTTCGCTGTCCGCCAGTCGGTCGAGCCAGTACCGCCGCGTCGTCACCGTGCCGGGAATGACGACCGCCAGGACAAGCGCGAAAGCCACGGCCCGCGTGGCGCGGCTCGCGAAGCGGCCCAGCAGATACGCTCCGGCGAGGAGCACGGTGGTCTGGAGGGCGAAGACGGCGCGGTACCAGGTTCCCGGCGTCTCGTGGGTCAGCAGCACCGCCGGGGCCGTCGGGTAGGTCGCGGCGAGACCCGCGGCCAGGACTCCGAGAAAGAGAACGACGGGTCTCCACCCGGAAGGCTTTCGCAGGGCCGCCACCGCGAGCGCGGCGAGGCCGGCGGCGAGGATCCATCCCCGGGGGCTGACGGCGAGCGTGTCGGGCAGGACGCGCAGATAGCGGAGGTATTCCTGGAGCGACCAGGGCGGATGAGGGTAGTCCGCGCCGGAGCCGAGGATCGCGATCCGGTACCCGCCGTAGCCCGCGGCGAGCGCGATCGCCGCCGCGCTCCAGCCGAATCGTCGATGCGCCAGCGCGTAGAGAAACACGAACGCGGGGATCGCGGCGGCGTACGTCTCCTTGGAGAGCATCGCGGCGGCGGCGCAGCCGAGAAAGAGCGCGGCCGTCGACGCCCGGGGCCGCGCCTCACGGCAGAGGAGCCGGAGCTGGTCGGCGGCGAGGAGGCTCCAGCCCAGGCCCTCCAGGTACTGCCGCGTCCCCAGGTAGTAGTGCACGGCGAGCGTCGAGGGCAGACAGAGCCAGACGAGGGCGGCGGCCGCGGCGACGAGGGGCTCGACGTCGAAGCGCCGGAGGACGACGGCGATCAGGAACGCGACGAGGACCGTGGAGACGAGCTGGTGGATCCGCGCGGCCCGCGGCGAGACGCCGAAAGCATGCGTGTCGATCCAGAAGGACAGGACGTGCATTGGGACGAGGGACGCTCCGGTGCCCCAGCGGTGGAGGACGTTCGGGTCGAGGAAGATGTCGATTGGATTGTCGACCGCGGCGGCCGCGGCGTAGTGGTGGGGATCGTCTTCAAACCACCACTTCGAGGTCGACTGGAGGTAGAGGCCGCAGAACGCGAGGGCCACGAGCGCGACCGAGAGCCCCAGGACCCGGCGGCGTTCGGTCGGACGGAGCACGCCCGGGCATTCTATCGGCACGATTCGCGAAAGCCCTTATAATCCGCGCCCTCATGGACGCGACCTCGATCTCGAAGATCGGTTCGAAGGCGGGCGGGAGCGCCGTCGTCAAGGGCTGGCTGTACAACAAGCGCTCCTCCGGCAAGATCCAGTTCCTCATCGTGCGCGACGGCACGGGGTACCTGCAGGTCGTCGTGCCGAAGGCCGAGGTCCCGGCGGAGGTCTGGGAGGCGGCCGAGAAGGCGACCCAGGAGTGCTCGCTCGAGGTCGAGGGCGCGGTGCGGGAGGAGAAGCGGGCCCCGGGCGGCCACGAGATGAGCGCCACGCGCGTCGTCCTCCTCGGCTCCTCGCCGGAGTACCCGATCTCGCCCAAGGAGCACGGCGTCGACTTCCTGATGAATCTGCGGCACCTCTGGATGCGCTCCTCGCAGCAGCACGCCGTCCTGCGGGTGCGCTCGGAGATGGAGCAGGCGATCGCCGACTTCTACTACGAGCGGGAGTTCGTCCGCATCGACTCGCCGATCCTGACGGGGTCCTCGGTCGAGGGGACGTCGACGCTCTTCGAGACGGACTACTTCGGGGACAAGGCCTACCTCTCGCAGTCGGGTCAGCTCTACCTCGAGCCCGCGGCCGCGGCGTTCGGCAAGGTCTACTGCTTCGGGCCGACCTTCCGGGCCGAGAAGTCGAAGACGCGCCGGCACCTGACCGAGTTCTGGATGGTCGAGCCGGAGGTCGCGTTCCTGGAGTTCGAGGGGCTGTGCGAGCTCGCCGAGGACTTCATCGTGTACCTCGTGGGCCGCGCGCTGGAGCGCTGCCGGGAGGACTTGAAGCGCCTCGAGCGCGACACCGCGAAGCTCGAGCGGGTCGCGAAGCCCTTCCCGCGGATCACGTACCGGGAGGGCATCGCGGCGCTGCAGGCCAGGGGGTTCCCCGTGAAGTTCGGCGACGACCTCGGGGCCGACGAAGAGACGGCGCTCTGCGCCGACTCGGAAAAGCCGCTCATCGTGTCGCGCTTCCCGGTCGCCATCAAGTCGTTCTACATGCAGCCCGACCCGCAGGACCCCGAGGTCGTGCTCGGCCTCGACATGCTCGCCCCGGAGGGCTACGGCGAGATCATCGGCGGCTCGCAGCGCATCCACGATCTCGCCCTCCTCGAGAGGCGCCTCGAGGAGCACAAGCTGCCGCGCGAGGCCTACGAGTGGTACCTCGACGTCCGGCGGTACGGAACGTTCCCGCACGCCGGGTTCGGGATGGGCCTCGAGCGCCTCGTCGCCTGGGTCTGCGGAATCCACCACCTCCGGGAGGCGATTCCGTACCCGCGCACGCTCAAGCGGATCTATCCTTAGGCCGGGCTTCGGCCCTCCCCGATGAGCTCCAAGACCCTGCCCTCCGTCGGCGTCGTCTCGCTCGGCTGCCCGAAGAACCTCGTCGACACCGAGGTGATGCTCGGGCACCTGCAGCGGGCCGGGCACGCCATCGTCCCCGACGCCGAGGCCCGCATCGTCCTCGTGAACACCTGCGGCTTCATCGACCGGGCGAAGGAAGAGTCGGTCGAGACGATCCTCGAGCAGGTCGAGCGCAAGAGGAAGGGCCAGATCGACCGGGTCATCGTGGCCGGCTGCATGGTCCAGAAGTACGGCCGCGAGCTTTCGGCCGAGATCCCCGAGGTAGACGCGTTCGTCGGCCTCGACGAGCTCGAGAACGCCCCCGCGGCGGCTGCCGGCCTGCCGACGCTGCCGCGCTTCACCGACAAGCCGCTCGCGACCCGCCTCTACGACGAGCTCGCGCCGCGCGTCCTGTCGCGCCGGCGGGGCTACGCGTATCTCAAGGTCGGCGAGGGCTGCGACAATCCCTGCACCTTCTGCACGATCCCGCAGATGCGCGGCTTCCAGAGGAGCCGCACGGTCGCCTCGCTCGTCGCCGAGGCCAGGGCGCTCGAGGCCCAGGGAGTCTCGGAGCTCGTGCTGATCTCGCAGGACACCACCCGCTACGGCGAGGACCTCGGGATGGGCCGCGCGGGCCTCGCCCGCCTCGTCGAGGCGCTCGCCGCCGGAACGGGCTTTCCCTGGATCCGCTTTCTCTACGCCTACCCGAAGACGCTCGACGACTCGGTCCTCGACCTGATGGCCGCCGAGCCGCGCTTCCTGCCGTACGTCGACATCCCGCTCCAGCACGTGGCGCGGCCGGTGCTCGCCGCGATGCGCCGGGGGGGCGACGCGGAGGCCTATCGCCGGATGCTCGACCGCATGCGGGAGAGGGCGCCGGGCATCGCGATCCGAACGACCTTCATCCTCGGGTTCCCGACCGAAGGGGAGGCGGAGTTCGCCGAGCTCTGCCGGTTCGTGCGCGAGGCCGGGTTCGACAACCTGGGGGCCTTCACGTATTCGCCGGAACCGGGCTCTGGCTCCGAGGCTCTGGGCGACCCGGTCCCCGACGAGGAGAAGGAGCGCCGCAAGGACTTTCTTCTCTCCCTCCAGCAGCCGATCGCCCGCTCCCGGCTCCGGGCCCTCCGGGGACGCGAGGTCGAGGCCATCGTCGAAGGCCCGTCGGAGGAGCACGAGTACCTGCTCGACGGCCGCCTGCGCTCGCAGGCCCCCGAGATCGACGGCCGGCTCCTCATCACCGACGCCGGCGGCCGGACGCTCTTCCCCGGCGACATCGTGCGGGTCCGGATCGAGAAGAGCTTCGATTACGACGTCACGGGAACCGTGGTGGCGTCGGCCCGAGACCGGGCCGCGGACGGCGGACCGCAGACGGCAGACACCGCCCGCTGAGAGCCGGCGGGAAGAGCGATTCCATGCAGGTGATCCGCGATCCGCTCCGCCAGACGGACCTTCCACGCGGCGGCGTGGGCACCATCGGCAACTTCGACGGCGTCCACCTGGGCCACCGCCGGATCCTCGCGACCGTGGTCGCGCGCGCCCGCGAGGTCGGCCGGACCTCCTTCGCGATCACCTTCGAGCCCCACCCGATGGCCGTCCTCCGCCCCGACCGCGCGCCGCGGCGCATCCAGACGCTCCGCCAGAAGGAGGAGACGATCGAGGCGATCGGGATCGACGCCCTGCTCGTGATCCCGTTCACCCGCGATTTCTCGCTGACCGAGCCCGAGGACTTCGTCCGGGGCCTGCTCGCCGAGCGACTCGGCGCCTCGGAGCTCTACATCGGCGCGCACTTCGCGTTCGGCCGGGGCAAGCGCGGCGACCTGGCCCTCCTTTCGCGGCTCGGCGCCGAATGCGGGTTCGTCGCCTCGGCGGTGGGGGAGGTCCTCCATGGCGGCGAGCCCGTCTCCTCGAGCCGCATCCGCCGGGCCCTCGAGCGCGGGGAGATCCCGGAGGCGAACGCGATGCTCGGCCGCGAGTACGAGCTCGACGGCCTCGTGTCCCGCGGCGACCGGGTCGGCCACCAGATCGGCGTGCCGACGATCAACCTCGAGCCCGAGAACGAGCTCTCGCCGGCCGACGGGGTGTACGTCACCGAGATCGAGATCCGCTCCTTCGGCCGCCGGTTCACGAGCGTGACGAACATCGGGCGCCGCCCGACGCTGTACGAGGAGTACCGCACGACGATCGAGACGTTCGTCCTCGACTTCTCGTCCGACGTCTACGGCGAGCGCGTGCGGCTGTTCTTCCTCGACCGCCTGCGCGAGGAGCGAAAGTTCCCCTCGGTGATGGAGCTCCGCGCCCAGATCCAGCGGGACGTCGCGTCGACGCGCGACTACTTCGCGGCCCGCCGCGGGACGGACGCTCCGCCGCGCCGGTGAGCCAGACCCCGGGGGCCGACGCGGGCAGGACGCCCCGGGGGGTGGGGCGGTTCTTCCGGGCGCTCGGGCCCGGAGTCGTCTCGGGCGCGGCCGACGACGACCCGTCCGGGATCGCGACCTACTCGGTCGCGGGCGCGCGTTTCGGGACGGCGTTGCTCTGGACGGCCTGGCTGACGTGGCCCCTGATGGCGGCCGTGCAGATGGCGGCTGACCCTGTCTGCCGCGACGCTCCTGATGTTCGCGGCCGCGATCGGGATGTTCGTCTTCCCCTAGGCCGGGACCCGCCCCCGCCCCATGGCCCAGCGCACGCACGCCAGCAGCACGAGGCCGGCCCCGAGCGTCGTGACGATCGTGGCGCCGGTCGGCAGGTCCCAGAGGTAGGAGAGGTATACGCCGACGGCCGAGCTGAGGGCGCCCATGCCCCAGCCGATCGCGAGGCGGACACCGAGCCGCGTCGAGAAGAGCATCGCCGAAACGGCCGGGACGATCAGGTACGAAAAGACCAGGAGGACCCCGGCAATCGGCACGGCCGAGGTCACGACGAGTCCGAAGGAGCTGTAGAAGAGGAAATCCCAGAAGCGAATTGAGAGTCCCTGCCGCTCGGCCTCGGGCTCGTTCATCGAGATCAGGAGGAACTTCCGGCGGAGCGCGAAGTGGAAGGCCCCGACGAGCACGAAGAGGCCGGCCGTCTTCGCGAGCTCCGTCCAGGAGACCGAGAGGATGTTGCCGACCAGCATCTCCTTCAGGTGCTCGGTCTCGCCCGTGGCCTTGGACATCGCCAGGATCGAAGCGGCCGCCGCGACGGCGTAGGCGATCCCGATGATCGCCTCCTGGGGAATGCGGGTGCTGCGGTGCACCCGGGACAGCGCGAACACGGCGGCGCCGATCAGCGCGAAGCCGAGCGAGAACACGTGTCCCATGTCCGTGTGCATGTCGTAGCCGGCGAGGATGCCGACGGTCGTGCCGAGCGCGGCGATCTGGGCGAGCGAGAGGTCCACGAAGATCACGCCGCGCTCGACGACGTGCACGCCGAGGTACGCGAGCATCCCGGTGACGATGAGCCCGGCGACGAACGCCGGCAGGAGGACCTCGAAAACGCTCATGGCCTGGCTCCCTTCTTCGCGGCGAGGGCGCCGGCGAGAAGCTTCACGTCGTAGTCGAAGAGGGCTACGTAGTCCTTCGCCTCCGGGACGCCTCCGACCGAGGGGATGAAGGTCACGAGCGTCGCGCCCGTCTTCTCGGCCACGGCCTTCGGCGTCTTCTGGTCGAAGTAGGGCTCCATGAGGATGACCGGGATCTTCTTCTCGATCATCATGTTGATGAGGTCCACGGTGTGCGCGGGGGACGGCGGCACGCCGGGCTTGGGCTCGATGTAGCCGGCCGCGACGAGCTTGTAGTGCTTGAGAAAGTTCGGCCAGGAGTTGTGGTACGTGACGAGCTCGGTCCCGGCGTAGGGTCCGAGCTCAGCCTGCCAGCGCTTTTCGCCCTCGTTCAGCTTCGCCTCGAACGCGGCGAGGTTCGCGGCGTACTCGGCGGCGCCCGGGGGATCGAGCTTCGTCAGGCGGTCGGCGATCGAGTGCGCGATGACCCGGCCGTTGTCGGGGTCCAGCCAGTAGTGGGGATTGCCGAACGGGTGGACGTCGCCCATGGCGCGGGTCACCGTTCCGGTCGGCCGTTCGAGGATGTCGCAGCCCGACGAGACGTCGAGGTACCCCGACGCCCCCGGCCGGATCTTGTCGTTCCGGCTCTGGTCGATCAAGGGCGGCAGGTAGCCGATCTCGAGCTCGAGGCCCGCCACGATCAGGAGGTCCGCGCGCGAGAGCTTGAGGACGAAGGACGGCTTGGGCTCCACGAAGTGCGGGTCCTGGTACCCCTTCGCCAGCGCGAAGGTCTCGACGCGCTTGCCGCCGACGGCGTCGGCGATCGAGGCGAAGTCCTGGAGGCTGGTGACGATTCGGACGGCAGCGGAAGCCGACGACGCGGACAGGACGAAGAGCGTGGCGGCGAGGAGAGTCATGATGCGTTTCATGCGTACCTCAAAAAGGATGGGCGCCGTGGGCGCCGATGGCGAACTGGATCTGCAGGAAGCCTTCGTTGGCCCGGATGCCGGGAGCGTACTCCCGGTACCGGTACTCGGCGCGGAGCATCGAGAACTCGCTCGGCATGAACGTGAACGTCGCGGCGACCCCCTTGTCCCGCTGCGTCGCGTCGGTGGCGTGGTCCGAGAACTCGTACCGCGCTCCCGTGTACCAGCGGCGGCCGAGCTGGTAGTCGCCGCCGACGAAGAAGCCCTGCGCGTTCTGCTTGCCGTCGGGCTGCTCGCGCTGGCTCCAGAAGTACTCGCTGCGCAGGATGAACGAGCGGTACGGCTTTCCCTGGAGCGGCTTCCACCGGTAGACGAGATGGACGTTCTGGAGGCTCGTCGTGTTCGTCAGCGACGTGCCGTTGTGGCCGTACGCGTACGAGAAGCCCATCTCGAGGTTGTGGTCGTCGCCGAAGTCACGGTAGGCGCGGTACTGGCCGTTGTACGAGAGGTCGCCCTTGGAGGGCGCCGCGAAGAGAGGCTCGGAGCTGCCGTCGACGACCTGGAAGTAGGCCTCCGAGTAGGTGTCCCCTGGAAGCTCGATGACCTTGGAGAGCGAGATGCCCTCGCCCTCCCAGGTGTCCGGGGAGAGCAGGAGATCGTCGAACGGCAGGGGCTCGTCCACCCACGGCAGGACGTGAAGGTGCATCGTGTTGACCTTGCCGAACTGCATCTTGAACTTCCCGGCCTTCGCCTGCATCTGCCAGGGCAGCGACAGGAACGTGACGTAGCCCTCCTCGATGTCGACGCCGTCGTTGTTGAACGAGAGGAACAGGTCGGCGCGGGCGTACGGATCGACGACCGCCTGGAAAGAGATCTCCGACTCCTCGACCTGGAACGCGGGGGAGGGCTGGACGGGGTTGTGGCCGACGGACGCGAGGAAGTTTCCGATGACGGCGATCGCCGGATTGAAGAACGTCGGGTTGACGGCGGGGGCCGCCGCCGGAGCGGGCGGGGGAGGCGGGGGCTCGGGCGCCGGCGTCGGTTCGGGGGCGGGCGCGGCGGGAACGGGCGTCGGTGTCGGCGACGGCGTGTCCTGCGCCCGGGCGCTCAGCGCGGCGCAGAGCGCCGCGGCGAAAACCAGAGTTGTTCGGACTTTCAAAATCTCCTCCCGGCTTCGACTCGGAGCGGGCCGCGGAATGCGGCCGCGCGTCTTACGAGCGGCCGGAAGGAGGAGAGCGGCCCGGGAGGTCGAGGGCCGCGCGGCGGGAGAGGGCGCCGGTTTCGAGAGCGAAAGCGACGCGGGCGTCGGACGAATCCACGGCGAGCGGATCGGGGGCCGGCGTCAGCAGCGCGGCCGCGTGCGTCAGGCAGGCGGGGCAGGCGTGGGGAGCGTCCTCCGGGTGGGCGCTCGAGAGGCCGCGGTGGGAGGCGAACCCGTCGGCGCCGATCGGCTCCGGGTGCAGGCCGAAGGCGGCGAGCAGCGCCAGCGCCGCGGCCGCCACCAGGACGGCCCGAACCCCGGGCGCGGCTCTCATCCGACGCAGCATTTCAGGCTCCCCAAGCAGGCGCCCGCGCATTCTATTCCGCGGAGGCCTCCGGGCGCTGCGTAGAATGCCGTCGTGACCACCGGTCCCCACGCCCTCGCGGCCCCCGGGCACGCGGCCCCGGCGGCCTCCGAGGCCCTGCGCCGGCGCATGCACTGGCTGCTCGGCCTGACCTTCGTGCACGTCTTCGGCGAGGGCGGCCTCGCCCTCTTCGAGGCGGCCCGGACGGGCAGCCTCGCCCTGCTCGCTTTCGGCCTCGAGAGCGTCATCGAGGGGGGCGCGGCGCTCCTGGCCGTGAGGCACCTGCGCCACCTCGCCGACGAGGAGGAGGACCACGCGAGGCGCGACCAGATGCTCGCCCGCTGGATCGGCGTGTCGTTCCTCCTGCTCGCGACCTACACGCTGGGGCGGGGGACCTACGAGCTCATCGCGGGCAATCGCGTCGAACCGAGCGTGCTCGGCCTTCTGCTCACGATCTTCGCCACGTTCGGCATGCCCGTCGTCGGGTACTTCAAGTGGAAGACGAGCCGGAGCCTTGGCAGCAAGGGACTGGCGGCCGAGGCCAAGGAGTCGATCGCCTGCTCGATCGACTCGGGGCTCACGATGCTGGCGATGGTCGCCGGTCTGCTGGCGTTGCCGCACTGGATCGACCCCGCCCTCTCGCTCCTGATGGTGCCGTGGTTCCTGCGGGAAGGCCTCGCCCACGTGCGCGGCCGCGTCCACGCGCACGTCCACTGAGACGAGGCTCCGCCGCGGGAGGGCGGGCGGGGCTCCGTTGTAGAATGGGCGCCGCCTGAATCCCCGGACAGGGTCAGCGCATATATCGTGTCGAAGGAGCATTTGCCGATGTCGAATCCCAACGTTTCCCAGGTCTCCGACGCGAGCTTCGACGGGGACATTCTCAAGAGCCAGGTGCCCGTGCTGGTCGATTTCTGGGCGCCCTGGTGCGGACCCTGTCGCTCCGTCGCACCGATCGTGGACGACCTGGCGACGCAGTACGCGGGCAAGATCAAGGTCGCGAAGATCAACGTCGACGAGTCGACCGAGGTCGCCATGCGCTACCAGATCACCTCCATCCCCACCTTCATCCTCTTCAAGAACGGCCAGGTGGCGGACCGGGCCCTCGGCGCGCTGCCGAGGAGCGAGTTCGTCAAGCTCATCGACCGCAACCTCTGAGGCCGGGGCCGTCCCGGCGTTTCGAAAAGGGCCCCCGCGGGCCCTTTTTCTTTGGCCCGATGTAAATTCGCGGCGCGCCGGCCTCGGAGGAGGACGGTCGGGGAAGAAGGCTCCGGCGGGACCGGTTGGAAGGGGCGCATGAAGAAACCACTGTGGGTGGCCGGCGTCGTGCTCGTGGTCGGCGCGGGCGCCTTTCTGCTGCTCGGAAGTCGGAAGAAGGCCGAGCCCAAGTACCGCACGGCCAGGGTCGAGCGTGGCAACGTCACGCAGACGGTCGCGGCGACGGGCACCCTGTCCGCGGTGACGACGGTCAAGGTGGGGAGCGTCGTCTCGGGCAACGTCGCGGCCCTCCACGCCGACTTCAACAAGAAGGTCAAGAAGGGCGACCTCCTCGCGGAGCTCGACCCGGCGCCGTTCATGGACAGGCTGGCTCAGGTGCGCGCGGCCCTGGAGAAGGCGCAGGTCGACCTCCGCAACTCCGAGATCTCCCTGCGGCGGCAGAAGGCCCTCTGGGACGAGAAGCTCGCGGCGCAGGCGGACCTCGACCAGGCGCAGGCCAACTTCGACTCGGCCGCCGCCGCCGTCAACCAGGCGAAGGCGTCGCTCGCCCAGGCCGAGACGGACCTGCGCAACAGCCGGATCACGGCCCCGATCGACGGCGTCGTCGTCGACCGCCAGTACGACGTGGGCCAGCCGGTGGCGGCGTCCTTCACCGCCCCCACGATCTTCACGATCGCGCAGGACCTCACGAAGATGCAGGTCTCGGCCGACGTCTCGGAGTCCGACATCGGTATGTGCAAGGTCGGCCAGCCGGTCCGGTTCACCGTCGACGCCTACCCCGACGAGACCTTTCGCGGGAAGATCGCGCAGATCCGGTTGAACGCGACCGTGAACCAGAACGTCGTGACTTATCCCGTGATCATCGAGGTCGACAATCCCGATCTCGCCCTCCGGCCGAGCATGACGGCGAACGTGTCGATCGACGTCGCCACGGTACGCGACGTGCTGCGCGTTCCGAACGCCGCCCTGCGCTTCAAGCCGGAAGAGTCGGCGGCCTCTCCGGCCGCGGCGGCGGGCGGCGCCTCGGTCGAGGAGCGCGCGGCGCGCGGGACCGGAAGCGGGCCGGCCGGTGCGGCGCGCCAGTTCGACCGGTCCGGGGCCGGCGGCAAGCCGAAGCGGCCGGGGCAGACGGTCTACACGCAGGGGCCCGGGGACAACGGCGCCCTGAAGCCGGTCGAGATTCGCGGGGGAATCACCGACGGGCGCTACACGCAGGTGGTCTCGGGAGATCTGAAGGAGGGGGACACCGTCGTCGTCGGTCTCGTGACGGCGAAGGTCGATTCCGCGGCGGGACGCAGCCCCGTGGGCGGCCGGAGATTCTGACGTTGGCGCAAGCCGACGTCATCCGCGTCGAGGACCTCGTCCGCGTGTACCAGATGGGCGAAGTCGAGGTCCGGGCCCTCGACGGCGTGACGCTCTCGATCACGCCGGGGGAGTTCGTCGCGGTCATGGGCGCGTCGGGCTCGGGCAAGAGCACGTTCATGAACATCGTCGGGTGCCTCGACCGGCCGACCTCCGGCCGCTACTTTCTCGACGGCGTCGACGTTTCCGGCCTCGATCGGGACGATCGGGCCGAGATCCGCAACGGCAAGATCGGGTTCGTCTTCCAGTCCTTCAACCTGCTTCCGCGCACCTCCGCGCTCGACAACGTCGAGCTGCCGCTGATCTACTCGAACGACAGCCACGGGGCGAAGGACCGCGAGGTCCGGGCGCGCCGCTGTCTGGCGGCGGTGGGCCTGGCGGGCCGGGAGGACCATCAGCCGAGCCAGCTCTCGGGCGGCCAGCAGCAGCGGGTGGCGATCGCCCGGGCGCTGATCAACGACCCGAAGCTGATGCTCGCCGACGAGCCGACCGGCAACCTCGACACGAAGACCTCGGAAGAAGTCATGGGCGTCTTCCAGCGGCTGAACGACGAGGGGAAGACGGTGGTCGTCATCACGCACGAGACCGACATTTCCGAGTACGCGCGGAGAGTCGTGGTCTTCCGCGACGGACGCGTCGTCGAGGACCGCCCGGTCACGAACCGTCGCATCGCGCCGGCGGCGCACTGAGGGGGCCATGCTGAAGTTCCTGACGATCCTGAAGGTCGGGCTCAAGGCGATCGCCCGCAACAAGATGCGCTCGATCCTGACGGCGCTCGGGATCATCATCGGCGTCGCCTGCGTGATCGCGATGATCGCCGTCGGCCAGGGCTCGCAGGAGGCGATCCAGGCCCAGATCTCTTCGCTCGGGACGAACTTCCTCATGATTTTTCCCGGAGTCGCCACGCAGTCGGGAGCGCGGATCTTCACCGGCCAGTCGACGATCACCGAGGAGGACGTCGAGGCCGTGCGGGCCGAGTGTCCCGCGGTCGCCTACGTGACGCCGATGTCGCGGTCGGCCGCCCAGATCGTGTCGGGCAGCATGAACTGGGGCACGAGCGTCCAGGGCGTGGGCGTCGAGTGGCCCTTCGTGCGTTCCTGGAACGTCGAGCGCGGCGTCTTCTTCGGCGAATCCGACGTGCGGGCCGCGGCCAAGGTCTGCGTCCTCGGATCGACCGTCGCCAACGCCCTCTTCGAGGGCCAGGACCCGGTCGGACAGACCGTGCGGATCAAGAACTTTCCGTTCCGCGTGATCGGCGTGCTCGAGACCAAGGGCGGCAACTCCATGGGCCAGGACCAGGACGACGTGGCGATCGCCCCGTACACGACCGTGATGCGCCTGCTCAAGAAGACGCAGAAGATCGACATGTTCATGGCGTCGGCCGTGTCCCGGTCGGCGGTCGAGGAGGCGCAGAAGCAGATCGAGGCGCTCCTGCGCCAGCGCCACCGGCTGGGGCCGGGCCAGGACTCCGACTTCATGATCCGCTCGCAGCAGGAGATCGCCCAGACGGCGGACCAGACGTCCAAGACCCTTTCGGTGCTGCTCGCGTCGGCGGCTTCGATCTCGCTTCTCGTCGGCGGGATCGGGATCATGAACATCATGCTGGTCTCGGTCACGGAGCGGACGCGCGAGATCGGGATCCGCATGGCGATCGGGGCCAAGGGCCGGGACGTCCTCACCCAGTTTCTGATCGAGGCCCTGACCCTTTCGATCGCGGGCGGCGCCATCGGCGTCACCCTCGGCATCGCCGCCTCCCGGATCCTCGCCTGGAAGGCCGGCTGGCCGATCCACCTCGACGGCCGCGCCATCGCGCTCGCTTTCGGCTTCTCCGCCGCGATCGGGGTTTTTTTCGGTTTCTATCCAGCCCGAAAGGCATCGAGGCTGGATCCGATCGAGGCGTTGAGGTACGAGTAAGCAGCAGGCGGGAGGCAGTCGGCAGGAGGCAGGGATCGCCGTCTCCTCGACCTGCCTCCTGCATCCCGCCGCCTGCCTCCTGATCCGACCGGCGCTACAATTCCTCAGTGAAACCGCTTCCCTTCGAGCGCCTCTGGCGGCGCTTCGATCCGCGAACGAGCCTCGCGGCCCGGCTCCTGCTGGGCTCCTTCGTCGCCTTCCTCCTGCCGGCCGTCGTGTACGTCTTTCTGGTTCAGCGGCGGCTCTCGGCGCTCCAGACGGCGTCGGCCGAGCAGGTGGCGGCCGTGCGGGTCACGGAGGCCTCGATCCGGATGGCGCAGGATGCGATCTTCCGGGCCGAGTGGATCGAGCGGCGGACCGAGGTGGCCGAGGAGGCGGCCTGGGCGATCGCGGCGGCGGCCGGCGAGGCCCTGCAGGCGACGGAGGCCCCGGGCGCGGGGAGCACGGCGCCCGACGCGCACGGGCACGTCTGGACCGCCGTCCCGGAAGAAGGTTCGGTGGCCATCATCTCCTCGCGCCGTCCGGACGAGGCCGCGGCCCGCGGGGACCTCGCCCGGACCCGCACCCTCGCTCCGCTGATGGCTCAGCTCCGGCGACGCCGCCCGTCGTTTCGCTCCGTGGGCCTCTGGACCGCCTCCGGCGTGGCTCGCCTCTCTCCGTGGATCGACTTCCACAAGGCCAACCAGGAGTCCGGGGGCGAGCTCGAGCGGTTTCTCTTCAACCGCGTGGCCCGGTTTCCGGAGGCGCCGCCGGCGGGCGGCGAGAAGGCGGTCTGGACGGAGGCGCACGCGGGGCCGTCGACGGGCCCGGCCGATCCGAGGTTCCCGACCCTCTTCGTGCCCGTCCGGGACGGGGCCGGCAAGCTGCTGGCGGGGGTCGCGATCGAGGTCGACGCGCGCCGGTACGTGAGCGAGGCGATGGAGACCTGGCAGGCGCCGGGGGACTTCTGGTTCTCGACCGATTCCGACGGGCACGTCGTCTCCATGACGCCGCGCGCCGCAGCCGTTCTCGGCTGGAACGGCGCGAGCGGCGCCCCGCTCGCCTCGGCGCCGGCGCCCGAGTTGAAGGACCTCGCGGCCCGGGGCCGGTCGGCGACGCGCTCGAGCGAGGAGTACCTGATCGACGGCAAGCGGGTCCGGATCGCCTCGGCGAGGCTCGGCTCGACCGGCTGGATCTTCTACGAGGGCCTGTCGCGCGAGGCCCTCGACACCATCCGGGGCGAAGCGGCGGCCGCGTTCTCGCCCTCCTCGCTCTCGACCCTTCGCCGCGACGTGCTGATGCTCTTCGTCCTCCTTCTGCCGGCGGCCCTCGTCGTCATCGGCATCGTGTCGCGCCGGGTTTCCGCTCCCGTCTCGCAGCTCGTCGGCGCGGCCGAGGAGATCGGCCGCGGGCGGACGGTGGAGGTCGGCGGCGGGGACCAGTCGGACGAGCTCGGCCGGCTCGCCGCCGCGATCGACACGATGGGCCGCCGCGTCGCGCGTCGGGTCGAGACGCTGCGCCGGCTCCACCAGTTCTCGCGGTCGGCGTACCGCATGACCGACGTTCAAGAGGTCCTGGCCCGCTCGGCGCAGGCGATCGCGGCCTTCACCAACGCCGAGCGGGTCTGGTTCTACCTCTACGACCGGAACACCCATCGGCTCGAGGCGGCCGTGCCGGCCTTCAACCTCACCGAGGAAATCGCCTCCCGGCTCAAGGTCTCCGTCGACGCCCGCTCGATCGAGGGAATGGTCTTTCGGACCGGCGAGCCGTACTGCAGCCACGACGTGGCGCGGGACCCGTACGCGAGCCAGGAGCTGGGCCGGCTCGTCGGAGCGTCCAACGGCGTCTACGCGCCGCTCAAGACGGAGGAGGAGACGCTCGGGGTCGCCGTCGCGATCAATCGCTCCGAGGGTTTCGGACAGGAGGAGATCGACGCGGTGACCTCGTTCGCGGACCTCGCGTCGCTGCTCCTGCGCAACGCCCGGCTCTACACGACGCTGGCCGGCACGGTCGACGAGCTCCGGCGGGCGAGCCGGCTCAAGGACCACTTCCTCCAGAACGTGAACCACGAGCTGCGCACGCCCCTGACCGCGATCGTCGGGTGGACGGACCTCTTCGAGGAGCAGGAGGTCGACGACGCGACCCGCCGGCGGGGGATGCGGCAGATCCGCCAGTCGTCGCGCGTGCTCCTCGCCCTGATCGACGACCTGCTCGACCTCGCCCGCCTCGACCGCGGCGCGCTGACGCTCGACCTGAAGCCCGTCTTCCTCTCGGAGGTCGTGCAGCGCTCGATCGAGACCGTGCGGCTCATGGCCGAGGCGCGCGGCGTCGTGCTGATGGCCGCGCCGATGCCGGAGCCCATGGCCCCGGTGCGCGCCGACGCCCTCCGGCTCCAGCAGGTCCTCTGGAACCTGCTCGCCAACGCCATCCACTTCACGCCGGAGCACGGCCGGGTCGTCGTCCGGGTGGAACGGGAGCCCGAGCGTTTTCTCGTCAGCGTCGAGGACGACGGCATCGGCATCCCCGACAGCGAGCTGCCGCACGTCTTCGAGCGGTTCCGGCAGGTCGACGGCTCGGCGACGCGCGGCCACGCGGGGATGGGCATCGGGCTGGCGCTCGCGCGGTCGCTCGTCGAGCTGCACGGGGGGACGATCTGGGCCTCGAGCGTGGTCGGCCAGGGCAGCCGGTTCACCTTCGCGATCCCGATCCGGGGAGCGGAGCGGCGGGCGACGGACTCGGGTGGGGTGGCCTCGGCGGCGGGGATGCCCCGGGCCGCGGGCGACTGACTCAGCCCGAGGCCGCCGGCAGCCCGGTGCCCTTGAGAAGGTCCTTGACGATGCGCGCGGTCTCTTCCTTGCCGGGCACGCAGAGGTTGGGGTCCTTCTCCTTGCCGTTGGCGAGGGCCACCGCGTAGCCCTCGCAGTCGTAGCCGCAGGCGGTGCAGTCCGTCTGGGCCATGGCCGCGTAGAGCTTCAGCGCGAGGTTGCCGTCCTTCGCCATCTCCATGCGCTTCCCCAGCGGAATCGTCTCGTCGTGGAAGGCCGGCGCCTCCTTCTTGGGCTTGGCCGCCACGACTTCTTCTTCCTCGCGGCCCGTCTCCATCCACTGGCCGTAGGAGAGGCAGTTGGGGCAGACGAAGCTGTAGTCCCAGCCCTGGGGCAGGAACACGGCCGGCGTCCGGTAGACGTGGAGGGCCGTGAAGTCCTGGGGGCACGTGGGCGACTCGCGCTCCTGCGCGTCCCGGACCATCGTCTTCAGGTGGGGCCGCGAGAACTCGATCTGCTTGGGCTTCTGCGCGAACCGGTGCATCTCCTTGCCGCGCGGGCAGACCATGACGACCTGCGGCTTGTAGACGCGGTCCACGAAGAAGGTCCGCATCGGCACGTCGTGCGTGGGGCAGACCGAGGGGGCGTCCTTCCAGAACGAGGCGACGAGGGCGGATTTCTCCGGAATCGAAAGTCCCATCGGGCGAGGATTATAAACGGGTCAGAGCGCGGCGAAAGGGTTCAGGCGCTTCTCCTCGGCGATCGTCGTGCCCTCCCCGTGGCCGCAGACGACGGGCGTCGAGCCCTCGAGCGGGAAGAGCCGGCCGCGGATCGAAGCGAGGATCGCGTCGGTGTCCCCGCCCCAGAGGTCCGTCCTTCCGATCGAGCGCCGGAAGAGCGTGTCGCCCGAGAAGAGAACGGGGGAGTCGCCTTCGAGCAGGAAGCACGTCGAGCCGGGAGTGTGGCCCGGGGTGTGGATCGTCCGCAGCCGGTAGGGGCCGAATCGCACGACGTCTCCGTCGGCGAGCGGCGTGTCGGGCGGAAGCGGTGCCTCGGCGCGCAGGCCGAAGAACGCCGCCTGCTCCGGCAGGGCGTCGTAGAGCGGGCGGTCGGCGGGATGAAGCCGGATCGGCGCGCCGGTCGCCTCCTTCATCGCCCGCGAGGCCGTGATGTGGTCGAGGTGCGCGTGGGTGTGGAGCAGCGCGACCGGCTTCAGCTTCGCTTCTTCGAGAAGCCGGAGGATCCGCTCGGGCTCGTCGCCCGGGTCGATCACGACGGCCTCGCGCGAAACCGGATCGGCGAGAACGCTGCAGTTGCACTGGAGCGGGCCGACCGGGAAGGTCTCGACGATCGGGGCCGCCGTCACGGGTGCACCGCCACGACGGTGTCGACGTCGTGCCGCTCGCGGGCCGAGGCGTCGGCCCACACCGTCTTCGGAGAGGAGAGGTTGAGCTGGACGGCCCACTCCTGGTTGTCGGGCCGCCGGTACTCCGAGGCGAAGAGCTGGCGGCGGCTCTTCGGCGTGAAGATCTCCCACCGGATGTAGCCGAAGTCGGCGGTGTCGCCGTGCAGGTAGAACGCCGGGATCCTCTCGCCGGGCTCGATCCGCGCGTCCCGCACGGTCGTCGGCGAAAATCCGTTGGCGGCGAGCCGCTCCTCGAACTCGGGGGCCACGAGCCGGCCCTTCCAGCGCAGGCTGTGCCGTCCGCGCGCGACGCCGCGGCCGAGGATGAGGTCGTCGAGCGCGGAGGAAAGCTCCGGATCCATCGGAACCCCGATCTTAGCGCCCCGGAACTCCGGCCGGGTCGATCCGGCGCACCGTCGCGCCCGCGGCCGTGGGGAAGCTCTCGGACGGAAGGCCGGCGGCCCACCGGCGCAGCCACGGGTCCTCGGGGCCCGCCGCGAGCACGAGCCAGCCGCGGCTGCCCGGGCGCCAGGCGCGGGCCATGGACCCGCGATCCCCTCCCACGTCCACGATCGAACGGCCGGGGTCGCGGCCTTCCGTCGCGTCGAAGAGCCAGCGCGGGCCCACGATGTAGTAGGCGACGCAGAGCTGCGTGTGCTGGTTCTCGGCGAAGATGCGCTCGGCCGGCGCCGCTTCGCGCCGCAGGTACGCGGCCACGGGACGCCAGTCCGGCCGGCCCTGCCGGAAGTAGACCCGCAGCGCGCGCGCATCGAGGACGAGGACCGCGGCGAGAAGCGCCACGCCGGGCAGCCGCCCGACGGGCCGCGCGAGCAGCGCCGAGACGGCCACCGCGGCGAGCGCCGTGACGGCGAGCCCCGCCGGAAGGAATATCCGCGACGCGTCGACGTGGGGATGGATCCGGGAGAGGGCCTCGATCGTGGCCGCGCCGCCGAGTCCCCAGACGGCGAGGAAGCGAAGACCCGGCCGCGCCACGGCGATCCAGGCTCCGCACGCGGCGAGCAGGAGAAACACCGCTCCGCCCGCGGAGAGAGCGGCCCCGTCGCCCGGCGCGAACGCGAAGAAGGCGGCGATCCTCCCCGCCCGCTCGAGCGTCGGCGGCGGGGGAGCCGCCGTCGGCGGCCGGCGCATGGCGTCGAGCACGACGGGCGTCCACGGCAGGTAGGCGAGGGCGAGAGCCAGCGCGAAGAGCGGGCTCCAGGCGAGGAAGCGCCGTGCCGTGCGTCGGCGAGCAGGGTCCGCCGCGAATGCGTCCTCGAGCAGGAGCGCGCCGGCGGCGATCGCGAGGACCAGGCCCGCGGTGTAGAGGGTGTAAGCCGTCCCGAGGCAGAGCAGGTAGAGCGCCGCCAGCCTCGCCGCGCCCGGGCGCTCGAGGAATCGGTCGAGCGCCACGAGGGCGAGGACGAGCAGGAAGAGCGCCAGGGAGTACGGGCGGAGCTCCTGGGAGAAGCGCACGTGGTACGGGGCGAAGGCGAGGAGGGCCGCGCCGGCGAGGCCGAGGACGGGCCCTCCCCGCCGGGCGAGAAGGAGCCCGAAGGCGCCGACGCCGCCGGCGCCCCAGAGCGCGGGCAGGAGCTTTCGCCCGGCGTCGCCGGGATGGAGCGCGTCGAAGAGCTTGCCGGCGACGTAGTCGAGGGGAGGGTGGACGGCGTCGAAACGCAGGGACTTCCAGAGGTACGCCCAGTCCCCGCTGATCCAGTACGACTGCCGGATCTCGTCGAGCCAGTAGGAGAAGTGGCCGAGGCGGAGGAGGGTCGCCGCGAAGCCGGCGGCGACGATTCCGGCGAGGGCGGCGCGGAAGGGACGCGGCACGCGGAGCAGCATATAGACTCCCGCGCCTTGGACGTTCCATCGCTCGCCGTGCGGTTCGCGCTCGCCCTCTGGGTGGGCGGGACTCTCCTCGTCGTGATCGCCGCCCCGGTCGTCTTCGGAAAGATCCCGTCGCGGGACGCGGCCGGCGGGGTCTTCGGCGAGATCCTGCGGCGGTTCGAGATCGTCAAGCAGGTCCTCTCGCTCGTTCTGGTGATCGGGGTCTTCGTCGCCCTCGAGCGGGGCCTCGTGCTGCGGGGCCGGACCGCGGCCGGCGCGATCGGGATCTTCGTCGCGATCGCGACCAACGTCTACCTCGCGATGGTCCTCCGGCCGAGGATGGACTACTTCCGGATGAAGGTCGGCTCCTTCGACGCCGCGCCGCCGGACGATCCGTTCCGCGTACGGTTCGACTCGCTGCACCGCCGCGCGACGCGCGTGCTCTCCCTCGGCTGGCTCGCGGCGGCGCTCGGCCTCGCGCTCTGGGCCTAGGGCCTCAGCGCTTCAGGCGGGCGACGACGTCGATCTCGACGGACGCGCCTTTGGGGAGCTCCGCGACGGCCACCGTCGAGCGCGCCGGACGGTGGTTGCCGAACCGCCGCGCGTAAATCCCGTTCATCGCGGCGAAGTCGGACATCCGGAGGAGGTAGACGGTCGACTTGACGACGTCCTGGAGGCTCGCCCCGGCCTCGCGGAGGACGGCCTCGAGATTGTCGAACACCCTCTCGACGCCGGCCTCGAAGCCCCCCGGAACGAGCTCGCCCGTCGCCGGATCCAGCGGAACCTGTCCCGACGCGAACAGGAGGTCGCCGTCGACGATCGCCTGGCTGTACGGTCCGATGGCCTTCGGGGCGCCTTCCGCGGCGATGATTTTCATCGTTTTCGCACCTCGGCGGCCCCGGTTCCCGGCCGGCGCCGCGGTCTTTCCGCGCTAAGATACCGGGAACCGCGGAACAACACGATGTCCGTCGAGCGAATCCAGCTTCTTCACGAAGACTACATTCGCCTGACCGAGAGGTTCAAGGCGTTGTGGACGTTCCACCAGTTTCTGCGTGGCGTCCAGAAGACGTTCTTCGCCGCCGAGCCCTCGTACGCCCTCGACTTCTCGAAGCTCTACGACGACGTGCGCTCGGTCGCCGGGGCGATCGACACGACGTCGCCGGAGAAGGTCGCGCCGCGCATCCGGGAGCTCTCGGAACGCCTCGACGCCTTCGCGCACAAGCTCCGCGAAGCCGACCGGCACGTGTCGCCGTCCTACGTGCGGCGCTTCTTCGAGAAGGTGCAGCCCCAGGACGAGAAGATCGCGTTTCACCTCCTGCGCTTTTACTTCTCGCAGCCCGACGTCGACGAGGACGTCGTCGACAAGGTCGACTTCCTGGCGACGGTGCTCGCGGCCGGGCAGGGAGGCGACGCCTCCGCGGCGCGGCCCCGCCCCGAGGTCCGCAAGTACTTCGAGTCCGCGACCGCGACCTCCGTCTGGCCCCGGATCGATGCCGAGACGGCGCCGACGATCGCGCGGGCCTTCGACGACGTCGCGGCCGAGATGGCGCGCGCGCAGGAGTTCGAGGACCTCGTGACGGAGAAGCTCCTCCAGAACGTGCGCATCCTGAAGCGCCGGGTCGCGGGCGGGCTCGCCCATCCGGACGTCCTCGCGGCGGCGGCGACGTGCAACCTGCGCACGCGGTCGGTCTTCCACCGCCTCTACGAGCGCGAGGAGCGGCGGCTCGACGAGGCCACCGAGCGGATCGGCGACCTCGAGAAGGAGCTGACGCGCGGCGGCCTCGAGGTGCCCACGGCCGACGAGTTCCGGAAGTTCCACGAGTCCCGGCAGCGCTTCGAGCGCCAGTCGCGCGACTCGAACCTCAAGGCGCGGCAGGTCGTCGAGCTCAAGGAGGCCATCGGCCACGTCCTCGGACGGTTCGAGCTCGCGGGGCTCGCCGCCGAGGACATCGACGAGGCCCTGAGCCTCGTCGAGGAGGTCGAGTCGGACGCCGACGACGACGCGTTCTGGAAGCCGGCCGTCGAGCGGGTGCTCGCCGCGGTCGAGCACTACGACGACGGCGCGGGCCCTCTGCGCACGGACCTCGCCGGGCTCGAGAACCTGCGCCTCGAGCCGTGGGAGCTGAAGGCCGCGCGGCATGCCGTGGCGGCGGGCGGGCGGCCGCCGAACGAGCGGGACCGCATCCTCCTCCGTGCGGCCGCGCTGCGGCTAAAGGCCGAGGAGGAGACGGACGCGCTCGCCCGCTCCGGCGGCGAGCCGCGGGCCGAGACGCTCCGCGCGGCCCGCTCGACGCTCGGCCGGGTGCCGGCGCTCGACGGCGCGCTCTCGAGCGTGGTCGACGAGGCCGAGGCGGTCAGCTCGTCGGAGGAGATCCGTTCCTGGACCCGCACGCGGTTCCGGCTCCTGCGCGCCACGGCCGACCTCTGGCTGATGCAGGACGCCCCCCGCAGCGAGCGCCGCGACTCGCGTCCGTAAGCCGGCGGACCGCCGGGACCGACCGTATACTCCGCTCCGATGAGCGACTCGGAGGAGCAACCGGGAGCGGAAGCGGCGGCCCAGAGCGACCTCGTCCACAACCGCCGCGAGAACCTGAAGAGGCTCGAAGAGCTCGGCGTTCCCGTCGCGCCCTTCGAGTTCCCGGTCACGGCGACGGTCTCCGAGATCGTCCGGAGGTACGGCGAGGTCGCCGCCGACGCCCTCGAGTCCGCCCCGGTGCCCGTGGCGACGGCCGGTCGGGTGCTTGCGCTGCGCACGGCGGGCAAGGCCGGCTTCCTGGACCTCTCGGACGGGCGCGGCCGGGTCCAGGTCTACGTTCGCCGGGACGCGGTCGGCGACGCGGGCCTTCGAGCTCTACCGGGCGCTCGATCTGGGCGACTGGCTCGGCGTCGAGGGCGAGATGTTCCGCACGCGGACGGGGGAGCTCTCCGTCAAGGCGAAGTCGCTGACGTTCCTCGCCAAGTGCTTCCGTCCGCTGCCCGAGAAGTGGCACGGCCTCAAGGACGTCGAGCGGCGCTACCGGCAGCGCTACCTCGATCTCGCCGTCAACCCGGAGTCGCGGGAGGTCTTCGAGCGGCGCGCCGCGATCGTGCGGTACCTGCGGCGGTTCCTCGACGAGCGCGGCTACCTCGAGGTCGAGACGCCGATGATGCAGCCGATCGCCGGCGGCGCCGTCGCCCGCCCGTTCGTGACCCACCACAACGCCCTCGACCTCGACCTCTTTCTCCGGATCGCGCCGGAGCTCTACCTGAAGCGGCTCGTCGTGGGCGGGATCCCGCGCGTCTACGAGATCAACCGCAACTTCCGCAACGAGGGCATCTCGACGCACCACAATCCCGAGTTCACGATGCTCGAGTTCTACCAGGCCTATGCCCGCGGCGAGGACCTCATGCAGCTCTCGGAGGAGATGCTCTCGGGCCTCGCCCGCGAGGTCGCCGGCGGCGCGACGACGCCCTGGGGCGAGGCCGCGATCGACTGGACGCCGCCCTTCCGGCGGCTGACCATGCGGGACGCCGTCGTCGAGTTCACGCGCGACGACCCGCGGGGCCCCGTGCGCCGCGAGGACCTCGCGGACGCCGGCCGGCTGCTCGAGGCCGCCGGGCGCTTCGGCGTCGAGAAGCCGGAGCGCTTCCGCGGCAGGAAGGGCAAGCTCCTCGCCGAGCTCTTCGAGGCCGTCGGCGAGGCGCGCCTCGTGCAGCCGACGTTTCTCCACGAGTTCCCGACCGAGATCTCGCCGCTCTCGCGGCCGCTGCCCGGCGAGCCCGAGTGGGCCGACCGCTTCGAGCTCTACGCCGGCGGGATGGAGATCGCCAACGGGTTCTCGGAGCTGAACGACCCCGCGGAGCAGGCCGCGCGCTTCGCCCGGCAGATGGAGGAGCGCGCGCAGGGCGACCTCGAGGCGGCGCCTTACGACGAGGACTACGTCGAGGCGCTCGAGCACGGGATGCCGCCGACGGCGGGCGAGGGCCTCGGGATCGACCGCCTCGCGATGCTGCTGACCGATCGCCACTCGATCCGGGACGTCATCCTCTTTCCGCTGCTCCGGCCGCGCGGGTGACCGTGCGGTTCGAGACCTCCGTCGCGCTCCGCTACCTGGCCGCGTCCCGGCGCCGGGCCCACGTCGCGCTGATCGCGACGATCTCGATCGTGGGCCTCGCGGTCGGGGTCGCCGCGCTGATCGTCTCGCTCGCGCTGCTCTCGGGCTTCCAGGACCGCATCCGCCGCCAGATGATGGAGCGGACCGCGCACCTCACGGTTTTCCCGGCGCGCGGCGCGCTCCTGCCCGACGCCGACGCCGCGCGGCGGGCGCTCGAGAAGGCGCCGGGGGCCTCGGGCGTCGAAGCCGCGATCGAAGGCCGCGGCTGGGCCTCGGACATCGACGGCTCCGCCATCCAGCCGGTCCGCTTCCGCAACGGCGACGCCGCCGGGACGGAGTCGGGCGACGGTGCCCGGCGCCGTCATCACGCGGCCGCTCGCCGCGCGGCTCCACCTCGCGGTGGGCGACCCGATGCGGCTGACGTCGTCGCGTACGCGGCTCTCGCCGGTCGGACCGATCCCGGTCTCGGTCGTGCTCGAGGTCTCCGACGTCCGGGGCGCGGGCCTCCTCGAGAAGGCCGCCGAGGTCGAGGTCTCGGAGTCGACCGCGCGGCTGCTCTCGGGAGTGGCCTCGGGCGCGTTCGCCTACGAGGCGCGCCTCGCCGACCCGACACGGGCCGACGACGCGGCGGCCGCGGTGCGGGCGGCGCTCCCGGCGGGATACAAGGTCGAGACGTGGCGGGACCGCAACGCGCCGCTCGCCTTCGCGCTGCGGCTGGAGAAGGCGGTCATCTTCGTGACGGTTGGCCTCGTGATCGTGGTCGCGGCGCTCAACATCGTGGCCTCGATCGCCCTGACCGTGGTCGAGAAGAAGCGCGACCTCGGGGTCCTGACGTCGATGGGCGCAGCGCCCGGAGCGCTCCTCCGGATCTACCTGACGCTCGGCGCGGTGATCGGCGTCGTCGGAACGGCCGCCGGGGTCGTGATCGGCGTCGGCCTCTCGGTCGCCGCCGACCGGCTGAAGCTGGTGCCCCTGCCGCCGGAGGTCTACTCGATCTCGCACGTTCCCTTCGCCATTCACCCGGCCGAGGTCGCCGCGTGCGCCGCGTTCGCCATCGGCACGGCGATCGCGGCCGCGGTCCTGCCGGCGCGCGCGGCGGCGCGGCTGGCGCCGGGCGAGGCGATCCGGCTGTCGCGATGACGGCGCTGGCGATCCGGGCCGAGGGGCTCTCGAAGACCTACACGGGGGAGGGCGCGCCCGTGACGGTGTTCTCGGGCCTGTCCTTCGACCTTCGCGAGGGCACGTTCGCCGCGGTCATGGGACCCTCGGGCGTGGGCAAGTCGACCCTGCTCCACCTGATCGGCGGCATCGACCGGCCGGACACCGGCCGCGTCGAGGTGTTCGGCACGGCGATCGAGGAGCTGACGCCGCGCGCGCGGGCCCGGTTCCGCAACGAGAAAGTCGGGTTCGTGTTCCAGTTCCATCACCTTTTGCCCGAGTTCACGGCTGAAGAGAACGTCGCGATGCCTCACCGCATCGCCGGGGTGCCGGAAGCCGAGGCGCGCCGGAAGGCCGCGGCGCTGCTCGAGCGCGTGGGACTCGGGGACCGGCGCCACCACGGAGCACGGGCCCTCTCGGGCGGCGAGCAGCAGCGCGTCGCGATCGCGCGCGCCCTCGCGCGGGGCCCGGGGCTGCTCCTGGCCGACGAGCCGACCGGGAATCTCGACTCGGCCTCGGCCGGGGCGGTCTTCGGCCTCCTGCGGGAGCTCCACGCGGAGCGGGGAATGACGACCGTTCTCGTCACGCACAACCCGGATCTGGCGAATCGCTGTGATAGACTTTTCACGATGTCCCGGGAAGGAATTACTCCGTCGCCCGGTTTGCCAGAGCGAGGCTAGTCCGGAGACTTCGCTCGATGGCTTTCCACCACAGATCTCCAACGGCGACAGGTTCCTTCCATGTTTGAGAAGTACAACGAAAAAGCGCGCCGCGCGCTGTTTTTCGCCCGCTACGAGGCGTCCAAGCTCGGCTCTAAGGTGATCGAGTCCGAGCATCTCCTGCTCGGCATCCTCCGGGAGGGCGAAGACGTCATCAAGGAGATCTTCGCCCGGTTCAACGTCAAGCCCGAGGACGTCCGGCGGGAGATCGAGGGCGACCGGATCTTCGTCGAGCGGATCTCCTCGACGGCCGAGCTGCCCCTGTCCGAGGAGTCCAAGAAGATCCTGGCCTACGCCTCCCACGAGGCCGAGTCCATGATGCACCCCTACGTCGGCACGGAGCACCTCCTGATCGGGCTCCTGCGGGTCGACGGCTGCGTCGCCGGGCGCCTGCTCGCGGCCCGGGGCTTCAACCTCTACGGCGTGCGCGAGGAGACGATCTCGCTCATCAAGGAGCGGGAGGTCTCGAAGCAGAAGAAGGAGCTGCCGTTCCTGGCCGAGTACAGCCGGGACCTGACGCAGCTCGCCGGGACCGGGACCTTCGACCCGCTGATCGGCCGCGACAAGGAAGTCGAGCGCATCATCCAGATCCTCTCGCGGCGCACCAAGAACAACCCGATCCTCCTGGGGGAGCCGGGCGTCGGCAAGACCGCGATCGTCGAGGGGCTCGCGACCCGCATCGTCGAAGGCGCCGTCCCGATGTTCCTCTCGTCCAAGAAGATCCTGGCGCTCGACCTCTCGCTGATCGTCGCGGGGACCAAGTACCGCGGCCAGTTCGAGGAGCGGCTGAAGGGGATCATCCGGGAGCTCCGGGAGAACCCGGACCTGATCATCTTCATCGACGAGATCCACTCGCTGATCGGGGCGGGCTCGGCGGAGGGCTCGCTCGACGCCGCCAACATCCTCAAGCCGGCGCTCTCCCGCGGCGAGGTCTCGTGCATCGGCGCGACGACCCTGAAGGAGTACCGGAAGTACATCGAGAAGGACCGGAGCCTCCTGCGGCGGTTCCAGGCGATCCACGTCACGGCGCCCTCGGAGAACGAGACTTTCGAGATCCTCGAGGGCGTGAAGGACCGGTACGAGCAGTTCCACAAGGTCCGGTACTCGGCCGAGGCGATCAAGACCGCGGTCTACCAGTCCAACCGCTACATCACCGACCGCTTCTTCCCGGACAAGGCGATCGACATCCTCGACGAGGCCGGGGCGAAGGTCAAGCTCAAGCGGGTCGCCGACACCCAGAACCTGCGCAAGCTCGAGCTCGAGATCCGCCAGATCGTCAAGGAGATGAAGAAGGCGATCTCGGACAAGGATTTCGAGAAGGCGGTTTTCCTCCGCGAGCGCGAGATCGAGCTCAAGGAGGAAATCGAGCGGGCCAAGGCGCAGTCGGCCGAGAAGAGCGACGCGACCCAGGAGGTCACGCGCCGCGACATCGAGGAGATCATCTCCTCCTGGACCGGCATCCCGGTCGCCTCGCTCGAGATGGAAGAGGCCGAGAAGCTCCTCCACATGGAGGACGCCCTCCGCCGCCGGATCGTCGGCCAGGAGGCCGCGATCATCGGCGTCTCCAAGGCGATCCGCCGCTCGCGGCTCGGGGTCAACAACCCCAACCGGCCGATGGGCTCCTTCATCTTCCTCGGGCCCTCGGGCGTCGGGAAGACGGAGGTCGCGCGGCGGCTGGCGGAGTTCATGTTCGAGAACCAGAAGTCGCTCGTGCGCTTCGACATGTCGGAGTACATGGAGAAGCACGCGGTCTCGAAGCTGATCGGCTCGCCTCCGGGCTACGTCGGCCACGAGGAAGGCGGCCAGCTCACCGAGCGGATCCGCCGCAATCCCTACAGCGTCATCCTCTTCGACGAGATCGAGAAGGCGCACCCGGACATCGCGAATCTCCTGCTCCAGATCCTCGAGGACGGGATCCTGACGGACGCCTACGGCAACGTGGTCGACTTCAAGAACACCCTGATCATCATGACGTCGAACATCGGCACGAAGCACCTCGTCAACCGGACGCGCGTGGGCTTCGGAGGCAACCGCGAGCACCAGAGCAACAAGGAGATCGAGGACCTCGTCCTCAAGGAGCTGCGGCGCGACTTCTCGCCCGAGTTCATCAACCGCATCGACGACATCATCGTCTTCCATCCGCTCGCGCGGCCGGACCTGGCGAAGATCTGCCGGCTGTTGATCGACGACGTGAACGCCACGATCGCCCCCAAGGGCGCCGTGATCGACGTCGACGACGCCTCGATCGAGTGGCTTCTGGCGCAGAGCGGGGAAGACCCCAACATGGGCGCCCGGCCGCTGCGCCGCGCCATCCAGAAGCACGTCGAGGACCCGGTGTCGGAGCTGTTGATCGCGGCGCGCGCGGAGCGCATCGAGGCGATCGAGGTTCGTGTCGGGCCCGAGGGGCTGCGCGTGACGGTTCGCGAAGACGAGCCGATCACTCAGGGGCGCTGAGCGTTTGCGTCGGGGCCTTTGCACGGCCGCGGTCCTCGCCGCGGCGGCGGTGAGTTTTGGGGCCGCGGCCCAGGAGCCCGCCCCGCCACCGCTTCCGGTCCCGACTCCCCAGGCGACGACCCCTCCCGCTCCCGAGGCGCCCGCCGCTCAGGCCGCGCCCCCGGCCTCCGCCGCGGTCGCCGGCGAGCCGATCCTCGGAATCCGGGTCGTCGGGTTCCAGACGGTGTCCCCCGACACGATCGCGCACTACCTCGGCATCAAGGTCGGCGATCCCTACGACCCGGAGAAGATCCGGTCGAACTTTCACGCGCTCTGGGAGGTCGGGCTCCTCGAGAACGTCCAGATCGAGGCCGAGCGCGAGCCCGCGGGCGTGACGCTCGTCGTCACGATCGAGGAGCGGCCGATCATCAAGGAGGTCGACTTCACCGGGAACAAGAAGCTGACCACGACCCAGATCCGGGACGTCCTGAAGGAGGCCAAGGTCGAGGTCAAGGCCGGGGCGCCGCTCTCGCTCCGCGACATCGCCCGGGCCCGCGCCGCGATCGCCGACGCCTATCTCGCGCAGGGCTTCCGCAGCGCCACGGTCGACTACCGGATCGAGGACCTGTCGAAGACCGAGAAGAAGGTCCTCTTCGTCATCGACGAGGGCGACAAGGTCAAGATCGAGTCGATCACGTTCACGGGCAACGAGCACGTCTCGGCGCAGACCCTGCGCAATGCCATGTCGAAGACCAAGGTGGCGGTGTTCTGGCGGATTCTTTCCGACAATACCGTCTACAGCCAGGCCAACTACGAGGCCGACGTCGAGAGCCTCAAGGGCGTGTACCAGGCCCGGGGCTACAAGGACGTCGTCATCAAGGACCCGATCCTCGACGTCTACGTCGTGAACCCCGACGCCAAGCCCGAGAAGCTCAAGCGGCGCGTTCGGATCACGATCCCGGTCGTCGAGGGCGACCTCTTCTACACCAACGAGGTCCACATCGTCGCGGTGCAGCAGAACGGCCAGCCGACCGAGTCCGGGCAGCCCCAGGTCTTCTCCGCGAGGGAGCTCCTGAAGCCCTTCTGGGAGCTCAAGCCCGGCACGATCCTCAACCGCGACCGCATCGTCGAGGGCCTGATGCAGGTCGAGACGATGTACAAGTCGCGCGGGTACATCTACTCGTACCCGAACCCGGTCTTCAAGGAAGTCGGCGACCACAAGGTCGATGTCGACATCTCGATCTTCGAGGGCGAGAAGTTCTACCTCGGCCGCCTCGAGGTCCAGGGCAACACCCAGACCCGCGACAAGGTCATCCGGCGCGAGTTCGCCCTCGACGAGGGCGACGTCATGGACATGGACGCGATCAAGAAGAGCGTGACCAAGATCCAGCAGCTCGGCTACTTCAAGATGACCGAGGACCCGCAGTTCGCCGTCCGCGGGGAGGAGAAGAAGGTCGACATCACGATCAAGGGCCAGGAGACCTCCCGCAACGAGATCCAGTTCGGCGCGGGGTACTCCGGGTTCGACGGGTTCTTCGGGCAGTTCTCCTTCCAGACCCGCAACTTCCTCGGACGCGGCGAGATCATCGGGGCGTCGGCCCAGCTCGGGAAGGTCTCCAACTTCTTCGACCTCTCCTACACGATCCCGTGGTTCATGGACAAGAACCAGTCGGTCGGCGCGGCGCTCTTCCGGCGCAACGTGAACTACCTGTCGCAGGAAGAGCGCCGGACGGGCGGCTCGATCTTCTACGGCAAGGGGCTGTCGCTCTTCGACTCGGTCTCCCTGCTCTACGCGTACGAGGACATCACGGCCAACTTCCCGGTCCGCAGCGCGCCGACGCCGCCCGGCCAGCCCCCGCCGCCGCAGAAGTTCACCGAGACGACCGGAACGACCTCGTCGTTCACGCCGGGCTACCGCTACGACAGCCGGAACGACCCCTTCGACCCGACGCGCGGGCTGCGCCTGTCGGCGTCGGTCCAGATCGCGCCCGACCTGCTCGGCGGGACGAGCTCGTTCATCAAGGCCATCGGCGGCGGCACGATCTACGTTCCGGTGCGCATTCCCCGGAACGCGTTGCTGGCGCTCAATCTCGAGATCGGGTACGTCGCATCGCTCAACTCCGTCGAGATCCCGATCTTCGAGCGGTTCCAGCTCGGCGGCGAACAGAGCCTGCGCGGGTTCCAGCAGGGCGCGGTCGTGCCGGTGAACCCGACGACCTACGAGGTCTTCACCGACCCGCTCGGCCGCATCCTCGGCGGCAACAAGTTTTTCGTCTTCAATGTGGAGTACCAGTTCATTTCGATCGGTCCGGCGAAGCTGCTCGCGTTCTTCGACGTCGGCCAGAACTACTACGACACGCAGAGCTTCGGGATCGGCAACGTCCGCTCCTCGGCCGGGGCGGAGCTGCGCATCTTCCTGCCGATCTTCCAGGCGCCGCTGCGGTTCATCTACGCCTTCAACCTCAACCCCATCCAGCCGGTCGACCAGTTCGGCTTCCCGATCAGCTACCTCGCCGAGAAGCCGTCGGGCTTCACGTTCTCCATCGGCCGGACGTTTTAGGCGGGCCTCGACGGCCCGCATGGGGGAGAGGCGGTCGGCGGGGGCGCAAACGAAGCGTTTGCGTAACGGGGTAATCCCGGTCCCGGCGGCGGTTTAGGCGGAATGGCGGTCGGACGGGGCCTGTTGCCTAAGCGGTGATTTTTGCTACACTTCCGCGCTTTCTCGAGTCCGAGTGAAGAAGGAGAGGGAATGAAACGCTTTGTCTTGACGGTGGCGGCTGCGTTCGTGGCGGCTGTTGCCGGTGCTCAAGGGTCCACGGGGGCGACGGCGCCGGCAGGGGGTGCGCTGAAGATCGGCACCATCAACGTCGAGCGCCTGGTGCAGGAATCGGCGCTCGGCAAGGAGGCCTTCAACCGCGTCAAGAAGCTCAACGACCAGAAGAAGGAAGAGGGCGAAAAGCTCCAGAAGGAGCTCCGCGACATGGAGCAGAAGCTCGCCGACCAGGGCTCGGCCCTGGCCGACGACAAGCGCGACGCGCTCCAGAAGTCGTACCAGGAGAAGGCGATCGCCTTCAAACGCTTCCAGGACGACGCGAACCGGGAGCTCGAGGCGTCGCAGAAGAAGGAGCTCTCCGAGCTCGAGCGGCGCGTCTTCCCGGTGATCAACCAGGTCGGCAAGGAGAAGGGCTATACGCTCATCTTCAACAAATTCCAGTCGGGCCTGGTGTACGCCGAGGATGCCGTCGACATCACCGACGACGTCCTGAAGGTCTTCAACACCACCGTCGCGGTGCCCGCGGCAAAGCCCGCCGCGGCGGCGCCCGCCGCCGGCGCGAAGCCGGCCCCCGCGCCGGCGCCGACCAAGAAGCCGTAGCGCAGCCGCAGGCCGGAACCGAGGCGCCGTGGCCCGCTCGAAGCACCCGATCCGGGGTAAGGGCAGGCCGCGGCGTCCCGCCGCGCCGCGCGGCTCCTTCTCCCTGGAAGACGTGGCCGCCGCCGTCGGCGGCCGCGCGCATGGATCGGCCCGCGCTCTGACCGGCGTCGCGGGCCTCGAGTCGGCCGGTCCGACCGACCTCTCCTGGGTCGCCGACGAACGCCGGGCGGCCGGGGCGGCAGAAAGCCGCGCCGGCGCCCTGCTCGTTTCCGACGCGTCGTTGGCCGGCGGCAAGCCCTGCGTGGTCGTCGAGCGGCCGCAGCTCGCCCTCGGCCGGTGGCTCGCGGTCTTCCGGCCGGCGCCGCGGCCGAAGGCCGGAGTGGCCCGCGGGGCCTTCGTCGCGAAATCGGCGAGGCTCGGCCGGGGCGTTTCCGTGGCGGCCGGTGCGACCGTTTCCGCGGGCGCCCGCGTCGGCGCGCGGACGACGATCGCGGCCGGGGCCTTCGTCGGCGAGGGGGCCGTGCTCGGCGAGGATTGCGTGCTCCACCCCAACGCGGCCGTCCTCGACGGCTGCCGGCTCGGGGCGCGCTGCGTGCTCCAGGCCGGAGCGGTCGTCGGCTCCGACGGGTTCGGCTACGTCTGGGACGGATTGGCGCACCGACAAGATCCCGCAGGTCGGCATCGTCCGCGTCGAGGACGACGTCGAGATCGGCGCCAACGCGGCGATCGACCGGGCGACCCTCGGCGAGACGGTCGTCGGCCGGGGGACGAAGATCGACAATCTGGTGCAGATCGGGCACAACGTGACGATCGGCGAAGACTCGATCCTCTGCGGCCAGGCGGGAGTGGGCGGCTCCTCGACCCTGGGCCGGGGAGTGACCCTGGCGGGCCAGGTCGGGATCTCGGACCACGTCCGCATCGGCGACGGCGCCACCCTCACCGGGCAGGCCGGAATCGCCCGGCAGGGGCGCGTGGAGGCGGGCGCGGTACTCTCCGGCATGCCGGCGCTGCCGCACCGCGAGTTTCTCCGGCGCGCGGCGCTGCTCGGCCGGCTCGAGCGGGCCCTCGAGCGTCTGGCCGAGCTCGAGAAGAAGCTCGGCTGATCGGCGAACCGACAGGAGGAATCGTGGAGATTCGAATCGACGAGATCCTGAAGATCCTGCCGCACCGCTATCCCTTCCTCCTCGTGGACCGGATCCTCGAGCTCGAGCGGGCAAGCGGGTCGTCGGCATCAAGAACGTCACGTTCAACGAGGAGTTCTTCCAGGGGCACTTTCCGGGCAACCCGGTGATGCCGGGCGTGCTCGTCCTCGAGGCGATGGCCCAGGTCGCCGCGATCGCGCTGCTCGGCGTCGTGCCGGACAAGGAGCGCAAGTTGCTCTACCTCTCGGGAGTCGACCGCTGCAAGTTCCGCCGTCCGGTCGTTCCGGGCGACCAGCTGCGGATCGAGGCCGAGATCGTGTCCCTGAAGACGCGCGTCTGCAAGTGCCGGGCGACCGCGACGGTCGACGGCGCGCTGTGCACCGAGGCCGAGCTGCTGTCGGTCCTGGTGGACCGCCCGTGACGACCGCCATCCATCCCACGGCGGTCGTGGCCGACGGAGCGGTGCTCGGCGAGGGTGTCGAGGTCGGGCCCTACGCGGTCATCGGGGATGACGTCACGCTCGGCGCGCGGACGACCGTGGGCGCGCACGCTTCGATCCAGGGGCCCGGCGGTCTTCGGCGAGGACAACCGCATCTTCTCGCACGCCGCCCTCGGGTTCGAGCCGCAGGACCTGAAGTACCGGGGCGAGCGGACGCGGCTGGTCGTCGGTTCGCGCAACGTCTTCCGGGAGTTCACGACCGTGCATCGCGGCACCGCCAGCGGGCAGGCCGAGACGGTGATCGGCGACGACAACTACTTCATGAACTACACCCACGTCGGGCACGACAACCGCATCGGCTCGAGGGTCGTCATGGCGAACTCGGCCGTCGCTCGCCGGCCACGTGGAGGTCGGCAACCACGCGATCATCGGCGCGTTCAACGCGATCCACCAGTTCTGCCGCGTCGGCGCCTACGCGTTCCTCGGGGCGTACACGGGCTGCCGGCAGGACGTCCTGCCGTTCTGCCGCACCGACGGCCTCGACGCGCGCACGTACGGCCTCAACACGATCGGCTTGAAGCGCAACGGCTTCTCCGACGAGCGGATCGACGCCCTGCAGAAGGCGTACCGGTTCCTCGTCAAGTCGAAGCTCAACACGAGCCAGGCGCTCGAGCGGATCGCGGCGGAGCTCGCGGGGCAGCCCGACGTCGAGGAGCTCGTGCGCTTCATCAAGACGAGCGAGCGGGGCTTCATCAAGTGAACGGCGCCGAGCCGGTGCGCCTCGCCGTCGTCGGCGTCGGCCACCTCGGGCGCCACCACGCCCGCGTGGCGGCGAGCCTGCCCGGGGTGGCGCTCGTGGGCGTCCACGATCACCACGAGGGCCGCGCGGCAGAGGTCGCCCGCGAGAGCGGCCTGCGGGTGCTGTCGGGGCCCGAGGCGGTGGCCGATGCCGCGGAGGCGGTGGTCGTCGCCACGCCGACGAGCTCGCACGGGCGAGCTCGGACGGTTCTTCCTCGAGCGCGGCCTCGACGTCCTGATGGAGAAGCCCCTCGCCCCGGGTGTCGCCGAGGCGACCGAGCTCGTCGAGCTCGCCCGGCGCAACGCCCGGGTGCTCGCGGTCGGGCACGTCGAGCGCTACAACCCGGCCGTCGAGGCGCTGCTCGCGACGGGCCGGGCGCCGGCCTACATCGAGGGCCACCGGCTCGGTATCTTCACCACCCGGAGCCTCGACGTCGACGTCGTCCTCGACCTCATGATCCACGACCTGCAGATCGTCGTCCGACCTCGTGCGCCGCCCGGTGCGGGAGATTCGCGCCGTCGGTATGCCGGTCGTGACGCCGCGGATCGACATCGCCAACGCCCGGATCGAGTTCGAGGGCGGCTGCGTGGCGACCCTGACGGCCTCGCGCGTCTCCTCCGAGCGCCTCCGCAAGCTCCGGGTCTTCGCCCCGCCCCTCTACTGCTCGGTCGACATGCACGCCCGGACGCTGCGGGCCCTGGGGCTGGAGGCCGGCGCGGAGGGCCCCGAGATCGTGTCCGTCGACGTCCCCGTCGTCGACGGCGACCCGCTCGCGCGGGAGCTCTCCGATTTCGCGGGCGCCGTGCGCGAGCGGCGGGACCCGATCGTGTCGGGCGAGGTCGGCCGGGACGCCCTCGTCCTCGCCCATCGGGTGCTCGCGGCGATCGAGACGCACCGAGCCGCATTCGAGGGGATCCGCGTTTGACCGAACGCGGCCGGGTCGGCCTCATCGGGGGCAGCGGGGTCTACGATCTCTCGGCGATCGAGGACCTCCGCGAGGAGCGCCTCGACACGCCCTTCGGGAAGCCCTCGGACGCTTACATGACCGGAACGCTCTCCGGCGTCCCGGTGGCGTTCCTTTCCCGGCACGGGCGCGGCCATCGCCTCGCGCCGACCGAGATCAACTACCGAGCCAACGTCTGCGGCTTCAAGATGCTCGGCTGCGATGCGCTGCTCTCGGCGTCGGCCTGCGGAAGCCTCCGGGCCGAGCTCGCGCCGCGCCAGGCCGTCATCCCCGACCAGTTCATCGACCGGACGCGCCATCGCGAGGACACGTTCTTCGGCGACGGCATCGTCGCCCACGCGGGCCTCGCCGATCCGGTCTGCCCGTCGCTCTCGGCGGCGCTCGAGGACGGCGCCCGCCGCGGCGGCCTGCGTGTCCGGCGGGGCGGGACCTACGTCTGCATGGAGGGGCCGCAGTTCTCGACCCGGGCCGAGTCGCACCTGTACCGGTCCTGGGGCGCCGACGTCATCGGGATGACCAACCTGACCGAGGCGCGCCTCGCCCGCGAGGCCGAGCTCTGCTACGCGAGCCTGGCGCTCGTGACCGACTACGACTGCTGGCACGAGGCGGAAGAGGACGTGACGGTGGAGGCGATCCTGTCGATCCTGGCGGAGAACGCGGCGGCCGCGCGGCGGTCGCTCGCCGAGACCGTGGCGCGCGTCGATCCCACGCGCGCCTGCGGCTGCCGCGACGCGATGCGCTTCGCCATCATCACCGACCGGAGCGCGATCCCCGGGGCGGCGAGGGAGCGGCTCCGGGCGATCGTGGGGAGATACCTTTGAAGAAACAGGGCCGCATCGTCGTGACGGGCTCGGTCGCCTTCGACTACCTGATGACCTTTCCGGGACGGTTCACGGAGCACCTGATCCCCGACCGGATGTCGCGGCTGTCGGTCTCGTTTCTCGTCGACGAGATGCGCCGCGTGCCGGGAGGCTGCGGGCCGAACATCGCCTACGGCCTGGCGCTCCTGGGCGAGCGCCCGGTCCTGCTCGCGACGGCCGGCGCCGACGCGGCCGAGTACCGGGACCGGCTCGGCCCAGGAGGGCGTGGACGTCTCGGGCCTGCGCCTGGAGAGCGACGTCTTCACGGCGTCCTTCTTCGTCTCGACCGACCAGGACCAGAACCAGCTCGCGTCCTTCTACACCGGCGCGATGGCCCGGGCGCGCGACCTGCCCCTCGAGTCGGTCGACCCGGCGACGATCGCCTTCGTCGTGATCTCGCCCAACGATCCGCCGGCCATGGCGGCGCACGCCGAGGCCTGCCGGCGGCACGGGATCCCGTTCCTCTACGATCCGAGCCAGCAGGTCACGCGGCTCTCGGGCGAGGAGATGGCCGAGGGTTTCCTCGGCGCCGCGATCCTGATCGTGAACGAGTACGAGTTCGGGATCCTGACCCACAAGACGGGACTGACGCGCGAGCAGATGCTGGAGCGGGTGCCGGCCGTCATCGTCACGAGCGGGGCCGACGGCTCCACGATCCACGTCGCCGACGGGAGCGGCGCCGTCGCGACCCACGCGATCCCGCCGGCCCGGGTCGAAGGGGAGGCGGTCGACCCGACGGGAGTCGGGGACATGTATCGGGCCGGCCTCCTCCGGGGCCTGCGGATCGGCGCGCCCTGGCCCGTCGCCGGCCGGATCGGCAGCGTCAACGCGGTCTTCGGGCTCGAGGCCCTCGGTCCGCAGCCGCCCCGCTACACCCCGTCCGAATTCGTCGCGCGCTACCGGCGCAACTTCGGCGACACTCCCGAGCTCGCGCGCCTGTTCGCCTGACCGGCCCGGCCGGGTTACAATTCGATTTTCAACGAGGACGGTCCTTTGAGCATGCGCGTGCCGCGCCGCGTGGCGGTGTCTTTTTCGCCGAAGCAGTACGAGGGAAGCCTCGACGCCTCGGGGTTGCAGCTCGCCGTCGTGTGCGCCCGGTGGAACCCCACCGTGACCGACGCCATGCTCGCCGCCGCGCTCGACACGCTCCGCCGGCGGGGCGCCCGCCCCGAGGACGTGTCGGTCGCCCGCGTGCCCGGAGCCTTCGAGGTCGCCTCCGGCGTGCGCGCGCTGATCGACGCGGGCAAGCCCCACGCCGTGATCGCGCTCGCGGCCATCGTCCGCGGCGAGACCAGCCACCACGAGGTGCTCGGCCATGCGGTCGCCACGGCGCTCGCCGCGCTCTCGGTCGAGACCGGCGTGCCGGTCGGGTTCGGGATCCTCACCTGCGACACGATGGAGCAGGCCCGCCGCCGGACCGACAAGGGCATCGAGGCGGCCGAGGCCGCGATCGAGATGGCGAACCTCCGCCGCCACCTGAAGGCCCGGTAGATGGGGGCGCGGCGCAAGGCCCGGGAGCTCGCGCTCCAGATGCTCTACGAGCACGACGTCTCCGGCACGGAGCCGCAGGAGATGTTCCGCCGCTCGGACGACCTGAAGAAGGCCTCCGAGGGCGTCCAGGACTTCACCCGGCGGCTCGTCTCGGGGACCCTCGACCACCGCGAGGACCTCGACGCGCTCATCTCCCGACAGGCGGACCACTGGAGGCTGGCGCGGATGCCGGTCGTCGACCGCAACATCCTGCGCCTGGCCCTCTTCGAGCTTCTCCACGAGCCGGAGACGCCCGCGGCCGGTCGTCATCGACGAGGCGCTCGAGATCGCCAAGCGCTTCTCGACGCCCAAGTCCTCGCAGTTCATCAACGGCATTCTCGACGGCGTGCTGAAGGCGCGCCGCGGCGGAGGTCCCGTCGGCGTGAGCCGGGCGCTCCGGGCCCTCCTCTTCGCCGCGCTCCTCGCCGCCCCCCGGGGCGCCGGCGCCGACGAGCTCGCCGTCTACCGCGCGACCGGGCCGGACGCGAAGCTCTTCGACCAGTACGACAACGACGGCTATTCGCTGGCGGTCTCGCCCCGCCGCGACGGGGGCCTCGACCTGACGGTCCGGGTTTCGGGCGGGCCGCTCGCGAGCCGCGCGCCGTTCCCGACGGCCGCCCCCCGCGACGCCGACATCCTGGCCTCGCCCGAGCGCGACGCGTTCGCGCGGACGCTCGCGGGCGACGCGCGCTCGCAGGCCGACGCGGTCGAGCGCGTCCTCGCGGGCATGGCCTCGTACCTGCGCTACGACCCCGACCGCAGCCGGCTCCAGGACCCGGCCTCGGTCTTCGCCTCGCGGCGCGCCCACTGCGTCGGCTTCGCCGAGCTCGCGGTCGACCTGCTGCGGCGGATCGGCATCGCCGCGCGCACGGTCCAGGGCATCCTTCGGACGAAGCCGGAAACCGACGGCTACGACGCCTCGATCGGCGGCGTCTATCACCGGTGGATCGAGGTCTACTACCCGGACCGCGGGTTCGTCTTCTCCGATCCGTTCTCCTCGATCAACGCCGTCGACGCGCGGTACGTCCCGTTCGGGCGGCGGGCGTTCGAGCGGCCCCGGGACCTGACGGTCACGGCCGTCGAGGCGTCCGGCACGCTCGATTTTCCGGTCCGCCGCCTTCCCGACGCGACGCTGCGCGTGCGTCCGGCCACCCGCTAGCCGGGTCCGCGGGACGGCGGAGGGCTTCGGGTATATTGCCCGCTCCGATGGCGGAGAAATACGCACCCGGGGAGATCGAAGGCAAGTGGCAGCGCCGCTGGGCCGAGGCGCGCGTCGCCTACGTCGACACGGCCGTCGCGGGCGACGAGTTCTACATGCTCAACATGTACCCGTACCCGTCCGGCAGCCGCCTCCACGTGGGCCACGGGCGCAACTACATCCTGGGCGACGCCCTCTACCGCCGTCAGCGGATGGCGGGCCGGAAGGCCCTGAACCCGATGGGCTGGGACGCCTTCGGCCTGCCGGCCGAGAACGCGGCGATCCAGAGCGGCGTCCACCCGCGCGAGTACACGCTGGCGAACATCGGCCGCATGAAGGAGCAGCTCTTCAGCCCTGGGCTGCCTCTACGACTGGTCCAAGGAGCTCGCGTCGTGCGATCCCGCGTACTACCGCTGGAACCAGTGGCTCTTCCTCCGGATGTGGGAGCGCGGGCTCGCGTACCGCAAGACGGCTCCGGTCAACTGGTGCCCGGGCTGCCGCACCGTCCTCGCCAACGAGCAGGTCGTCGACGGACGCTGCGAGCGCTCCGACGACCTCGTCGAGATCCGCGACCTGACGCAGTGGTTCTTCCGGGTGACCGACTACGCCGAGCGCCTGCTCGAGGGCCTCGACCGGCTGCCGCACTGGTCCGAGCGGGTCAAGACGATGCAGCGCAACTGGATCGGTCGCTCCGACGGCGCGGAGATCCTGTTCCGGATCGACGGCCTGACCGAGCCGATCCGGGTCTTCACGACCCGTCCCGACACGCTCTACGGCGCGACGTTCATGGCGCTCGCGCCGGAGCATGCGGCCGTCGAGAAGCTGGCGGAGCGGTCGCCCCGCCGGGCCGAGATCGAGGCCTTCGTCGAGCGCGTGCGCCGGGAGTCGCGCCTCGAGCGCGAGGCCGAGGGCGCCGAGAAGGAAGGCCTCGACACCGGGGCCGTCGCGATCAATCCGGCCACGGGCGAGTCGATTCCGGTGTGGCTCGCCAACTTCGTCCTGCCCGACTACGGGACCGGAGCGATCATGGGCGTGCCGGCCCACGACCAGCGGGACTTCGAGTTCGCGCGCCGCTACGGGCTCGCGATCCGGCCGGTGTACCGCACGGACGAGGGCGAGATCGATCCGGCGACCATGACGGGACCGCGGCCGCACGACGGCGTGCTGGTCGGCTCGGGGAGCTGGGACGGAACGCCCAACGGTCCCGAGGCGATCAAGGTGGCGATCGCGTGGCTCGAGGAGAAGGGCTTCGGGAAGCGCAAGGTCGGCTATCGCCTGCGCGACTGGCTGATCTCCCGGCAGCGCTACTGGGGCACGCCCATCCCCGCGATCCACTGCCCGGGCTGCGGCGTCGTGCCGGTGCCGGACGCGGACCTGCCGGTGCTCCTGCCCGAGGACGTCGAGTTTCGCGGGGCCGAGGGCAACCCGCTCGAGAAGTCGGAGGCCTTCGTGCCGTACGCGGTGCCCGAAGTGCGGGGGAGCCGCGCGCCGGGAGACCGACACGATGGACACCTTCGTCGACTCGTCCTGGTACTACCTGCGGTTCCTGAACCCCGCCGACGCCGGAAAGATCGTCGACACCGCGCCGCGTCGACCGCTGGCTGCCGGTCGACCAGTACATCGGCGGCATCGAGCACGCGATCCTGCACCTGCTCTACGCCCGGTTCATCTGCCGGGTCCTCAAGGACATGGGCCTCGTGCATCTCGAGGAGCCCTTCGAGCGCCTCTTCAACCAGGGCATGATCACGCGGCTGAATCCCTCGACCGGCAAGATCGAGAAGATGTCGAAGTCGCGGGGGAACACGGTCTCGCCCGACGAGCTGATCGCGCGCTTCGGCGCCGATACCCTCCGGCTCTCCACGCTCTTCATCGGGCCGCCGGAGAAGGAATCGGAGTGGTCGGAGGAGGGCGTCCTCGGGGCCTCCCGCTTCCTCCATCGCGTGCACGAGCTCTGCGGCCGCGTCGAGGAGCTGCCTCCGGGCGGCGCGACCGGCCCGCGAGACACGCCGCTGGCGCGCCTGACCCACCGCACGATCGACCGCGTGACGCGGGATGCCGCCGCCTTCCACTTCCACACCGCGGTGGCCGCGCTGATGGAGTTCCAGCGGGGCATCGCCGAGGCCCTCGAGGCCGGGACCGAATCGCCGGCGGCCCTGCGCGAGGCCGTGCGCACGCTCGTCAAGCTCCTGCACCCGATCGCGCCCCACCTGACCGAGGAGTGGTGGCAGCGGTTCGGCGAGAAGGGTTTCCTCGTCGAGGCGGCCTGGCCGGAGGCCGACCCGGAGCTCGCGACGACGCTCGCGGTGACGCTGGTGGTCCAGGTCAACGGCAAGGTGCGCGGGCAAGCTCGAGGTCGCGCGCGGCGCCACGGAGTCCGAGGCGATGGCGCGGGCCCGCGAAGATCCGCGGATCCAGTCCTGGGTCGAGGGCAAGGAGATCGCGCGCGCCGTGTTCGTGCCGGACCGGCTGCTGAACCTGGTGGTGCGTTGAGGCGGACGGCGGGCGCGGCGTTCCTGGCGGCGATCCTGGTCCTGGCCGCGGGCTGCGGCTACACGCTCGTCGGCAAGGGCTCGTCGCTGCCCGAGAACATCCGGGTCGTGCAGTTCACGACGCTCGAGAACATGACCCAGCGGGTCGGGCTCGAGCAGCGGCTCTCGGGCGAGATCGCGCGGGAGCTCGCCTCCCGCGGACGGTTCAAGGTCCAGGCCACCGCCGAGGGCGCGGACGCGGTGCTCTCGGGCGCCGTGGTGGGGTTCAACCTCTTTCCGGTGGCCTTCGACTCGCAGGGCCGGGCGACCGACTACCAGGTCCAGATCACGACCCGCGCGTCGCTCAAGACGCTCCCGGACGAGAAGGTCCTCTGGGAGAACCCCGCCTTCACCTTTCGCGACAACTACCAGTTCAACGCGACCGCCGCGACCTACGTCGACCGGGAAAACGACGCCATCGACCGCGTCGCGGACCGGTACGCGCAGAGCCTCGTGACGAGCATGCTGGAGGGGTTTTAGGCCGTCGCCTTCGCTTGCTCCGGGGTCTGCGCCTGCGGCGCACCGGCCTGCGGCTCGCGGATGGCGCTCGACCGCAGACCTGGCCCTTCACTGCGCGCTTCGCTCCCGCGGCGCGGACCTCCTCCCTCCCTTCGGTCGGGAGACTATCCGCGCCGCGAGCGGATGCTGCGGTGCCGCGGAAATGAGGCTGGCAGGCTCCGGTCGTCGGGGCGGCCCTTGTGGCCGCCCGCAACGAATCGCGAAGGTTACTTGGCGGCTTTTTTGGCGAGGCGGCTCTTGTAGCGGGCGGCGGCGTTGCGGTGAATGACGCCTTTGGACAGCGCCCGGTCGATCGCGGAGTGGGTCGCGGGCAGCGCCTCGGCCTTCGTCTTCGAGTCGGCGGCGCCGTACTTCTTGACGACGCCGCGCAGGCGCGAGACGCGGGCCTTGTTGCGGGCGCGCTTCTTGGCGTTGGTTCGGATGCGTTTCTCGGCGGACTTGATGTTGGCCATGGTGGCTGCTGTTCGCTCCTAAGCTATTCGTTCCGGTTCCGGCCGCGGGTCGGCGGACCGGGTGGGGGAGAATATCGCGTTTCGGCGCCCGTTCAAGCGGGCCGTTACTTGGCGTCGACCCCGATGGACTTGAGCCGCGCCCGGGCCAGCCGGGCCTCCTCGGAGGTCGGGAACTCGTGGATGACGTACTGGAGCTGGACGACGCCCTCGGCCTTCTGGCCCAGCTCGAGCAGGGCGTAGGCTTTCTTGAGGAGCGCGGCGGCGGCCTTGTCGCTCGCCGGCCACTGCTTCAGGAGCTCCGTGAAGTCGTTGATCGCCTCGGGAAACTTCCGCTGGGCGAAGTGCGACTCGCCGATCCAGTACTGGGCATTGTCGGAGAGGTCGGTCGACGGATAGCTCGAGAGGTAGTCCTGGAATCCCTGGATCGCCAGGGCATAACGGCCCTTGGAGTAGTCGGCGTAGGCGGTGTCGTAGAGCTCGGCCGGCGAGGGCCCCGCGGCGCCGGGCCGGGCGGTCGTCGCGGGGGACCCCGGCGCGCCCGCGGGCGGAGCGCCGGGCAACACCGCCCCGCCGCCGGCGTTGCGCAGCCGGAGCAGCTCGCTCTGCGTCTCGGCGATCTGCTGGGAGAGCTGCGAGAGGCGGCGGTTGGTGTCCTCGAGCTTGGCCTCGAGCTGCTCCATCTTGGTCGTCAGCTCGGAGAGGCGGATCGCCGTGTCCGCGTTCGACTTCAGGAGCTGCGTGGTCTGGGTCGCGACGTTCTGGTTGAGCTTCTCGACTTCTTCCTTGCTCGACGACTTCTTCTCGAGCGTCTGGATCTGTTTCTGGATGTCGCCCATCTGGCGGTGCAGACCCTCGATGTCGTCGGAGGAAACGCAGGCGGCGCCGGTCAGCGACGCCGCCGCGAGCAGGCCGTACAGGCCGAAGCGCCGGGGACCCGTCAAGCTACTTGGCCGTGATGACGAGGTGGGCGCGGCGGTTCTGCTGCCAGCAGCTCTCGTTCGAGTCCGAGCAGAACGGCCGCTCTTCTCCGTACGATACGGTCTTGATTCGGGAGGCGTCGATGCCGAGCGACACCAGGTATTCCTTGGCGGCGTTGGCGCGGCGGTCGCCGAGGGCGAGGTTGTAGTTGCCGGTGCCGCGCTCGTCGCAGTGGCCCTCGATCAGGATCTGCACCGAGGGGTACTTCTTGAGCCACTCGGCGTCGGCGGCGAGCGCCGTGCGGGCGTCCTCGCGCAGGTCGGACTGGTCGTAGTCGAAGTACGCGTCGGTCAGGTAGCCCTTCTTGTTCATCTCCGCGACGTCCTGCTTGAGCACGTCGGACGTCACGTCGCGGCTGGTGGACGGCGCCGCCGGCGGCGGGACCTGCGTGTCCGAGGGAGTCTTGGCGGTGACCGGAGGGCGGGCATCCTGTGTGCTCGTGGGAGCCTTCTTCTTGCAACCGGAATTCACGACGAGCGCCACCGTGGCGAGGAGAACGAGTGTGGTGAGACCCCTGAGATTCTTCGTCATTCGGTACTCCCTTAAGTCGGTGGAGCGGGGCTCGCAGCGCGGTGGCACCGCCCGGAAACCCAGTGTAGCAAAGACCTTCGCCAAACCCCAGTCTGAATCGTTCTCTACGGAATCCACCAGGGCGAAGAGTGATTTCCTCCGCGCGTCAGCTGGCGCTTGTTCTGCCCGTTTGCGTCCATCGTGTAGATCTGAGTCGATCCGTTGCGCCGCGAGGCGTAGACGATCTTCTCGCCGTCGGGCGACCACGAGGGGTGGCCGTTCGAGCCCTCCGACGTGAGCTGGATCGTCTGGCCGGTCGCGAAGTCCATGACGCAGATGTTGAAGTCGCCCTCGTTGCGGCAGGCGAAGGCGATGCGCGCGCCGTCGGGGGACCAGGCCGCCTCGTCGTTCCAGTTTCCGGCGAGCGTGACCCGGCGCGACCCCGTGCCCTCGGCGTCCATCACGTAGATCTGGGGCGTCCCCGTCAGGTCCGAGGTGTAGAGGATCTGGCGGCCGGTGGGCGACCAGGCGGGGGAGGCCTCGAGGGCGCGGCTCGTCGTCAGGCGCCGGGCCGGTCCGCCCGCGACCCCAATCGTGTAGATGTCGGCGTTGCCTTTGGCCGAGCCGGCGAACGCGATCTGCGAGGCGTCGGGCGAAAGCGAGGGCGACGCGTTGAGCTCGAGGCCCGTCGCCATCTCGCGCTTGTCGCCGCCGTCGAGCGACATCGTCCAGATCTGGGGATAGAGGTGGACGTAGGACGTGTAGGCGATGCGTCCATTGGCGCCGTTGGGGTTGAGCGCGATCGACTTGTGCGAGGTCAGCTGGCGCACGCCCCGGCCGTCGAAGTCCATCGCCGAGATCTCCTTGATGGGCGGCTGGTCGGTGACGAAGAGGATCGTCGACAGGAAGAGGCCCGGCTTTCCGGTGAAGTACTTGACGATGTCGTTGGCGATCGTGTGCGCGATGCGCTCGACGTAACTGGCGCCTCCCGAGTAGCGGCGCCCCATGATGAGCTTGCGGGACTTCAGGTCCCAGACGCGGGCCTCGATGGAGACCTTGTCCCCCGCGATCTCGCCGCGGGTGTCGATCAGGGCCTCGGCGCCGGTGCCGAGCCAACGGTCGGCCACCTCCGGGGTCGTCGGGTCGCGGTAGCCCGCGGGATAGAGGGCCGGCTCGGCGACCGCGAAGGCTCCCGCGTACTCGAGGTCCGAGCGCAGCGTCGCCGTGAAGGGCTCCGCGACCTTGTCCTGGAGCCCGGCCGTCCCGGGCGCGAAGAGGGGCGGGACCGCGACCGCCAGGCGACGGCCCTCCCCGCCCTTGATCGTGATCTGGATGTCCTCGGCGGGGGCCGGCGTGGGCGCCGGCGCCTGGGCGAGGAGCGGGAGCGCGGCGGCGCCGAGCGCGGCCGCGAGGACGAAGCGTCGAACCATCGGTGACTCCTGGGTCATTCGAAGACGACCTGTATGCCCAAGTGCGGGCCGGGGTAATCGGTCGGAAGCGGCGGGAGGGGCGAGGAGGCGATCACCGCGCGCAGCGCGGCCCGGTCGACGAACGGCAGCCCGCTCGACACGACCAGCCGCGGGTCGGTGATCGTTCCGTCGCGCTCGATCTGGAAGTGCACGACGGGGTTGGTCTGCACGACCTGCGCGGGCTTGAACCAGTTGAGGCTCATGATGCCGACCATCCGCTCGATGTAGATCGGGTACTTGAAGTCGGCCTGGTCGATCTTGAAGCCGCCGATGCCGGCCGAGCCGCCGGCCCCCGGCGCGGCGCCCGCGGAGGTCCCGGGCGTCTCGTCCTCGGACGTCGGCAGGTTCACGGCGGGCGTGGCGGCGCGCCCCGGCCGGCTGACGGGCGGAGGCGTCGGCTTCTTCTTGTCCTCCTTGGCGGGCAGCAGCACGGCCTTCTTCGAAGGCTTGGGGACCTCCTCGACCGGCTTCTCGATCTTCGGCTTTTCGGCGGCCGGCGGCGCCGCGGGCGCGGGAACCGGGGCCGGCGCCGGCTTGACCTGCGGCGCCTGGATCGAGCCCGAGCGGAGGAGCCGGATCGCCACCGCGCGCGGCGGCGTGATCCGCATGGGCTTGGCCATGAAGGAGGCGAGCAGGCCGCCGAGGACGGCCCCGTGGAGGATGACCGTGAGCACCGTGGCGGGGGCCCACGGCATTCGTTCCTCCTGCCGCGCGGCGAGGATGCTGCCGACCGCGTCCATCAGCGCCCCGGAGCGGTGTGGCGGGGAGTCACTTCTTCGAAGCTCCCGAGGTGTCGGTGACGAGGCCGAGGCTCTCGATTCCCATCCGGTTCAGGAGGTCGAGGGTCTCGATCACCGTCCCGTACGAGAGCCCGCGGTCGGCTTTCAGCAGCACGGCCTTCTCGCGTCGGCCGCGGAGAATCGCCCGCAGCCGGTCGCGGAGCAGGCCGCGGGCCACCGGTGTCTCGTTGATGTAGAAGAGCCCTTCGCGCGAGATGGAGAGGACGATCGGGTCCTCGGGGTTCGACTGGAGGTTGGTCGTCGCCGTCTTCGGCAGCGCGACCGAGATCCCCTGGTGGAGCATGGGGGCCGTGACCATGAAGATGATCAGCAGCACGAGCATCACGTCCACCAGCGGCGTGACGTTGATGTCCGCGAGGTGGTCGAATTCGTCGGCGGACTGGCGCTGGAATGCCATGCTCTAGGGAGACACCGCGGCCTACGTGAAGTTCCTCTCCGCCAGGTTGATGAACTCGAGGGAGAAGTCCTCCATGCCGGCGCGCTGCTGGCGCACCTTGCCCATGAAGTAGTTGTAGAAAATCATGGCGGGGATCGCCGCGGCGAGGCCCGCGGCGGTGTTGACGAGGGCCTCGGAGATTCCGGGCGCGACCGCCGCGATCGACGTCGAGCCCGTCATGCCGATCGCCCGGAAGGACTGCATGATGCCCCACACCGTGCCGAAGAGGCCGATGAACGGGCAGGCCGAGGCCGTCGTGGCGAGGAACGTCATCCACTTCGTCAGACGCGAGAGCTCGACGCCGATCGCGCGCTCGAGCGCCCGTTCGATCCCGGAGATGTTCTTGATCACGAGCTTGCCCGGACGCGCCGCCGGCCGGTCGTGGGCGCGTCGTCGGCGCGGTTGGCCTTGACCTGCGCGTCGAGCTCGGCGTAACCGGCTTTGAAGAGGGTCGTCAGGGGCGTGTCCGAGAGCTCGCCGGCGAAGGTGTTGACCTCGGAGAACCTCTTGGACTTGCGGAAGAAGGCCACGAACTTATCGGACTGGCGGGACACCCGGCGGAGCCGGATGAACTTGGCGAAAATGATCGCCCACGACACGAACGAAAAGAGCAGGAGGATGCCCAGGACGACCTTGGCGGTGGTCCCGGTTTCCCAGAAAAACGAGAGGATGGAGGTCTGACCCGGCAGATTTTCGGTGGATACGGGCTGAAAAGCGGTCGCCAACATCGGTTTCGACCGTAACATAGGGACATGAGAGGGTCAAAGGGAATGGAGCGGCGGAGTCGGGGCGTTGTGCCGTTCGTGAGACTGCTCTCGAGCCGTCGGTTGGGCCTCATGCTGCTCGGAGCGCTGCTCTCGGCGGCCGCGGCGACCGCGACCGAGATCTTCCCCGTCAAGGACCTCGCTCCCGGCATGCGGGGCTTCACCCTCTCCGATCTCGGCGACGGCAAGGGCGTCCAGCGTTACGACATCGAGATCGTCGGCGTGCTCCAGAGCTACGCCCCGAAGCAGGACCTGGTGCTGGCGCGCGTCCTGAACGACGCCATCGAGAAGACCGGGATCATCGCGGGCATGAGCGGGAGCCCGGTCTACGTCGACGGGCGCCTCGTCGGAGCGCTCGCCTACGGATGGCCCTTTTCGCGGGAGCCGATCTGCGGCATCACGCCGATCCAGAGCATGCTCGACATCCGCAAGGCGCCCGCGGCGCCTCCCGTCCCGATCGGGGGCGCGGCCGCGCCGGCGGCGCAGTTCGTTTCGACCTTCGGCGGGCGCGATTTCGCCGGAGGGCTGACGGCGCTGCTCTCGCCGCTCAAGGGCGGCGAAGGGGCGAGCGCGGGCCCGGTGCCCCTGCCTCTGCCGGTGTCCTTCACGGGAGCGACGGCGGGCGGGACCCTCTTCGGGCGCGTCGCGGAGGCGGCCGGCTGGCTCGTCGCGCCGTCGGGCGCCTCGGCCGCGGCGCATGCCGCGGCGGCTCCGGGAGGCGGCGGGACGGTGCCGGATCCGGCCCATCGTCTGGAGCCGGGCTCGGCCGTCGCCGCCGTGCTTCTTTCGGGCGACATGGTCCTTTCGGCGACCGGGACCGTCACGTGGGTCGACGGCAACTCGATCCTGGCGTTCGGCCACCCGTTCCTCTCGATGGGGCCGGTCGACATGCCGATGGCGCAGGCCGAGGTCCTGACCGTCCTGCCGTCGCTCTACCGCTCCTTCAAGTTCTCGACGACGGGCCCGGTGCTCGGCTCGGTCTCGCAGGACCGCTCGACCGGAATCCTCGGCAGCTTCGGCAAGCCGCCGACCATGGTGCCGGTGACGATCCGCATGACGTCCGAGGATGTCCCGACCCAGACCTTCAAGTTCGAGGTCGTCCACAACGCGATGCTGACGCCGATCCTCGTGGCGCTCGCGACGGACAACGTGCTGACGACCCTGGAGAAGCGGGCCGGGGAACGCACGATCGTCTGGAAATCGGCGATCGCGACCGACGACCGCACCGTGCGCTGGGACTCGGTCTTCTCGGGGCTCTCCGCCCGCGAGGAGGCCGTGGGCTCGCTCGCCCTCCTGACGAACTACCTGATGGCCAACGAATTTCACGACCTCTCGATCCGGGGCGTCGAGATCGAGATCGTGCACTCCGACCGGCTCCAGAGCGCCCGGATCATCCACGTCGAGGCGCAGAAGGAGCGCGTCCGGCCGGGCGACACGGTGCCGGTGTGGGTCGACCTCGAGGACTTCCGGGGCGGTCCCCGCCGCGTGGTGATGACGGCCCGGGTTCCCGAGGACGCGCCGCCCGGGCCGCTGACGGTCTTCGTCGGCGACGGAAACGCCGCGACGGCGTACGATCTCGCCCTCTATCCGCCGGACCCGCACTCGCTCGACCAGGTCCTCGACTTCATCTCGCGCATGCGGCCGGCCAACACGCTGAACCTCCTGACCTACCGGGCCGCTCCCGGAGCGGTCGTCAACGGCGAAGCGCTCGCGGCGCTGCCGCCGACGCGGGCCGCCCTCCTGAAGGACCGCGGACCGGGGGACGGGACGCCGGACCTCGGCTACCTGCGCCTCCAGGCCGAGTCGATCGAGCAACCCGTTCCCGTGACCGGTTCGGCGCGGCTGAACCTGGAAGTGTTGCCGAGGGTCTGGTGAGGCGGGGCCTCACCCGGGTCGGCGCGCCGGCGCTCGCGGCGGCGCTCGCGGCGGCGTCGCTTTCGGCATCGACCGTCCGGATCTGGGTCTGCGACACGTCGGCGGACTTCTCGCTCGGCGAGGCGCGAGGCATCTCGGTCACCGCCGACGGCGCGCTCGTCGCCGGCCGGAGCCTCGCGAAGGTCGACGGGATCTCCGAGGCGGTCCTCTTCGGGGCCGCCGCGGGCAAGGGCGGCGAGCTCTACGTGGGGACCGGAGACTCGGGCCGGATCCTGCGCGTCTCCTCGTCGGGGGCCGTCGACATCTGGGCGACCCTGCCCGAGCAGGAGGTCACGGCGCTCGTGGTCGGACCGGACGGCGCCGTCTACGCCGGCGGCTCGCCGGGCGGCAAGGTCTACCGCGTCGAGAACGGGAAGGCCGCGGTCTACTACGAGACGAAGGCGCAGTACGTGTGGGCGCTGGCCTTCTCCGGCCCCGTCCTGTACGTCGCGACGGGCCTGCCGGGCGAGATTCACCGCGTCCGCACCTCGGGGCAGGGCGAGCGCGTCTACGCGACGACGGACGCCCACGTGCGCTCGCTCTATCGCCGACGGCGTCGGCCGTGTCTGGGCCGGCACGTCCGGCTCCGGCCTCGTGCTGCGGATCGACAAGACCGGCCGCGTGTCGACGATCTACGACTCCTGCGAAGCCCGAGATCACCGCGATCACGGCGGACGCCAGCGGGAGGATCTGGGCGGCCGCCGGCGCGGCGGACATGTCCGCCCCGAACGCCGAGCCGATCTCGGTTCCCGTCGTGGCCGCCGCCGCGAAGCCCGCGCGCAGCGGCTCCCCGACGGACGAAGAGGACCGATCGAAGCCCGAGGTCACCGTGAGCGTCTCGACGCCGCGCCTGGCCCCTTCGCGGGGGTCCGCGCGGGGCGGGTATTCCTCCGAGATCGTCCTGTTCGAGGAAGGGGAGCCGCCCCGCTCGGTCTGGACCGGGGCGGAGGAGGTGGTCTTCGATCTCGCGCGGGACGACGCCGGCGGCGGGGTCGTGGCGGCCACGGGGCCCCGCGGCAAGCTCTACGCGATCGCTCCCGACACGGCCGCCCTCGTGCGGACCTTCGACGAGAAGCAGGTCACGTTCCTCGGCGGGAGGCGACGTCGGGCTGAACGCGTCGACGGCCCTGTACCGGGGCAAGCCCGGGCGGCTCGGTCGGCGAGTACGTCTCGCCCGTCAAGGACACCGGACGGACCAGCCGGTTCGGCGCGTTCCGGTGGGAAGGAGACGCGCCCTCGGGCTCTCGGATCCAGTTCGCGTTCCGGTCCGGCGAGTCGTCCACTCCCGACGGCACCTGGAGCGAGTGGACGGCCTGGGAAGAGGGCGCGCGGACCGTGGCGATCGCGGTCCCGGACGGGCGGTTCCTGCAGTGGAAGGTCCGCATGGAGTCGGACGGGTCGCGGACCCCGCGGATCCGGCGCACGGAGGCGGCCTACCGCAACCGCAACTCGGCCCCGGTGATCGAGAGCGTGGTCGCGCTCGAGCCGGCCGAGATCCTGGCGCGGTCGGGCTCGAGCGGCACGAACGTGTTCGAGTCCTCGGCGCCCGACGAGAAAGGCATCTTCACGAGCCTCGAGGAGCCGAAGTCCGAGGGCTCGCCGCGCAAGCTCTTCCGCAAGGGCTACCGGACGATCCAGTGGAAGGCGACCGATCCCGACGGGGACCCGATGGCCTACGAGATCGATTTCCGGCCGGCCGGAGGCTCGAAGTGGATGGTCCTTCGCAAGGACGTCCGCGACTCGTCCTACTCGTTCGACTCGACGTCCCTGCCCGACGGCGAGTACGTCTTCCGCGTGACCGCGTCGGACGCCGAGGCGAACCCGAGCGACGCGAAGTCGACGTCGCGCGACTCGTCGCCGGTCCGGCTCGACAACGCGCCCCCGGCGATCCGCGAGGTCTCGCGCTCGGCCGGGCGTGCTCGAGGTCGAGGTCACGGACGCGGGCTCGCCGCTGACGGAGGCCGAGTACAGCGTCGACGCCCGCAAGTGGACCCGCGTCGAGGCCAAGGACGGGCTCTCCGATTCGCCCCGCGAGAACTACGTGATCCGGCTCCCGGCGGACGCCCGCGGCGGCTACCTGCTCGTGCGCGTCACCGACTCCGCCCGCAACGTCGCGACCGAGTCCTACACCGCGCCGTAGCCGGCGAAGCGACCGGCCGCGGGCCCTCCGGCGCGCGAGTCCGTCATAATCTGATCGCGATGCGGCGGGCTTGGGGGGTGGCGGGGCTCCTGGTCCTGGCGGCGTGCCGCGCCCGCACGGAGGCGCCCGCTCCCGTCGGGCGCTACGCCGGCCGCGACCCCCGCGGCCGCGCTCGACGAGTCCCGCGACGGCCCGGTCCGCGAGGGCGGCACGCTCCAGCGGCGTCTCGTGGGCGAGCCGACGACCCTGAACGCCGTCCTCCAGTCGAGCCTGCCCGAGGCCCTGGTTCTCGCGTACGTGCAGCGGAACCTGTTCGACTTCGACGCCCGGCTCGACCTGCGGCCGAGCCTCGCCGAGCGGATGGACGTGTCGGCCGACGGCCGCGAGTACGTCGTCACGCTGCGGCCCGAGGCGGTCTGGGAGGACGGCCGGCCGGTGACGGCGGAGGACGCCGTCTTCACCATCCGGAAGATCGTCGATCCCGACGTCCCGTCGCCCGTCTTCAAGGCGCTCTTCGAAGACCTCGAAACGGTCGAGGCGCTCGATGCGCGGCGTTTCCGGGTCCGCTTCCGCGAGCCGTACGCCTTCCGCGCGATGGCCTTCGTGTTCCCGCCGCTTCCCGGCGCACCGGTTCGCCGGGCAGAAGTTCCTCGAGGCGAAGGACAACCGGCGCCGCTCTCGAACGGCCCGTACCGGCTGGTGTCCTGGAAGCCCGGGCGAATCGGTCGAGCTCGCGCCGAACCCGAAGGCCTGGGGCCCCGGCGGCCACTTCGAGCGCGTCGTCTTCCGGATCCTGCCGGACAACACGACGGCCTATCGCGGGCTGACGTCGGACAGCCTCGACGAGGACCAGCTCGACGCGACGCTGAAGGAACGCGCCCGAGACCGACCCGGCCTTCGCGTCCTGCTGCCGGCTCGTCGAGTTCTACAACCTCGACTGGAGCTACGTCGCGCTCAACAACCGCTCGCCCTTCTTCGCCGACGCCCGCGTGCGGCGGGCGCTCACGATGCTGTCCGACCGCGCCTCGATCGCGAAGAACCTCTACCGCGGCTCCGCGAGGGTCATCTCGGGGCCGTGGGCGCCGGATTCGCCGGCCTACGATCCGGCCCTCGCCGCCGCTCGCCTTCGACCCCGCGGCCGCGAAGGACGCTGCTCGCCGAGGCGGGCTGGCGCGACACCAACGGGAACGGCACGCTCGACCGCGAGGGGCGGGAGTTCGAGTTCGAGCTCCTCGTCCCGGCGGGCTCGGAGATCGGCCGGCAGGTCGACGAGATGCTCGCCGCCGAGCTTTCGCGCGCCGGCGTGACGGCCCGCGTCCGCACGCTCGAGTGGGCGGCCTTCGTCGAGAGGATCGACGCCGGGCAGCTTCGAGGCGGCCTCGCTCGCCTGGTCCGCGGTCGATCCGAATCCCGGACCCGTACCCGTACTGGCACTCTTCGCAGTGCCCGCCGAACGGGCTCGAACAACGGGTGCTACCGGAGCGCCGAGGCCGACCGCCTGATGGTCGAGGCGCGCCGGGAGCTCGACCCGGCGCGGCGCAACGCGATCTTCCACCGGCTCCACGCGATCTTCCGCGACGACGCGCCGGCGATTTTCCTCGTCAACTCCACCCAGAAGTTCGGCTTCAACCGCCGCGTCCGCGGGCTGACGACCTCGCCGCTCGGCCTCTTCGGGATCTGGCCCGGTCCGCTCGGCTGGTGGTCCACGGCGGGGGCCGGGGCGCCGGCCGCGGAAAGGCCCGCGGCGTGATCCGTTACGTGCTCCGGCGGCTCGCCCTGGCGGTCCCGACGCTCTTCGGGATCGCGGTCGTCGTCTTTCTTCTCGTGCACCTGGCGCCGGGAAGTCCCGTCGCCGGCAGCGACTCCTCGCTCCGCCGCACGACGGGTCGCGCCGCCGAGGAGATGCGCCGCCTCTACGGCCTCGACCGGCCGCTGCCCGAGCGGTTCGGCGCCTGGCTCTCGCGGGCCGCGCGGTTCGACCTGGGCGAGAGCTTCGTCGACCACCGGCCGGTCTCGCTCCGGATCCGCGAGGCCCTGCCGAACACCCTCCTCCTGAACGGGCTCGCCCTCGTTCTCGCGCTGGCGATCGCGATACCTCTCGGCGTCGTCGCCGGCGCGCGGCCGGAGGGCGCGTTCGACCGCCTCTCGGGCGCCGTGCTCTTCGCGCTCTACTCCATGCCGACCTTCTGGGCGGCGCTGCTCCTCCAGACCCTCTTCGCGGTCCGGCTTCGCTGGTTGCCGCTCTACGGCGTGGCTTCGGACGCGGCGCCCGGCGGGCCTCGCGGGTCTCCCGGACCGCCTGGCGCACGTCGCGCTGCCGGCCACGTGCCTCGCCTACGGAACGCTCGCCTTCGTCGCGCGCCTGGTGCGCTCGGGAGTCGCCGAGGCCCGCGAGAGCGATTACGTCCTGGCGTCTCGGGCGCGCGGGGCCTCGCCGCGCCGGGCGATCTGGGCCCACGCCTTCCGCAACGCCGATGCTGCCGCTGATCACGCTCTTCGGCCTCCTGCTGCCGGCCCTGCTCTCGGGCAGCGTGATCGTCGAGAAGATCTTCGCCTGGCCGGGCCTCGGGCGGCTGTACTTCGACTCCATCCTCTCGCGCGACTACCCGGTGATCCTGGCGCTCTCGCTGCTGTCGGCGGTCGCGACGCTCGCCGCGACGCTCGCCTCCGACGTCGCGAGCGCGGCGGCCGACCCGCGCGTCCGGGACGGCGCGGCGCCGTGATGGGAAGCCCCGTCGTGCGCGGCTCGCTCCCGTGGAGCGGACGGGTGGCGCTCGCCGTCGTGGCGCTCCTCTGGCTCGTCGCCGCGTGCTCGCCGCTCTTCCGGACGCGCGCCGGCGAGATCCGGCTGGAGGATCGGCTGCGGCCCCCCTCGGCCGCGCACCCGTTCGGCACCGACGACCTCGGCCGCGACCTGCTCGCCCGGGTCGTCGTCGCGACCCCGATCTCGCTCGGCATCGGACTGATCTCGGCAGCGGTCGCGCTCGGCGTCGGCTTCGCCGTCGGAGCGACGGCCGGCTGGGTCGGCGGTCTCGCGGACCTGGCGCTCTCGCGCGTGATCGAGGTCGTCCTCTGCTTCCCGGTGCTCTTCCTGCTCCTCGCGCTCGCGGCGTTTCTTCCGCCGTCGCCGCTGACGGTGATCCTCGCGATCGGCCTGACGGCCTGGCCGGGCGACGCGCGGTACGCGCGGGCCGAGGTCATGAAGATCCGCGAGCTCGATTACGCGCGCGCGGCCCGCGCGGCGGGCGCCTCGACGCCGCGGATCCTCGCGCGCCACCTGCTGCCCAACGCGCTGCCGCCGCTGATCGTCTCGGCGGCGTTCGGGATCGGGTGGGCGATTCTCGCGGAGGCGGCGCTCTCGTTTCTGGGCGTCGGCCTGCCGGCGCCGGCCGTCTCGTGGGGCGGGATCCTCTCGGCCGCGCCGATCTACATCGACGAGGCCTGGTGGATCGCGCTCTTTCCCGGGCCTCGCGCTCTTCCTGACGGTGTCCGCCTATAATCTGCTGGCCGAAGGACTTCGCGTCGCGACGACGGAGAGAGGCAGGCACGCATGACGGACCGTATCGCCGTCTACCCGGGCTCCTTCGATCCCCTGACCAACGGGCACCTCGACATCCTCGCGCGCGCGCGGCGGCTGGCCGACCGGGTGATCGTCGCGATCCTCGAGCAGGACCAGAAGACGCCGCTCTTCACGGTCGAGGAGCGCATCGGGATGATCCGCGAGATCATCGGCAGCGACACCTCCGTCGCGGTCGCCTCGTTCACGGGGCTCCTCGTCGACTTCGCCGGGCGGACGGGCGCCACGATCATCGTGCGGGGCCTGCGGGCCGTGTCCGACTACGAGTACGAGCTCCAGATGGCCCTGATGAACCGCCGCCTCGCGCCGTCGATCGAGACCGTCTTCCTGATGGCCAAGGAGGAGTACTCCTACGTCTCGAGCCGGCTCGTCAAGGAGCTCGCCCGTCTCGGCGGCGACGTGACGGGGCTCGTGCCGAACATCGTGCGGCAGCGCCTGGCGGACCGCTTCTGAGCGGCCCCTCCGCCGCCTCGCGGATGGTCGAGACGCGCCTCCGGGTGCGTTACTCGGAGACGGACCAGATGGGGATCGTGTACCACGCCCACTACCTCGTGTGGTTCGAGATCGGGCGCACCGAGTGGTGTCGCGCGGCCGGCATCCCGTACGCCGAGATGGAGCGGTCCGGCCTCTTCATCCCGGTGACGCGGGTCGAGGCGTCGTTCCGCCGGCGGTCGTCGTACGACGACGTGGTCCGCGTGCAGACGCGCATGGCGGAGCTCTCGGGCCGCGGCTGCGGATTCGGCTACGAGGTGCGCGACGAGGCGGGCGAGCTTCTCGCCGACGGCGCGACCCGCCACGTGTTCACCGACCCCTCGGGCCGGCCGACGCGATCGCCCCGCGAGATCCTGTCCGTGCTCGAGGGCTTCCGCGGCGCGGCCTGACGTCCGAAGCCCTTGCCGTCCGTCGTCGGACGAGATATGACATCGGAAAATCCCCGGGTTCGAAAGGAGACGGTATGACGCTCGGCAAGAGGGCCTCGGCGGAGTTTCTGGGCACTCTCTGGCTCGTTCTCGGGGGCTGCGGCAGCGCGGTGCTCGCTGCGGTTTTCAAGGACGTCGGCATCGGGCTGCTCGGCGTGTCCCTGGCTTTCGGGTTGACCCTGCTGACGATGGCGTTCGCGATCGGGCCGATCTCGGGATGCCACATCAATCCCGCGGTGACCTTCGGCCTGGTCGCGGCGAAACGTTTCCCGGCCTCCGAGCTCGTCCCTTACGTCGTCGCCCAGGTCCTCGGCGGGATCGCCGGCGCCGGGATCCTCTACGCCATTGCGACCGGCCGGCCCGAGTTCCAGGTCTCGGCGGGCTTCGCGGCGAACGGCTACGGCGAGCACTCGCCCGGCGGCTACTCGCTCGGAGCGGCCCTCGTCTGCGAGATCGTGATGACCTTCTTCTTCCTGTTCGTCATCGTCGGCGCGACCGACAAGCGGGCGCCGGCCGGCTTCGCCGGGATCCCCATCGGGCTCGCCCTGACGCTCATTCACCTCATCAGCATCCCGGTGACGAACACGTCGGTCAACCCGGCGCGCTCGACCGGTCCGGCGATTCTCGTCGGAGGCTGGGCGCTTTCTCAACTCTGGCTCTTCTGGGTCGCGCCGATCGTCGGCGCGGTCGTGGCGGGCGTCGTGTATCGAAGCATTTTCGAGGAGAGGTGAAGTGGTTTTGAAACGGTACGGGATTCTCGGGATCGTGGCGGGACTGGCGCTCGGGGCGGCGGCACGGGCGCAGGAGCCGGCGCCGACGCCCGGCGAAATGAAGAAGGCGGGAGAAGCCGTCACGGAGTCGACGGCCAAGGCCGGCGAGGCGGCCAAGGACGCCGGTAAGGCCGTCGGCGAGGAGGCCAGGAAGGTCGGCGACGCGACGGCCAAGGAAGCCAGGAAGGCCGGGGATGCCACGGTGAAGGGGGCCAAGGACGCGGGCAAGGCGGTCGGGACCGAGGCTACGAAGGTCGATGCGGGGGCCAAGAAGGCCGCCGATGCGACGGGCAGGGATGCCAGGGACGCCGGTAAGGCGGTCGGGACCGAAGCCAAGAAGGTCGATGCGGGGGCCAAGAAAGCCGCCGATGCGACGGCCAACGATGGCAGGGTCGCCGGCAAGGCGGTCGGCGAGGAAGCGAAGAAGGTCGGCGACGCGACCGCGACCGACGCCAAGGACGCGGCCCGGGCGGTCGACAAGGAATCGAGGAAGGTCGACGAGGGCATTTCGGAGGAAGTCAAGAAGCTCGAGGGCAAGGACAAGGAGCCCACGCCCAAGCCATAACCCTCGCGGAACGGCGGTCGCCCGGCTCAGGGAACGGGCCGGGCGATCAGCCGCCCCCGCACGACCGTGATGGCGAGGCCGGCGAAGATCAGCCCCGCCGCGACCGCGGTCTTTCCCGTGAACGCCTCCCCGAGGATCAGGATGGCGAGCGCCGTCGTGATCACCGGCTGGAGGAAGACGTAGAACGCGACGTGCGACGCGTGCGTGCGCGCGAGCGCCCAGGAATTGAGGAGGTACGGGATCGCGGTGCAGAACACGATCACCGCCGCCAGGCACGCCCAGGCGAGCGGCGGAACGCGCGCCGGGGCGAAGCGCGCGAGGTCCGGCAGGGCCGCCAGGACGATGAGGACCGCGCCGTAGCGGAAAACCGCGGCGGTGAAGGTCGCGACGTTGTAGTGGGCGAGGATTGGCCGCGACAGCACGAGGTAGAGCGAGTACGACGTGCAGTTGAGGAGAAGCAGGAGCACGCCCCGCGAGGAGTCGCTCGACCAGTCGAAGCGGTGGACGTTCAGGAGCGTCAGTGCGCCCGCGCCCGCGAGCGCGATCCCGAGGGCGCCGCGGGCGCTCATGAGCTCGCGCCGGAGAGCGACCGCGGCCGCCAGCGTGAAGACCGGGATCGTGGCCGTCAGGATCGAGGTGTTGATGGCGGTCGTCAGGGACAGGCCCAGGATGAAGAGGATCTGGTTGAACGAGACGCCCAGGAGGGCGTAGGTCAGGATGCGCCGGCGGTCGCCCGGGCGGATCGGCTCGCGGGTGTGCGAGAGCCGGACCGCGTCGAGGATGACGACGGCGCCGACGACACGGAACGCCGAGAAGACGAACGGCGGGATCGACGCGAGGGCGAGCTTGCCGAAGATCGGAAAGAGGGCGAACCCCACCTGCGCGCCGGTCAGGGCGGCGTGGATGCGCCAGGGAGCCACCGCGGAGCGGCGGCTCACGCGAAGGGCAACCCGACCACGACCGCGGCCTCGGGACCGGCGGCCGGCAGGCGGGCGCCGTCGGCGACGTCGCGGAAGGCATACCCCAGGCCGATCGGGCCGAGTCGCGGGGATACGACGGCGCTCGTGATCCGCGCGAGCTCGAGCGAGGGCCTGTCGGGATCGGTGAACGCCGTGCCGGGCGCGAGGATCCCGCGCGGAAAGCGGAAGCCCGCGAGCCGACGGTTCGCCCGCCCGTAGGTGCGGATGCGCGCCACGATTTCCTGGCCGACGTAGCAGCCCTTGTTCGCGGCGATCGCGTCGGAGAGCCCGGCCTCCTCGGCGAGATGCGTCTGGTCGGCGTCGCGGCCGAGCCGCGGCCGCCCGGCCTCGACGCGGAGCGCCTCGGCCGACTCCTCGGAAACCGGGGTGGAACCGGACGCCTCGAGCCATCGAAGGAGCTCCGCCCCGGTCGTGGCCGGCGCGAGGACCTCGGCCGCGAGGTCCCACTCCGCCGGGAGCCGCACCGCGGAAGGCGGCACGGCGAGCGATGCGGCGAGCGGCCCGTAGAGGGCGATCCGGACGACCTCGGCGGTGGCGTCCCGCACCGTCGCCTTCTGGAAGGCGGCGTACTTCGCGAGGTGCGCGGCGGCGGCGGCGACGGCATCCGACGGAAGAAGGAGCAGGAACCGATCGGCCTCGGCGACGAGCCGGCCGAAGTAGAGGAGTTTTCCCTTCGGAGTCAGCCCGGCGGCGAGCCGCGACTGTCCGGGAGCGAGACCCCGGACGTCCTGCGTCAACTGTCCCTGGAGGAACGATTCGCGGTCGGGACCCTCGACGGCGATCGCGCCGGACCGGACGCGGTGCGCGAGGCCTTCGCGCGCCGCGGCGTATCCGCGCGGCGCCGCGCTATTTCCGGTCGTGAACGAAGCTGGCACGCACGCGGACTTTCGGAGAGTCGGCGGCGTCGAGCGTGCGCATCCGCCCGGAGATCCGGTACGACTCGCTCTCGAACCCGTCGATGGTGACGCCGCGGTCGCTCGACGTGACGACCTTGCCGGCCTTGTCGAGCACCTCGACGGAGAGCTTGACCTTGAGCTTCTCCGGCCCCCGGTTGTCGAGCTCGAACTGCCACCAGATCCAGGAGCTGTCCTTCGGGTCGTTGGCGCGCGCCTTCTCGATGTCCTCCTCGTCCGGGTAGTTGCGCACCTCGAGGGTTTCGATGGTGCACTTCTTGTAGACGAGCCCGACCTTGCTCGGGGCCTCGCCGCGGAAAGGCGATCGTCTTTTCGAGGGGCCCTCTTCGGCGAGCAGGACCGAGGCGGCGAGCAGGGCGGCGGCGGCGATCGACCGGCGCAACATGCGGACCTCCTTGTCGGCGGCGGGAGAGCGTATCATTGCCGGTCATGTCGCTCGAGGAAGACGCGCCGGACCGGCACGTGATCGACATCTTCATGATGTCGCTGAAGTGCGGAAACTGCGACACGTACCAGACGATCGTGAAGTTCCGGAAGCTTCCGGACAAGAACGTCTACACGTACGAGTGCGAGAACGAGATCTGCGACCCCAACGTGACCCGCACGATCGTCGAGGTGCCCCGCCATCTGGACAATTCGACCCGCCGCGCCGAGGAGCTGCCGTACTACGAAAAAGAGGGTTCCCCGGAGGATCCGGCCGGCTGACCCGGGCCCCCGTCCCGGAATCGCATAGAATAGGGGCTTCGTGAGCCTGCACACGGCCACGCGGGAGCCGGCGGGGATCGCCCCCGACCTCCTGCAGCGCCTGCGGAAACGCCTCGCCGATTCGCCCGCCCTGGGTTGGCTGTCCCCGAGCCTCGAGGAGCTCGGTCTGGACCGGTGTGTCCTGGCCCTGCCGCTCCACGAGCAGGCGACCAACGGCTCGGGCACGGTGCACGGCGGGGTCCTGGCGATGCTGGCCGACACGGCCGTGGCGTTCGCCCTCGCGACCAACTTCGACGGCAAGATGGGGTTCGCCACGGCGGACCTGACGATTCACTTTCTGCGGCGGGCCCGGGGCGACGTCCGGGCGCGCGCGCGGATCATCAAGAAAGGACAGCGCGTCAACGTGGGGGAGGTGGAGATCGTGGACGGGCAGGGGCGCGAAGTCGCCCGCGCCCTCGCGACCTTCATCCTGACCACCTCCTCCTTCGACTACGCGCCGGAAAGGAAACAGGAAAAAACATGATGGACGACACCGTTCCGTTCCCCGCGGCCGAGGCCGTGGAGGCGGAGAGAAAACCTTCGCGGCGCCGCCGGGGCGGCGCGCGGCGGCACAAGGCCTTCCCCGCGCCGGCCGAGGAGCCGGCCGCGGCGGCCCCGCCGGCGCCCGCGCCCTCCGTGCCGGCGTCGATGAACGTGAGCGCGGGCCCTCCCGCCCGGGCGAGCGTCGACCAGCGCCTCGCGCTCTTCATCGACTTCGAGAACATCGCCCTCGGCGTGCGCGACGCCCAGTACAAGAAGTTCGACATCCACCTCGTGCTCCAGCGGCTGATCGAGAAGGGCCGCATCGTGTACAAGAAGGCCTACTCGGACTGGACCCGCTACTCGGAGTACAAGCGGGAGTTCCACGAGGCCGCGATCGAGCTGATCGACATTCCCCAGCGCAACTACTCGGCCAAGAACTCCGCCGACATCCGGATGGTCGTCGACGCGATGGACCTCGTGGCGTCGAAGGGCCACATCACGACGTTCGTGATCTGCTCCGGCGACTCCGACTTCTCGCCGCTCGTCTCCAAGCTCAAGGAGAACGACAAGAGCGTCATCGGCGTCGGCGTGAAGAACTCGACGTCGAACCTTCTGATCTCCAACTGCGACGAGTTCATCTTCTACGAGGACCTCGTCCGGGAGACGCGGGCGCTGCCGTCGATCGACAACCTGCCCAAGAAGAAGCAGGAGGTCTTCCGGCTCGTCATCGACTCGATCCAGGCGCTCGGGCGCGAGAACTACGACGTCATCTGGGGCTCGATGGTCAAGCAGACGATGCAGCGCAAGCAGCCGTACTTCAACGAGTCCTACTACGGCTACAAGTCGTTCTCGGAGCTCCTTGAGGACGCCGAGCGCCACGGCATCCTGTCGATGAAGAAGGACGCGAAGAGCGGCGGCTACGTGGTCTCGGCCTGAGGGCGCGCGGCGCCCGGGCTACTTGCGGCGGAGAACGACGCGGTCGCTCGCGCCCGCCGGCTGCGAGATCGTGACGGCGACGTTCAGCCCGACGAAGTCGGCGGCGCCGGAGAGGTCCCAGACGAGGTTCCGGAACCCGCGCAGCGAGCTGTCGGGCCCGGGGTGGATGACCTTCGACAGGGCGTCCGACCCCCGCGGGGCGGCGTAGGCCGGCGAGAGGTAGAGGTACGACAGAAAGCCGGTGGCGTTGACGCCGGCCTGGACGAGGTAGTCGGGCTCCCGGGACTCGAGCAGGAGATAGGTCGTCTCCTCGGGGCTCCGCCGCTGGCCTTCGATGACCTTCCAGGTCCGCTCGCGCCGCGGCATCCACGGCGCGAACGGGATGAAGTCGATCGCGACGCCGGCGCCGGCCGGGGAGGAAGCCAGCGCGGCGGCGAGCTCACGGACCCGGCGCCCGCCGTCGGGAACCGTCAGGTACCCGGCGCCCGCTCCGCCGCGACCCGGGTCGGTGAGGGTGACTCCCGCGGAGACCACGTTGCCCGCGCGGTCCGTCTCGACGAAGACCTCGCGGAGGGCCGGCCGCGGAGGCGTCCCGGCGATCGTCGTGGCGATCTTGCCTTCCCACCGCCCGGTCAGGTCGAGTGCCCAGGGCTCGGGCGAGGTCGAGGGCGGCGGCGCGCCCACGTCCGCGGTGCCCGCGCTCCGGGATCCCCAGAGGAGGACGCCCGTGATGACGGCGAGCGCGAGGGCCGCGAGGACCAGGAGGTACTGGCGCGGGATCGCGGCCAGGATGGCCCCCGGCGAGGACGGCGCGGCGGGCGGCGGCGGGGAGACGGGCTCGGAGGGCGTGGGCCGCTCGAGGCTCTTCTTGCACTTGAGGCATTTCGCCGCGGGGATCTGCGTAAACCCGCAGTGAGGACACGTCACCCAGGCCATGGGTGAATGGTAACCGATCGTGCGTAAGTCTTGGTGCAGTCAGTAGTAAGCGGTAAGCCGGGGGATGGCTGTCGCGACGCTTACTGCTTACCGCCTACGGCTTACTGACTCTCAGATCTCCCGGAAGAAAAACCTGTCCAACACCGACATCCGCTCCTGGAGCTGCTTCGGATCCGGATCCATGAGCCAGAGCGCGGCGTGGATCGAGGAGGCGAGGGAGTTGCCGTCCTGCGGCGTGAAGCAGAAACCGACGATCTCGTGGCCGCCGGGGACCGCGATCGTGGGGGAGGCGATGACGGCCTGGGACAGGATGCGGCCGTAGTACCCGTGGTCGCGCCCGAACGAGAAGATCTGGTTGGCCGAGCGGCGCTCGGTCACCGCGATCCGGCGGTTGGCCTTGAGCTTCGAGAGCACCTGCTCCTTCGACGTCGGTTCGGACACGTCCATGTCGAACCACAGGGCGTGCATGTACTGCGTGTTCATCTTCATCGCGGACGAGAAGATCGGCGGCTCCCATCCGATCGTCGAGAGCAGCGCCGACGCGTCGCGGGCGTGGTGCGTGCCGAACTCCGGGTCGTCGTGCTTGCCGACCGACGGCGCGGGCGCGAAGCCCGAGTCCTGCGACACGTCGTTCGCCCGGCGCATGCAGACGAAGCGGCCGCGCGTCAGGATCTTGCCGCCCGCGTCGTTGGTCCCGAGCGTCTTGATGAGGCAGGAGATGTTGTGGGTGTTGCAGGAGACGATCTGGAGAAAGCGGTCCTGCCCGGGGATGAGGGCCTCGTCGTTGATCCCCATGGCGTACATCTTTCCGAACCCGAACTCGCTGCCCTGGGCGAGGAACCCCCGTGGGCCTGAGATCTTCTCGTAGACCTTCTTGTTCTCGTTGCCGGCCGGGGTGCAGTCGATTACGACGGTCGCCCGCTCGAGGGCCGGGCCGGCCTCGTGCGAGACCTTGTGCCCGAGGGCCTCGAAGTCGGCGAGCTTGTCGGAATCGACCGCGAGCTTCGCCCCGCGCGCCATGAGGTGATTGACCTTCGCGCGCTCGGTGGTCATCGGCGTCCGCTTGTGGAAGGTGACCTCGTCGACGCCGAGGTGCTTGCCGAAGTCGGTGAAGAGACCGATCAGCGGCTCTCCGATCGTGCCCGTCCCGACGATGTGGACGATCCGTTTCATCGCGTTCTCCTGTCGATCGAAGGCGTTTGGGACCCGGAACGGCGGGAAGGATACGATGAGACGGGCGATTCGCCAACCGGAGGGCGATGGTGGCGGGCAGGCTTCGTTCCGTGACGTTTCGCGGTCCCGCCGGGGCCCTCGAGGGCCTCTGGAAGGAGGCGTCGCAACCGCGCCGGGGCTCGGCGGTCTTCGCGCACCCCCATCCCATGCACGGCGGCACGCTTCACAACAAGGTCGTCTACCGCGCGGCGCAGGCCCTGGCGCGGTCCGGGTGGGAGACGCTCCGGTTCAACTTCCGGGGCGTCGGGGTGTCGGAGGGCCGGTACGACGCGGGCCGCGGCGAGGTCGAAGACTTCCGGGCGGCCCTCGACGAGGCCGAGCGCGCGGCCGGCCGGCCGATCGTCGCGGGAGGCTTCTCGTTCGGCTCGGCCGTCGGCCTGAAAGCGGCGGCGGGGGATCCGCGGGTCGCGGCGTTCGTCGCGCTCGGCGTGCCGCTCGCGACCGAGTCCGGGCGCATGGTGCCGGTGCCCTCGGTCCCGTCGCTCTTCGTCGTCGGCGAGAACGACCGCTTCGGGCCGCCCGAGGACCTCGCCCGGTTCCTGGCCGGGCGTCAACGGATGGTCGTCATCCCCGGAGCCGACCACTTCTTCGAAAGCCAGCTCGAGCTGCTCGGCGAGACGATCCTGGAGTTTCTCGCGTCGCTTCCGGCGGCGACGCCGGCGGCGGAAGCACCGGCGTGAGCGCGGGAGCCCGGACGCTCTCGGAGGAGGCACGGCGGGACCTGCTGCGGCTGGCCCGCACGAGCCTCGAGGCGCACTTCCTCGGCGAGCCCTCTCCGCGGCTCGCGTCGGACCGCGCGGAGGCCTTCGGGGAGCCCCGGGGCCTCTTCGTCACGCTGTGGAAGGACGGGGACCTGCGCGGCTGCATCGGGACGCTCGCTCCGCACGGCGACCTGACGCGGGTCGTCGCCGAATACGCGCGACGCGCGGCCTTCGAGGATCCGAGGTTTGCGCCCCTCGACGCCGTCGAGCTTCCCGCCTGCCGCCTCGAGATCTCGGTCCTGACGGCGCCCCAGCCGATCGCGGGCCTCCACGACATCGAGATCGGGCGGGACGGCCTGATCCTCGAGAGCCGCGGGCGGCGCGGGCTGCTCCTGCCCCAGGTCGCGACGGAGTGGGGCTTCGACCGCGAACGGTTCGTCCAGGAGGTCTCGCGCAAGGCCGGGCTGCCCCCGGATGCGTGGAAGGACCCGGGCTCCCGGGTCTGGGTCTTTCAGGCGGAGGTGTTCTCGGAATGAAGGGCATCGGCAACCGGCAGAAAAAGACCGTCCGACCCCGGAAGGCCTGGGTCGCGCCGAAGCCCGCCCCTAGAGCCGGCGAAGCGAAGGCGAGTAGAGGAGCAGCGCCGTGGCCACGGCCGCGTTCAAAGAATCGACCGGGGCCCGCATCGGGATCGTGAGCCGGCGGTCGAGATACCGGTAGGCTCCGGCCGGCAGCCCCGTGCCCTCGGCGCCGACCACGACGACCGAGCGCGGGTCGAGCGGCGCCTCGAACACGTTCTCTCCTCCGACGGCCGTGGCCCCGCAGACGGGCCGGCCGGCGGCCTTCGCGTCGGCGGCGAAGGGCTCGAACGAGACGCGGCCCGAGACCGGCAGGCGCAGGACGCTGCCGGCGCTTCCGCGCACGGCGCGAGGATGGAAGAAGTCGGCCGTTCCGGGCGCGGCCACGACCCCGGCGCCCCCGGCGGCCTCGGCCACGCGGACGATGGCCCCCAGGTTGCCCGGGTCCTGGACGCCGAACGCGAAGACGATGGGCCCTTCCCGCGCCAGGATCTCCGCGACCGGGACGTCCCGTCGCTTCGCGACGGCGAGCAGGTGCTGCGGCGTGCGGGCGTCGGCGAGACGCTCGAGCACGGCGCGGGAGACGAGGCGCGGGTGCGACGCGGTCAGCGCCGAGAGACGGCCGGGCCGGATGCTTTCGTCGTGAAGGACGTGCTCGAGCGCGATTCCCGCGGCGACGGCGTCGAGAATCGCCTTTTCGCCCTCGAGCAGGAGATAGGTGCGCTCCTCGAGGTGGCGCGCGATGTCGCGGATCAGAGGGTTGGACGGAGACTCGATCGCGGGCACGACGGCCCATGCTATAACCGCGCGCCATGAAGTGGCTCCGCGGCGAAAAGCTCCTCGCGGCCGCGGCGGAGCACGGGCCGCCCGGGTCGGCGCTGTCGGCGCTCTGGACCTTCCCGGCGATGATCGGGGCGGCCTTCGTCGTGGCCTGGGGAGCGGAGGCCGCCGAGTTCCTCATCTCGCAGGGCCTCGCCCTCGCGATCCTCGCCCTCATCCAGACGATGCCCGAGTTCGCGGTCGAGGCCGTCATCGCCTGGAAGGCCGGCAAGAACCCGGACATGGTGCACCTGGCGATCGCCAACTTCACCGGCAGCCTGCGCCTCCTGACCGGCTTCGGCTGGCCCATGATCTACGCGGTCGCCGCCTACTTCTCGCGCCGCCGCCGCGGCCGCAAGCTGGGCGCCCTCCACCTCCACGACGAGCATGCCGTCGAGGTCATCGGCCTCCTGCCGCCCCTCGCCTACTTCGTCCTGGTCTGGGCGAAGGGCAACCTCTCCCTCGTCGACGCGGCCGTGCTGACGGTGACCTACGTGGTCTACCTCTTCGTCCTGCTCCGGATGCCTCCTCGCGAGGACTCGGAGGAGGAGGACGAGGAAGTCCCGCGGGTGTCGCGCTGGGCCCTGTCCTTCTCGGGCTGGAAGCGGTGGGCCGCGGTGCTCGGGCTGTTCGTCCTCGGGGGCGCCGTGATCTTCGTCGTCGCCGAGCCCTTCCTCAACTCGATGCTCGCCGTCGCGGTCAGCCTCGGCATCTCGCAGTTCACCTTCATCCAGTGGGTCGCGCCCTTCATCTCGGAGTTCCCGGAGAAGACCTCCGCCTTCGTGTGGGCCCGCCGGATCACCCGGGCCCCCGTGGCCCTGATGAACATGGTGTCGTCGAACATCAACCAGTGGGGGGTCCTCTCGGGGCTTCTCGCCGTCGTTTACTGCTGGAGCCACGGGAGCACGGAGCCGCTGCCGTTCGACGATTTCCAGCGGCTCGAGATCCTGCTGACGATCCTCCAGGCCTTCCTGGGGTGGATCTTCCTCGCGTCGATGACCCTCGAGTGGTACGAGGCGGCCGGGCTCTTCGTGCTCTGGATCGTCCAGTTCTTCTTCCCGTCGCTCCGCCATACGATGATCTGGGTCTACGGAGGCTGGATCGGCGTGGAGCTCCTCCTCGTGGCGCTGGGCCGAAAACAGTTCCGGGCTTTCGGCGCGTTCGCCCGCTCCTGGAAGGGGAGGCGTTGATGGATCTGCGTCTCTCGCGCCGGATCGCGGCCCTCGCCCCGTCGTCCACGACCTCGGCCGGCCGCAAGGCCAAGGCGCTGGCCGCCTCGGGGGTCGACGTCGTGGACCTCTCGATCGGCGAGCCCGACTTCGCGACCCCCGCCCACGTCGGCCGCGCCGGAGTCCGAGCGATCGAGAACGGCCGCACGAAGTACACCGACGTCGCGGGGGAGGCGGCCCTCCGGGACGCGATCGCCGCCAAGTACGCCCGGGAGCAGAACGCGAAGGTCGGCCGCGACAGCATCATCGTGACGGCCGGGGCCAAGCAGGCCGTGTTCAACGTCTGCATGGCCCTCTTCGACGAGGGCGACGACGTGGCGCTCTTCTCGCCCTACTGGGTCTCGTTTCCCGAGATGGTCCGGCTGACCGGGGCGCGGCCCCTGTTCGTCGAAACGTCCCTCGAGGACGGCTGGCACGCGCGGGCGAGGTTGCTCGAGGGGGCCGGCGTGGAGCGGGTGCGGGGAGTCATCCTCAACTCGCCCAACAACCCGACCGGGGCGGTCGTCGACGCCGCGGAGCTCTCGCGGATCGTCGAGTGGTGCGCCGCCCGCCAGGCGTGGCTCATCTACGACGAGACCTACGACCGCTTTCTCTACGACGGCCGGTCGCACGCGTCGGCGGCGGCCCGGCGCCCGGACTACGAGCGGGTCGTCGTGACCGGGGCGGCGTCGAAAACCTTCGCGATGACGGGCTGGCGCCTCGGGTGGGCCATCGGGCCGCCCGAATTGATCACGGCGCTCGCTTCGTTCCAGAGCCACACGACCTCGAACGCCTCGTCGATCTCCCAGGCGGCGGCGCTCGAGGCCCTGACGGATCTCGATGGCTCCGCGGCCTCGGTCGACGACATGCTGTCCCACTACGAGACCCGCCGGACAGGCGATGGTCGAGGGCCTCGCGTCGATCCCGAACGTCCAGTGTCCGATGCCCGAGGGCGCGTTTTACGCTTTCGCCGACGTTTCGCGCCTCTACGAGCGCAAGGGCGTCCGGGGCTCGGCCGACTTCTGCGACCGGCTCCTCCAGGAGGCGCACGTGGCGGCCGTGCCGGGCGACGCCTTCGGCGACGACCGCTGCGTCCGGTTCTCCTTCGCGACGAAGACGGACCGAATCCGCGAGGGCGTGCGCCGGATCGCGGAGTGGACGGGGCGCTAGCCTCGACGGCCCGCGCTCAGGGAATCGGGGTGGCCGGGGCGGCGCCGACGGGCGCCCGACGGATCGGAGCCGGGGCGGAGAGGGCGCGCTCCGCCCGCTGGTCCAGGAACTCGAGGTAGGAGCCCCACGCGGCGACGCGCACCGCCGAGCGCACCCAGAGGACCAAGAACTGGAGGAGGAAGAGCCCCGCGATCGCGATCGGCGACGCGGCCGACACCGACCAGGCCAGGGCGAAGAGACCGAACCATACGGCACCGCCCGCGACGAGCCAGAAGGCAAAGAGCCCGAGGGCCTCCCCCCGGGAGCCGCGCAGCGCCCGTCCGGCGAACCTCCAGGCGCGCCAGGCTCCGATCGCGGGCACGTAACGCCGCGCGGCGCGCGCGAAATCGTAGTGGAGCGAGAGGACTCCCCACAGGAACACCGCGAGGACGCCGAGCCCCCAGTGCCAGGCCGTGCGGCTCGCGGCGTCGGGCGGAACGTTCTCGAAGATCTTCTTCGCGGCCGCGAACGCCCCGCCGAAGAGCGCGCCGAAGACCACGACGAGGAAGACCGCGAAGAGAAAGAAGCACTTGACGTTGTGCCAGAAGTTCCGCCGGGCGGGCTCGAAGAACTGCCCGAATGCGAACGGCCCCCGCCCGAGGACACCGATGATTCCGCCGGCGAAGAACATCTGGAGAACGACCGTGAGCAGGAGGCCGTACCGGGAGCCCGACAGGACGCCGGTCACCGCTGCCGCCTCGAACCGGAGGAAGTCGAAGAAGTCGGTCGGCGCCGCCGTCGGGTGGTTCCTCAGGAAATGATCGCCCGCGAGCGTTCCGCCCAGCTCCTTCACGAATACGCCGTGGAGGGGCGCGGCCGTCCCGGCGGCGACGACCGCCGTCGTCACCGCCAGCAGGAGGATGAGCTTGCCGTGACCGAGCGCGCGGAATCCGGCCGCGAGACTTCTCATGCCAGGACCCACGCGAGCTGGTCCCAGATCCCGAGGAGGAAGGCCGCCAGGCCCGTGTACCTGGCCGGAGCGTGGGGGGAGAGAACCGCCGCCGCCCCCCGGCCGCTCGCGAGGACCTTCGAATCGTTGAGTCGGTTCCAGTCCCACGCGTTGCGGCGGTCGGGATCGACGACCGCCCAGGCCAGTTTCGACTTGTAGCGGATTTCGTAGCGCACCCATTTCGCCGCGGCCGGCAGGTCGCGCTCGAGGATGGTCCCGTCTTCGAAGGCGATGCGGGCGTGGGCCGCGTGCTCCCAGCCTCCGGTGTTGCCGAAGAGGACGCGGATCGCGTAAACCTTGCGCTTCTTGCCCTTCGCCGGAGGCTGCTTGTCCTTCTCGGGAAGAACGATGCGGCCGTCGTCGAGCGTCACGCGGCCGGCGGAACGATCGAAGACTCCCTCGTCGGGGTTGGCCTCGCGGCACCGGGCGGTGACGACCTCCCAGTCGAGGCGCGCCGTGCCCTCGACGAGGTTACGGCGGTAGGTCGAGAGGTCCTTTCCCGAGACGCGCTCGAACGTGCGGAAGAAGTCCGTGGTCGTCGGATGGCGGAAGGACCACTCCTGGAAGTACGCCCGCTGCGCGCGCGCGAAGACCGTGGCCCCGAGGTCGTTCTTGAGCTGGGCCATGAAGAGGCCGACCTTCGGGTAGGAGTTGACGCCGTAGGAGGCGCCCGAGGCGTAGCACCAGGCGCAGCGCCGGATCGGGTCGAGGTTGGGAAGGAAGTTGTATTGGGAATGCGCGACCGAGATCGAGTCCGTTCCGATGCCCCCCGGGAGGTTGACCTCGTCGCGCTCCCCGTAGGCGAGCGCCATCGCGCGGTGCTCGGAGTCGTCGTTCAGGCCCTCGTCGAGCCACGACTCCTCGAACTCGTTGGATCCGACCATGCCGTACCAGTACTGGTGGCCGAATTCGTGGATCGTGACGACCTCGACGATCCGGACGCGCTGGAACGGCCACCGCATCAGGAAACTCTTGATGACGCCGCCCGTGATGAACGTCGGGTACTCCATTCCGGCCGAGCCCATGCCGTCGTCCGGGGGATCGACGACCGTCAGGGTCTCGTACGGGTAGGCGCCGTACCAGAGGCCGTAGAAGGACAGGGCTTCCTTCGTGCAGCGCAGGTAGCGGTCGCGAACCGCCTCGTGGCCGGGCTGGAGGAGGAGCCGGACCTGCACGGGCTTGAGCGCGATCTCGGCTTCCGTCATGCCGAGCTCCTGCGCCGCCTTGGCGCTCCAGCCCGCGGGGACGTCGCGGGCCGGGTCGAAGGTGAACTCGGTGACGAGCCAGCGCGGGTCGGCCGTCCAGGCGAAGTCGTGGACGTCGTTCTGCACGTAGCGATACGTCGTCTTGTCGCCCGACTTCGTCTCCGAGACGCGCTTTCCCGTCGCTCCGACGATGAACTTCGACGGGACCGTCATGGAGACGTCGAAGCGGCCGTAGTCGGCGTAGAACTCGGAGTTGCCGTGGAACGCGTGGCAGTTCCAGCCGCCGGTCCTGCGCTCCCGCATCCCGGCCGGCTCGTAGACGCCGATCTTCGGAAACCACTGGCCGACGAGGAAGTAGTCGCGCACGAAGCCCGTTCGGGCGAAGATGCGCGGAAGCTTGGCGTCGAAGACGACGTCGAGGACGATCTCCCCGCGCGGGGGAACGGGGGAGGAGAGCGGGACGGCGAGCACCGTCTGGTCGTCCGGGTCGTTGCCGTCGGGCTGGATGAAGCGGGCCCGGGGCCGAAGCTCCTCGCCGGCGGCCGTCTTCATCGAGGAGACGTCGATCCAGCCCCAGTCGGCTGGCTTGTCGCCCGCCTCGTCGCCCCGCAGCTGTCCCCCGGATTCGCGCATGAAGGTCGTGCGGTTGTTCTTGAAGCCGTTCAGGTACAGGTGGAACCGCAGCTCGGAGACCGTGTCGGTCGAGGGGTTGCGCCAGGTCAGGCGCTCGCGGCCGTGGAGCATCTTCGTCGCCGGGTCGAGCGAGACCTCGATCCGGTACTCGACGACCGGCGGGGACGGCGGCGCGGCCGCCGCGGCCGGCCGGGCGGGCGCGGCGAGGGCCAGGGCCGCGAGCGGCGCTCCAAGGACTTTCCCGGAGATTCGCATGAACGGGCCGAATGCTGTCCCGTGCCCCCCCGGGGAGTCAATACAATTCCCCGGATGCGGACCGCGCTTCTCACGGGAGGAACGGGCTTCGTGGGCAGCCACGTCGCGCGCGCGCTCGTCCGGGAAGGCTGGTCGGTCCGCCTTCTCGCGCGGGACCCGGGGCGGGTCGATCCCGCCCTCGTCTCGGGTCAGCCGATCGAAGTCCTCGCCGGCAGCCTCGACGATCGTCCGTCCCTCGCGCGGGCCGTCGCGGGAGTCGGCGCGATCGTCCACGTGGCCGGCCTGACCAAGGCGCGCACGCTCTCGGAATATCGGGACGTCAACGTCGGCGGAACCGAGCGCCTGATCGAAGCGGCGCGGCAGGCGTCGCCCGAAGCGCACTTCGTCCTGGTGTCGAGCCAGGCGGCGGCCGGCCCCTCGACGGGTGGTCGGCCGATCGGACACGCGGACCCGGCACGGCCGATCTCGTGGTACGGGGTCTCCAAGCGGGAGGGCGAGAAGGCGGTGGAGCGTGCCTGGCCGGGGCCGTGGACCGTCCTGCGTCCGGGAGTGGTTTACGGGCCCGGCGACCGCGGTCTTTTCGTCTATTTCAAGATGGCCTCGACCGGGTGGATCCCGGTCCCCGCCGGCAGGACGCGGATCCAGCTGATCGGCGCCGAGCGCGCCGCCGTCGCGATCGCGCGGGCCGCCGCGGCGCCCCAGCTCGCCCGCCAGGTCCGGTTCCTGAGCGACCCCGGCGCCGTTTCGGTCGGCGCGCTGGCCTCCGCGATCGCGGGGGCCTCGGGCCGCCGGGGACGGATGATTCACGTTCCCGACGTCGTCGTGCGGGCCCTCGGGCGGGCGGAAACCCTCGTGGAGACCGTCACCCGGCGGTCCCGCCCGTTCAACGCCGACAAGGCCCGGGAGCTCCTGGCGGGCGACTGGATCTGCGACGCCGGCCCGGTCGAGCGGGAGCTCTCCCTGCCGCCCCCCGTGCCCCTGCCGGAGGGCCTCGCCGCCGCCTGGGCCTGGTACCGGGGGGCCGGCTGGCTCCCGGAAGGCCCCCGGGGCGCGGCTTTGTAAAATTTGCTAAGATCCGGGGCGCTGATTCGTCAGACGCTCACAAGGCAGGGGGAAGCAATGAGCAAGGTCGCCCGGGCGATCCGACCGGAGACGGTGGGGACAGCTCCGGTTTTCGAGAAGTGCTACCGGTACGAAGATGCGACGCGGGTCCGTCAGACCGGCTATTACTCCTTCTTCCGCGTGATCGAGTCCGCCCAGGACCCGGAGGTCGTCCTGGACGGGCGGCGCCTCGTCATGATGGGCTCGAACAACTACCTCGGGCTCACCAACGATCCCCGCGTCAAGGAAGCCGCGATCGACGCGATCCGGAAGTACGGATCCGGATGCGCGGGAAGCCGTTTCCTGAACGGAACCCTGGATCTGCACGTCCGTCTCGAGGAGCGCCTCGCCCAGTTCATGCGGCAGGAATCGGCCGTGACGTTCTCGACCGGCTTCCAGGTCAACCTCGGCGCGATCGCGTGCCTCGTCGGCAAAGGAGACACGGTCTACCTCGACAAGCAGGACCATGCCTGCATCATCGACGGCGCCCGGCTGTCCTTCGGCGACGTCAAGAAGTTCAAGCACAGCGACCCGGCCGACCTTCGCCGCCAGATGCGCAACGACGGGGAAGCCAAGGGGCGCCTCGTCGTGGTCGACGGGGTCTTCTCGATGGAGGGCGACATCGCGCCGCTGCCCGAGATCGTGGCCGTGGCGCGGGAGTTCGCGGCGGGCGTGATGGTCGACGACGCCCACGGCATCGGGGTCCTCGGGCCCACCGGCCGGGGCACGGCCGAACATTTCGGCCTCGAGCACGAGGTCGACCTCATCATGGGGACCTTCTCGAAGTCGATGGCCTCGGTCGGCGGCTTCATCGCGGGCAACGCGACCGTCATCGACTACGTCAAGCACCGCGCCCGGACGCTGATCTTCTCGGCGGCCCCGCCGCCGGCCTCGGCCGCGGCCGCGCTCGCGACGGTCGAGATCATGGAACGGGAGCCCGAGCGGCGCGAGCGGCTCTGGGAGAACACCCGCTTCTTCGCCGAGGGCCTCCGCTCGCTCGGCTTCGACACCGGCGAGTCCCGGACCCCCGTCGTTCCCATCGTGGTCGGCGAGGACCTGACGGCGCTCCGGATGGTCCACCGGCTGCAGGAAGAGGGCGTGTTCGTCAACTGCGTCCTCTCGCCCGCGACGCCGCCGGGCCGGGCCCTGATCCGCACCTCGCTGATGGCGACGCATTCGCGCGCCCAGCTCGTCCGGGCGCTCGAGGCCTTCGAAAAAGTCGGACGCGAGGTCGGCCTCGTTCGGGTCGCCAGCGTCTGACGGCGCCGCGTCTCCCTTGAGCCCGACTTCCTCCACCGACGTCGTCATCCAGCGGATCGGCCGAACGCGGGCCGACTTGGAGCGGTTCTTCGACGTCGCCGACCGCATCTACGCGGCGGATCCCAATTTCGTGGCGCCGCTGCGCTCGGACGTCGCCAAGGTCTTCCAGGACGAGAACCCGTTCTTCCGGCACGGCGAGATCCAGCTCTTCGTCGCCCGGCGGGGCGAGAAGGACGTGGGCCGCGTCGCGGCGATCCTCGACCGCAATCACAACTCCTTCCACGGGGAGAAGGCGGCCTTCTTCGGGTTCTTCGAGACGATCGACGACCCGGAGGTCGCGGGACGGCTCCTCGACGCGGCCGCGCTCTGGGGGCGCGAGCGCAAGATGACCGTCTTGCGCGGCCCGACGAACCCCACCTTGAACGACGAGGCGGGACTCCTCGTCGACGGCTTCGATTCGCCTCCCGTGCTGATGATGACCTACAACCCCCGGTCCTACGCGGCCCTCATCGAGGGCCAGGGGTTCCACAAGGCCAAGGACCTGCTGGCTTACTGGTTCCCCCTCGAGGAGAAGCCGCTCGAGCGGCTTTCCCGGGTCGCCGACCGGTTCCGGAAGCGGGCGCCGGACATCGTCGTCCGCAACGTGACGAAGTCCGGCCTGGCGCGGGACCTCGCGAAGATCCGGGAGGTCTACAACGAGGCCTGGGAGAAGAACTGGGGCTTCGTCCCGATGACCCCCGAGGAGATGGACTTCATGGCCGCGCGGTTGAAGCCCCTCCTCGTCGCCGAGCTGCTCTGGATCGCGGAGGCAAAGAAGCCGGACGGCGGGCTCGAGCCGATCGCCTTCATGCTGATGCTGCCGGATTACAACGTCGCGATCGCCCCGACCCGGGGGAGGCTGCTGCCCTTCGGCTGGCTGAAGTTCCTGCTCGCGCAGCGCAAGATCAAGACCGTGCGCGTCCTGATCCTCGGCGTCAAGCGGCCCTGGCGGATGTCGGGCGTCCAGTCGATCATGATGGCCGACTCGCTGCGCTTCCTGCTCGGGAAGGGCTACACCGGGGCGGAAGTCTCGTGGCTCCTCGAGGACAACGAGCTCGTGATCGGGGCCGTCCGCCTCTGGGGCGGCAGGCTCTACAAGACCTACCGGATCTACGAGAAGCCGCTGTAGGGGCGGGGCTCGTCCCCGCCCTCAGGCGCCGAAGGACAGGCACAAGGCCCGCCCCCTACGCTGTGCTTGGCGCGGAGGCTGAGGCTCGGGCCCGACCGGCCATGATCCGGTCGTAGATCCAGTCCCCGATGGGCACGCTGACGAACGCCAGCGTCGTCCCCGCGATCAGGTCGATGACGTAGTGGAACCGGCAGAAGACCGTCGAGATGATCAGGCCGGTCGCGATCGGGAGAAGGATCCAGAACACGTCCCGCGCCCGCTTCCACGCGACGAGCAGCACGGCCACCGAGATCATCGTGTGTCCCGAGGGGAAGACGTCGAGCTTGGTCTTCTCGAGGTGGTTGATGCTGTCGTTGATGACCCGCGCGACCGGGGACTCGGTCAGCGACTTCGTGTAGAGCGAGGCCTGGGCGAAGCGCGGCCCGAGCGCCGGGATCGTGAAGTAGCCGGCGTAGGAGACGTAGTAGACGACCATGAGCGTGAACACGTAGCGGCGGGCGGTCGCGCGGTCGCGGGCCCAGAGGACGAGACCGAGCGACAGGGCGATGAAGTAATAGGTCGCGTAGAATACGTAGAGGACGTCGTTGACCCCGGGCCGCGCGAACCGCTCCAGCCAGACCGTCACGTCGACGCCGAAGATCGCCCGGTCCGCGGCGATCAGGAGGTCGTCGCGGGCGCCGCCGCGGGTCGCCATGATGAGGGGCGAGAGGGTGTTGAACAGGATCGGAAGGAAGATGGCGGGGTAGAAGTCGAGGAAAATAGTCACCGGGGCCGGCAGGTCGTCCTCGCGCTTGGCGAGGGGGACGATCACGCCGATGGCCGCGGCGAGTGCGCCGTAGGCGAGCAGGTTGCCGTTGGGGTTGCCGAGGCGGTCGTAGAAGATGACCGTCAGGACCGCGAGGATGGCGATCGCACCCAGGTGGATGGCCTCGGTTGGTCGGATGCGCACGCGCCTTTATAACCGACCCGGGGCGGGTGCGATAGACTCGAGGCTCCCATGAAAGCGCGCGCGTGGCTCGCCGCCGCGGCGTTCGCGGCCGCCGCCGCCTCGCCCTCGGCGCCGACCGGCCCCCTGGTGGTGACCGGCCGGATCGACACCATCGTCCATCCCGCCGCCGCCGACTATCTCCGGAGGCTCCTCGAGGACGCGCAGTCGGACGGCGCGGCGCTCGTCGTGCTGATGCTCTCGACGCCGGGCGGCCTTCTCGCGTCGACGCGCGACATGAGCTCGGCGATCCTCGCCTCGAAGGTCCCCGTCGCGACGTTCGTGGCGCCTTCGGGCGCCCAGGCGGCCTCCGCCGGCTTCTTTCTCCTCCTCTCGGGCGACGTCGCGGCGATGGCGCCGGGAACTAACACCGGCGCGGCGCACCCCGTCGGCGGCGAAGGGCAGGAGCTGCCCAAGACAATGAACGAGAAGGCCGAGCAGGACGCCCGCGCGTTCGTCCGGACGCTCGCGCGGGAACGGGGCCGCAACGTCGCGAAGGCGGAGGCGGCCGTCGAGAAGAGCGTCTCCTACACGGACACGGAAGCGCGGGAGGCGGGCCTCATCGAGGTCATCGCGCGGGACGTCCCCGACCTCGTGGCGCAGCTCGACGGCCGGACCCTCCGGCGGGTCGGCGGAACGGAGACGAAGCTCGCGCTCGCGGGGGCCCGGATCGAGAGCCGCGACATGGGGCGCCTGGAGAAGCTTCTCGGCGTCGTGTCCCACCCCAACGTCGCCTACGTCCTCTTCCTCCTGGGCCTCGTGGGCCTCTACTTCGAGCTCTCGACGCCGGGCGCCATCCTGCCGGGGGTCGTCGGCGGGATCTCGCTCCTGCTGGCGCTCTACGCGTTCTCGGTCCTGCCGGTCAACATCGCGGGCCTCGCCCTGATCCTCTTCGCGATCCTGCTCTTCGTGGCCGAGATCAAGGTCGTCAGCCACGGCCTGCTCTCGCTCGGCGGAGCGATCGCCCTGATCGCCGGCTCGCTCCTGCTCTTCACCGGCAAGGGGGACGCCGCCGGCTACCGCGTCGATCTCGGGATCATCGTTCCCGGCCTCGTCCTGACGCTCGCGATCGTCGGGCTCCTGACCTGGAAGACCCTCCAGCTGCGGCGGACCGTTCCGCGCACGGGACTGGAGGCCATGGTCGGCACCGACGGGCGGGTCGTCGACGGCTTCGGCCCGGGCGCCGCGCGGGGGCGCATCCAGGTCGTTGGCGAGTACTGGGAGGCGGCCGGACCGGAGGGGCTCGTCCCCGGCGACGCGGTCCGCGTCGTGCAGGTCGACGGGAACACGCTGCGCGTGGAACGGAGGAACCCATGAGTCTTTTCTCGCTGCCCGGGCTCGCGGTCGCCGGCTTCGTCGGCCTGCTCTTTCTCTTCAAGTGGATCAACGTCCTGAACGAGTACGAGCGCGCCGTCACGTTCTGGCTGGGTCGCCTCGGAAAGGTCCCGAAGGGGCCGGGTCTCGTCCTGATCTTCTGGCCGTTCGAGCGGATGGTGCGGATCTCGCTGCGCACCGTCGTCCACGACGTGCCGCCCCAGGACATCATCACCAAGGACAACGTCTCGGTGAAGGTCAACGCCGTCGTCTATTTCCGCGTCGTCGCCCCCGAGAAGGCGGTCGTCCAGGTGGAGAACTACCTCTACGCGACCTCGCAGCTGGCCCAGACGACGCTGCGCAGCGTGCTCGGTCAGGCGCTCCTCGACGAGCTCCTGTCGGAGCGCGAAAAGCTCAACCTCGACCTCCAGAAGGTCATCGACGAGCACACGCAGCCGTGGGGCATCAAGGTCTCCCTGGTCGAGGTCAAGCAGGTCGACCTGCCGCCGGAGATGCAGCGCGCGATGGCCAAGCAGGCCGAGGCCGAGCGCGAGAAGCGGGCGAAGATCATCCACGCCCAGGGAGAGCTCGAGGCCGCGACCGCGTTGTCCAAGGCGGCCGAGATCATCGACCGCCAGCCGGCGACGCTGCAGCTGCGATATCTCCAGACCCTGACCGAGATCGCCAACGAGAAGAATTCGACGATCGTTTTTCCGCTGCCGATCGACCTGATCTCGATGTTCCTGAAACGGGGCTAGGAGTCTCTTTCCCAAGCCGGCGGCGGCACGCTAAACTGCCTCCGTGCCCGAGCCCCGCACGCACTATCTGATCTCGCTGACGGCCCGGCAGGCCGTCGGCGCGTTTCTCGGCCTCGTGCTGTCGCTTGCCGTGGCCTTCTTTTTCGGGCTGATGGCGGGCTCCTCCGGCCGGGGGCGGGACGCTTCCGCGCCCGTCGAGGTCGCCGCCGCGGCGCCGGTCGCGGCCGGAGACGCGGCCGAGGCCATGCCGCCCGTCGAGACCGCCGTGCCGACGGCCGTCGTTCCGGCCGGGCCGCTCGGCTCGCGGACGGAGCTCGCGGGGGGCATCGTCGCCGCCACTCCACCCGCCGCGGAGCCGACGGTACCGGCGACGCTCCACCCGTTCGAGGACGGGACGGCCGAGGAGTCTTCGCCGGTCGCCTCGGCCTCCGGCGGTCGCGGGCCCTCGGCACCGAAACCCGCGGAGCCAACGTCCGCGAAGGCCTCCGGAAAATTCTGGGTCCAGGTCGCCTCGCTTTCGTCCCACGACGAGGCCGGGGCGCTCTCGAGCCGGCTCGCCAGGCGAGGATTCAAGTCCCAGATCCTGACGGCCGCCGGCCCGAAGGGAAAAGGCAAGGTCTACCGGGTCCGCGTCGGGCCCTACCGCACCGAGGACGACGCGAACCGCGCGGCCGGCAAGCTCACGAAGCAGGAGAACGTCAAGTCTCCCTGGGTCGTGCCGGACGGACAATGAAGACCGGGACCGCGCCGTTGCCCGTCCGCGCCCCCGAGTGGATCCGGGCGCGCAAGCTCAGGCTCTCCGACCTCCACGCGGTCCGCTCCGTCATGCGGGACAACGCGCTCCATACGGTGTGCGAGGAGGCGCGCTGCCCGAACCGGGGCGAGTGCTTCGCCCAGGGCACCGCGACGTTCCTCCTGCTCGGCGACGTCTGCACCCGGGCCTGCGGTTTCTGCCACATCGCCAACGGGAGACCCCGGCCGGTCGATCCCCTCGAGCCCGCCCGCGTTCGGGCGGCGGCGGAGCGGATGAAGCTCCGCTTCGTGGTCCTGACGTCGGTCGATCGCGACGACCTTCCCGACGGCGGGGCCTCGCACTTCGCCGCGGCGATCCGGGCGGTGCGCGCGATCGACCCCGCGCCCGGAGTCGAGGTCCTGACGCCCGACTTCCTCGGGCGCCGGGACTCGCTCGCCGCCGTCCTCGCGGAGAAGCCCGACGTCTTCAACCACAACGTCGAGACGGTGCCCCGGCTGTACCGCGACGTCCGCCGGGGCGCCAGGCTCGAGCGCTCGCTCGGCCTGCTCGCCGCGGCCCGTGAGATGGAGCCGGGTCTGACGACCAAGTCCGGCTTCATGCTGGGGCTCGGCGAGCGCGAGGACGAGGTCGAGGATCTCCTCGCCCGGATGCGCGACGCCGGTGTCGACATCGTGACGATCGGTCAGTACCTGCAGCCCTCGCGCGAGAACCTGCCGGTCGTGGAGTACGTTCGGCCCGAAGTTTTCGATCGCTACCGCGAGAGGGGCGAGGCCCTCGGCTTCCGGCACGTCTTCGCGGGTCCGTTCGTGCGCTCGTCCTACCACGCCGAGGAGGCGCTCCACGCCGCCGGAACGGCCTCCGGCGACGCGGCCCGCCCCGTCTAGCCGCGTGGCGGTCGGGACCGGTCGCTGGCGCACCCTCGGGGCGGGCGCCGTTTCGGGGATCCTCTTCGCCCTGGCCTTTCCGCCGTTCGGCTGGGTCGTCCTCCTCCCGCTCGCCTTGATCCCCTGGATCGTCGCGCTCTCCGTCGAAGAGAGCCGCACGCGGGCGCTCTTCTCCGGCGTCGTCTTCGCCTTCGCCTACTGGTGCCTCTCGATCCGGTGGATCGCCTACGTCGTGACCGTGTACGGGGGACAGAGCGGGGTCATGGGGATCGTGAGCCTCGGGCTGACCGCGGCGATCCTGTCGCCGCCCTTCGCGCTGGTGGGCTGGGGCATGGTCGCCGTCGCCCGTCCGGGGCGGGGCGCGCGTCTCGCGGTCTTCCCGCTGCTGTGGGTCGCGGGAGAGCACCTGCGCACGATCTTCGCCGCTGGATTTCCGTGGAACCTGACGGCGCACGCGCTCTACCGGCACCCCGTCTGGCTCCAGTCGGCGTCCGTCTGGGGGGTCTACGGCGTCGGGGCCGCCGTCGCGGCCGTCTCGGCGCTGCTCGCCCGGGCCGCCCGGACGCGCCGGCTTCGGCCCGCCGTCATCGCGGCCGGCCTCGTCCTGGCGTTCGGCGTCTTCGGAGCGATGCGGCTCGGCCGCCCCGGGGAGGCGGGGCCGGAGCTCCCGGTGGCGCTGCTCCAGCCCAACCTGACGGAGGAGGACCGGTCGACGTCCCGCTCCCGGGTCGACGGCTACCTCGCCGTCCTCGCCCAGCTCGACGAGGCCGCGCGCCGCGGCGCGGAGCTTCTCGTCGTCCCCGAGTCCACGCTGCCGATCACCTGGCAGGGAAGCGAACGCCTGCGAAGCGATCTCGGCGCGATCGCCGCGCGCGGCCCGATGATCCTCTTCAACGACTTCGAGGAGGAGAGCGAGGAGCGCTACTTCAACGTCGCGCGGCTCCTGGACCGGAACGGCCTCGCCGGGCCGCCGTACCGCAAGGTGCACCTGGTGCCCTTCGGCGAGTACGTGCCGCTGCCGCGGCTCTTCTTCTTCGTCCGGAGGATCTCGCGGGCCATCGGCGAGTTCACCCCGGCGCCGGGCCCGGTGCTCCTGAGGAGCGGGCCGGTCGCGATCGGCGTCGGCGTCTGCTACGAGATCATCTATCCGTCGCTCGCGCGCCGCGAGGTCGCCGACGGCGCCAACCTGCTGGCGACGGTCTCGAACGATTCCTGGTACGGGCGGGGCGGCGCGCAGCAGCAGCACTTCGCCGGCGCCCTCCTGCGCTCGGTCGAGACGGAGCGCTACCTCGTGCGGGCCGCGATCACGGGGATCTCGGGGATCGTCGATTCCCGGGGCCGGATCCTCGCCGAATCCCGGCCGGACGAGAAGGCCATCGTGTTCGGACGGGTGCGGCTCGAAACGGCGATGACGCCGTGGACGCGCTGGGGCCATCGGCTTCCGGCCGTCGCCGACGCCGCCGCGCTCGCCGTGCTAATCTTCGGCCTCGCGCGCGCCGGACGCGGCCGCCCGCGACCCATGACCTCCGCATGACCGAACGCGACGATCTCGTCTCCGCTCTCGGGGCCGCCTCGGAGCGCCTGCTGGCGCTTCGCGGCTATCTTTGATCAGGACGCCGCGCGGAGCGCGCTCGACGCCCTGAGGGAGAAGGCCGCCGCGCCCGACTTCTGGTCGCGGCCGGAGGAGGCCCAGGAGAACCAGCGTCAGACCCGGGGGCTCGAAAAGAAGATCGAGAGCGTGAAGCGTCTCGACGATCTTCGGAGCGAGCTCGAGGCCTTCGCCGAGCTCCTCGGCGAAGGCGAGCCGGCCGACAAGGAGGCCCGGGAATCGCTCGCGGCGGCGACGTCGTTCGCCGACGAGCTCGAGCTCGCGGTCAAGATGGGCGCGCCCGAGGACGCGAAGAACGCGTGGATGTCGATCCACGCCGGCGCCGGCGGGACGGAGTCCCAGGACTGGGCCGAGATGCTCCTCCGGATGTACATGCGCTTCGCCGAGTCGCGCGGCTGGAAGGCCGAGCTCATCGACCGGCAGGACGGCGAGGAGGCGGGCATCAAGAGCGCCACGCTCCACATCGTCGGCGACCACGCCTACGGGTACCTCCGGGGCGAGATGGGCGTCCACCGCCTCGTCCGGATCTCGCCCTTCGACGCGGCGCAGCGCCGGCACACCTCGTTCGCGTCCGTCTACATGGCCCCCGAGATCGACGACGACATCGAGATCGAGGTCGCCGACAAGGACATCCGCGTGGACACCTATCGCTCGAGCGGCGCCGGCGGACAGCACGTCAACGTCACGGACTCGGCCGTGCGCATCACCCACCTGCCGACGGGGATCGTCGTGACCTGCCAGAACGAGCGCAGCCAGGGCCGCAACCGCGAGATGGCGATGCGGGTCCTCAAGGCCCGCCTCTACCAGAAGGCCCTCGACGAGCGCCGCGCCGACGAGGAGAAGCGCGCCGGAGAAAAGAAGGCGATCGAGTGGGGAAGCCAGATCCGTTCGTACGTCCTCCACCCCTACCGCATGGTCAAGGACCACCGCACGGGCTTCGAGAGCGGCGACACGGACCGCGTGCTCGACGGGGGCCTGACGCCCTTCGTGGAGGCCTACCTGAAGTCGGCGGCGGACGGCAGCCGCGCCCGTGCCTCCTCCTGACCTGGGTCCGGGCGAGTCGCCGGGCGTTCCTCCCTGGATGGCCGAGGTCCGGGCGCGCCTGGCGGGACGCGAGCGCGTCGGCCTCGAGCCGTCCGAGGGCCAGCGCCGGGCGGGCGTGCTCGTGCCCCTCTACGTCCGCGACGGCTCGCTCTGGGTCCTTCTGACCAAGCGCACCGAGAGCGTCGAGCGGCACCGCGGCCAGATCGCGTTCCCCGGCGGCGCCGAGGAGGAGGACGACGGGACCCTGTACCGGACGGCCCTGCGCGAGACCGAGGAAGAGGTCGGCGTCTCTCCGGCCGACGTGAGGTACCTCGGGGCCCTCTCGGCGCTCGCGACCGTCACCGACTACTACGTCGAGCCCTACGTCGCGGCGATCCCGCACCCCTACCCGTTCCGGCTGCAGGAAACCGAGATCGCCGGGCTCGTCGAGGTCCCGCTGCCGGCCGTGCTCGATCCGAAGGCGCTCGAGACGCGCCCGTTTCCGGGGCGCGAGGAGCCGGTCCTTTTCTACCACTACGGCGACCACGTGATCTGGGGCGCGACGGCGCGGATGCTGAAGGAGCTGCTCGACGCGCTGCGCTGACGGGACCGGTCAGTGCGGCCGGGCGGCGGCTCTCTGGGGAACGAGGGCGATGCAAGCCACGATGAAGGCGAGCAGGGCGGCCGTCGCCGAATAGCGGCTCAACGCGAGGCCCCCGGCCTCGGCCGGCTTGTCGAGGAAATCGCCGACGACCGCGCCGAGCGGCCGCGTGAGGATGAAGGCCGCCCAGAAGAGCGCCGTGTGCGAGGCGGAGGTCCACCGGTAGGCGGCGGCGACGAGGGCGAGGGCCGCCCCGAAGAGGACAGCGCTTCCGAGGTATCCGAGCCCGGCGGAGTCCGCCGTCCAGTCGCCGAGAGCCGTGCCGAGCGTCTGCGAGAACATGATCGTGAGCCAGTAGAAGATCTCGGCCTTCGGAGAGCGCACGGTGTCGATCGCCACGGTGCCGAGGGACCGGTGCCAGAGGAAGAGGGTCCCCAGGAGGAGCGCCAGCAGCAGCGACGACCCGCCGGCATACCCGATTCCCAGGGAACGGTCGGTCCAGTCCGCGAGCGTCGTGCCGAGGGTCGTCGTGGCGACGATCGTCGTCCAGTAGAGCCAGGGGTTGAACCGCCGGGCGGAGATCTGCGCGGCGACCGCGACGGCAAAGACGGCCGCGAAGATCGCCGTGCCGACGAGGTAGCCGAGGTCCATCGACATCGACACCGCATCGCCGCCGGTCTCGCCGAGCGTCGTGGCGGCGATCTTGACGAGCCAGAACGTGAGCGTGACCGCGGGAACCTTGCTCGGGCTCTCCGGACGGGTCGGCGTCACTTCGCCGGGAGTGAGGTGTGCGCGTATTCCTTTTCCCCGGCCTCGACCGCGATCGGCAGGCGGTTCTGCGGCGGGGGCAGGGGGCAGGTCGCGTAGTCGGTGAAGACGCAGGGCGGGTTGTACGCCTTGTTGAAGTCGATCACGGTCCTTCCGTCGACGGGCGGGGCGACGTACAGGAACCGGCCGGCCCCGTAGGTCGACGTTCCGTTGGTGCGGTCCCCGAAGATCACAAAGTAGTCCGTCTCGCCGCGTTCGAGGACGGGGTCCAGCCGGTACGTCTTCCCGCGATGCTCGAAGACGATCGCGCCGGGGGATTTCTCGGCATTGTCCTGGCCGAGGACGTTCGGGACGGAAATCGAGCGCGGCGGGTCGTAGGGCTCGAACCGGGCCTCGATTCGCCAGGACGGGTCGATCGGGAAGTAGTCGAGGCCGTGGAAGCCGCGGCGGGCCTCGCTCTGGCCGTCCTTGACGCGCACGCCGACCTTGTCGCCGCGCCGGATGAGGTAGAAGAGGAGGCTCCCGCGGCGGAGCATGGTCGTCTCCTCGTCGGCGTCCGAGGCGAGGACGACGGGCCCGGTGACGGGGCCCCCGTTGGCCGTCAGGTCGGCGCCGGGGGCCGGGCGGAGCGTCGCGCGGCCCGCCGCGAGGTCGATCGAGCCGAGGCGGGCCGGCGACGCGGGCGCTGGAAGGCGGACCCGGCTGCCGGGCGCGCTGCCGACCGCATTCTCGCCCTCCTCCAGCCAGAAGAGCCCGACGACCGACAGCCATCCGTCCTCGGCGCGGAGCTTCGCGACCCGCCGGTCGCGCCACGCCTCGATGTCGGCGCGGTAGGCCGCGCTCGGAGGGTCGACCGTCGGGGCGAGCATCAGCAGGACGAGGGGGAGAATCCCCACGCTAGGAGGCGGCCTTCTCCAGCGCCGCGAGCTCGTTGGAGCGGGCGAGATTCGTCTTCGCCGCCTCGAAGCTGCCGTCGAGGGAGATCGCCTTCTCGAAGGCCTCCGCGGCCCCGGCGTAGTTGCCCCGGGAGGCCCGCGCGACCCCGAGGTTGTTCCAGAGCGCCGGGGACTTCGTGTTGCTCTCGATCGCCTTCGCGAGGGCGTCCTCCGCTTCGGCGAGCTTTCCGGCGGAGGTGAGCACGGCGCCGAGCGACGCGGCGGCCTCCTCGTTGAGCGGCTCGAGGGTGAGGGCGGTGGCGTAGGCGGTGGCCGCGGCGTCGAGGTCGTTCTGCGCGGCGCGGACCTGCCCGAGCGCCGTCCAGACGCCGGCGTCGTTGGGGGCGAGGCGCGCGGCCTCGGCGAGCTCGCGCTCGGACTCCTTCCACATGCTCTTCTTGCGGTAGGCGCGCCCGAGGTTCTCGTGGTACACGGGGCGCGTTCCGTCGAGGCGGACGGCCTCGATGAGCTCCTCGATCGACCGGTCCATCTCGTCGGACCGGAAGAGGAACACGCCGAAGTCGTTCCGGGCCGCGGCCGAGGCGGGATCGATCTCGATCGCGCGGCCGAACGCGATGCGCGCCGCGCTCTTGTCGCCGAGCTCGCCCATGGCCCGGCCGAGCCCGCGGGCCGCCGCGACGTCCTTCGGATCGAGGTCGAGGGCCCGGCGGTAGAGGCTCGCGGCGGTGTTCCATTTCTTCTGCTGCTCGGCGAGCGCGGCCAGGCCGAAGACGGCCCGGGCGTTGCCCGGCTCGAGCACGATGGCGGCGGTGAACTCGCGCTCGGCCTCGGCCGGCTGGCCCCCGAGGAGCGCGGCGTCGCCGAGGAGCCGGTGGGCCTCGGCGTTCTTGGGGTCGGCGTCGGAGGCGAGGCGGGCGAAGGAGGCGGCCGCCCGGTAGTCACCGGCGGAGAGCGCCTTCTCGGCGCTGTCGATCATGGGCGCGATGGCGGGGACGGGGCCGCCGGGCGCGGCGACGCCGGCGTCGAGGGGAGCGCCGATCGGCGCCGAGCTGACGAGCGCCTTCTCGAGGTCCGCGGCATGCTGCCGGGCCGCGTCGGCTTCCGTCGTGCGCCCGAGCTTGTCGTTGGCCTCGGCCTGGATGCGGGCGACCTCCGGGTCCTTGGAGCCCGCGGCGCGCTTGAGGTCGAAGAGCGCCTCCTCGGCCTTGCCGTCGGCGATCTTGGCGCGGGCGGAGCGCTTGAGCTCCTCGACGTCGATCGCGGGGACGTGTTGGCCCGAAAGCTCGGCGCGCACGGCCGCGGCGAGGTTGGCGAAGTCCGGACTGTAGAAGTCCGGGATGACCTGGAGGTCGGGGCGGGCCTGGAGCGCGGCCTTGAGCTGCTCGCGCGCGCTCTTCGAGTTGCCCGCGATGTAGTAGGCCCAGCCGCTCTGGAGCGCGAGCTCCGCCTTGCGCTCGTTGGAGAGCCCGGCCGCCTCCGCGGCGCGCGCGTATTTCTCGGCGGCCTCCTTGAAGCGGCCCGAGTCGAACGCCTTCTTGGCGTCGGCTTCGAGCTTCGGATCCTGCGCGAGGGCGGCCCCGGACAGGAGGCCGAGGGCGAGAGCGAGGGCGGCCAATCGTCGCATCAATTGCCTCCGGGGGCCGCCGGCGAGGGCGGCGCCGCGTTCCACGTCTTCGGCGAGCCTTCCGGAACGTCGATCTTCTCGGTCAGGGGGTTGGCGCCCTCGCGCGACAGCGTGACGCTGTAGGAGCCCGGCGGCAGCTTGAGGCGCGCCGCGTCGGGCAGCGTGCCGCGGAACTTGCCGTCGACGAGCACGCGCGCCCCGGCCCAGCCCGGCGCCTGGATCACGAGCATCGAGATCGGGAACTGGTAGTGCACGCGGTTCTCGGACTTCGGGCCGACGTGGAACTTCTTCTCGTAGGGCGGGAAGTCCCTGGCCACCAGGCGGACCGTGTGCTCGCCCTCGTCGAGCGTGAGCGTCCGGGCCGGAATGGACGGACCGATCGTCTTCCCGTCGACCGAGAGCGTCGCGACCGGGATCGAGGAGAACTGGACCTTGAACTGCTGCGGTGCGGCCGGCTTCGCCGTCGGCTGCGCTTCCGGGGCCGCGGTCGCCGCCGGTGCGGCGGCCGCGGGAGGCGGGACCGGGGCCGGGACGGCGGGCGCCTCGCCGGCGCCGAGCTTCGGCTCCGGGAAATCGAGGGCCGGCGTCGGCGCGGCGGGGGCCGGCGTGGGGGCCGCGGGCGCCGGGGCGGGCGCGACGCCCGGCCGGGTCACGACGTAGGCGACGGCGACGGCGACGATGATCGCGAACACCGTGCCGCCGATCACCATGCGCGTTGTTCCGACGCCCGGCGCGGGCGCGATGGCCGCGTCGATCGCGCGCCGCGAGGTCTCGTCGACGAGCGACTCGGCGGAGGGGTCGCGGAAGTTGACGAGCTCGAGGTTCGGCCGGGCGCCCGACATCGCCCCGGAGATGGGCGTCCGGTCGGACGGCGACGGCGCCCGCGCGAGGGCGCCGGACGGGGGAGTGATGTTAACCCGGTTCGCGACGACGCCGCTCGACGGAGTCGCCAGCGTCGTGTCGAGATCTTCGTCCTTCCGGACGGTGCGGACCGTGTCGCCCTGGACGGCGGGGTACATCCCGGAGCCGCCGACGAGCTCGCGGTGGATGGCGTGGAGGTCTTTCCGGAACGCCTCCATCGTCGGGTACCGCTCCGCCGGGACCTTGTCCATCGCGCGGCTGACGGCCGCGATCAGGGAGGGCGGCGCGTCCTGCACCAGCGCGTCGATCGGCTCGGGCGTTTCGTTGAGGATCTTGTAGAGCACCGTCGAGAGGTGCTCGCCCCGGAACGGCTTGCGGTAGGTCAGCAGCTCGTAGGCGAGGACGCCGAGCGCGAAGATGTCGGTGCGGCCGTCGATCGGCTCGCCGCGGATCTGCTCGGGGGCGAGGTACGCGGAGGTGCCGAGGGTGATCCCCGTCTGCGTCAGGTTCGACTCGGTCTGCAGCGACTTGGCGATCCCGAAGTCCATGACCTTGACCGTGCCGTCGTCGAGGACCCGCACGTTGGCGGGTTTGACGTCCCGGTGGACGATCGAGGCGCCGTGGGCGTACCCCAGGCCGTCGGCGATCGCCATCAGGATCTCGACCTTGCGCGACATGGGGATCGGATCGCCGCGTTTGATCTTCTTGTCGAGGTCCTCGCCGGTCAGGAACTCCTGGACGATGTAGGGGATCCCGTTCTCGACGCCGAAGTCGTAGATCGTCGTGATGTGGCGGTGGTGGAGGTTGCCGGCGAGCTCCGCCTCGCGAAAGAACCGGTGCTTGATCTCGTCGTCGTTGACCTGGCAGGTCTTGATCGCGACGGTGCGCTTGATGAACGGATCCCGGCCCCGGTAGACGGCGCCGAAGCCGCCGACGCCGATCTGCTCCGAGACCTCGTATTTTCCGATTTTGTCGAGCATCCGTCCGCCGCGAACCCCGTTAGTGTAAACGAACGCCGAGCGGGCGGAAACCATTCGCGCAAAAGGGGCTAGCGATGGGTAGACTGGGTCTCGTGCGGCGAGCCTGGTCGGCCATTCCCGCGATCGTCCTGGCGGCGGGCGCAGCCGCGTGCCGGAAGAACGAGCCCGGGCGACTCGATCCCGTTCAGGCGATCCGCAGCCGCGTCGAGCCGGCTTTCCGTGCGCCGGCGGACGGGCGCCTGACCCAGGCCCAGCTCGACAAGTACTTCAAGGTCCGACGCGCGGCCCGAGGCGCCACCTCCGACGCCGACGCGGCGCGGGGCGTCGGCGTCGATCCGGCCGAGTTCGACTGGATCCGGGGGCGGATCATCGAGGCCCTCGCGGTGCTCGACGCGCGGCGGGTCGCCGAAGGGGGCCTCGAGAGCTACGCGCGGGCGATCGCGTCGCTGCGGGCGGCCCGCGAGTCGGCCGCCGATTCGAAGACGGCGGCCCGCATCGACGCGGAGATCGCGGCGCTCGAGCGCGAGCGCGCGACGCTCCGCCGCCCCGACCTCGCGGCCCCGGCGGCCGTCGCGAACGCCGCGCGCGTCGAGGCGAGGCGAGCGGAGATCGAGGCGCTGGGTCCGTGACGCCCGTCGAGCGTTACCTCGCCGTGGAGATCGAGGCGGGCTCGTTTCCCGGGGCTTGCGCGCTCGTGGGCTCGGGCGAGCGCGTGCTCGCGGAGGCGGCCGCGGGGCGGGCCGCGGTCGAGCCCGAGCCCGTCGCGGCGACTCCCGCCACGCTCTTCGATCTCGCGAGCCTGACGAAGCCGCTGTGCGCCGCGGCGCTCGCGGCGGCGGCGGGGCGCGCGCTCCCGCTCGACGCTCCGCCGGGACGGTTCCTCCCGGAGTGGAAGTCCCTGCGGTTCGACGGCATCACGATCGAGCGGCTGCTCACCCACACGTCGGGGTTGGCGGCCTGGCTCCCGCTCTACGTCTTCGGCGAAGGTGCGGCCGCCTACCGCCGCACGCTCGCCGGCATCGAGCCAGAGGCCGCTCCCGGGGAGCGGGTCATCTACAGCGACCTGAACATCCTGCTGCTGACCGAGATCCTCGAGAGGATCTTTGCCGCCCCGATCGACCGGGCCTTCGAGGATCTCGTCGCCCGGCCGGCGGCGTCGGCCGCCGTCTTCCGCCCTTCGGACCCGGCCGCAACCGCCGCGACGGAACGCGCCGACCAATTCGAGCGGGCGATGGTCGCGTCCCGCGGCCTCGCGTACCCGCGATTCCGGGAGGGCGTCGTGCGGGGCGAGGTCCACGACGGCAACGCGTTTCGCCGGGGCGGCGTCTCGGGACACGCCGGGCTCTTCGCGACGGCGCGGGACGTCTGGGCGCTCGCCCGTCCGTGGCTCGACCCGGCGCGGCGGGAGCTCACGCGCGACCGGACCCCCGAGCTCGCCGAGGCGAGGGGCCTCGGCTGGCAGGGGCGGCGGGGAGCGGGCTCGGCGATCCCCGCGATGTCGGAGCAGAGCTTCGGCCACACCGGCTTCACCGGGACGTCGGTCTGGATCGATCCCGAGCGGGACCTCGTCGCGGTCCTGCTGACGAACCGGATCCACCCGGAGGTCCGGGAGATCCCGTTCAACGAGGTCCGGCAGCGCTTTCACGAAGCCGTCTGGGAGGCGTTCGCCTGAGGCCGGGGCCCCGCCGGCGCTGAGGTAAACTCGCCGGCTCTATGGCGCAATCCAACGGCGTTTTCATCCTCGACGGGGCGCGGACCGCGATGGCGGAGTACAACGGCGCTTTCGCCGACGTCACGGCGATCGACCTCGGCGTCCACGCCGCCCGGGAGGCCCTGCGCCGCAGCGGCGTCGAGCCCGGGCAGATCGACCACGCGATCTTCGGCAACGCCCTGCAGACCTCGGGCGACGCGATCTACGGCGCCCGGCACGTGGCGCTCAAGGCGGGCGTGCCGAAGGAGGTCCCGGCGCTGACCGTCAACCGCCTGTGCGGGTCCGGCTTCGAATCGATCGTGCAGGGGGCGCACCGCATTCTCCTCGGGGAGGCGAAGACGGTGCTCGCGGGCGGGATGGAGAACATGTCCCAGGCGCCGCACGTCATCCGGGGCGCCCGCAAGGGCTTTCGGCTCGGCCAGGGGCAGCTCGAGGACTCGCTGATGGTCGCCCTGCTCGACTCCTACTGCGGCCTCTACATGGCCCAGACGTCCGACCGCGTGGCCGGCAAGTACGGCATCACCCGGGCCGCGCAGGACGCCTATGCGCTTTCCTCGCAGCAGCGGGCGGCCGCGGCCTGGGACTCCGGGCGCCTCGCCGAGGAGGTCGTCCCCGTCGAGGTCAAGGCCGGGCGCAAGACCGTCCGCGTCGAGCGGGACGATCACCTGCGTCCGGACTCGACGCTCGAGGGCCTCGCCGGATTGCCCCCGTCGTTCGGGAAGGACGGGTCGGTGACCGCGGGGAACGCCTCGGGCATCGTGGACGGCGCCGCGGCGGTGGTCGTCGCCTCGGAGGATGCGGCGCGCGGCCGGAAGCCGCTCGGCCGCCTCGTGTCCTGGGCGGTCGTCGGCGTGGAGCCGGAGCTGATGGGTCTCGGTCCGGCGCCGGCGGCGCGCGCGGCGATCCAGAGAGCGGGGCTGTCCCAGAACGACATCGGCCTCTGGGAGATCAACGAGGCCTTCGCCGGCCAGATCCTCGGCGTGGTCAAGGAGCTCGGGCTCGACCTCGAGAAGTTGAACGTCAACGGCGGAGCGATCGCGCTCGGCCATCCCCTGGCCGCGACGGGCACGCGCTGCACGCTGACCCTGCTGAAGGAGATGCGGCGCCGCGGCGTGCGTTACGGGCTGGCCGGCGCCTGCATCGGCGGCGGGCAGGGCATCGCCGTCGTCGTGGAGTCGGCCGCGTAGTCGGCGAGCGGGGATCGGGCGATGAACTGGACCGAGCGGATCCTCGAGTTCCCGGTGCGGGCGGCGGCGGTCGACGACTTCCTGCGGGACCTGCGGGCCCGGGGAGCCGGGGACCTGAACGCCGTCCTGACGACGTTGAACGAGGGCGGCCTGTGCCGGGAAGTCGTGCGCCGCTGGACCGAGAGCGGCTGGATTGTCGTCGCGCCGAACACGCCGCTGCTGGCCCTGACCGGCCCGGCCTTCGAGCCGGAGCTGACGCTCTCGGACTTCTGCAGCGACATCGAGATCCTGGAGACGCCGGCCCTCGCGGGCCCGGAGGCGTCGACGGGGGAGGGGACGGAGGACCATGGCGATTCGTAAGGTCGGTGTTCTCGGCGCGGGCCTCATGGGCTCGGGCATCGCCGAGGTGTGCGTGAAAGCGGGCTACGACACGGTGGTCCGCGAGGTCAGCGACGAGCTCGTCAAGAAGGGGCTCTCGCGCATCGAGGGCTCGCTCGGAAAAGCCGTCGAGAAGGGCAAGCTTCCGGCGGCCGACCGCGACGCCGCCTGGAAGCGGCTCCACTCGACGACGAAGCTCGAGGACCTCGCCGATTGCGACCTCCTGATCGAGGCGATCGTCGAAAACCTCGACGTCAAGAAGGAGACGTACCGCGCGCTCGACGCGGCGTGCAAGCCGGAGACGATCTTCTGCTCCAACACCTCGTCGCTGACGATCACCGAGATGTCCGCGGCGACCAAGCGACCGGACCGGTTCGCGGGACTCCACTTCTTCAACCCGGTCCCCGTGATGAAGCTCGTGGAGGTCGTCCGCACGATCGCGACGTCCGAGGAGACCTTCGCGACGGTCTTCGAGTTCGCGAAGTCGCTCGGCAAGGAGCCGATCCGTACGCACGACAACTCCGGCTTCATCGTCAACCGTCTCCTCGTCCCGTACCTGCTGGACGCGGTCCGGGCCCTCGAGGAGGGCGTCGGCTCGCGCGAGGACATCGACAAGGGCATGGAGCTCGGCTGCGGCCACCCGATGGGGCCGCTGAAGCTCCTCGACTTCGTCGGTCTCGACACGACCTACGCGATCGCCGAGATCATGTTTGCCGAGTACCGGGAGAAGCGCTTCGCGCCGCCCCCGCTGCTGAAGCGCATGGTCCTCGCCGGGCGCTACGGGAAGAAATCCGGGCGAGGCTTCTACGAGTACGGAGGGTAACGTGAGCGACTTCGTTCTCGTCGAGACTTCGGACCGCGTCCGCACGCTGACCATCAACCGGCCGGACAAACTGAACGCGCTGAACGCGGAGGTCATGGCGGCCCTCGACGGCGCGCTCGACGCGGCCCGGGACGACACCTCGGTCGGCGTGGTGATCATCACGGGCTCGGGCGAGAAGTCCTTCATCGCGGGCGCCGACATCGGCGAGCTCTCGAAGCTCACGCCCGTGGAGGGCCGGGAGCACGCGCGCCGGGGCCAGGCCGTCCTCGCGAAAATCGAGGCGCTCGGCAAGCCCGTCATCGCCGCCGTCAACGGCTACGCGCTCGGCGGGGGATGCGAGCTCGCGCTCGCCTGCACGATCCGGATCGCCTCCGAGAACGCGCGCTTCGGACAGCCCGAGGTGAAGCTCGGAATCCTGCCGGGCTACGGCGGCTCGCAGCGGCTGGCCCGCATCGTCGGCGAGGGCCGGGCGATGCAGCTCTGCCTGACGGCCGAGCCGATCGACGCGGCGGAGGCCTGGCGGATCGGGCTCGTCAACAAGGTCGTCCCCCCGGGCGAGGCGGTCGCGGCCGCCCGCGCCATGGCCGCGCAGATCCTCGCGAACGGCCCGGTCGCCTGCCGGTACGTTCTCGAGGCGGTCCACCGCGGCCTCGACCTGCCCCTTCCCGACGGCCTCCTGCTCGAGGCCACGCTCTTCGGGCTCTGCGCCGCCACCTCCGACATGAGGGAGGGGATGACCGCGTTCCTCGAGAAGCGGCCGGCGCGGTTCACGGGGAAGTAGGAGCGCGGCATGGGCATCGAGCTCGTCAGCGCCTGTGTGTTCTGCGCCGGGATGCTCCTCGGGATGGACCTGTCGCCCCGCCCTGGCCTCGGGGGGGAGCTCGGCTTCTCCTACTCGACGCTCGCCCGGCGCTACGACATCGGAACCACCGTCGACACCTCGGACGTCACGCCGAAATTCGTCCTCGCCGGCATGGGCTTCGCGCGCTTCGCGCCGGACGGACTCGGCGCCGGGACGCCGGAGTTCGAGTGGAGGGCCCGGGTGGCGTTCGGAACGTCCCACGACGAGCAGCAGCGGCTGGAGCAGCCGCAGCTCGGCCTCCCGCAGGTGCTCTCCAACGGGACCGGGCGCGCCGAGAACTTCGCCCTGCTCCTGCGGCTCCCGGTGACGAAGGCGGACTCGGTGGAGCTCGCCGGCGAGGGCCGGAACAACCGGTCGACCGACGTCATCAACATCGGCGGCGAGAACCAGGAGCTCACCGAGGCCCGGGACCTCTCGTCCCAGCGGATCGACGTCGCGGCCGGCTGGCGTCATCGCTGGCCGGGCCTCGAGGCCGCGGCGGCCTTCCGCTGGACGAAGCCGTCGGGCTACAACGCGACGGCCGGATCCTTCCAGGACGCCTCCGGACCGATCTACGGCGGCGAGGGCGAGGTCCGCTGGAAGCCCGGTCCGTGGACCTTCGTCGCCCACGCGGAGTACATGAGCGGGAACATCGACGTCCACCGGGAGAGCCTGCCCGACTTCCATGACCGCGACTCCGAGCTCAAGGCCGCGCTCCAGGCCTACCGGCTCTCGGCCGGCTACTCCTGGACGTGCTCGGACCTGATGCTTTCGGCGACGTACGAACGGCAGCAGCTCCCGTACGTCTCGCTCGCCGTTCTCGGGACGGAGACGGTGGCGTTCGACGGAGGCTACGATCCTTACTCCGACAACGAGGAGGTCTACTGGGACCTCGCCTTCCGGTACGCCTTCAGCCCGGCGATCCGGGCGCGCATCGGCGCCCGACTGGCCTGGGGCGACGAGACCGTGACCCTGACCGACTCGGGCGGCGTGCGGCCGACCCGGATCCTCGACGTGGCGCGCCGCGGCATCTTCGGCGGGAGCCTCTCCGATCCCCTCGGATCGCCCGAGTTCGCCTTCTTCATCGGCGCGGACTTCTCGATCGGCGCGCCGAAGCCGTGAGCCCTCCCGGTGCTAAACTCGGTGCGGGAGAAGACCTCTTGAACCCGCCGGACTCCGACCTCATCTACGACTGGAACCGCGCCGGCGGCGCGGTTTCCCCGAAGCGCGGCCGGGTCGAGATCGACGACGAGACACTCCGGGACGGCCTCCAGTCCCCCTCGGTCAAGAGCCCCTCGATCGACCAGAAGATCCGGATCCTGCACCTGATGGAGTCGCTCGGGATCGACTCCGCGGACATCGGTTTGCCGGGGGCCGGCCCCCACGTCGTCGACACGGTGACGCGCCTCGCCCAGGAGATCGTCATCGGCAAGATGAAGATCCGGCCCAACTGCGCGGCACGGACCGTGGCGGCGGACATCCTGCCGATCATCGAAATCTCGCAGAAGGTCGGGATCCCGATCGAGGTCTCGTGCTTCATCGGGTCTTCGCCGATCCGCCAGTACGCCGAGGACTGGGACTTCGAGCGGATGCTCCGCCTGTCCGAGGACGCGGTGGCCCTCGCCGTGCGGGAGGGCCTACCGGTCATGTACGTCACCGAGGACACGACGCGCGCGCACCCCGACCACGTCCGCGCGATGTACACGACGGCCATGCGGGCCGGCGCCGGACGGATCTGCGTCTGCGACACCGTCGGGCACGCGACGCCGAACGGGGTCCGCAACCTCGTCGCCTTCGTCTGCCAGCTCGTCGAGGAAGTGAGCCCGTCCGTCAAGGTCGACTGGCACGGCCACCAGGACCGGGGCCTCGGCGTCACGAACGCCCTCTGGGCCCTGGAGGCCGGAGCGCACCGCGTCCACGCCTGCGCTCTCGGGATCGGGGAGCGCGTCGGGAACACGCCGATGGACCAGCTGCTCGTCAACCTGCAGCTGCTCGGCTGGATCGACCGCGACCTGACCCGGCTCAACGACTACTGCGCGGCGGTCTCCGAAGCGACCGGCGTGCCGATCCCCGACAACTACCCGGTCGTCGGCCGGGACGCATTTCGCACCGGGACCGGCGTCCACGCCGCGGCCATCATCAAGGCCCGCAAGAAGGGCGACGAGTGGCTGGCGGACCGCGTCTACTCGGGCGTCCCCGCCTCGATGGTCGGACGCCACCAGGTGATCGAGGTCGGGCCCATGAGCGGCCTCTCGAACGTCCAGTGCTGGCTGGAGAGCCGGGGAATCGAGGCCCGGCCGGACCTCGTCGACGCGATCTTCCGCCTCGCCAAGGAGAGCGACCACATCCTCGGCGACGCCGAGATCCTCGACGTCGTGCAGCGGCTGACTCCGGAAACCGCGCCGCTGCGGTAGGGGCGCCGCCTGCGCCGCGCGAACCGGAAGGGAAAGTCGGACGAGCCGGCGGCGGCGGCCCGCTCGTCGCGCTTTCTCGAACGCGACCTCCCGACCTACCTCGACCACCTGTCCGTCGAGAGGGGCCTTTCGCCCGCGAGCGTCGCGGCGTACCGCGGCGACCTGACGGCCTTCGGCGAGTTCCTCGCGGGGCGGCGGGTCGAGGCCGCGCGGGCTTCGCGCGCCGACCTGGGGCGTTACCTGGCGCACCTGCGGGCCCGCGACCTTTCGTCGCGCTCGACCTCGCGCGCGCTGTCCGCGATCCGCGGCTTCTTCGCGTTCGCCGCCGCGCACCTCGGCTTTCCGGAGGACCCGACGGCCGACCTCGCCAATCCGCGCATCGGGCGGGCGCTTCCGAAGAGCATCGGGGAAAGTGAGGTCGAGGCGCTGCTCGCGGCGCCCGACGTGCGGGGCCCCCTCGGCCTGCGCGACCGCGCGATGCTCGAGCTCCTCTACGCCTCGGGGCTCCGCGTGTCGGAGATCGTGAACCTGCCGCGCGAGGCCATCGACCTCGAGGCCGGGATCCTTCGGGTGACGGGCAAGGGCGGCAAGGAGCGGCTCGTCCCCTTCGGCCGCTCGGCCGCGCGCTGGCTCGCGCGGTACCTCGAGGCCGCGCGGCCGCCGCTCGACCGGCGCCGCTCCGCGCACCTCTTCCTTTCGTCGCGGGGCGCGGCGATGACCCGCCAGCGCTTCTGGCAGCTCATCGAGGCCTACGGCCGCAAGGCCGGGATCCGCACGCGCCTGACGCCCCACGTTCTCCGCCATGCCTTTGCCACGCACCTGCTGGAGCACGGCGCGGACCTCCGCGCCCTCCAGATGATGCTGGGCCACGCCGACATCGCCACGACCCAGATCTACACGAGCGTCTCCCGCGGCCGGCTCCGCCGGGTTTACGACGAGTTCCACCCCCGGGCGAAGGGCCGGGGTCGTGCGAAGATGGGGCGGTGACGACCCGGTCCAGAACGGCGGAATGTAGCGGCCCGAGGGCCTGTTCTGCGTGGGGCATGCCCTCCCTTCGCCTCCGCTGGGTCGCCGTGTGTCTCGGCGGCCTCCTCGGGGCGGGGTCGGCCGCACGGGCCGAGCTCATCGTCTTCGAGGACGGGCGGGTCGTGAAGGCCGCGGGTTTCGAGCTCCATTCGGACGAGCTCGAGATCCGGCTCCCCGGCGGCGGGAGCTACCGCGTCGACCTCGCGCGGGTGGACCGCATCGTCGATGACGAGGTCGTCGTGGATGCGGTCGTGGTCGAGCCGAGCGCCCTCGAGGCCGGCGGAGCCTTCGACATCTCGTACCGGCCCGAGCGCAAGCCCCTCTTCTCGACGCCCTACGACGCGCTCATCGAGCGGGAGGCGAAGGCCTTCGACATCGACGCGGCCCTCGTCTCCGCGCTCATCCGGGCCGAGTCCAACTACGAGCCGCGCGCCGTCTCGCGCAAGGGCGCGCGCGGCCTGATGCAGCTGATGCCGGCGACCGCGCGGAGACTCTCGGTGCAGAAGCCCTTCGACCCCTCCGCGAACGTGAAGGGCGGCGTCCGCTACCTCCGGGAGCTCGTCGACCGTTTCGGTCCGCGTCCCGACCTGGTGCTGGCGGCGTACAACGCGGGCGAGGGGGCCGTCGTGGCGTATGGCGGCGTGCCGCCGTACCGGGAGACGGTGGCCTACGTCAACCGCATCCTCCGCTGGGCCCAGCCGGTGCCGAACGCCGGCGCGACGCGCCCCGGGAATTCCCCCGCCGCCCCGGCTTCGAGCGCCGGAACGACCCTCGAGACGCGCAACTAGAGCGGCGGCTCAGTCCGCGGGGGCGATCGACTCGACGAAGATCGTGTCGCCCTCGACCCGTCCCTCGATCCGCACGCGCCGGGCGGCGAACTCCGCGGGCGCGTCCTGATCGTCGAGCTGGTAGAACTTCGTCGTGGCGACGTCGATGAAGCCGTAGGGCGCGCCCTTCGCGACGCACTTGAGCGTGCACTCGCGGTCGTCCCGCCCCATCCCGCCCCGGGCGATCATCGGAGCGTGGTACGGGCCGCACTCCGCGTCGGTGATCCAGCCGAGGAAGGTCTCGGCGGCGGCCGGCGCGGCGGTGGCCAGGGCCAGGGCCAGGGCGACGGCGGCGAGGAGGATCGAGCGCTTCATCGACATTCGTTGGATGCCGCCGGGTGGCGGACGATACATGGCCGATCGCCGTCGTTACGGCCGGACGGTCGGCCGGGGGACCGGCGCCGGCTCGCCGGCCGCGCGTTTGGCGGCCGCGATGGCCGCGCGGAGCTTCTCGGAGAGACGCTGGATCTGCAGGTCGGCGAATTCTCCCCGGCCGCCGACGAGGGCCTCGCGGATCGCCGGCAGCGTTTCGGCCTCGTACGTCGGCAGCGGGGCATAAACCAGGTGGCGGAACCAGGGCCGGCCGGGGATCCCCGGCGGATCGAGGAGCGCCCGTTCGAGCGAGAGGAGCCAGGCGTTGGCGTCGCGCAGCGCCGTGAATCCCATCCGGTCGGCCCCGACCCGCGCGGCGATCGCCTTCTGCGCGGCGCCGGCGCTCTCGCTCCAGGCCCGGCCGAGGGAGGCGAGCTCCGAGAGGCCGCGGGCATGGGTGGCGGCGGCGTCGAGGTCCTTGAGCTCTTCGGCGTACCGCGCGATCTCGCGGCCGTAGGCGGCCGCGTCGAAGGGAAGAGTGTCGGCGTTGGCGAAGCGCAGCGCCAGCATGCCCGCGTACTTCGCCATCGCCGCGTGGTAGACGAAGCCCGGATCGCCCTGGGTCGCCATCCAGCGGTGCGTGTCGTAGACGGAGTGATAGACGCCGTAGGGGCCGTCGAAGACGAGGTCGGTGGAGGCGATGCCGAGGTGATTGAAGAACACGGTGTAGTCGGAGCCGCTTCCCAGGACCGCCACGGGCAGCTTCTCGGACGCGTCGGCCGATTCCCGCCGTTCGGTCCAGGCGTCGGCGAGGGTCTTGCCCGGGGTCTCGGGGTCCGGAAAGTCCCGGGCGAGCTCGCGCAGGGCCGTGAACAGGAGCGGCGAGGCCGAGGCCGCGAAGCGCTTCCCGAGGGCCGAGGCGTCGACGTTGATGCAGACCACCGCGTTCTGCTTGAGGTCGCGCTCGTACTGCTCGCCCCACTCGGTCGAGCCGGTCAGCGTGTACTCCTCGGCGTCCCATTCCCCGATGACGATCGTCCGCCGGGGCCGGAAGCCCTCGGCCGCGAGCTTTCCGAGGGCCCGCCCGAGGGCGAGCATGGAGGCCGTTCCCGACGAAGGATCGACGCCCCCGTAGACCCAGGCGTCGAAATGGTTCGAGAGCAGGACCTTGCGTCCCGGCTCGTCGGTGCCCCGGAGAGTCGCGACGACGTTCCGGATGGTCCTCTTCTCGCGCGTGTTCTCGATCTTGAGGGCGACGCGCACCGGGCCGGGGCCGACGTTGTAGGTCCGGGTCACGGCGAGACCCTGCCAGGTCGAGCCCGGGACCGCCGGTCCGCGAAGCCGCTCGAGGATCTCGGCCGCGTCGCGGGCCGAGAGGGGCATCATGGGGATCTTCGGCAGGATCTCCGACTCGGACGCGGGGATGCGCCGCGCCTCGGGCGTCGACGCCCAGCCGGGCGTCAGCGGATCGCCGGGCACGATGAAGTCGTAGACGTTGGAGCCGCGCTGGACGTGGGAAAGCGGTCCCCAGGGCCCGTCGGGATAGGCGGGGCCCTGGAACCACCCGTCGTCGACTGGGTCCGAGTAGACCAGGATCGCCAGCACGCCGCGCTTCTCGGCCTCGAGCGACTTTCCTCCGCGGTAGCCCCCGAAATACCGGGCGAGCGCGATCTTTCCGCGCACGTCGATGCCCATCCTGGCGAGCCGGTCGTAGTCTTCGGCGCTTCCGCGGTTGACGTAGACGACCTCGCCGACGACCTCGGCCGACGGCGAGTACGCGTTCCACGGAGGGGCGGCCTCGGGCACGTCGGTGTCGGGGTCCTCGGGGATCGGCAGCTCGCCCCGGGCGAGGGCCACGCCGGGCTCGCCGACGATCTCGAGCCGCGCACTGCGCGGATAGGACAGGAGGACCTCGTAGGACGGCATCTCCACCGACCAGCCGGCCTTCCGGTACTCGGCAGCCAGGTACTCGGCGACGCGGGCGTTGCCGTCGGTCCCGGCGACGTGCGGCGTCCGGGTCACCTCGCGGTGGATTTCCTCGCAGTCCTGCGGCCGCGCGAGCTCGAGGAGGCGCCGTTCGTATTCGCGCTGCCAGGCGGAGCGCTTCGGCGCGAACCCGGTCAGCTTCGGCGAAGGCGCCGGCCCCGCCGACAGCGCCAGGACGGCCGCGAGGGGAAGAAACGCCCGGGCGCGCTTCACGCCGTCCTCCGCGGGCCGCGGCGCATCCGGTAGTAGACGGGCAGGCCGATGAGCAGGATCCCGATGCCCGCGAGTGTCTCCCGCGGCTGCGTGCGCACGGTATTGACCGCGAGCGCCACCGTGCTCGCGACGAAGACGAGCGGAACGACGGGATAGCCCCAGCAGCGGTAGGGACGGGAAAGGTCCGGTCGCTTGCGCCGAAGCACGAAGAGGGCGATTCCCGTGGCTGCGTAGGCGAGGATCACGAAGAAGGTGGCGTAGGTGTAGAGCTGGTCGTAGCGCCCCGAAAGACAGAGCAGGGACATCCACACGGCCTGGACGACGATCCCGAAGGACGGCGTCTTGAAGCGGGGATGAATTCGGGCGAACGGCTTCGGAAAGAGCCCATCCTCGGCGAGAGCGTAAACGACGCGTGGCGCCGGAACCAGGCCGGCCGACGTGCATCCGGCCGCGGCGGCCGTCACGGCCAGGGCGATGACGAAGGCGGCGCCGCCCCCGAAGAGGCGGGTCGCGGCGAGGGCGGCGGGCTCCCCGACGTTCGCCATCTCGGCCGGCGGGATCGCCTTGAGGAAGACGGCGTTGGCAGCGACGTAGAGAAGTGTCAGGAGGCCCGTCCCGAGGATGAGGGCGAGCGGGAGGTTCCGGCGCGGGTTGGCGACTTCGCCCGCGACCGCCACGATCTCGTTCCAGCCGTAGTAGGTCCAGAAGATCGCGACGAGGGCGGTGCCGATGCCCGCGAAGGTCAGCGCCGCAACCGGCCCCGGGGCCCCCGCGGCCGCCTCCGGCCGGGGCGCGAACGCGCCGCCGACCGCGATCCACAGCAGGGCGAGGAGGATCATCGAGGTGAAGACGCCCTGGATGCGGGCCCCCTCCTTGACCCCGACGTAATGCGTCGCCGAGAGCACCAGGGTCAGCGCGATCGCGACGAGCTGCGCCGCGTTGATCGGGACCGGCCCCACCGTGAAGAGCACGTTCGCGCTCGAAAGCGACGGGAAGAAGACCGAGAGGTACTGGGCGAAGCCGATGGCCACGGCCGCGTCGGACCCGATGATGATCACCCAGAAGGCGACCCAGGCGTAGAGGAACGCCGGGAGCTCGCCGAAGGCCTCCCGGAAGAACACGTACATTCCGCCGGCCTGCGGCATCATGGCGCCCATCTCCGCATAGACGAGCCCTCCGGCGATCGCGAGCAGCCCGCCCACGATCCAGAGGCCGAGGATCCAGTGCCCGTCGGGAACGGCCTTCGCGATCCCCGCGGGCGTCAGGAAGATGCCCCCACCGACCGCGAGCCCGATGACGAGGAGGCTCGTGTCCCAGAGTCCGAGGCCCCGGGCGAGCTTGCCCCGGCTCTCGCCGGTCGACTCGCTCACGCGGCGGCGGGGATGCGCAGGATCTGCCGCGCCTCCTCGACCGAGGCCGGCTCGCGGCCCACCTCCCGGGCGATCCGGACGATCCGCTCGACGAACCGGGCGTTGGAGTCGGCGAGCTCGCCCTTGCGGTAGTAGATGTTGTCCTCGAACCCGACGCGCACGTGGCCTCCCATCGCGATCGCCATCGTGGCCATCGCGGTCTGCCGCCGCCCGATTCCGGCGACGGTCCAGGTGCATCCCGCCGGAATCGAGCGGGCGAAGTGCGCCAGGTTCTCGGCGGTGGCCGCGGCGGCCCCCGGAACGCCGAGGACGAAGTCGAAGTGGGCGGGCGGCTGGAGCTGCCCCTTCGAAAAGAGCATGTCGGCCGTGGCGAGCATGCCGACGTCGAAGATCTCGAGCTCGGGCGTGATGCCGAACTTGCGGATGCGGGCGAGGATCGTGCGGATCGTCGGGAGCGAGTTCTCGAAGATCTCGTCGCCGAAGTTGCAGGTCCCGAGCGTCAGGGTCGCCATCTCGGGCTTGAGCTCGAGCGCCGCGATGCGCTCCTCGACGCCCATCCCGACGGCCCCGCCGGTCGAGAACTGCTGGAGGATGGGGCAGCGGGCGCGGATCGCGGACGAGTAGGCGCGGAACGTCTCGAGGTCCTGCGTCGGCGTGCCGTCCGGGCGCCGGCCGTGGACGTGGCCGATCGTCGCCCCCGCGGCGTGGGCCCGGGCGTACTCCTCGCCGACCTCGTCGGGCAGGAGGGGAAGATGCGGCTGCTGCTCCCGCATCACTTCGGCGCCGACCCCGGCGACCGTGATCAGGAGGGCGTCGCTCACCGCGGGGCCCGCTGCTTGTCGAGTGGAACGACGCAGGTTCCGGTGGCGCGGGCGACGACCAGGGGCGGGTCGAGGACCTGCGCGGCCGATCCCCCGGAGGGCGCGATGACCTTGCGCGCCTCGAACCGAATCTGGCGGGACGTCCGGCCCGCGCCCGTCAGCTCGGCCTCGATTTCGAGGTAGTCGCCGCCGTGGACGGGAGCCAGGAACTCGACCGACGCATAGGCCCGAAAGAGGCCTTCGTCGCCGTCGCGCCGCACGAGGAGCTCCGTCGCGGCGTCGCCGAAGAGCTTGAGGACGAAGGCGCCGTCGACGAGGCCGCCGCCGTAGTGCGCCTGCTCGGCCCCGACCCGGAGGCGGAGCAGCACCCGGTCGCTCACGCTCCCGCCTCCGCGGGCCTCTGGCGGCGGGTGATCTCTTCGAGGAGGAAGCCGGCGACGCGGGAGGCCGTCGTGCCCGGGCCGAAGCCGGCGTCGTAGCCGAGCTCCTTGGCGAGCGCGTGGTCGATCCTCGCCCCGCCGGCGACGAGCACGACCCGGTCGCGCAGCCGTTCGGCCTCGAGCATGTCGACGAGGTCGGTCATGTGGCGGACGTGGATGTCGTTCTGCGTCACGGTCGCGGAGACGAGGACGGCGTCCGCCTTCGTCTCCCGGATCTTCCGGGCGAGCTCGGCGACCGGGACCTGCGCCCCGAGGTTGCGAGCGTCGAAGCCGTGGTAACGCTCGAGGCCGTAATCGCCGGCGAAGCCCTTCATGTTGAAGATGGCGTCGAGGCCCACGGTGTGGGCGTCGGACTCGAGGGCGCACCCGAGCACGACGAGCCGGCGGCCGAAACGGCGGGCGATCTCGGCGTCGATCTCGTCGCGGGTCAGCGCGGCGGCGGGAGCCTCCTCGGCGGTGATCGACGCCACGTCGATGTCCTGCGTCGCGCGCCCGTAGACCACGAAATAGGTGAAGTCGGGCGCGATCGCCTCGGCGAGCGTGACGTAGGGCTCCCGCAGGCCCATCCGGGCGACGTAGCGCTTGGCGGCCTCGGTCGCGACCGCCGAGCGGGGGATCGGGAGCGTGAAGGAGACCTGCACGGCGCCGTCGCCCTTCTTGTCGCCGTACGGCCGGACGAGCCGCGGCGGGCTCACGCGCGGGCTCCGGCCGGCGCCGGCGTCCAGGCCTCCATGAAGGGATTGGCGTAGCCGGCGTCCTTGCGCAGCACGCCGTCGTAGCCCCGGCCGCCGTCGCGGCGCCGGCGCGTGTCGGCGAAGACGCCTTCGGCCAGCGCCCCGAAGAGGCCGCGGCGGGCGACGTCCTGGAGGATCGCCTGCGCCCCGGCGAGGACGGCGCGGGCCCGGGCCACGATCCGGCCGTCGGGATCGAAGCGCAGCTCGTCGCGCAGGTGCCGGGCGTTCGACCGGATCGTCTTCATCTGGTCGATCGCGAGCCACCGGTCGTGGAGGAAGGGCGTGTGGAGGGCCTCGGTCAGCATCCCGAGCAGGTGGATCGACTGTCCCGTGGCGACCGACGTCAGCGCGAAGAGCGTGTTCTGCTGGTAACCCCGGAAAATGTTGCCGGTCATGTGCTTGGTCGGCGGCATGTACTTCAGGGGCGCGTCCGGGAAGATCTCGCGGGCGGCCTCGGCCTGGGCGATCTCGTAGAGCAGCCCGTCCTCGAGCGCCGGGTCGATCTCGAAGGCGTGGCCGAGGCCGATCTGCCAGTCTTCGAGTCCCGCGTCCTTCGCGAGACGCTCGTTGATGAACTGCGACGCGAGGACGGCCGGGGCCTGCTCGACCGCGTCGGCCGTCGTGAGGTAGTTGTCCTCGCCCGTGTTGATCACGACGCCGGCGACCGCGTTGATGCGGCGCGAGAAGCTCTGGTCGATCAGGGTCCGCAGCGGGTTGATGTCGCGGAAGATGATGCCGTACAGCGCGTCGTTCAGCATCATGTCGAGGCGCTCGAGGGCGCCCATCGCCGCGATCTCCGGCATGCAGAGGCCCGAGCAGTAGTTGACGAGGCGGACGTACCGGCCGAGCTCGGGCTCGAGTGCGTCGAGGGCGGCGCGCATGAGGCGGAAGTTCTCCTGCGTGGCGTAGGTCCCGCCGAAGCCCGAAGTCGTCGCGCCGTAGGGCACGTGGTCGAGGAGCGACTGCGCCGTCGAGCGGATGACGGCGATGCACTGCGCGCCGGCCCGCGCCGCGGCCTCGGCCTGGACCACGTCCTCGTGGATGTTGCCGGTCGCGACGATCGCGTAGAGGAGAGGGAGCTCCTCCGGCGGATGGCTCGCCTGCCGGCGCTCCCGCTCGGCGCGGTTGGCGCGCACGCGGGCGAGCGTCGACTCGACGTGGCGGGCGACGGCGTCCCGCCAACGGGGGTGCTCCGCCTGGGCCTCGGCCCGGCGGGGGTCCGAGAGCCGGGCCGCGGCTTCCGCGACCGTCGAAGCGTCCGAGGCGAGTGCGCTTCCCATCCACACGGCGGCGCCGCGTCCGAGCTTGCCGCACTCCTGGAGGGCCTCGACGACGCGGTTGGGAACCGGGACCTCCTCGGCGTCGACGCCGTCGACTCCGAGCAGGCGCAGGACCGTCCGTTCGGTCGCGACGGTGGTGAAGGGCTCGGTCTCGAGGCGGACGCCGTCGGCGACCTGCCGGCCGAGACGCCGGCAGTCCTCGATCGTTTCTCGAGAGAGGCCCAGTTTCGAGGCCATCGGCGGCGAAAGTATAGCCGCCCCGATTCTATGACCGGAGGTCAGCGACGAGATCGAAGATCGGCGGCCCGGGGATCTCGCGGGCGACGGCCTCGAGGAACTTCGCGGCCGGCAAGGGCGGACGCGCCGGCGCCGTGGGGTTGACGGTCACGGCCAGGAGACGCGCGGGACGCCGCACCGCGAGCGCGACGCCGGTCTCCGCGAGCCGGCGGCGAAACCCGGGGGAGAGGAAGTACGCCGTGAAGTCCTCGCCGACGAGGGTGTCGCCGGGCGCCGGGGGGTCTTCGCCGAGCGCGAGCTCGGTGATCGCGCCCGGCCGCTCCCGGACCCGGGCGCCGGGCGCCGGAGGCCCGAGGCCGATGAGCTCGGCGGCCGACCGCGCCGCCGCGAGGACCGACGGGAGCGAGTCGCCGGCCGACATGCCGACCGAAAGAACGATGCCGTCGCAGACCCGCCCGGCCGCGAAGGCCCGGCGGCCGACGGCGCCGTCGAGAAGAACGACGGCCGCGCCCGCGGCCTCGAGCTCCGCCGCGGTGCGCGCGAGCTCCGAGGCGGTGGACGGACCGATGACCTCGAGCTCGCCTTCGCCCTCGGCCCGGCGAAGCTCCACCGGACCGAACCGCGTCGCGAAGGGGAGGGTCGCGATCGGCGCCAGGGGAAACGCGGCCGCCTCGAACGTCGTTCGGGCCGAGGCGACGAGCTGCCCGGGAAAGACGCGGAACCGGGGCTTGGGCTCTCCCGTGATCGCGTCGAACTCCTCGCCGTCCCGTCCCGCCGAGGTCGTGGCCGCGGGAACGCCCGCGCGATGAAGCTCGGCGAGAACGGCCGTGAGGGCGGTCGTCTTGCCGGCGTTCTTGGCGAGACCGAGAAAGGCGATGCGCCGCGCGCCGGACTCGCGCAGGAGCGAGGCCAGGGCCTGCGCGGCGACGCTCACGCGCTCACGCGCCCGGCCGGCCCGCGAGGTCCGCGAAGGCCCGGGCGAGCGCGGGATGGCGGCGAAGGAGGTCGAGAGCGAGGCCGTCGTGGCCGGGAACGAAGCCGTTCCCGATCGCGAGCCGCGTGGGCTTCGCGAGGCCCTCGGCGCCGAGGGCGGCGGCCGAGAACGACGTCGCCATGCCGAAGAACACGACGGTGCCGTCGTCCCGGGCGCAGAGGACGCTCGCGGCCTCGGTCCCCGAGGCGTTGGCGACGTTGACGACGAGGTCCGCCAGCCCGCCGGAGGTCGCAGTCTCGATCGCCGAGAGCATGGCCACCGGATCGCGGGCGTCGACCGAGAAGACCTCGTCGGCGAAGCCGAGGCCCCGGGCGCGGTCGGCGGCCGCCCGGCCCGGCTCGACCGCGAGGACACGCCCGTTTCCGCCGACGGCCTCGCGCGCCGCCGCCAGGCACAGGAGACCCGCCTTGCCCGTCCCGATGACGAGGATGGTCTGCCCGGCCTTCGCGTCGCGCCGGACCGCGGCGGGCGCGCCGGCGACGTCGAAGGCGGCGAGCGCGACCTCCTCCGGGAAATCGTCGGGAAGGCGGGCGAAGAGCGTGCGCGCGAAGAGGATCGCCGTGCCGCGGGCCTCCACGCGCTCGGTCTCGACGTGCACCGCGCCGATCGAGTCCAGGGACAGGGGCGTCAGGGTCAGGGAGACGAGGGTCGCGATCGGCGTGCCGGGGAGGAGGTTGCCGGCGGCGGGGTGGCGGGGACCGACCGTCGCGACCTCGCCGAGAAGCATGCCGCCCGAGCCCGTGACCGGGTTCTGCATCTTGCCGCGCTCGCGCACGATGCGGACGATCTGGTCGCGCACGGTCTCGCCCGTCGAGGCCTCCGCCTCGCGGAGCTGCCGGAACGAGGCGGAGTCGATCGAGAGCGCGCGCACCGAAACGGCGATCTCGTTCTCGAGCGCGCGCGGCGTCGCGTCGAGGCGCCGCGCCAGCTGCGGAAGGACGCCCGGGGGATCGAGCGAGCGGTGGAGCCCGAAGGGATGGGGCGCCGTCATCGGGCCCGCGTCACGGCACGAGGCCGACGATCCGCAGGGGCCCGCCCGAGCCCCCGGCGATCTTCATCGGAAGGGCGATGACCCAGGCGCCCCATTCCGGAAGGTCCTCGAGGTGGGCGACGTTCTCGAGGCCGAAGACGTCGGCCCCGTTCGCGATGACGTGGACGACGAAGTCCCTGGACGCGCCGTAGTCGATCGAGGCCGTGTCGACCCCGAGCGCTCCGACCTTGCGCTCCGACACGAGATAGCGGGCCGCCTCCTCGCCGTAGGACGGGAAGTGGAGCTTCGAGGCGTCGCCCGGCGTGTCGTCGCCGAGGTAGGCCTTGCGGTCGGGCCAGCGGGCGCTCCACCCGGTCCGCAGGAGGACGATGGCGCCGGCGGGCACCGGGCCGTGGGCCTTCTCCCAGGCCTTCACGTCCTCGAGTCGAAGGCGGTAGTCCGGATTCTTCGCGGCCGCGTCGCGGACGTCGATCACGGCGGCCGGCGCGATGAGGCGCCGGACGGGGATCTTGTCGGCCGTCTGGCCGGCCTCGGCGAAGTGGCTCGGCGCGTCGAGGTGCGTCCCGCCGTGCTCGGGCGTGCAGAAGGTGTTCGACCGGTAGAACCAGCCGCCCGGCGTTTTCCCGTCCGCGAGCGACTTGAGCTCGAAGGCCGAGGGCGAGGTCGGCCAGTAGAGCGTCTTGTCGTCGAAGGGATGCGTCAGGTCGACGACCTTCGCCGTCGCGAGGTCGGGCGGCTTCGGCGAGCCGGCGGCCGACGCGGAGGCGGCGGCGGCGAGAATCGCGGCGATCGCGAGGGCGCGGCGCATGATCACTCCTCGGCGGCGCCGCCCGCCCGGGCGAGCTGCTCGGGCTTGACGGACTCCGCCTTGAACTTCCTGGCCGAGGCCAGCATCTTGTCGAGCGTCTCGTCGAAGTCGGCCTTCGCGCCCCGCTGGAACCGGAGCGGGTTGATGCGCGCGACGACGAAGGTCCGCAGGTACGGGCTGTCGAAGCCCTTCTCCTTGAGCGCCTTCATCGCGGCCGCGACGGCCTCCTCGAGCTCCATGAGCCTCGCCGCGCGTTCGGCCCGGACCTCGAGCGACTTCGCGAGCGGCTTGGCGAGAAACGCGTCGACGCGCTTCAGGAGCGGATGGTAGGCGCCGCCGGCGAAGCGGCCGTTCTTCTCGTAACAGACGCCGAGCGTCAGGAACGCGGCCTCCTCGAACTCGAGCGCGTAGTCCTTCTCGGCGAGATCGCCGGCGGCGAGGTCGCGCGCCATGCGGATGACCTCGAGCGACTTCTCCCGGAGGTTGTGGGCCTTCTCGGTGTTCAAGGCCAGGATTTTGTAGGCGATCTCGGGCTCGGGGAGGACGAGCGCGGTGATGGAGCGGGCGCCGAGGTTGCGTAGCGCCGCGAGGCGGTGGTGCCCGTTGGGCGTCCGGTACACGCCGTCGCTTCCGCGCACCGCGATGATCGGGTCGAGGAAACGGCCGAGGGCGTCGATCACGCCCGTGAGGCGCTTGACGTGCGACTCCGAGAGGTCACGCTGGAAGGCCGTCGGCTCGACCTTCTCGATGGGGAGCGAGGCGAGGAGCTGCCAGTGCCCGCCGAGAGGATCGCGGTAGAGCGCCAGGGCCGCGCCGCCGTCCCCGCGGACCGCGTCGGCGAGCGCCGCCGCCGCCGGGGGTGGCGTTCCCGCCGCCGCTTCGGCGGCTTCGAGGCCGCGGGACTTCGAGTCGGCCTTCTTGCGTCGCTTGCCGGCCATGCGAGCGGATGCTTTCACGGGTCGGCGGCCCGCGTCGAGGCCTCGTCGGAGCTTCTACCAGGCGATCAGGCCGTCGGCCGCCTGCTCCTGCAGGTACCGTTCGACCATCGCCGGCGTCGTCTCCCCGTAGTACCACCAGCCGGCAGCGAGCGCCTCGGCGCAGACGCGTCGGGCGATCTCCGCGGCGTTCGTCCTGCCGTCGATCCAGGCCATGGCGGCCGTGCCCATGAGGGCCGAGAGCTTCGGGGAATCGTCGCCGGTCGGGACGGGAGCGGTCTTCGCGCCGGCTTTCGGGTTCCGCCGCGCGGCCTCGGCGGCCTCCCGGCGCTCGCGCTCGGCGCGCTTGTCGGCGGCGCGTTTGTCGGCCACGCGCTTCTCGAGGGCCATCCACGCGTCGAGCGTCGTCACGGCGAAGCGGGGCGTCCGGGTCGCGAGGCGCGCGAGCACCGGGTCCTCCGCCGACGGGCGGGCCGGAAGGCGCGCGGCGAGGGCGGTTCCCGTCGCCCGGACGGCCTCGGCGCTCGCGGTGACCGCGGACCCGGAATCGGCCCCGATCGACCGGGCGGACTCGACGGCCGCCGCCTCGATCCCGGCCGCGACCGCGAGGAGGTCCGCGGCCGCCCGCCGGCGCTCGTCGTCGGTGCCTTTTCCGTCGCGCAGCCAGGTCTGGGCGGCGGCGAGGTTCGCCGCCAGGCGCCCGCTTGCCCGCGCGGAGACGAAGGCCGCGAGGAACGGGACGTCCTTCGCGTCGGCGTTGGCGAGCCACCAGGCCGTCGCCGCGACCACGAAGGCGTTGCGCTTCAACTGCGTCGGGTCGATCTGCCACAGGTCGTCCCCGGAGGAGTGGATGTACTCGTCCGGCCAGTTGGTCAGCGTCGTGCCGGGCACCTTCACCCATGGATCGTTGAACACGAGGTGGTCGGTCGAGTCGAAGTAGGGGACCGCCTTCGCGCGGTAGGGCTCCCGCGTTCCGAGGCGCGAAAGGATCGGCTTCGAGAAGGGCGAACCGGCCGGCGGCGTCTGCGCCTGCCAGGCGGCCAGGTACGCGTTGTTCCCCTCGACGACGGCTTCGAGGATGCTCTGCTGGACGTCGGAGAGGAAGGACGGCCGAGACCACGGCGTGCGGGCCATGTACTCCGTGCGGTGCCCGTCGGACTGCTTCGCGCCGACCATGTCCTGGTTGAGGTTGGCGAGGAACGTCTTCTCCTCGCCGGGATGGTCGGCAAAGTACCGGTACTCGGAATAGATCTCGTCGGCCCACCAGAAGCGGATCCCGCGGCGGGGGCGGGGGAGCTTGCCGTCGGCGATCAGCCGCGTCAGCGCGCGGCCGATCTCGAGCACGTTCGCGACGCCGGACTGGTCGTCGTTGGCCGAGAACTTCTCCTCCTGGAGGTGCGCCGTCAGGACGATCTCCGGGAGCGAGGGATCGGTGCCCGGGATGCGCGCCTCGACCATCGCGGTCTTGCGCTCGGGCAGGACGACCGAGTCGATCGCGACGCGGACGTTCATGGGCTGCGGGGGCTTCGCCTCGCCCGCGCCCCAGCGACGCGCTTCCTCGCCCCGCATCCGGTCGGACAGGGCCTTGCCCTGGCGGGCCGAAATCACGATCGCGAAGGTCGTCTTCTCGCCCTTCGGGCCGTCGTGGTCGGGGACCGAGGTCCATCCGACCTGGTCGGCCGAGTCGGCGAGGGCGTTGAGGCGCGAAGAGGACCACGAGAGGATCCCCGCCGCCCCGCGCTTCCAGACGGCCTGCTCCATGACGAGCCCGACGCTGCCGTAGGCCAGGACGATCCTGCCGCGCACGTCCTTGCCGGTGTAGTCGGCCGGGGTCTCGCCCGCGCCCACGTCGACGAGCTCGGCCGTGACGGACGCCGGTCGGGAGTTGTCGGCGATCGACGTCGCGACCTCGGCATAGGACGCGATCTTCGTTTCGACCTGGCTCCCGGAAGGGCCCTCGAGAAGCCAGGCCTCGGCGCTCCGGCAGGTCCAGTTGGGCTCCTGTGCGACCTGGTCGATCCAGCGGACGTTCTGGAGCCCCGCCGCCTTCGCCCGGGCTTCGACCTCGCGGGCGACCGCGAAGAACCCCTCCGAGCCGGAGGGCTTGTGCCACTGCGTCGTGATGCGGAGGGTCTCGAAGGCGAGGTCGCCCGAGAGCTCGTTGACGAGCGCCCGTTCGGTCTTCGCGTCGACGAAGGGCGAGCTCTGGGCGAGACCGACGACGGGCAGGAGGATGGCGAGGATACCGAGGACCGTCTTACGCATGTTCGCTCCGCTTCAAGATTGTCTGGGCGCGAACTCTACCCCACGTCCCCGGCGGGCGGACGGTGTGCGTCAGCGCATCTTGATCTGCGCGTAGGCGCCCTTGACGACCCCGTCGAAGGTGCCGTCGAAGGCCTCGCCCTCCTCGACGCTCGTGCCGGCGAACCGCGTGCGCCAGGCCTCGACGTCGAAGCTCTTCGGGAAACCGTCCTGCACTTCCTCGAGCGTCCTGCCGGCGTCGACTTCCTTCTCCATGGCGGCGTCGACGGCCTCGAGAAACTCGGCGACCTGGAAGACGTACGCCTTGTCCCGCAGGATCTCGCCGTGGCCAGGCACGATCGTCTGCGCGTCGAGCTCGGCCATCGCCCGGAGCGTCTTCGGATGGTCGACCGGGAATCCGCCGAAGAGGTACGGAACCGGGTGCACCAGGAGGTCGCCCGTGATCAGGATCTTCTCCTTCGGAAGGTACGCGATGGCGTCGCCCGCCGTGTTGCCGCGGCCGAGGAACCGGAGCTCGACCAGGCGGTTTCCGAGGTCGATCGCGAGCTCCTTGTCGAACGCGACGTTCGGCGGGACCTGGACCGCGTCGCGGAACTCGGCCACGACCGGAGCGAGGCCGGCGAGCGAGCGCTCGTAGTCCTTGCGGTCGCCCTCCGAGAGGGGCCGGCCGTCGGGCCCCTTTCCCGAATCGAGGATCTTGCGGAAGCGCTCGGCGCGCGACGGATAGCGCACCAGGACGCCCGGGTTATAGCCGGCGATCGTCCGCTGGGTCGGCCGCGTCGCGACGATCTGGACGGCCGGGAAGGCCGCCCGGTAGGTCGCGTTTCCGAGCGTGTGGTCGAAGTGCCAGTGGGTGTTGAGGAGCCAGGTCACGGGCTTGTCGGTCCACTCGTGGATCTGCGCGACGTCCTCCCGCGCGGTCGAGGGCAGGAGGGCCGAGTCGACGACGAGGACGCCGCGGTCCCCGATCACGACCGTCGTGTTGCTCTGGGGGAAGGTGTCGGGAGCGTCCGGGTGGCGGATCTCGTAGACGCCGTCGGCGAGCTTCGTGACGGTCCGGGTCTTCGTCGCGGTCGTGTCGGCCCGCAGAACGGCCGCGGCGGACAGGAGCAGCAGGAAAGCGCGTTTCATCTTTCGTCCCCTCTCGAACGGCATCGGCCGCCCGAATCCTGGACGAGTCACCGCCCCTGCGCGCCGTCTTCGGGACGAACCCTCCGTTCGGAGCGTCGAGTCAGTCGAGCGTCAGGATGAGGAGGGTGCGGTCGTCGTCGGCCGGCCGGTCCCCGGTGTGGGCGCGGAGCGCCGCGAGCAGGGCGTCGCGCATCGCCGCGGCTCCGTCGGCGGCGTGCCGGGCGAGCAGCGCTTCGAGCCGTTCGAAGCCGAAGGCTTCGTCGTCTCCGTCCACGGCCTCGACGAAGCCGTCGGTGAGGAATACGACGAGGTCGCCGGCGCTGAACGGGTACTCCTGCGTCGGGAACGTTCGGTCGGGAAATAGGCCGAGGGGCAGCCCCGGGAGCGAAAGCGATGCGACGCGCCCGTTCGATATCCGGTAGGGAGCCAGCTGCCCGGCGTTCGTCAGTCGGCCGCGTCGGGTCGCAGGATCGTAGGCGAGCAGGGCCAGGGTCATGAAATGCCGGGGGTCCGTCGAGCGGTGGATGAGCTCGTTCATCCGGCCGAAGAGCTCGCCGTCCCGATGCCCGGCTTCGAGCAGCGTCGACAGGCCGGCTTTCGCCATGGCCACCAGGAGTCCGGTGGGGAGGCCGTGCCCCGAAACGTCGCCGAGGGCGATCGCGGTGCGGCCGTCGCCCATCGGGAGATAGTCGTAATAGTCCCCGCCGATCTCGGCGACCGGCTCGAAATGCGCGAGGACCTGGAATCCCGGCAGCGCGGCCTCAGGGGGAGGCAGGAGATTGTGCTGGATCGTCCGCGCGATGGCGATCTCGCTCTGGAGTCGCTCCTTCTCGGCGGTCTCCACGAGCAGCTTCTGGATCGATTCCGCCATCCCGTCGAACGAGCGGGCCAGGTCGCCGATCTGGTCCCGGGACTTCGACTGGATCCGAATGGAGAAGTCGCCGCGGGCGATCGCGCCGGCGGCGCGGGTGAGGCGGTTGACGTTCCGCACGAGCGAGCCGACGAGCACGAAGGCGATCGCCAGGGCGGCGAGGTAAACGACGAGGAGGATCCCCGAGACCGACACGAACGCGATCCGGAAGGCGCGGTGGATTTCGGCGACGCCCTGCGAGAAGAGCTGCGAGAAGAGCAGGCGGGGCGAGGTCTTCGCCGTCAGGATCGCGACGTCGTAACGGGGTCCCTCCGGGGCGTCGAGCACCGTCTCGAGGTAGAAGGCGTGGATCCACTCGCGATTCCAGAGGCCCTCGCCGGGCGGAGGGGCTGCCTGGGGCCGGCGGTCCGCGATTTCCTGGACCCGGGACTCCTTCGGCGGCGGCGTCCTGGTCCGGACCTCGAATCCCTGGTTGTCCTCGGAGGCCTGCTCCGCCTCGGCGCCGACCTCGTACCCGGTCCGGTCGGCCAGCTCCTGGAGCCACGGAGCGGCCGGATCGGACAGCTCGAGGAGCCGCGCCTCTCCCCGGCGGTCCGACGGCACCGCGAGCCACAACCGGTCGCCGGACACGAGGAACCCGGGCCGGGCGAGGGCTTCGACCCACGGCGCCGGATCGCCCTTCTTGAGCCAGGGCACTCCCGAGGCGGTCACGTGGCCCGACGGGGCGCTCACCGCCGGAAGGTCGGCGCGCCGCGCCGCGGCGGCCTCGCCGACGGCGGTGATCTCGCGCCGCAGCCGGTTCGCCATGTACTGGTGGGCGACGATGTACGAGGCCAGCGAGAGGAGGACCGCGACGAGCGGGATCGGCACGACGCCGATGAGAAAGTAGGAGAAGGCCAGCCGCAGCGCCGTCCGGCGCACGACCACGCGGAAGAGGGCGACCGCGCCCCGCCCGAGCAGCACGAGGCACGCCACGCCGGCGGCGACCGTGAGGAGGGCCGGCGCGCACCCGGCATCGGGGCTCACGCGATGCAGAATCGCCGCGCCGGCCGCGGAGACGGCGAAGACGCCGAGCCAGACGCGCGTCGATTTCTTGAGGGACACCGCGGGCGCATTGTAGCGAGGAGCGGTTTCCGCCTTCGGCTACAATGGGACGGGTAGTGAGGTTTCTTCGGCAAGCCGCCCTGCTCCTCCCCTCGGCTTTCCTCCTCGACGTGCTCGTTTTCCTGCTGACCCACGGCCGCAAGGACCCGGGCTTCGGCACGTATCCCTTCTTCCAGGAGTGGCTGGGAGACCGGGTCGCCGGCGCCGCCCCGGAGCTGCGCTTCCTCGAGCAGGCGGCCGTCTTCTTCGTGCCGGCGTACGTCCTGTCGCTCCTCTTCATCCTCGCGATCGCCGTGGCGGAGCGCGCGCTGTTCGGTCCCCGGAAGGTCCGCCCGAGCGGCGGCTTCGGACGGGCGTTCGCGACGACCTACCCGGCCTTCTTTCTCGTGGGCAGCGCCGTCGTCATGTGGATGGCCGAGCGCGCGGCGCTCCGGCAGGCCCCGGGGGCGCTCGTCGCGCCCCTCATCGCGGCCGCAGCGCCCTTCGCCGGCGCGGCCCTCGCCATCGCGCCGGCCGCGGTCCTCGCCGGACCGGTCGCGCTTCTTTCGAAAGTGAGCCCGGCATGAGCTCCCCGCGGTCCATCGTCATCCTCGACTTCGGCGGCCAGTACACGCAGCTGATCGCCCGGCGTGTTCGCGACGCCCGCGTCTTCTCGGTCGTCCTGCCGCCGGGCGCCTCGGCCGAGGAGATCCGGCGCTGGAACCCCGCGGGCATCATCCTGTCGGGCGGGCCGCAGAGCGTGTACGAGCCCGACGCGCCGAGGCCCTCGGGCGACCCGACGAGCCTCGGCGTTCCGGTCCTGGGCCTCTGCTACGGCATGCAGTGGCTGGCGCAGGCGGCGGGGGGAGAGGTCGCCAACGAGGGCCGCGAGTACGGGCGCGCCGTGGCGCGGCTGGCGGTCGATTCGGATCTCTTCGCCGGCCTCGAGCCCGAGCAGACCGTGTGGATGAACCACGGGGACTCGGTCGTCGCTCCGCCGTCGGGATTCCGCGTCATCGCGTCGACGCCGACGACGCCGCTCGCGGGCTTCGAGAACCCGGCGCGGCGCGTCTGGGCCATCCAGTTCCATCCCGAGGTCCGGCACACGGTCCACGGGACCGAGGTCCTCGAGAACTTCCTCTTCCGGATCTGCAAGGTCGAGCCGAGCTGGACCATGGAGGGCTTCCGCCACGAGAAGGTGGAGGCGATCCGCCGCCAGGCGCCGACGGGAGCGGTCATCTGCGCCCTCTCGGGGGGAGTCGATTCGTCGGTGACGGCGATCCTGCTCCGCGAGGCGCTCGGGGACCGCGTCCACCCGATCCTCGTCGACCACGGCCTGATGCGCGCCCACGAGCGCCGGCAGGTCGTCGAGGCGTTCGCGCGCCTCGGGATCCGCGTGCACGCGGTCGATGCCGGGGACCTCTTCCTGTCGCGCCTTTCCGGCGTGACCGATCCCGAGGAGAAGCGCAAGATCATCGGACGGACCTTCATCGACGTCTTCGAGAAGGAAGCGAAGTCGATCCCCGACGCCCGATACCTGGCGCAGGGCACGCTCTATCCCGACGTCATCGAGTCGGTGTCGATCAAGGGGCCGTCGGCCGTCATCAAGACCCATCACAACGTCGGCGGTCTTCCCGAGCGGCTCGGCTTCGAGCTGATCGAGCCCGTCCGCGAGCTCTTCAAGGACGAGGTCCGACTGCTCGGCGCGGAGCTCGGGCTGCCGCGGGAGTTCCTCGCGCGCCATCCTTTCCCGGGGCCGGGCCTGGCGGTGCGGATACCGGGCGAGGTCACGCGCGAGAAGGTCGCGATCCTTCAGAAGGCGGACGAGATCGTCCTCGACGAGATCCGGCGAGCCGGCCTCTACGACGCGATCTCGCAGGCCTTCGCCGTTCTCCTGCCGGTCAAGTCCGTGGGCGTGATGGGCGACGGCCGGACCCACGAGTTCGTTCTGGCGGTGCGCGCCGTCCAGACGAGCGACTTCATGACGGCCGACTGGTTCCGGATGCCCCACGAAGTGCTCGACGCGATCGCGAGCCGGGTCGTGTCGAGCGTGCGCGGCATCAACCGCGTCGTCTACGACATCACGTCGAAGCCCCCGGCCACGATCGAGTGGGAGTAGCAACAGTGGGGTCTGACGTGCATTTCGCGAACCCCCGGAGGACGTCTTCGAAGCCCCGAAATGCAGGTCTGACCCCAGGCGCCCTTTGACTCAAAGAGAAAAGGGCCCGCGAAAGCGGGCCCTTCGAGCTTCCAAAGCGAAACCCCGCTACTTCGCCGCGGGGGCGGCGCCTCCCGAGGCGTTCATTCCGAGCTGACCCATGGCATCCGTCGCCTTGGCCTTGGCCGCGCTCGCCTTGGCGATCGCGTCGGTCCAGTTGCCCGCGGCCTGCGCCGTCTGCGCCTCGGCCCAGCCCGTCGTGGCCGCCGCGAGACCGTCCTTGGCGGCCGTCAGCTTCGCCGCGTCGAGGCCCTTCGGGAGCTTCTTCGACTGGGAGAGGATGTCGACCCGGCTCTTGAGCGCCTCGATCATCTTCGGCACGTCGGCGAGGGCGTTCCACTGGGCCGCGAGCTCGTCCTTCTTCGCCTTGGCCTTGGCGAGCACGTCGTTGGCCTTCTGCTGGACCGAGGTTGCCCCGGCGAGCGCGCCCTTGTAGTCGCCCTTCGCGAAGGCGTCCTTGGCGGCGGCCAGGTCGTCCGAGAGCGACTTGAAGTCGTCGGGCACGAGGCGCTCGGCCTCGGCGCGGGCGCCGTTGACGGCCTCGTCGGCGAGCTTGAGCGCCGCCTCGGCGGGCGCCTTGCCGCTGTTGCAGGCGACCGCCAGGACGCAGGCGGCGACGGCGAGATACTTCCAGGACCGTTTGAGCATGGTGTCTCCTTTTTCTTCTTGCACGCTGAATGCGCTCAGACCTTCTTCGAAAGATCGGGTGGACGGACGTTTCCAACGCTTTCGCGGGGAGCCCGGCGATCCTTCCACAGCCCGAAGATCGCGGTCAGGGACGCGAGGACGATCTCGTCGACGAACGGGATCACGTCCGGGACGAGGAAGTCCGCCAGGGTCACCGTGAGCAGAATGAGAAAGAGCGCGGGATATCGCAGGCCGAGCCGGCGAAATGCGCGGACGAGCGCGCCCGGCATCCGTCGGCCTAGGGAATCCGGAGCTTCTGCCCGACGCGGATCAGGTTCGGGTCCTTCAGGACGTCCTTGTTGGCTTCGAAGATCTTCGGGTAGAGGCTCGCGTCGCCGTAGTAGTGCTGGGCGATCTTGGAGAGCGTTTCGCCGCTCTTGACCTCGTGCCACTGGGTGTAATCGGTCGAACCGCCCTGGGTGCCCTTGGGTTCGTTCGGCATGGGGACCTCCTGTGGGGCCGCGCTGCGGCTGGATTCGAGCCGCGAACGTAAGTCGCGGTGGCCCGGTTGTCAAGCGGGGCCGAGCGCGCGGCCGAGCGCCTGGAGGCCCTCGCGCACCGCCCCGGGCTCGCCGCCGAACGCGATCCGGAAGTGGGCGGGGGCGCCGAAAAAGCGTCCCGGCGCGACCGCGGTCCCGGTCTCCCGGAAGAGCCGATCGACGAATGGGCCGGCGTCGGCGACCCCGGCGAGGCGGGGGAAGGCGAGAGTCGAGCGCGGCGGCACGCACGCGAGCTCCGGCCGCGACCCGAGAAACGCGGACACGGCCGCGAGGTTCGTTTCGACGATGGCGCGGGCCCGGGCTTCCAGCCGGTCGAGGTGCGAGAACGCGACGACCGAAAGCCGGTCGGCCGGCATCGGCGCCCAGACGTCCACGATATCCCGCGCGCGGCGGATCGTCTCGGCGACGGCGGGGGAGGCGAGGGCCCACCCGCAGCGCAGGGAGGCGAGCCCGAAGGACTTCGTGAGGGACGAGGTCGAGACGAAATGGTCGGACAGGAGCGCCGCGGGAGCGGGGCGGCCGTCGAGCACGGTGTCCCGGTAGACCTCGTCGAAGAGGACGTGGAGGCCGCGCTCCTCGGCGAGCCGGGCGAGGGCGCGGACGCTCGCCTCCGAGATCAACGCCCCCGAGGGGTTGTGCGGGTTCGTCAGGATGACGAGGCGGGTCCGGGGCGTCAGCGCCGCGGCGACGGTTTCGGGATCGACGTCGAATCCGTCCTCGAAGCGGCGGGGAAAGAATGCGACGTCGGCGCCGAGCATGCGGGCGGCCGCCGGGATCGGGTCGTAGTGCGGGGTCTCGACGAGGACGGCGTCCCCCGTCCCGAGGAGCGCGGCGCAGGCCAGGAAATTGGCGCCCGAGCAGCCGCCGGCCGTCGCGACGCGCTCGACGGGCACGGCGTGGCGCGCCGCGATCGCTTCGCGCAGCGGCACGTAGCCCTCGGGGCTCTCGCCGGCGATGTCGAGCGCCTCGCGCGCTCCGGGCAGGTCCTCGAGCCGGCACGGCAGGAGGTTCGAGCCCGCCAGGTCGATGCGCGGGCGCGGCCGCGACTTGGCCCACTCCATGTAAGGCGCGCGGGCGAGCGTCATGGCCGTTCCTTCGCGCCGCGGTGGCACGCCAGGTAGATCGGGATTCCCGCCGCGAGCATGGCGACGCCGATCGCCGAGCGCACCGGGTTCGACCAGACCGCTCCCGCCACGACGAAGGCCGCGGCGGCGACGAAGAGGATCGGCACGAGCGGCACGCCGGGCGAGGCGAACATCCCCGGCGGCCGTGAGGCGAGCGGGATGCGGCGCCGCAGACCGATCACGGCCGCGACCGTCAGGCCGAAGAAGATCCAGTCCGCGAAGACGACCGAATCGATCAGGTCGCCGTAGGTCCCCGTCAGGACGAGGACGATCGACCAGAACGCCTGGAGCAGGATCGCCTGGTACGGGGTGGCGAAGCGCGGATGGAGCCGGCCGAGGCTCCGGAAGAAGACGCCGTCCTGGGCCATCGCGTACGAGATACGGGTCGGGCCGAGGAGGGATACGTCGAGGAAGCCGAACGTCGAGACCGCGATGGCTGCGGCGATCCAGCGGTCCGCGCCGGCGCCGAAGATCCGCGCCACGGCGTCGGCCGCCGGCGTCGCCGTCGCGGCGAGGCCGTCGCGCGTCAGCGTCGCGAGGTAGACGACGTTGACGGAGACGTAGACGATCACGACGAGCACGGTCCCGGCCACGAGGGCGCGCGGCAGCGTCTTCTCGGGCGACCGGATCTCCTCGGCGACGGTGTTGGCGCTCTGCCAGCCGCCGTAGGAAAACAGGATGGGCACGAGGGCCGCCGCGAACGCGAGAAACGTGGCGGGCGGGCGGGAGGCCGGCGGGACGGCCGCCGGCGCGGCGAGCGAGGGCGCGATCCAGAGGCCGCCGAGGATCAGGACCGCGAGGGCCGCGATCTTCAGCACGACGAGCACGTTGAGCAGGCGGCTTCCGGGTTTCACGCCGAGGGTGTTGACGAGCGCGACGACGGCGATGGCCCCGACGGCGAGCGCGCGCGGGCTCGCCCCGCCGGCGCCGACCAGGCGCAGGGTGTACTGCGCGAACGTGATGGCGACGGCGGCGATGCCGCCGCCCTGGATCATCACGAGGGACGCCCAGCCGAAGAGGAAACCGACGACGGGGTGGTAGGCCTCGCGCAGGTAGGCGTACTCGCCGCCCGCGCGCGGGTAGAGGGCCGCGAGCTCCGCGAAGGCGAAGGCCCCCGCGAGGGCGATCGCCCCGCCCGCGATCCAGGCCCAGAGCACCGGGCCGGCCGAGGGCAGCCGCTGCGCCACGATGTAGGGGTTGATGAAGATGCCGGCGCCGATGATCCCGCCGACGACGAGCATCGTCGCGTCGAAGGTCCCGAGGGCGCGGCGGAACGACACCGGGCCGGCGTCCTAGCGGTAGCGCGGCTGGACGCGGACGATCGTGAGCGTCTCGAGCTTGCCGCGCGCGTCGAAGTCGAAGCCCACGTAGGCGTCGCCGAAGACCTTGCAGGCATGGCAGCCGTCCGTCAGCTCGTAGGGGACGACGAGGCTCTGGCCGCCGCCCTGCCGGGGCAGGACGCGCGGGAACTGGTCCGAGCTCCGGTCGCCCGGGAAGATCGCCAGTTTCGACGTCCCCCGCTTCAGCGCGGCGTACACGCGGTTGCCCTCGAAGATCCCGGGTTTGATGAGGGCGGGATCGTCGACGTCGATCAGGGGCGGCTGGCCGTTGACGAGGAAGACGACGCGGTTCTCGTTCGCCCGGAACGGGTACTCGGCGTAGGCCACGCCGACGGGGCCGGCCTCGCGGAAACGGAGGAGATAGCCCTGCCCGCCGGTGCGCCGGGCGAAGTCGAGCGCGGCCGCCGGGGCGCCCGCCTTCTCCATCGTGCGGACGAAACACGCGCCCATGTCCTGTCCCGCCCCGTCGCACGCGGCGTGAAACGCGTCGCGAAAATCGGGGGGCGGCGTCCAGACCGCACCGGGTCCGACCGGCGGCGGCGCGGCGGGCGTGGCCTTCGGCGCGGGCGGAGCCGCCGACGCCAGCCAGACCGCGGCCGCGAGGTACGTCAGGTTCTTCATCGCGCGATCGTCGCACAATCATACGCGGGACGAGATCGTCGCCGGCTTGGCCGCGATCGCTTATGATCGAGTCTCGATGCCCGGCGACTTCGTCCACCTCCACCTCCACAGCCAGTACTCCCTCCTCGACGGCGCCAACAAGCTCCCGGAGCTCTGCAAGCGCGTGGCCGAGCTCGGGATGCCGGCCGTGGCGGTCACCGATCACGGCAACATGTTCGGCGCGTTTCATTTCTTCCACGAGGCGCTCCAGAACGGCATCCGGCCGATCATCGGCGTCGAGGCGTACATCGCGCCGGGCGACCGCCGGGACCGCGAGGAGAAGGCGGCGAGCGAGTCGGGCGAGGGATACGCGTACCACCTGACCCTGCTCGCCGCGACGCAGAAGGGCTATCGCAACCTCGTCCGCCTCGTGTCCGAGGCGTACACCTCGGGCTTCTACCACCGGCCCCGCATGGACAAGGCCCTCCTGCGGGAGCACGCCGAGGGCCTCATCGGCCTCTCGGGCTGCCTCAAGGGCGAGGTCGCGGGGGCCCTGTCGCGAGGCAACTTCGGGGCGGCGAAGCGGGCGTTCCTCGAGTACGAGGAGATCTTCGGGAAGGGCAACTTCTACGTCGAGCTCATGGATCACGGCCTGCCCCAGCAGACGGCGATCGTGCCGGACCTCCTGCGGCTCGCGTCGGAGACCGGGGCGCCGGCCGTCGCGACCAACGACAGCCACTACCTGCGGCGCGACGACGCCTTCCCCCACGAGGTCCTGCTCTGCATCGGCATGGGCAAGACGCTCGAGGACGAGCGCCGGATGCGCTTCTACAACGACGAGTTCTACGTGAAGAGCCCGGACGAGATGCTCTCGCGCTTCAAGCCGTGGAGCGTCGAGGCCGTCACGAACACGGTCGCGATCGCCGAGCGCTGCGCGGTCTCGTTCGACACCGACGGCCTCCACCTGCCGACCTTCACGGCCCCGGACGGCCGGCCGCCCGCCGACTACTTCCGGGACCTCGCCCGCGAGGGCCTGGAGCGCCGCCTGTCGGAGCTCGACGCCGAGGCGGGCGCCGGCGTCGCGCGGATCCCGACGGCAAAATACCGGGAGCGGCTCGAGTACGAGATCACCGTCATCGAAAAGATGGGGTTCCCGTCGTACTTCCTGATCGTTTCCGACTTCATCCGCCACGCCCGCGAGAAGGGGATCGCGGTCGGTCCCGGGCGCGGCAGCGCCGCCGGCTCGATCGTGTCGTGGGCGCTGCGCATCACCGAGATCGATCCGCTCCGCTACGACCTCCTCTTCGAGCGCTTCCTGAACCCCGAGCGGATCTCGATGCCGGACATCGACATCGATTTCTGCCAGGCGCGGCGCGGCGAGGTCATCGAGTACGTGACCAAGAAGTACGGGCGGGAGAACGTCGCGCAGATCGTGACCTTCTCCCAGTTGAAGCCCAAGCTCGCCGTGCGCGACGTCGCCCGGGTGCTCTCGCTGCCCGTGGCGCTCGGGGACCGGATCGCCAAGCTCGTTCCGGACGGGCCCGACGTCAACTTCGAGCGGGCCTTCCGGGACTCGCCGGGCCTCAAGGAGGCGATGGCGGCGGACGAGTCGATCGCCAAGGTCGTGCGGATCGCCGAGCGGCTCGAGGGCCTGTCGCGCCATGCCGGCATGCACGCGGCCGGCGTCGTCATCGCGCCGCGCCCCATCACCGAGTACCTGCCGCTCTACCGGACGAACAAGGACGAAATCACGACGCAGTTCGACATGAACGCGGTCGAGAAGATGGGCCTCCTCAAGATCGATTTCCTGGGCCTCATCACCCTCGACGTGCTCGAGGCGACCGTCGCGGCCGTGAAGGAGCGCCTCGGGGTCACGCTCGACCTCGACCACCTGCCGCTCGACGACGAGCCGACCTACGAGCTCTTCCGGTCGGGCAAGACGGCCTGCGTCTTCCAGTTCGATTCGGGCGGGATGCGGGACCTGCTGCGCCGCGCCAAGCCCCGCGTCTTCCCGGACCTCGCGGCCCTCAACGCGCTCTACCGGCCGGGGGCCCTCGACGCCGGCACGGTCGAGGACTACGTCCGGCGGCGCGGCGGGACGCGCGTGACCTACCCGCTGCCGGAGCTCGAGCCGATCCTCTCGGAGACCCTCGGGATCCTGGTCTACCAGGAGCAGGTCATGCGCATCGCCCAGACCGTCGCGGGCTACTCGCTCGCCGAGGCCGACCTGCTGCGCAAGGCGATCGGGAAGAAGAAGCGCGAGATCATGGAGGCCGAGGCCGAGAAGTTCCTGCGGCGAGCCGTCGAGCACGGGACGCCGAAGAAGAAGGCGCAGGAGCTCTGGTCCCTGATCGAGCCGTTCGCGCGGTACGGCTTCAACAAGTCGCACGCCGTGGCCTACGCCCTGGTGGCCTACAAGACGGCGTACCTCAAGGCCCACTACCCGGTCGACTTCTTCGCGGCCAACCTCTCGGCCGAGATCGGCTCGACCGACGGCATCGTCAAGGTCCTCGGCGACTGCCAGGAGTCCGGGATCCCGGTCCTGCCGCCCGACATCAACGAGTCGGCGGAGAGCTTCGCCGCGGTGGGCGGCTCGATCCGCTTCGGGCTCGCGGCGATCAAGGGCGTCGGCGAGGCCGCGGCCCACGCCATCCTCGACGAGCGGAGCAAGAAGCCCTTCGTCTCGTTCACCGACTTCACCGAGCGGATGGATTCGCGCCTCGTCAACAAGCGCACCCTCGACGCCCTGATCTGCGCCGGCGCCTTCGATTCGCTCGGGAAAAACCGCGCGACCCTCGCCGCGGCGTCCGAGCGCGCGCTCGCCCGGGCCGCGCGCCGCCGCGAGGAGGCCGAGCTCGGCCAGTCGAACCTCTTCGGCGGCGGCGTCGTCGAGGAGGGCTCGGCCGGCGACGACTTCCCGGACCTCCCGGAGTGGCCGCTCGACCAGAAGCTCAAGGGCGAGAAGGACACGCTCGGCTTCTACGTGACGGGGCATCCGCTCACCCGCTTCGCCGACGAGATCGGGCGCTTCGCCGAGGCCCGGATCGCGGACCTCGCGGGCCGCGTCGAGCAGACCGTCAAGATCGCGGGCGTGCTCGGGAGCCTCAAGAAGCAGAAGATCAAGAAGGGCGTCAACGAGGGCAAGACGATGCTCAAGGCCTCGCTCGAGGACACGAGCGGGACGGTGCCGGTCGCCATCTTCGCGAGCCTCTACGAGAAGGTCCAGGGCTGGGTCCGGGACGACCTGCCGGTGCTCGCCACGGCCAACGTGCGGGAGTCGGGCGGGGCGCTCGAGCTGACGATCCAGGAGATCACGCCGCTCGAGGGAATCCGGGAGCGGCGGGCGCGGGAGCTCGCGATCCGCGTCAACCTCGCGTACGCCGACGAGAGCGTGCTCGCGCGGCTCCAGGAGCGGCTGCGCCGACACCCGGGCACGACCCCCGTCTCCATCCGCCTCATCCGGCCGGGGGAGTTCGAGGCCACCCTCAAGGCCGCCGACTCGATGCGCATCGCGCCCTCGCCGCGTCTGACGAGCGAGATCCAGGCCCTGGCGGGGGAGGGGTCGGTCGAGTACGTCTTCTAGCGCGCCGTCCCTGGCGGCCCTGCCGGCGGCGACGCGGCGCGCCGCGAGTTCGGCCGGCGCGCTGGCCCGGGAGCGGCGGCAGCGCGCCTGGCTCGTCGGCGGCGCCGTGCGGGACCTTCTCCTCCGGCGGCCGGTGCGGGACGCGGACCTCGCCGTCGAGGGCGACGCCGCGACGTTTGCGGGCGCGCTCGCCGCGAGGCTCGGCGCGGCCCCGACGATCCACGCCCGGTTCTCGACGGCGACCCTCGAGCTGCCGGAGGGCGGCCGGCTCGACCTCGCCGGCACGCGGCGCGAGACCTACCCGCATCCGGGTGCGCTGCCCGTGGTCGAGAGCGGCGCCTCGATCGAGGCGGACCTCGCCCGCCGCGACTTCTCGATCCACGCCATGGCGGTCGAGCTCGCTCCGCGCGGACGTCTTCTCGATCCTTTCGGCGGCCGGGACGATCTCGCGCGCCGCCGCATCCGCTTCCTTCACCCGGCGTCGCCGGGGGACGATCCGACCCGGGCGCTTCGCGCGGTGCGCTACGCCGTGCGGCTGGGGTTCCGAATCGCTCCGGAGGCGCGGCGCCAGATCGCGGAGGCGATCGCGAGCGGGGCGTTCGACGCGGTGTCGGGCGACCGGCTGCGGCGGGAGCTCGCGCTGATCCTGTCGGAGCCGGAGCGCGCTCGGGCGCCGGCGCTCCTGCACCGCCTCGGCGTCGATCGCGCCGTCGCGCCGGGCCTCGCGCGCGCCGTCCGCGGCGCCGCGGGTCGCATCGCTCGCGCGTCGAGGCGGCTCGGTTCCCCCGAGGGCGCCGCGGCCGGGTGGGTCTGCTACCTTCTCGCCTGGATGGCGCACTCCACGCCGCGCGACGTCCGCCAGGTCGCCGCCCGGCTCTCGGTCGCGGGCCGCGAAGGTCAGATCCTCCGCCGCTGGCCGCAATCGCGGCGACGGCTCACGCCGGGCCTCGCGGACCTCGCGCCGTCCAAGCGGCGGCGTCGCGTCGCCGGGCTCTCGGCCGAGGAGGTCTTCGCCGCGGCGTCGCTTCTCGGTGCGCGGGACGCACGGGCGCTCCTCGGCACCTTCGCGATGCGCGCCCCGGAGCTCGCCATTTCCGGCGCGGACCTCCTGTCGCGCGGCGTGCCGCCGGGGCCTTCCGTCGGTCGGGCGCTCGAGGCGACGCGCGCGGCCCGGGAGGACGGGAGGATCGACGCCGCCCGGGAGCTCGACTTCGCGCTCGCCGCGGCGAGGAGGCGCCGGTGAGCCCGGCTCTCGTGCTCGCCGCCGTCCTCGCGGCGACCCCCGTGCCGTCTCCCGGGCCCGGGCTTCCTGCCGGTCCGACGTTCTGCGCGGAGTGGATCCGGCAGTCGAACGAGGGCTACGACCGCCTGACCGTCTTTCGCGACGGCACGCTCGTCTGGAAGACGAGCCGCGGAGGTAAAGAGGAGGTCAAGCGGCAACGTCTCGCGGCGGCCGAGCTCGACTTCTACTGCGAGTTCTTCGCCCGGCCGGACCTCTGGACGATCCCGCCCGACCGGCGAACGGGGTTGTCGGGCGAGCTCGCCTCGTCCTCGGCCGTGACGCTGGTGCGGCCCAACGGAGACCGGCGGACGATCCGGTTCGACGACCTCTCGACGGACACCGCCGAGAGCTCGTCGCTTCGCTCGGCCCTCGAAGGCCTCAAGGGCCTCTTCCTGTCGCCGCTCGCGCCGGTGACGCGCTTCCACCCGGACCTGCTCCAGCCGGGGACCCTGCTCCGGCGATTCGACGGGGCGATCTTCCAGGTCCGCCGCCTCGAGAAGCAGTCGGGCTTCGTCGAGATCGTCGGCGTCACCGAGCCCTACTCGCAGTTTCTGAAGATCGAGGAGCTGCGGTTCCAATTCGCGCCCCCCGAAGCGAGGCCGTGAGCCGCCGCCCGGCGCCGTCCCTGGTGCGAATCCTGGCCGGGGCCTGGAAGGGCCGCCGCCTCGACGTCCCCGAGGGGGCGCGCCCCACCTCGAGCCGCGCGCGGGCCGCGCTCTTCGATCTCCTCGGCCCGCATCGGGTCGCGGGCGCGCGCTTTCTCGACCTCTTCGCGGGAACGGGCGCGGTGGGCCTCGAGGCAGTCTCCCGCGGGGCCGGCGCCGCGGTCCTCGTCGAGGCCGACGCGGGGGCCATCGGCCGGACGCTCGAGCGGCTCGGCGAGCCCGGAGAGCGGGTGCGCCTCGCCGCCGGGACGGCCGCCTCGGCGCTCGCCGCCCTCGAGCGGTCGGGGGAGCGGTTCGACGTGATTTTCGCGGATCCGCCGTACGAGCGGGGCGCCGACGGCGAGCTCGCCCGGGCGGCCGCCCTCCTGGCGCCCGGAGGCGTCCTCGTCGTCCAGACCGACGCCGGTCCGGCGCCGGCGCCGCCCCCCGGAATGAAGGCCCTGCGGGCCCGGGCCTACGGGCGTAACGTCTTCCATTTCTTCGAGATTCTTTGACGGAGCGGTCCCGAAAATGCTAGCCTTCGCGGTTTCGACGGGCGGCCGATCATCACAACCTGAGGAGTCCTAACCCATGCTTCAGACCGGACGGCATTTCTTTACCTCGGAGTCGGTGACCGAAGGGCATCCGGACAAGATCGCCGATCAGATCTCGGACGCGGTGCTCGACGCCGTCCTCCGGGACGATCCCACCGGCCGGGTGGCCTGCGAGACCCTCGTGACGACGGGGCTCGCGATCGTGGCCGGCGAGATCTCGACGAAGACCTACGTCGACCTGCCGTCGATCGTCCGCCAGACGATCAAGGAGATCGGGTACACCCGCGCCAAGTTCGGGTTCGATTACGAGACCTGCGCCGTGATGTCGTCGATCGATCCCCAGTCGCCCGACATCGCCCAGGGCGTCGACACGGGCGGCGCCGGCGACCAGGGCATGATGTTCGGCTACGCCGTCCGCGAGACCGAGGAGTTGATGCCTCTCCCGCTGACGCTGGCGCACGGGCTCGTCCAACGCCTCTCCCAGGCGCGCCGCAAGGGCGAGCTCGACTTCCTCCGGCCGGACGGCAAGTCCCAGGTGACCGTCGAGTACGAGGGGCCGAAGGCCCTCCGGGTCGAGACCGTCGTCGTCTCGACGCAGCACGCCGAGTCGATCAAGCACGGCGACCTCAAGGAAGCGATCATCGAGGAGGTCGTCCGCCCGGTCGTTCCGGCCCACCTCCTGACCAAGGACACCAAGTTCCACATCAACCCGACGGGCCGATTCGTCATCGGCGGACCCCAGGGCGACACGGGCCTGACGGGCCGCAAGATCATCGTCGACACCTACGGCGGCAGCGCGCCGCACGGCGGGGGAGCGTTCTCCGGCAAGGACCCCACGAAGGTCGACCGTTCGGCCGCCTACATGGCCCGGTACGTCGCCAAGAACATCGTCGCGGCCGGCCTCGCCGAGCGCGCGCTGATCCAGCTCGCCTACGCCATCGGCGTGGCGGACCCCGTGTCCGTGCACGTCGAGACGTTCGGGACGGGCAAGCTGCCCGAGGTCAAGATCGTCGAGCTGATCCGCGAGCACTTCCAGCTGACCCCCAAGGGCATCATCGAGTCGCTCAACCTCCGGCGCCCGATCTACAAGGCGACGGCGGCCTTCGGCCACTTCGGCCGGCGCCTGCCGGACTTCACCTGGGAGAAGACCGACCGCGCCGAGGCGCTCGCGCGGGCCGCGGGCGTCGAGGTCGCCGAGCCGGTGGGAGGCGCGCGATGAGCACCGCCGTCTCCTCCGGGACCCGGAGCGACGTCCGGGACCTCTCGCTCGCCCCCCGCGGCAAGACGCGGATCGAGTGGGCCGACGCCAGCATGCCGGTGCTCCGCCAGATCCGCGAGCGCTTCGAGAAAGAGAAGCCCCTGAAGGGCATCCGGCTCTCCGCGTGCCTCCACGTCACGAGCGAGACCGCGAACCTCGCGCGGACGCTGACGGCCGGCGGCGCCGAGCTCGCCCTGTGCGGCTCGAACCCCCTCTCGACGCAGGACGACGTCGCGGCCTCGCTCGTGGCCGACTACGGTGTGGCGACCTACGCGATCAAGGGCGAAGACCACGCGACCTACTACGACCACATCCGCTCCGCCCTGGCGCACCGGCCCAACGTGACGATGGACGACGGGGCGGACCTCGTGTCCTCGCTCCTCTTCCTCGCGCTCGGACGGGACTCCGACGTCGACCCGGTCATCCGCGCTTGGGCGAAGGGGCTCTCGGCGGGGGAGCGGCAGGCGCTCTTCGACGGCGTCATCGGGGGCACGGAGGAGACGACGACGGGCGTCATCCGCCTCAAGGCGATGGAGAAGTCGGGCGTTCTCAAGTTCCCGGTCGTGGCCGTCAACGAGGCCAAGACCAAGCACTTCTTCGACAACCGCTACGGCACGGGCCAGTCGACCCTCGACGGCATCGTGCGCGCGACGAACCTCCTCATCGCGGGCTTGAACGTCGTCGTCGCCGGCTACGGCTGGTGCGGGCGGGGCGTCGCCATGCGGGCCCGCGGCCTCGGCGGCCAGGTGATCGTGACGGAGCTCGATCCGACGAAGGCGATCGAGGCCGTCCTCGACGGCTACCGCGTCATGACGATGGCGGAGGCAGCGCCGATCGGCGACATCTTCGTGACGGTCACGGGCAACAAGGGCGTCCTGCGCGACGAGCACTTCCGGGCGATGAAGGACGGCGCCGTCGTCTGCAACTCCGGCCATTTCAACGTCGAGATCGACATCCCGGCGCTCGAAAAGCTGGCCCGCGAGCGGCGCGCCATCCGCGACTCGGTCGAGGAGTTCCGCCTCCACGACGGCCGCCGGATCCACCTGCTGGCCGACGGGCGTCTCATCAACCTGGCGGCCGCCGAGGGCCACCCGGCCTCGGTCATGGACATGTCCTTCGCGAACCAGGCGCTGGCGGCGGAGTTCATGGTCAAGAACCACGCCTCGCTCCAGAAGAAGGTCTACGCCGTTCCCGAGGAGATCGACCGGGAGATCGCGCGGCTGAAGCTCGCCTCGATGGGAATCTCGATCGACACCGCGACCGCCGAGCAGCAGAAGTACATGAGCTCCTGGGAAGAGGGGACCTAGCCCGCCGGCCTCCGCGTTCCCCCGCCGCCCGGGCGGGGGCGCCGCCGCCCTAGAACGTCAGGCGCGCGCCGATCCCGTCGTGGATCGGCAGGATCTCGATCTCCGTGCGGGTGCCCTCGTCCGCGCGGTGGCGACCGACGATGAAGCGCCCCACGGCGACGCCGATCGCGGCGCCGGCGAACACGTCCCCCACGAAGTGCGCCTGGTCGTTGACCCGGTCGAAGGCGACGAGCGTCGCCAGCGTGTAGGCGACCGTCGGCACGATCCAGCCGTCGGTGCGCATGGCGATGACGGAGGCGACCGCGAAGGCGACCGTCGCGTGCCCGGACGGGAAGGACTTGTACTCGTTCGTGAAGCCGTGAAAGATCGTCTGGCCGTCCGACTGCTCCGGCCGTTCCCGGCCGAAGGCCGGCTTCAGGACCGAGGTGAAGAGGCTCGCGAACGCGGCGGCCTCGAGGGCGTCGCGGCCCGTGTCGCGCATCTCCGGGTTGTGCGCGAGGAGTCCGCCCGCGACGAGCCCCCCGGAGATGGCCCAGGCGTAGCCGGCCCCGAAGCCGGTCGTGGCGTCCGAGATCGCGTCGGTCGTCGCGGAGCGACGGAGCTGGATGGCCTGGTAGGTCTGCTCGTCGGTCGCGATGAGGACGCCGAGCGCGGCGGCGAAGGCGGCGAAGCGCTCGAAGTCGGTGGTTCCCCAGTGCAGGGGGCTCGTGACCAGGGCCCCGCCGTCGGAGACGTACCGCTTCGCCTCGTCGAGGAGCGCCTTCCCGACGACCTCGGGGACGCCGGGGTCCGGCGAGCCTTCGGCCGCCGGGTCGTCGGCCGGGGCGGCGAGGGCCGCCGGCGACAGTCCGAGGAGGACCGCGAGGGCCGCGGCGAGAGCCCGGGAGCCCGTCATGTCCGCACGCGCGCCAGGAAGTACGTCGCGGCGAGCCCGAAGATCACGTTGGGCGACCAGGCGGCGAGCGGCGGCGGCAGCGCGCCGACCTCGCCGAGCTTCGTGACGAAAGCGGACGCCACGAGCGTCAGGATCCCGAGGCCGAGCCCCAGCCCCACGCCCGCGAGCGCGCCCCGCCGGCCGACGCGGAAGGCGAACGGCACCGCGAGGAGCACCATGACCGGAAGGAGCGCCGGCTGTGCGAGCTTCGCCTGGAGCGCGGTCTCGAGGCCCGAGGTCGGATAGCCGCCGGCCCGCAGGTGGCGGGTCAGCCGCTCGAGCTCGCGAAAGCGCATCTCCTCGGGCCGCCGGCGCGTGGCGACGATCGAAGCGGGGGGGTCGCCGGCGACGCGGTCCTCCGCGAAACGGCGGTACGGCGCGCCGCTGCCGCCTTCGAAGGAGCGGGTCCAGCCATCCTTCAGCGTCCACTGGCCGCCGCTCCAGATCGCCTCCCGGGCGTCGGTGCGGCTGGCCAGAGAGAAATCCGGGGCGAGTCGGAAGATCGCGACGCCGAGAAGGGCGTTGCGCGCGGAGACGCTCTCCTCGCGGAACCAGATGCTCCCGTCCCGCGCGAGGTACCAGTTGCGCTCCGCCGCGGTCCGGATGCCGTAGTCCGGCGGGCGCCCGTAGATGACGTTTCGGAAGCGGGCCTGGCGCTGCTCGGCGAGCGGCAGGACGTACTCGCCGACGGCGAAGGCCAGCACGGCGAAGAGGCCGGCGGCGGCGAGGACCGGGAGGGCGAGCCGGAAGAGCGAAACCCCCGAGGCGCGGAAGGCCGTGTCCTCGGCGTTCTTGGAGAGCACCCCGAGCCCGACGAGGGTCGCGAGCAGCACGGCGAACGGCGCGATCTGCACGGCGATCGAGAGGATGAAGTAGCGATAGTAACCGACGACGACCGCGGCCGGGGGATGGTGGCGCGCGACCTCGTCGAGCTTGTCGGCGTAGTCGACGACCACGGCGAGCAGGAGCGCCGAAGCGAACACGAGGCCGAGCGCCGAAAGGAAGCGGGCCAGCACGTAGCGATCGACGAGGGAGAGGAGCCCGAATCCGAACCGGGGGCCGGACGCCGCGGAGGCCCGGAACGCGCGCACGACGGTTCCCGCCCGGGGGGCTCGGCGATCGGCGGCCGCGGAGCGTGCGGCGCGCGGCCGGCCGGCTTCCAGAGCGCCGCGGCGACGCCGAGCGCGACGAGCAGGATGTTCGGCAGCCACATCGCGAGGGCCGGGGCGACCCGGCCTTCCTGCGCCCAGGTCTCGCCGCTCGAGAGCAGAAGGTAGTAGCCGAGCAGGATCGCGAGCGACAGGGCGAAGCTGCCGCCCCGGCCCCCGCGGCGCAGCGCCTGGGCCAGCGGAACGCCGACGAGGGCGAAGGCGAGGCACGCGACCGGGATGGCGAACTTCTTGTGGATCTCGACCCAGGCGAGGCGGCGGGTCTCGGGCGACGAAGGCATCTGGTGCGCGGCCTGCCAGAGCTCCGGGAGCGTCTGGGACCGGAGGCCCCGCTGGACGCGGACGGTCGCCCCGGGGGGCGGCGAGGATTCGCCGGCGAGGAGGAGCCGCTGCGTCTCGTTGCGGCTCGTCCGGTCGCGCGACGGGTCGGCTGAGTCGAGCTCGTGGACCGTGGACTGGAAGAGGTCGAGCCACAGCCGGTCGCCTTCGAGCGTCAGGCTGCCGCGCCGGGCGACGATGATCCGGTTGGGAGGCTCGGACTCGTCGCCGAGGCGGAGGAACACTCCCTCGAAGGACCGGCCGTCCGGGGCCGCGCGGTCGAAGAAGAAGGTGATGCCCGGCCGCGGCTCCCGGAACGTCCGGGGCGCGACGAGGTTGACGATGGAGGTCGTGGCGACGCGGACCATGGACGCCTGGAGGGCCTCGTTGGCGGGAGGCAGCACCACGTTGTAGAGGACGAGCACCAGGACCGAGGCGGCCGCCGCGGCGCCGAGGACCGGGCGGTACAGGGCACCCGGTCCCACGCCACAGGAGCGCAGGGCGATGAGCTCCGAGTCCGTGTTGAGCCGGCCGAGGCCGACGAGGACCCCGAGGAGGAAGGCCATCGGTAGGGTCAGAACGACGATCCACGGCAGGGACAGGACGACGAGCCGCGCGACCTCGGTGAAGGGGGCGCTCCGGCGCACGGCGAAGTCCGCCAGCATGAAGATCGTCCGGATGAGCAGGATGAACGTGTAGGCCGCGAACCCCAGGAGGAAGGGCGGCCAGATCTCGCGGAGGACCGACCGGGAGATGAGGCGCATTCGGGTCGATAGTGCAGAGCGCGGAGGGGGTTTGTAAAGGACCGATCAGATCAGGCGAATATCGTATTTTACATAATATATCTTATCGGACGCTGTGGGTCACGCGCTGGCTCTGCCGGATGAGCGTCGCGAGCATCGTGGCCACGACCGTTCCCTCGCTCGATCCGGTCCCGGGCGCCGCCAGGACGTCGGCCGCCGCCACGGTCAGGGTCCGCCCCGCGCGCAACACCCGGCCGCGGGCGACGAACCGCTCCCCGTCGGCCGGCCGGAGAAGGTTCAGCTTGAACTCGACCGAGAGCACCTCGCTGTCGGCGGGCATGAGCGTGTACGCCGCGTATCCGCACGCGCTGTCGGCGATCGCCGTCAGGACTCCGGCGTGGAGGTAGCCGTGCTGCTGCGTCAGGTCGGGCCGATGCCGCAGCGCGATGTCGACCTCGCCCGGCTCGACGCGCTCGAGCGAGGCGCCGAGGAGGCGCATGAGGGCCTGGGCGTCGAAGCTCTTCCGCACGCGTGCGGCGAACTCGGGGTCGGAGGCCGCGAAGGTCACGATCGGCCGGCGCTCTCGTCGTCGCGAGCCGCTACTTCTTCGTCAGCTCCAGCTCCCCGGACTCGAGCTGCTTCAGGACCCCGCGGAGAGCGTCGATGAGCTCGGCCTTCGCGACCCGGGACTTGTGGAACGAGATGTTCAACCGGAAGGGTCCGTCCTTGGGCGAGTAGACGAAGTGGAAGGCGCGCCGCTTGTCGGCGTCCCCGTCCTTCCCCTTCTTCTGCTCGCGCAGGTCGTCGCGCGTCGAGCCGGCGATCACGGCGGCAATCGCCGCTTCCATCTTCCGGCGGTCGCCGAGTCGCGCGATCTCGAGGAGCACCGAGCGCGCGTCGATGTCGGCGCGCCGACATTTCTCTCGGAGGTCCTCCGGGATGTCGAGCAGCGACATCGCCTCCGTGATCGAGACGCGCGAGCGGCCGACGGCCGTCGCGACCTGCTGCTGGGTGTGGCCGTGCGTCTCGGCGAGCGCCGCGAAGCCCGCGGCCTCCTCGAACGGATGGAGGTCGCGACGGTGGAGGTTCTCGATCAGCGCGATCTCGAGGACCTCGTTGTCGGGGACGTCGAGCTCGATGCACGGGACCTCGGCGAGCCCGGCTTCGAGGGCCGCGCGGAAGCGCCGCTCCCCCGCGATGATCCGGAACCGTCCGTCCGGCAGCGGCCGGACGAGGATGGGCTCGAGGACGCCCTTCGACTGGATCGACTTCTTGAGCTCGTCGAGGTCGCCCACGCTCCGGCGCGGCTGCTCCGGGTTCGTCTCGATCTCCTCGATGGGCACCAGGCGCCCGATCGACGGGCCGAAGCGCTCGGAGAGCGAGTCGACGAAGTGGGCGTCGTGCTTCATGTGCGATTCCGCTGGCAGGCCGCGGCGTTTAGACACGGGAAAGGACCTCCTCGGAAAGGGAGTAATACTCCGCGGCGCCCGACGAGCGCGGCGCGAAGGTGAAGATCGACTCCTGGTGCGCGGGGCTCTCCTCCAGGCGCACGCTCTTGGAGATCGTCGTCTTGAAGATCTTCTTGCCGAAGACCCCGGCGATCTGCTTGTAGACGTCCTTGCCGAGCACCGTCCGCTTGTCGTGGAGCGTGATGACGACACCCAGGATCTGGAGGTTGGGATTGGGCCGGGCCTTGATCTTGTCGATCGTCTCGAGCAGGTCGTCGGTGCCCTCGAGGGCGAAATAGGACGACTGGATCGGGATCAGGATGTGGCTCGAGGCGACCATCGCGTTGACCGTGATCATCCCGAGGGTCGGAGGCGTGTCGATCAGGATGGCATCGTAGGAGCGCCGGACCGCGTCGATCTTGTCCCGGAGCCGGAAGTGGCCGTCGATCTCCCCCAGCAGCTTCGACTCGAGCTTGGCGAGCGAGATCCGCGCCGGGGCGATGTCGAGGTTCTTCATTCCCGAGGGCCGGATGATGTCCTTGAGCTTGACTTCCGGGTCCGTCATGACGTCGAACATCGACTTGTCGACCGTGCGCCGGTCGAGGTACGACATCGTGCTGTTGCCCTGCGGGTCGAGGTCGATCAGGAGGGTCTTCATGCCCTTCTGGGCCATGGCGGCCGCGAGATTGATCGCCGTGGTGGTCTTCCCGACTCCGCCCTTTTGATTGGTAATCGAGATGATCACGCACCGGAGTATAGCTGTCGGAGATCCGCTGTCGACTCTCCGCTTCCTCCGGCCGGGAGCGGACGGACGAGAGCCGGCGGCTCCCCTACATCCGGTACTTGCCGAGCTCGTCCGGGCTCGCTTCTTCGAGCCACTTGCGGAGGCGGTCGGGGTCCTGGTCGGAGTCGGAGCGCAGGCTGCGGCTCTTCTCGAGGACGTCTTCCTCGACGAAGATCTCGGCCTGCGAGCGCAGGGCGAGCGCGATGGCGTCGCTCGGCCGGCTGTCGACCGAGAGCGAGGCGCCTCCGCGATTCAGGTGGATGCGGGCGAAGAAGGTGTTCTCGCGCAGGTCGTTGATCACGATCCGCTCGACCCGGGCGTCGAGCTCGGCGAGGAGGTTCTTGAGGAGGTCGTGGGTCATCGGGCGCGGGGTCGAGACCTTCTCCATCTCGAGGGCGATGGCGTTGGCCTCGAAGATCCCGACCCAGATCGGGAGGAAGTGGCCCTTTTCCAGGTCCCGCAGGATGACGACCGGCATGTTCGAGACCGGGTCCATCAGGAGGCCCTTGATTTCCATCTTGATCATGATCGGCACCCTACGCCGCGAGGCGTCCCGCCAGTGAGTTGGGCAATCCCCGCGTGATCCGGACCCTGGACGTAACGGCCCGGGGCGAGGGCGTCGGCCTCGGGTCCCGGCTCGAGGTGGACGATTCGGTTGCAGGGCGTGCGCCCCGTCGTCTGGCCGTGGCTGGTTGCGGCCCTCGACCAGGATCTCGAACTCCCGGCCGACGAGCCGCTCGTTTTCTTCCCGCTGGATCCCGGCCTGGAGGTCGAGGAGCGCCTGGAGGCGGCGGGCCGAGGTCTCCCCCGGCACCTCGATCTCGCTCCCCCACCGCGCCGAGGCCGTACCCGGCCGCGGCGAGTAGCGGAAGCCGAAGAGTCTCGAGAAGCGCAGGTCCCGAACGAGCGCGAGGGTGTCCTCGAAGTCGGCGTCGGTCTCGCCCGGGAAACCGACGATGAAGTCGGAGGTGACGGCGATGCCGGGCACCCGGCCGCCGGATGCGCCCGACGAGCTCGCGGTATTCGGACGAGGTGTACCGCCGCTTCATGCGCGAGAGCACGCGGTCCGACCCGGACTGGGCCGGCAGGTGCAGGTACGGAGCCAGCGTCTCCACCTCGTCGAGCGCCGCGAGGAGGTCCTCGTCGACCAGCCGCGGGTGCGAGGTGATGAAGCGAAGGCGCCGCAGGCCCTCGACCCGCCCGGCGCGCCGCAGAAGCTCGCCCAGGCCGAAGCCCTCCCGCGGCTCGCGGTAGGCGTTGACGGTCTGGCCGAGCAGCGTGACCTCGGTGTAGCCGCGGACCGCGAGATGCCGGACCTCCTCGACGATCTCGGCGGCCGACCGGCTGCGCTCCCGCCCCCGGGTGAACGGGACGATGCAGAAGGTGCAGTACTGGTCGCAGCCCTCGATGACCGTGACGTACGCCTGGAAGGCCGAGCCGCGGCTGATCTGGCGGAACTGGTAGACGGGGTCCTCTTCGGGAAGGTCGAGCTCGAGGGCCTGGCGCCGCTCGGCCCGCGCGGCGGCCGACGAGCTCGCCGACTCTCTCGACCTGGCCGGTCCCGGCCACGAAGTCGACCCAGGGGGCGCGCTCCAGGATCTCGGGCCCGGAGACCTGGGCGACGCAACCCGTCACGCCGACGACGAGCTCCGGGTCCTCCTGCTTGCGGCGCGCGAGGACGCCGAGCGCGCTGAAGACCTTGTCCTGGGCCTTCTCCCGAACCGCGCAGGTGTTCAGGATGACGACCTTCGCCTCGGCCTCGGCGCCCGCCGCGCGGGCGATGCCGAGCGCCTCGAGCTGCCCTGCCATGCGCTCGCCGTCGAGCACGTTCATCTGGCAGCCCCAGGTCTCGACCCGGTAGGTTTCGCGCGGCGCCCGCACGGGCAGGGTCGGCGTCATTCGCGGATCCAACCCGGCAGCGCTCCGGCCTTGCGCGCCCGTTCCGGCAGATCGGCGAGGTTCTTCTCGGCCTCCGCGAGCTGCCGCTTCGCGTCCTCCAGGTCCGAGAGCGCGCGGTCCCAGGACGGCTTGATGACGCGGTCGCGGTACTGGCCGTCGTCCCAGGCGTAGAAGTCGTTCTCGAGCTTCCGGGCCGTCGCCGTGAGCTCCGAGACGCGGGCCTTCGCGTCCGCCACGGCCTTGCGGTCGTGGCGCGCGATCTCCTGCCACTCCGCCTCGCCTCCGCCCTGGGGCGTCGGGGCGGCGGCGGGGGCGACGCCCTCCGGCGCCTTGCCCGGCCCGGCCGCGGCGGCGGCGACGGGGGTCCGCGTCGGGAGAACGGCCGAGGTCGAGAGCCGCCCCTTGTCGGGGTTCTTGACGAGCGAGCGGTTGTCGATCGTGACGGCGCCCTTTTCCGCCGGAGCGGCGGCAATGTCGCGGCTCTCCTGGGCGGCGCGGACGACGTCGGCCATGCTCTGGCCGCCGTCCGTGACCGAGGGCGCGACCGGGGTCGCGCGGGGTCGGCCGAATCCGCCCGAGAGCCGGGGGCGGGGCGTGGGCGTCGGTGTCGTCGCAGCGATGGCGAGCGACGCGGCCGCGAAGAGCCAGAGCGCGGTGCCGCCTCGGCGCGGCGCCCGCGGCGCGCGGAAGAGCCTGTTCACGGCGCCGTCGTTCCGGCGCGCCCGTAGGCGTCCTCGAGGCGGACCACGTCGTCGAGCTCGGGCGATGAAACCTCCACCAGCACGCACGGCCGCTCGGCCCGCATGCGATGCCGCATGCCGGGTGTGATCCGGAAGGACTCGCCCCGCGAGAGCCTCATCTGTTCGAGCCCCCTGGCCTCGTCCGCGCCCACCAGAAGAACGACCTCCCCTTCCAGAACGTAGAGCGTCTCGTCCTTTCTTTCATGGTACTGCAGCGAAAGGCTCTGTCCGGCGTCGATGTAGAGGAGCTTTCCGGCGTAGCGCTCGTTCTCGGCGAAGATCTCCTCGCGACCCCAGGGCTTGGGAACGACTCTCATGCGTCTCCTCCGAAGAGCCTCTCGACCTCCGACGCCTCCGACGCGTCGAGGGCCTTCTCGGCGAGGACCCGCGCCCGCGAGACCTCGATTCCGAGCAGATTTTCCTTCACGCCGGGGATGGCGACGGGGGTGACCGAAAGGTCGGTGATGCCGAGACCCACGAGAACGGCGGCCCCGATCGGATCGGCGGCGAGCTCCCCGCAGACGGCGACGGGCCGGCCCTGCGCCTGCCCCGCGTCGACGACCATCCGGATCATCCTCAGGATCGCGGGATGCAGCGGCCGATAGAGGTCCGAGACGTCCGGGTTCGCACGGTCGACCGCCAGGCCGTATTGCGCGAGGTCGTTGGTTCCGATCGAGAAGAAGTCGGCCTCGGAGGCGAGGCGGTCCGCGAGGAGGGCCGCCGACGGGACCTCGATCATCACGCCGAGCTCGGGCACCGGGGAGAGTCCCACGCGGGCCGCCGCCTTTTCGAGCGCCCGGCGCGCGGCTTTCAGCTCGGAGAGCGAGGTCACCATGGGAAGCAGGATGCGGAGCTTCCCCCGCCGGGCCGCCAGGCACAGGGCCGTCAGCTGCTCCGAGAAGAGCTCGGGGTTGGCCAGGCAGTACCGCAGGCCGCGGAGGCCCAGCGCTGGGTTCTCGCCGGGGGCGGGGCCGATGCCCTTCTCGCCGCCGAGATCGTACGTGCGGACCACGACCGGGTGCGGCGCCGCCGCGGCGAGCAGGGTCTCGTAGGCCGCCCGCTGCTCCTCGACGCCGGGCGAGTGCGGCAGCGCCCGCAGGTACAGGAACTCGGACCGGAAGAGGCCGACGCCCTCGGCCCGGAAGCGCTCGAGGGCCGGGATCTCCTCGGGAAGCTCGAGGTTGGCGCGCACGGCGATCCGGACCCCGTCGCGCGTGACGGCGACGCGCGCCGCCCGGCCGCGCTGGCGCCGGCTCTTCTCCCGTCCCTCGCGGACCCGACCGAGGCTCCGGCGGATGACCGCCATGGAAGGGTCCGCCTCGACCGTGCCCCGGTCGCCGTCGACGACGATGGGGCGCTCGGGCGAGACGAGCTCGCACAGGTCCGGGATCCCGACGACCGCCGGGAGACCGAACGAGCGGGCGATGATCGAGGCGTGGGAAGTGGGCCCGCCGCGCTCGAGCGCGAGCCCGCGGACCCGGCGGGGATCGAGCCGTGCGGCGTCGACCGGGGAGAGCTCGTCGGCCACGAGAATCGAGCCCCGCGGTAGGTCCGCCGGCACCGGCCGCTCGCCGCCCGACAGGTGCGCGGCGATCTCGCGGGCGACGTCGGCGATGTCGGCCTCGCGCTCGCGCATCGCGGCCGAGTCGGCGGCGGCGAGCCGCCCCCCGAGCTCGCGGGTGACCTCGGCCAGGGCCCACTCGGCGTTGACGCGCTCGCGCCGGATCCGGGCGACGATCGCGCCGAGGAACGTCTCGTCCTCCGCGATCAGCCCGTGCGCCTCGAGGATCGCGGCGAGCTCCGTTCCCATGGCGCCCTTGGACTCCCGGGAGTGGCGGGCGAAATCCTCGGCGGCCTTCGAGGCCGCGCGGCGCAGGCGCCGCTCCTCCCGGTCGAATTCCTCGGGGGCGACGGCGCGGCGGAACGCCGGCAGCCCTCCGAAGCGGATGATGACCGCACGGCCCACGGCCACGCCCGGCGAAACGGAGAGACCCTGCAGCATGGCGGGCGCCCGGCCCGGTTACTCTTCCTCGTCGAAGCTTCGGGCGATGAGGTCCTCGACGGCGGCGAACGCGTCCTTCTCGTCCGCCCCCGTCACCGCGAGGGTGATCCGGGTTCCCTGCGACGCCGCGAGCAGCAGGATGCCGAGGATGCTCTTGCCGTCGACCTCCTCGCCGTTCTTCCGGATCTTCACTTCCGACTTGAACCGGCTGGCGGTCTGGACGAACTTGGCGGCGGCCCGGGCGTGCAGGCCGAGACGGTTGCGGATGGCGAGCTCGCGTTCGATCACGGGTTCTCTTTCTGCGAGACGACGACGCCGGCCGGCGCCGGCGTCGCTTCCTCCGCCAGCAGGTCCGAGGCCACGTAGATCGAGCGCTGGCCCCGGTCCTTGGCGACGTGGGCGACCTCGGTGACCGGGCGGCCGCTCTTCTGGAGCGAGGCGCACTTCAGGACCATCGGGAGGTTGACCCCGGTGACGATCTCGACCTGGTCCTTGGCGAGGAATGGCAGGGTCAGGTTCGTCGGGGTCCCGCCGAACATGTCGGTCAGGATGACCGCCCCTTCCCCGGCGTCGGCCTCCGCGAGGCCCCGGCGGATCTTCTCGCGGGCGTCCTCGCCCGTCTCGCTCCACTCCAGGGAGACGGCCACGATCCGCTCCAGGCCCGGCTGGATCGTGAGCGCGGCGGCGCGAAGCTCTTCCGCGAGCTTGCCGTGGGTGACGAGCAGGATGCCGATCATCGGGAGGAGCGCATTATCTCATTCGCGGGTCGCGTCACGATGGGAGACCCGGACGGGGTAACCCTTCTCCTGGAGCCGGCCCGCGAGCTGCTCGGCGATGTAGACGGAGCGGTGCTTTCCGCCGGTGCAGCCGATGCCGATCGACAGATAGCTCTTCCCTTCCTTCTCGAACCGGGGCACGAGGTAGTCGAGAAACTGGACGAGGTGGTCGAGGAAGGAACCGGTCTCGGGGTCCTGCTCGATGTAGGCCGCGACCGCCGGGTCCATCCCGGTCTTTCCCTTGAGCTCCGGCACGAAGTGCGGGTTGACGAGGAACCGCACGTCGAAAAGCAGGTCGACGTCGTGCGGCGTCCCGAACTTGTACCCGAACGAGGTGGCCGAGATGACCATGCCGCGGCTCTCGGGGTCGCCGACGAAGGTCTTCTGCATGAAGGAGCGCAGCTCGTGCACCGTCATCACGGACGTGTCGACGACGACGTCGGCGACGGCGCGCACTTCCTTGAGCATCGCGCGCTCGCTGCGGAGCGCCTCGAGGAGGGACTTGCGCCCCGCCAGCGGGTGCGGCCGCCGGGTTTCCGAAAACCGGCGGATCAGGGATTCCTCGGAGGCGTCGAGGAAGAGCAGCCGCGCGCCCGGGACCCGCTGCCGCAGGCGAGCGAGGATCTCGGGGAACCGCGTCGCGAAGTCTGGGTTGCGGATGTCGAGGATGATCCCGACGCGCTTCTTCCCGGTGACCTGGTCGAGGAGCGGCTCGAGCAGGTCGAGCGGCAGGTTATCGACGCAGAAGTACCCCATGTCCTCGAGGCACTTGTTGACCCAGCTCTTGCCGGAGCCCGAGAGCCCCGTGACGATGACGAGGCTCTCGGGGACGCTCGGCGGAGCGGCCCCGCCCGCGGACTCGGTCACCGCAGCCCGCCCTCGGCCGCGGCGTTCTTGGCGATCTCCTCGTCGACGCGCCGCGCGAATTCCTTGGCCGCGTCGTAGCCCTGGCTCTTCAGCAGCTCGTTGCGGGCCGCGATCTCGATCAGGAGAGCGAGGTTGCGGCCCGAGGCCACGGGCAGCCGCAGCAGCGGGAGGTCGCGGTCGAGGATCACGTAGGTTTCGCCGTCGAGCCCCAGCCGGTCGTACTTCTTGGCGGGGTCCCAGCGCTGGAGCTCGATGACCATCTCGATCGACTTCGAGCTGCGGACCGCCGAGACGCCGAAGAGGTGCTTGATGTTGATGATGCCGATGCCCCGCAGCTCCATGTGGTACCGGATCATCTCGGCCGCGCGGCCGACGAGGGCCCCGCTCGGGTAGCGCCGGATCTCGACGGCGTCGTCGGCCACGAGGCGGTGGCCGCGGTGCACGAGGTCGAGGGCGCACTCGCTCTTTCCGATGCCCGACTCGCCCAGCAGCAGCACGCCCATGCCGTAGACGTCGACGAGGACGCCGTGGAGGGTCGTCGAGGGGGCGAGCGAATCCTCGAGGACGCGGGTGATCGACTGGATGACGACCGAGGTCGTCTTGTCCGAGACGAGCAGCGGGATCTCGCGCAGGCGGCACTCGCGCGCGATGTCGTCCGGCGGGAGCTGCCCCTTCGTGATGACGAATGCCGCGACCGGCAGCGCGCAGATCGATTGGATCCGCTCGCGCCGCACGGCCTCGGGCATCGTGTCGAGGTAGTTGAGCTCGCTCTCGCCGAGGATCTGGATCCGGCCCGGCTTGATGTACGGGAGGAAGCCCGCCAGGGCGAGGCCGGGACGCTGGATCCGCCCCCAGTGGATCGGGCGGTGGAAGCCGGCCTCCCCCGTCACGACGCGCATCTCGAGGTCTTCGAGCTCGCGGGAGCGCAGGATCTCGGCCGTCAGGGACACGGGCTTCGTGGTCTGGCCGCTCACGCCGGGCCTCCCGCCGAGGCTTCGGCGGTGCGGAGGATCGACGCCAGGGCGTCGGCCGAGCCCGCGCCGCGCAGGGCGTCGGCGATTCCCGGCACCCGCAGGAGGCGCGAGACCCGCGCGACGGCCTGGAGGTGGGCCGCGGCGGCCTGGGTCGGCGAGACCACGAGAAACACGAGGTCGACGGGAACGCCGTCGAGCGCCCCGAAATCCACGGGCTGCGCGGTCGTCGCGAAGGCCACGACCTCGCGGTCGACCGAGTCGAGGCGGCAGTGCGGAATCGCGATGCCGCGACCCACGCCCGTGCAGCCGTCGCGCTCGCGCTTGACGAGCCGCTCGACGAGCTCCCCGTCGTCGCGCACCGCGCCGGCGCCGGCCAGCCGGCCGGCGAGCTCCTCGAAGAGCGCGTCCCGGGTCGCGCCCGGGATGCGGAAGAAAACGAGGCGGGGGTCGATCAGGCCGTCCCGCCGCGACGCCTGGCCCTCGACGCCTTCGGCCGCCCCGATCAGCATTCCGGCACGATCAGTCCGAAGTCGCCGTCGCGCCTCCGGTAGATCACGGACACCCGGTTGTCGGAGGGGTCCCGGAACACGAGCACGTCCTGGCCCGAGGACTCGAGCGCCAGCGCGGCCTCGTCGACGCCCATCGGCTTGACGGCCGGCGGCCGCATCCGCACGACGCGGCCCCGCCTCGGCTCGGAGGCCTCGGGCTCGGGCGCCGCGGCGAGCGCGAGCGGCTCGTTGCGCCAGCCCTTGGGAAGGAACCGCTGCCAGGTCCGGTGCTTGCGGTCGCGCCGCTTCTCCGTGTCGCGCATCGCCTGGGCGTCGATCTTCTCGAACGCCGCCGCGACGGCCGCGCGCGGGTCGGCCGTCTCCTCCTGCGCCTTCCAGCGCCGCCTCCGGTGGATGGCGAGGACCTCCGCTCCGAACCGGTGCTTCTCGTGGGACAGGACGACGCGCACCTCGGCGGGTCCGCCGAGGTGGCGCTCGAGCCTCTGGGTCCGCTCCTCCGCGAGCTCCTTCAGGGACGGGGTGACTTCGACGTTGCGTCCGGTGCATTCGACGGCCATCGGAGGTCCTCCTAAAAATTCTGTTTGCGCTGGGAGGAGGAAGGGATGCGCAGTTCCTCGCGGTATTTCGCGACGGTCCGCCGCGCGATCTGGATTCCCTCGGCCCGGAGCTTCTGCATGATCCGGGCGTCCGAGTGCGGCCGGCGGCCGTCCTCGTCCTGCACGATGCGGGCGATCTTGTTCTTGATCGAGAGGGACGAGACGTCGTCGCCGGTGGAGGAGTCGATGCCGCTGTGGAAAAAGTACTTCATGGGGAAGAGTCCCCGCGGCGTGTGGATGTACTTGTTGGAGACGACGCGCGAGACCGTCGACTCGTGCATCCCGATGTCGTTGGCCACGTCCCGCAGGACGAGGGGCCGCAGGTGCTCGATGCCGTGGTCGAGGAACGCCCGCTGGTGGCGGACGATCGAGTCGGCGACCTTGTAGATCGTCCGCTGCCGCTGGTCGAGGCTCTTGATGAGCCAGATCGCCGAGCGCATCTTGTCCTTGAGGTAGTTCGCGGCCTCCGAGCCGATGGCCCCGTTCCCGCTCCGCAGGAGCTTGCGGTACGCGGCCGAGATCCGCAGCTTCGGAAGACCGTCCTCGGAAAGCTGGATGACGTACTCGTCGCTGATCTTGCGCACGAAGACGTCGGGCTCGACGTAGATCGTGCGCTCGCTCGAATACTTGCGGCCGGGCTTGGGCTCGAGATTTTTGATGATCTCGAAGGCCGCCTGGATCTCGGCCATCCCGACGTTCAACGTCTTCGCGAGCGGAGCGAACTGCCGGTTGAGAAACGCCGGCCAGTGCTCCCGGATGATCGTCTCGATCAGGGGGTTCTCGATGCCGAGGGCCTTGAGCTGGAGCAGCAGGCAGTCCGGCAGGTCGAAGGCCCCGACGCCCTGCGGGTCGAGGGAACGGACGAGGGCGATCGCCGCCTCGACGTTGGCCTCGTCCTCGAAGTCCGCCTCCCGGATCTCCTCGCGCGTGACCCGCAGGTAGCCGTCCTCGTCGATGTTGCCGACGAGGTAGGTCGCGATCTCGCGCACCTCGGGGCTCGCTTCCGACATCGAGAGCTGCCAGAGAAGGTGCTCGGGCAGCCCCTCGGGGCGGGTCAGGACGTTGTCGAGCGAGAACTCCTCGGGCTGCTCCTGGTACTGGCGGGGGTTGTAGGCGGAGTCGAGGTAGTCCTCGAAGTACGAGTTGAAGTCGATCTCTTCGAAGGAATCGCGCTCTTTTTCCTCGCCCGCCGCGGCCGCTTCGACGGGCGGGGCGTCCTCGTTCTGGCGGTCCGCCTCGGCGGCCGTCTCGTTCTCGACGACCTCGTCCTGCTCCTCGAGGACCGGGTTCTCGACGACCTCCTGGGTGAGGACCTCCTGCAGCTCGAGCCGGGACATCTGCAGGAGCTTGATGGCCTGCTGCAGCGACGGCGTCATCACCAGTCGCTGCGACAGCCTCAGGTTGAGCTTCTGTTCCAGGGCCATAAAGACACCGGCTCAGTGAAGCCGGAAACTTTCTCCCAGATAGATCTTTCGAACGGCGGCGTCGCTCGAGAGTGCAAGAGGCGTGCCCGAGCGAAGGATCTCTCCCCCGTGAATTATATAAGCCCGGTCGACGATGGACAAAGTCTCCCGCACGTTGTGGTCCGTCACGAGGACGCCGATGCCGGAAGAGGCCAGCCGGCGGACGATCTGCTGAATGTCGAGGACCGCGATGGGGTCGATTCCGGCAAAGGGCTCGTCCAGCAGGAGGAAGTAGGGGGACAGGACCAGGCTGCGGGCGATCTCGACCCGCCGGCGCTCGCCGCCCGAGAGCGTGTAGGCGCGGTGACCGCGGAGCTTTTCCAGGCCGAACTCCGCCAGGAGCGCGTCGCAGCGCTCGGCCCGCTCCGGCGGGGAGAGCTCCAGCGTCTCGAGGATCGCAAGGAGGTTCTCCTCCACGGTCATCTTCCGGAAGACCGACGGCTCCTGCGGCAGGTACGAGATGCCGGCACGGGCGCGGCGGTACATCGGAAGGTCCGTCAGGTCGCGGTCGCCCAGGCGCACGACGCCCTGGTCCGGAGCGACGAGGCCGACGACGATCGAAAAGGTCGTCGTCTTCCCCGCACCGTTGGGGCCGAGCAGCCCGACGATCTCGCCCGAGCCGATCTCGAGCGAGACGCCGCGCACGACCGTCCGCCCGCCGTAGGCCTTGGCGAGGCCTTCGGCGGAGAGGACCGGCCGGTCTCCGGATCTCGGAACGCTCTGGCTCAATCTTTCTGTGTCCGGTGAATCGTTTCCGTCTTGCCGCCTTCGGGGGCGGTGATCTCGACGCTACGCCCCCGGTCGGTGATCGTCAAGATGGCCCCCGCTACGCGGTTGCCGCCGGCGTCGGTGACGCGCGCCGGATGGCCCCACAGGACCGTTTTTCCGGCCTTCGGCGAGTCGAGGGCCTTCTCGGCCTCGGCCGAGCGTCCGACCGTCCGGTCGGTCATCTTGACGTCGCCCGAGATCTCGACGCTCTCGACCTGCCCGTCCTTATCGAGCCAGGCCGTCGAGGCGCCGCCCGTCGAGCGCCAGCCGCCGCGCGTGACGCCGACGCCGCCCTCGAACCGCGCGCTCCGGTCGGAGTCCTGGTACAGCAGACGGCTCGCCGTGATCACCGAGGCCGGCCGCGGCGCGGCGCCGGCGGTCTTCGCCGGCGCGGGCGCCATCACGGCCCGGACCTGCCCGTCGGCGCGCACGGTGCGGTCGGCGTCGGACAGGACGATCGTGTCGGCGAAGAGCGAGGAGTCGTCCTGCCAGAGCGTCGCCGAGCCCGTCAGGGTCGCGAGATGACGCGCGTCCTCGAGGAAGATGCGGTCGGCCTTCGCGAACGTCGATTTCTTCGGATCGCCGATGAAGGCCGTGCGGTTGACTTTCTTCTGGGCGTCGGGGCTGAACACCGCCCGGGCGCGCCCGTCGCCGCGGACGGTCTGCTTCCCGCGGTCGAGCTCGATCGTCTCGGCCGAGAGCTTCGAGCCGGCGCTGTCGACGTGCGCGGCCCGCGCCGGCTCCCCCGTCAGGACCCAGACGTCGCCGTCGGGTCGCTGCACGGCGCGCGCGGCCTGCCCGCCGCGTCCGTCCGCCTCGACGCGGACGTCGCCCGCGAGCGTGATGTTCCGCGCCGTGCCGTCCCGGCCGAGGGCGAGGCTTCCCTCGCGCGCGTCGGCGTGGCCGCCCGGAAAGTCGACGCGCACGTCTCCCGCGCCCGAGGCCGTGGATGCCTCGCCGTTCTCGAAGCCGATCTCGATCCGCTTCGCCGTGACCCGCCGGGCCCCCTCCGAGATCGTGGCCGGCGCTCCCGTCAGGACGACCGAGCGGGACTTCCCCGAGGCGTCGAACGCGAGCGTCGCCTCGTCGCCGGAGTAAGGGCGTTCGGGCCGGGGGCCCGCCGCGCCGGAGTCCGCCGGGGCCGGACCTCCCGCGAGCAGCCCCCGCACGTTGCCGCTCGCCCGCGCCGAGGAAGGCTTGCCCCCCTCCGCCGCCATCCGCAGCTCGAGCCGGTCGGCCGCGAGGCGATCCCCGCCGCCCGAGGCCGCGTCCACGAACTCGAGCTCGACGGCGCCGGTGTCGCGGCGATAGAGGCCCTGCCGCGCCGTGAGCTTCGAGAGCGCGCCATCGCGCTCGCCCGTCGCGGTCCCCTCGACCGGCCCCGCGAATCGCACGACCCGGTCGGCCAGGTCGTAGCTCGCCGACGGCGCGGTGAACCGGCCCGTCCCCTGGGTGAGCACGACCCGACCGGGGGCCTCGAGCCGGCGGATGTTCGGCTTGAAGACGATCTGGTCCGTCGTCGCGAGCTGGCCCTCGCGGTCGTTCCACCGGACGTTGCCGGAGAGGCGCGACTCGCGCGTCCGCTCGTCGTAGTCGGCGTGGTCGGAATGGACGGTCACCGGCGGACCGTCGTCCGGGTACACCGTCAGCTCGACTTTCTCGCCGGCGTAGAGGTTCGGCGCCAGCCCCGCCGCCGGCCCGTACCCGATGGTTCGGTCCGCCTTGATCCGCATCAGCGGCTTGCCGCCGACCGACTCGGTGAAGTCGAAGCCTTCGAGAAGGGTCGTGGCCTCTCCCGACGCCTCGGGCGCCGGCGGAATGGCGGCTCCCGGACGCCCGGCCTCCGGCCGGCGGCCCGGCCGGAAGGAGATCCCCAGAACGGCGAGGAAGATCGCCGCGAGCGCGACGACCGCGAGCTCGAGCTTTCGCCTCGATCTCATTCGCCCGCGCCCTGCGGCCGCGCCGCCAGGATCTCGGCCCGGACCGGATACCCGGCGCGGTTCTCGATGCGGTAGAGGACGTCCATCGGCTCGCCCGCCGCCGTCATGGCTTCGAGCGGCGCGCCCGGCTTCCAGGCGATCGCCCCGATCGTGCGCGAGCCGTCGCCGAGCCGCCCGCGCAGCCCCGAGGCGCCGACCCGGGAAAACGGCCCCGCGGCGCGCACGCCCCGCGCGAGGAAGACCGGCGCGGGGTTGCCGGAGCCGTGCGGCTCGAGCCGGGCGAGCTCGGCGCAGAGCTCGTCGCCGATCTCCGCGAGCGCAAGCTCCGCGTCGGCCTCGTCCACGCGCTCGAGCGCCTCCGGCGGGACGCGCGCGGCAAAGAGCTCCCGGGCCTCCCCGCGGAACGCCTCGAAGTGGTCGGCGGGCAGGCTGCCGCCGACGGCCTGGCTGTGGCCGCCGAAGTCCGTGAAGCGATGCGCGATCTCCGACAGCACGGCATGCAGCGAGACGCCCGGGATGCTCCGCCCGGACCCGCTCGCCCGGTCCCCGTGAATCCCGAAGAGAAGGACGGGCCGGTGGTATTCCCGCGCCAGGCGCGAGGCCGCGATTCCGAGGACTCCCCGGTGCCACCCGGGATCGGCCTCGATGAGGACGGCGTGCGCGCCGGCGCCCGGGCCGTCCTCGATGCGGGCCCGGGCCTCGTCCACGACGCGGCGCTCGAGGGCCTGGCGCTCGGCGTTGCCGGCCGAGAGCTCCCGCGCGATTCCCGCGGCCCGCTCCCGGTCGGGCTCCTCGAAGAGCGAGAGCGCCAGCATCGCCGTGTCGATCCGGCCCGCCGCGTTGAGCCGCGGTCCGATCCGGAAGGCGACGTCCTCGGACGTCGGGGCCGCGCCCGGCGCGAGGCCGGCCTCGGCGAGCAGGGCCCGGAGGCCGGGCGCGCGCGCCGCCGCGAGCGCGGCGAGCCCCGCCGCGGCGATCGAGCGGTTCTCCCCCGTCAGCGGGACGAGGTCGGCGATCGTGCCGAGGCAGGCCGCCCGCAGGAGCGACTCGGGCGAGAGCCGCGCCCCGGCCCGGCGCGCGACGGCGAGCGCGATCTTCATGGCGATCCCGGTCGCGGCGAGCTCCTTCTCGGGGTACTCGCAGCCGGGCTGCCGCGGGTTGACGACGATCGCACCGGCCGGAAGCTCCGACGGCACGAGGTGGTGGTCGGTGACGATGACCTCGACGCCGGCCTCCCGCGCGCACGCCACGCCCTCGACGGCGGTGATGCCGCAGTCGACGGTCACGATCGCCGCCGGGGAGAGCTCGGCGAGCACGCGGCGGACGGTCTCCGGCTTCAGGCCGTAGCCGTCGCGGAGGCGGTGCGGGATGAACGCCGCCGACTCGGCTCCCGCGAGCCGCAGGGCCGCCCGGAGCTGCGCGACGGACGTGACGCCGTCCACGTCGTAGTCGCCGAAGACGACGACGCGGCCGCCGCGGCGGGCGGTCGAGACGAGGAGGTCGGCGGCGGCGCCGACGTTGAGCATCCGGTCGGGATCGTGGAAGGGCCCCTCGCGCGGCGAGAGGAACGCGCGGGCCTCCGCGGCGCCGTCGACCCCGCGCCGGCGGAGGAGCCGCGCGAGGAGGCTCGAGACGCCGGCTTCGCGGGCGAGCCTCGCGGTTTCGGCCGGATCTTCCCCGGCGAGCCTCCACTTCCCCACTCGCGGGATCATCGCCGCCCGGCCGGTCAATTCGTGTCCTCGCGCGGCCGGCGCGACGCTCACGTGGCCGCGGCGGTCTCGAAACGGCCGAGCGCGCGCAGGCGCCGGTAGCGGCGTTCGCGGCGCTCTTCGGCCGTCAGGTCGGCGACCTCCCGCAGGTGCCGCTCGATCGCCTCGCCGACGGCGGCCGCGGCGCCCGGCGGGTCGGAGTGCGCGCCGCCCGGCGGCTCGGGCACGATCTCGTCGATGACGTCGAGCTCGATCAGGTCCTTCGCCGTCAGCTTCAGGGCCTCGGCCGCGTCCTTCTTGCGGGCGGCGTCCTTCCAGAGAATGGCCGCGCAGCCTTCCGGGGAGATGACGGAGTAGATCGAGTGCTCGAGCATCAGGACGCGGTCGCCGATCCCGAGAGCGAGCGCCCCGCCGGATCCGCCCTCGCCGGTGACGGCGACGATGATCGGGACGTGGAAGCGGGCCATCGCCTTCAGGTTGACGGCGATCGCCTCGGCCTGGCCCCGCTCCTCGGCGTCGATGCCCGGGTAGGCTCCGGCCGTGTCGATGAAGGACAGGATCGGGCGGCCGAACTTCTCGGCGAGCTCCATGACGCGGAGCGCCTTGCGGAACCCGTCCGGCCGCGGCATCCCGAAGTTGCGGCGGATCTTCTCCTTGGTGTCCCGGCCCTTCTGGTGGCCGACGATCGCGACCGGCCGGCCGCGGAACTCGCCGAAGCCGGAGACGACGGCCGGGTCCTCCGAGAACTTGCGGTCGCCGTGGAGCTCGACGAACTCGGTCACGAGGGCCTGGATGTAGTCGAGGGTGTACGGCCGGGCCGGGTGGCGGGCGACGAGCGTCTTCTGCCACGGGGTCAGGCTCGAGTACACCTCGCGGGAGACGCGGTCGAGCTTCTCGCGGAGCTTCTCGATCTCCTTCCGGCGGCCGGCGTCGTCGGGGAGCGCGGACAGCTCCTCGATTCGGCGGCGCAGGCGGATGATGGGCTCCTCGAAGTGGCCGTTCTCCTGGTTCACGGATTGATTGTACCGGCTGGTGAGGGGGCCTACATCAGGTCCTGCGGGTCGACGTCCACCGCGATCTGCGTTCCCGCGGGCGCCCGCTCGGGGACGGCGGCTTCGAGGGCCGCGAGAACGGCCCGCCGGTCGGCCGCGCGCACGAGGATCTGGAACCGCCAGCGCCCCTGGAGCCGTTCGAGCGGCGCGGGCGCCGGGCCCGAGATCCGCAGGTCTCCCCCGGCCGTCCGGAGCGCGTCGCCGATGCCGCGCGCCGCGGCCTCAGCCCGCTCGCGGTGGACGGACGAGGCGAGGACCGCGGCGAGCTCGCAGTACGGCGGGTAGAAGAAGGCGCGCCGGAACTCGAGCTCCTGCCGGGCGAAGGTCTCCGCGTCGTGCCGGGCCGCGAGCACGACCGCGGGATGGGACGGGTGAAACGTCTGGACGTGGACGGTGCCCGGCGAGTCGCCGCGCCCCGCGCGCCCCGCGACCTGCGCGAGGAGCTGAAAGGTCTTCTCCGCCGAGCGGAAGTCCGGAAAGTGGAGCAGCGTGTCGGCCGAGAGCACCCCGACGGCGGTGACTCCCGGAAAGTCGTGGCCCTTGGCGACCATCTGGGTCCCGATCAGGCACGCGGCGCGGCCCGACTGGAACTCCTCGATGACGGCCGCCGCGCCCCGCCGTCGCGCCGTGTCCCGGTCGAGCACGACGCTCTCGACACCCGGGAAGAGGCCGGCGAACCGCTCGGCCACGCGCTCGGTCCCGGCGCCGATCGCCTCGAGCAGCCCGCCGCCGCACTCGGGGCACCGCGCGGGCCGCGGCACCCTTTCCCCGCAGTAGTGGCAGACGAGGCGCTGGCCGCGCTCGTGCACCGTCCGGGCGACGCTGCAGCGCGAGCACCGGAAGTCGTGGCCGCAGTCCCGGCACAGGAGAAACGGCGCGAAGCCGCGGCGGGGCTGGAGCAGGATCGCCTGCTCGCCGCGGGAGAAGGTCTCGCGCAGGCGCTCGACGAGCGGCCGCGAGAAGAGCGGGACGCCCTTCTCCTCGGGCCGCGCGGTCTCCCGCCGAAGGTCCACGATCGCGACCGACGGGAGCGGCCGCGACGCGATCCGCTCGGGCAGCGTCAGCTTCGTCACGCGGCCGCGCTCGGCCGCGTGGAACGCCTCGACGGACGGCGTCGCCGAGCCGAAGACGAGGGCCGCGCCGTTCTCCCGCGCGCGGAGGGCGACGACCTCCCGCGCGTCGTACCGCGGGGATTCGCGCTGCTTGTACGACGCGTCGTGCTCCTCGTCGACGATGAAGAGGCCGGGGTCCTCGACGGGAGCGAACGCGGCCGAGCGCGGCCCGATGACGGCGAGCGCGTCGCCCGCGCGCACGCGGTCCCAGGCTTCGGCGCGCTCGCGCTCCGAGAGCGCCGAGTGCAGCACCGCCGCCCGCTCCGGGAACTGCCGGCGGAGCTCGCGGGCGAAGACCGGCGTCAGCGAGATCTCGGGCACGAGCCAGATCGCGCCGCGCCCGGCCTCGAGCGCCGTCCGGATCGCGCGGAGATAGACCTCGGTCTTTCCGCTGCCCGTGACCCCCTGGAGGAGCGCCGGGAAGTACCGGCGCTCGCGGATCGCGCCGGCGATCGCGTCGATGGCGAAGGTCTGCGGGGCCGTCAGCGCGAAGGCGGTCGGCCCCGGCCCGGCGCCCGGGGTCGGCCGGTCGTCTTTTCGCTCCTGCTCGAAGGAACGGACGAGCCCCCGGGCGGCGAGGCCGCGCAGCAGCGCGGGCCCGGCTCCCGTCGCGAGGCGGATCTCGGCGGCCGTGGCGGCCCGTCCGATCGAGTCGAGGAACTCCACGACGACGCGGCCCCGGCGGCTTCGCGCCAGCGCCTTCGCGCGCTCGCCGGGGTCGGCCGCGACGGAGGCCCACGCCGTCTCGGTCCGCGCGACGGGGCGGCGCGCGGCGGCGACCGGCCGGACGAGCCCGGCCTCCTCGAGCCGCCGGAGAGCCTCGCGGCGGGCGCGCCCCTCGCCCGGAAGCTCCACGACGCGCACCGCGTCGCCGGAGGCGAGCCGCTCGAGGATCGCGCGCTCCTCGCCGGTCCCGCGCGGCGGCCCCAGGATGCCGGCGTCGGTGATGCGGTAGCGCACGGCGCCGGAAGCCGGGAGACGCGCGGGGAGGGCGCTCTTGAGGACCTCGCCGATCGACGCGAAGAATCGATCGGCGACGCGGGCGGCCGTGGCGAGGAGCTCGGGCGGACAGACCGGCTCGGCGTCGAGCACCTCGAGGATCGCCCGTTCGCCGGCCGCGGGCTCCGCCGCTTCCGCCGCCAGGGTGACCCCGGTCAGGACCCGCTCGCCGAATGGCACCCGCACGCGGACTCCCGGGGCGGGGACGGGCTGACCCTCGGGGACGAGGTACGTGAAGCTCTGTCGCAGCGGGAGCGGGAGGGCGACCGAGATCCGGCGGACCGTCGCGGTCAAGTCTGCGCCGCCGGGGGCGAGGACGGCTCGTCGGGGGTGTCGCGCACGAAGACGTGGAGCCGCCGCTCGGGGTCCCAGCGATAGCGCCGCGTGGCGTCGTCGTCCATGTCGGGCGTCACGACGATGGCGTCGCGATCGAGCGAAACGTCGCCGTCGGCGAGCGAGATGTCGCGCTCGAGGAAGACGCCGGGAGCGAACGTGCCGCCGGCCTGGCCGTCGAAGACGACGACCGAGAACCAGGGCGAATCCTTGTCGGAATCCCGCCGGACGAAGGCGAGCACGAAGTCGAGGAGCCCGTCGTCGTTGACGTCCCCGCGCACGAAGTAGGGATGGTAGACGCCGTACATGTCGGCCACGTCGTCGGAGGCTTCGGTGTGCCGCCGGTCGTCGTCGTCGGCCGCCCGGAGGTCGGGATTGGCCCGCAGGAACGCGGCGACCGCGGACCTCTCCGCGGGGCGGAAGTCGTAGCCCGCCGCCTCGACGCTGGCGGGGGCGTGGGGCGGCTCCGGACGCGTCGCCGGCGGCGATGCCGCGGCCTCGATCGATTCCCGGCGGCGGCAGGCCGCCGCGGCGAGGAGGAGGCCGAGGGCCACGGAGCGGGCGACGCGCGCGTTCATCGTGCGGAGGCCGATTCTACGGCAGAGGCCGGGCCCTGTGAGAAGATCTCGGCCGATTCCATTCGAGAGGAGGACTTCCATGTTCAGCTGGCCGCAGGATTTTGCGACCAATTTCCAGTTTCTGCTCCGCTGGATCCACTTCCTGTCGGGCATCACCTGGATCGGGATGCTCTATTTCTTCAACCTCGTCAACGTCCAGTTTCAGAAGGAAATCGACGCCGCGGTCAAGGGGAAGATCAATCCGATCCTCCTGCCGAAGACCCTCTGGTGGTTCCGCTGGGGAGCCGTGTTCACGTGGTTCTCGGGATTCATCTACTACTTCCTGCTCGTCGGCTCCGAGCCCACCGGGCACAAGCCCCTGGCGTACTTTCTCGTGGGCTGGTCGATCGCCTTCGTCGTGATCTCCGCCCTCTACCGCATGGCCATCGCCGGCGGACCGCTCAAGGACGGGCGGGTGCTGGCGATCCTGATCGCGATCATCGTCCTCTTCATCGGGTACGCGACGGCCCTCATGGCGCAGCAGGCCGGCTCCTCCAGCAAGACGATCTCGATCATGGTCGGCGGCGGCCTCGGCACCATCATGTTCTTCAACGTCTGGATGATCATCTGGCCGCTCCAGAAGAAGATCATCGCGGCGACGAAGGCCACCGCCGAGAGCGGAGCGCCCGCTCCCGCCGACATGCCGAAGTGGGCACGGCGCGCGTTCCTCGCCTCCCGCACCAATGCGTGGCTCTCGATCCCGATGCTCTTCTTCATGGGCGCGGCGAGCCACTTCCCCATCTTCTCGACGCTCGAGAAGGTCGTCGCGCCGTAGACGACCGGCCACCGTGTTCGGACGAGGGCGGCCTTCGGGCCGCCCTTTTCATCTCCCGGGTTTCGCGAAGATCCGCTCGAAGGCGCCGCCGGCGTTCCAGACGGGACGCGCCGCGTCGAGCGCGACCGACAGCCCGATCAGGAAGTAGTAGCGGACCTCGACCGCCATGCCGGCGTAGTCGAGCCCGGGCTTCCACTCGTCCGACGGCTGGTGATAGTGCTCCTTGATCCAGGCCGTCATCGTCGCGTGGTTGGTCTTCGTGTCCCCCGAGGCGTCGCGCTGGCCGACGCTCGGAAAAACGGACGGGATGCCCTGCTTGACGAAGCTGTACTGGTCGGAGCGGACGAAGAAGACCTCCTCGGGGTTGGGGTCCGGGCTGACGGAGAGGCCGAGGGCCGCCGCCGCCGCGCGAACGTCGCGGTCGAGCGAGCTGTGCTCGGCCCCGAGGGCGACGACGTCCCGCGGCGTCCACCAGCCGAGCGGGGCGTCGCTGTTGACGTCGGCGACGATCGAGGCGAGGGGGACGGTCGGATGGTGTACGAAGTAGTCCGACCCGAGCAGGCCCTTCTCCTCGGCGGTGACGCCGAGGAAGAGCACCGAGCGGGGCGGGCGCTTCGGCAGGGCCGCGAACGCCCGGGCGATCTCGGCGACGGCCGCCACGCCCGCGGCGTCGTCGACGGCGCCGTTGTAGATGTCGTCGCCGGCGACCGCGGGGCCGCGGCCGAGATGATCGAGATGGGCGGAAAAGACGACGTGCTCCCGTGAGCGCCCGGGATCCGAGCCCGGCAGGACGCCGACGACGTTCTCCGACGTCAGGCGGCGGACCGACGCGCCCGTCTCGAGCGTGGCCGTCAGTCCGAGCGGGAACGGACGCAGCTTTCCCTCCTGGCCCAGCGCCCGGAGGGAGGCGAGCGTGTCCGTGCGTCCGGCCGCCTTCAGGATCCGGGCGAAGGCGTCGGGGCTGATCGCCGCGGCGGGGATGGGGCTCCCGCTCCCCGGGGCGTCGCCCTCGAGCCAGTACATCTTCTCGAAGGCGAGGTTGTGGCGCGCGGCCTTCTCCCACGGGTACGACTTGAGCGACTCCGGATTCGTCACCGTGATGAAGCCGACGGCCCCGCGCTCGGCGAGAAGGCGCGCCTTGCGCTGTGTGTCCCCGTAGACCGCGCTCGCCGCCGTCGGGAAGAAGTCCTCGCGCTCCGAGATCGGCGCCTTGGAGAGCACGACCGCGATCTTTCCGCGCAGGTCCCCGGGGACGTCGTCGTAACCGTAGACCGGCGCCTGCACCCCGTAGCCCGCGAAGACGAGCTCGCCCGAGACCGTCGCAACGGGCCGGGACGGGGCCGGCGCCACGATGACTTCCGTCTCCGGGGAGAGCGTCCAGGCCGGCGCCGGCGAGTCGATGCGGAGCGCGCAGCGCGCCGGATCGACCTTGAGCGCGAGGAGAGGCACGGACTGGAACCAGGTCCCCTTCTCCCCCGCCGGCTGGACGCCGGCCGCCTGGAGCTGTGCGGCGAGATAGCGCGCCGCGATCGCGTGGCCCGGGGTGCCCGTTCCCCGGCCCTCGAGCAGGTCGTCCGCGAGGAAGCGGATGTGGGCGGAGAGGGCGGCGGGCTCGATCGCCGCGAGGCCCGGCGCCCCGACGCGGGCGAGCTCGGCCGGGGCGATGGCGGCGAGGAACAGTCCGAGGGCGGCGAATCCCGGCATGGGTCCTCCCGGAAGGGCTATGGTCCCGCGAGGTAGTCGCGGACGAGCTTCATGTCTTCCCAGACGTCCTTCTTGCGCTCGGGCGAGCGCAGCAGGAAGGCCGGGTGAAAGGTCGGCATGACGCGCGTGCCGCGCGCCGCGCGCCAGCGGCCGCGCAGGCGCCCGATCGGCTCGTCGGTCTCGAGCACGGCCTGGGCCGCGAAGGTTCCGAGGGTGACGATCGCCCTCGGCGCGACGAGGCGGATCTGCTCCTCGAGGAACGGGATGCAGGAGGCGACCTCGTCGGCCTCGGGATTGCGGTTGTTGGGCGGCCGGCACTTGAGGACGTTCGCGATGAAGACGTCCTCGCGCTTGCGGCCCATGGCCTCGATGATCTTCGTCAGGAGCTGGCCCGCTCGGCCGACGAAGGCGAGGCCCTGCTCGTCCTCGTCGCGTCCCGGCGCCTCGCCCACGAACATGAGGTCGGCCTTCGGATTTCCCTGGCCGAAGACGATGTGGGTCCGGCCGCCCGCGAGCTTGCAGCGCTGGCAGTTCTCGAGGAACGTGGAGAGCGACGGCAGGTCGGGCATAGAGCCCGGGGAGAGGGGCGCGTTGGCGGGTGTCGCGGGCGTCGCGGGCCGGTCGACGAAGAGGTCGGTGACGCCGAGATCGCGGAAGAACTCGAGCTCCGGCCGCGAATCGTTCACGGCCCGAGTCTATAGAATCGCCGGCGTGAGCGCCTCGCCGTCCACATTCGAACGCGCGAAGGCGCGCTACCGCGACGCCGATGTGGCGGAAGGTTACGATTCGTGGCGGTACGACTCACCGCGCGGCCGCCGGCGCAACGCGCGCGACCTCGCCGCCATCGGGCGGGCACTCGACGAGGCGGCCCGCCGGGGGGCGCCGGTGGGCGAGGCGCTCGACCTGCCGTGCGGCACCGGGCGGCTCGCCCCCCTCCTCGCCGAGCGGCGGATCGCGGCGTCCGGCGCCGACGTCGCGATCGAGATGCTCCGCGTCGCGCGGCGCAAGCTCGGCGCGGATTTTCCGGTCTTCCAGTGCAGCGCGGACGCCATTCCCCTCGCGGACCGCTCGCTCGACGCGGTCTTCGCGATCCGGTTCCTCTTTCACCTCGACGCCGAGGGCCGGCGGCGCGTTCTGACCGAGATGGCGCGGGTCTCGCGGCGGTGGGTCGTCGTGGACATCCGGCACCGGTACAACCTCCGGTGGCTCGGCTGGAACGTCCGGCGGGCCCTGGGCCTGCTTCCGGGGATGCAGCACCGGTTCTCGCGGCGCGGGCTCGCCGAGGAGATGTCGGCGGCGGGCCTCTCGGTCCGCGGGATCTATCCCTCCCGGCGTTACCTGGGCGGCTGGCTGTCGGACAAGTGGACCGTGCTCGCGGAGCGCGCGACCCCCTGAGACCGGCGCGCGGCGACGAGGGCGTCGAGGATTTTCTCGGCGACCTCGCGCTTGCTCCGGCGTGAGACGGCCTCGCGCCCGCCCGGGGCCGTGAGGATCAGGACCTCGTTGTCGGCCGCGTCGAAGCCGATGCCCTCGCCGCCGACGTCGTTGACCACGACGAGATCGGCGCCCTTCTCCTCCATCTTCCGCCGGCCCCGCGCCTCGAGGTCTTCGGTCTCGGCGGCGAAGGCCACGACCGTCTGCCCGCGCTTCAGGGGCCGGAGCGAGGCGAGCAGGTCGCGCCCCGGCGCGAGCGGGAGGCTCCGCGCGCCGTCCGCCCGATGGAGGCGCGCGGCGCTCGCCTCCGGGATGAAGTCGGCGACGGCGGCGGCCATGACGAGCCCGTCGGACTCCGGGAACTCGCGGAGCAGGATCCCGGCGAGGTCGTCGGCGGTCTCGAAGCGCAGGAGCCGCACGCCCTCGGGGGGCGTCAGGTCCGTCGGCCCCGTGGCGAGGGTGACGCTCGCGCCGCGGTCGCGCGCGGCGGCCGCGATCGCGTGGCCCATCTTTCCGCTCGAGCGGTTGGAGACGAAGCGGATCGGGTCGATCGGCTCCCGTGTCGGGCCGGCCGTGACGAGCAGGCGCAGCCCCGCGAGGTCCCGGTGCGCTCCGGTCGCGAGCGTCCAGGCCGCCTCGACGATGGCGTCGGGCTCGCTCATGCGGCCCGGGCCGGACTTTCCGGAGGCGAGCGGCCCGGCTTCCGGCCCGACCGTGCGCACGCCGCGGGCGGCGAGCGTCTGCACGTTCGCCCGGACGGACGGGTGGGCCCACATCGCCGACTCCATGGCCGGGGCGACGAGGACCGGGCCCCGATAGGCCAGGAAGAAGGTCGACAGGAAGTCGTCGGCGAGGCCCTGCGCGAATTTCGCCAGCGTGTGCGCGGTGGCGGGCGCGACGACCAGGAGCTCGCAAGCTCCTGCGAGCTCGACGTGATCGACCGCCGGCGTGTTTCCGCTCCCCCAGACCTCCGTCAGGACCTCGTGCCGGGAGAGGGTCGAGAATGTCAGCGGCGCCACGAACTCGCGGGCGCCCCGCGTCATCGCGACGCGAACGTCGGCGCCGCGGGCGGTCAGTCCCCGGAGGACCTCGACGGCCTTGTAGGCGGCGATTCCCCCGCTGACACCGAGAAGGACGCGCGGGGGCGTGCTCATGGAAACCCGGAACGGGAGGAGGCTAGCGGGCCGCCTCTTCCTCGACGAGATCGCTCTCGGCCGACTCCTCGCCCGGCTCCTCGAGAACGCCGCCCTCCTGCCCGAGCCCCCAGCGGATCTCGTTCGCCTCGAACTCAACGGCCGCGAGCCGCGTCGGCTTGAGCGGCCGGTCGGTCTCGAGCTTCGGGCGCGCGCCCCGCATGAGCTGCTCGGCGCGGCGCGCGATCAGGAGGACGAGGCGAAACTTGCTGTCCACACCGGAGGGCATGTTCTGGATCATGGTCTTCTGAACCCCTTTTATCGGAAGTCTTTGCGGAGTCGCTCGAGGACCCGCGCCTGCCGCGCCGGCGTCAACCTCGCGGCGCGGACCACGGATTCTAGCTCAAGACCGGCCCGATCGAGGTCATCATTCACGATAACGTATTGAAAATCCTCGGCTTGCGCGATCTCCTTGGCGGCGTTGATGAGCCGTTTTCGGATCGCGTCCTCCCCGTCCAGGCCGCGTTTGCGGAGCCGGCGCTCGAGCTCCTCGCCCGAGCTCGGGACGATGAAAATCGAGACGGCCTCGGGATACGCCTTCCGGATGTCCCGCGCACCCTGGACGTCGATGTCGAGGATGACGTCCTCCCCGGCCGCCAGCCGCGGCAGCACTTCCGACTTCGCGGTCCCGTAGAAGTTCCCGTGCACCTCGTTGTGCTCGAGAAACTCCCCGGCGCGGGCCATCTTTTCGAACTCCGCGGCCGACACGAAGTGGTACTCGCGGCCGTCGCCCTCCCCGTCCCGCCGGGGCCGGGTCGTGTGGGAGATGGAGAACCGCAGGGGCTCGCCGGGAGGCTTCGCCAGGAGACGCCGGATGAGCGTCGTCTTGCCTCCCCCGGACGGAGACGAAACGATGAAGAGATAGCCGCGCGGCGCCGTCATTCGACGTTCTGGATCTGCTCGCGGATCTTCTCGACCTCGGCCTTCATGTCGAGGATCTCGCGGGTCGACGCCAGGTCCCGGCTCTTGGAGCCGAGCGTGTTGAGCTCGCGCAGGATCTCCTGCGTCAGGAAGTCGAGCGTCTTGCCGACGGCGTCGGAGGACTTCGCGAGGAGGCCGTCGAACTGGTCGAGGTGGCCGTTCAGCCGCTGCAGCTCCTCGGCGACGTCCGCGCGGTCCGCGGCGAGGGCGGCCTCCTGCTCGAGGCGCCCCGGGTCGATGGGCGTGTCGGGAAAGAGCGTCTTCACCCGCTCCCGGATGTTCGCCGCCAGGTTCCGGGCGATCTCCTCGCGCCGGCCTCCGAGCACGGCCGCGCGGGCCCGCAGCAGGGCCACCCGGGGCGAGAGGTCGGCGGCGATCGCGGCACCCTCCGCCTCGCGCATCTCGACGAGGGCCCGCGCCGCGCTCCGGGCGAGGCCTTCGACCGCGGCGATCTCCTCGGGGGCGAAGGTGTCCTCGCCCGCCTCGACCGCCACGATGCCCGGCACCGCGAGCAGGTCCCGGGCCGCCAGGCGTCCCTCGATCGGGTACTTCCGCGCCAGCTCGGAGACGCGCGACAGGAGCCCCTCGAGGAGCTTCTCGTCGACCCGGATCTCGGAGCCCGACGGGGAGCTGCGCCGCAGCCGCACGGCCACGTCGACTTTTCCCCGGTGGAGCTCGCGCCCGAAGACCTTCCGCACCGCCGGCTCCAGGGCGGCTTCGGCCTCGCGGGTCTTGACCGTGAGGTCGAGGAACCGGCCGTTGACGCTGCGGGCCACGACCTCGGCGGTCCAGTCCTGGCCGACCGGCCCGCGGGCCCGGCCGAAGCCCGTCATGCTTCGGAGAGTCATGGGCCGGCCGGCGCGGGCACGGCCGGCTCGCTCTCTCCGAAGTACTGCATGTCGTGGAGCCTGCGATAGAGGCCGCGCCGAGTCAAGAGCGCCGCGTGGCTGCCCTCCTCGACGATGCGGCCTCCGTCGAGCACGAGGATCCGGTCGGCCCGCCGGACGGTCGAGAGCCGGTGGGCGATGACGAGCGTCGTGCGCCCCTGCATCAGGTTGGCGAGGGCCCGCGCGACGAGGGCTTCGGACTCGGTGTCGAGCTGCGAGGTGGCCTCGTCGAGGATCAGGATCGGCGCGTCCTTGTAGATCGCGCGGGCGATCGCGAGGCGCTGGCGCTGGCCCCCGGAGAGGCGCTCGGCGCCCTCGCCGACCGCGGTGTCGTAGCCCTGGGGAAGCCGCTCGATGAACTCGTCGGCGCAGGCGGCGCGCGCGGCGGCCCGCACCTTCTCCTCCGGCGGATCCGTCGCGCCGTAAGCGATGTTCGCCCGGACCGACGTGTCGAAGAGGATCGTGTCCTGCGTGACGAGGCCGACCTGCCGCCGCAGCGAGGCGAGGGTCGCGTCGCGCAGGTCGATTCCGTCGAACGTCACGCGGCCGCCGAGCGGATCGTAGAGCCGCGGCAGCAGGTTGACGAGGGTCGTCTTCCCCGCCCCGGACGGGCCGACGAGCGCGACGGTCTCGCCGCGGCGGATGACGAGGTCGACGCCCTCGAGCACCGGCTCGGCCCCGTAGGCGAAGGTCAACTTCTCGTAGGCGATCGCCTTCGCGAACGGCGCGAGCTCGCGGGCGCCGGGCCGCTCGAGGATCTCGTTCTCGGCGTCGACGACCTCGAAGATCCGGTCGGCCGAGGCGAGCGCGACCTGGAGCACGATGTTCGTGCGGGTGACGTCCTTGAGCGGCTTGTACATCATCAGGATCGCCGCCAGGAACGAGAGGAGCCCGCCGACGGTCATGACGCCCGAGCGGATCTGCCCGGCCGCGTAGATGAAGATGACCGAAAGGCCGATGCCGGCGAGGATCTCCATCAGGGGCGAGTTGAGGGCCTGGAGCCGGATCGACTGGCGGCTCGCGGCGAAGTAGCGGCGGTTGGCCTCGCCGAAGCGCTCGGCCTCGAAGTCTTCCATCGCATACGTCTTGATGAGGCGGTGGCCCCGGAGCGTCTCCCCGAGCAGCGACCCCATCTCCCCGATCCGCTCGCGCGCCGAGAACCCGGTCCGCCGGAGCCGGCGGAAGTTGGCGACGATCGGGACGACGAGCAGCGGCGCGACGACGAGGACCGCCACCGCCAGCCGGAAATTGAGCGAGAACACGTACAGCAGGACGAGCAGCATCGTGAGGATGCCCTGGACGAAGTCGGCCATGCGGGCGCCGAAGGCGGTCTGGATCTGCTCGGCGTCCGAGAGGAGCCGCGTCATCAGGTCGCCCGAGGAGCGCTCCGAGGAAAAGCGGGTCGACTGCCCGAGGAGCGAGCGGTAGGCGTCCCCGCGCAGGTCGCGCACCATCGCGAGGCCGATCGAGTTGAGGGCGAACTCCGAGAAGTAGGCGAACACGTTCTTCACGAGGAGGGCCGCGAGGAGGAGGAGCGGGACGGCGAAGCGCGGATCGAGGCCGGCCGAGCGCGCCACGGCGACGCCGGCCGCGTACGCTCCCTCGAGCCAGCGCAGGAGCGGCGCGGTGCGGGCCGAGGACCCGGCCGCGGCGACCCCGGGCAGGGCGTCGGAGGCTCCCGCGCCGAGCACGTCGTCGATCACCTTCTTCAGCAGGAAGAGCAGCGCGACGGTCGCCGCCGACACGACGACCATGGCGAGGAGCGCGAGGCCCGCCCGGGCCCGGTAGCGGCCGAAGTACGCGAGCAGGCGCGGCAGCGTCTTCATCTTCATCGGGCGAGCGGGAACGCGTCGGTCGTCATTCCGGCGGAGCGCCCGACCGCCGAAAGCACGAGGTCGGCCGCGCGGGAGCTCGCGCCGGGCGGCCCGAGGGCCTCCGCGACCCGGGCCAGGCCGGCCTTCATCTTTTCGCGGCGGACCGGCGAGGAGAGGATCGCCTCCCCTTCCCGCTCGAGGGCCTCGGGCGTCAGCCGGTCCTGGAGCAGCTCGGGAACGATCTCCTCGCCCGCCACGATGTTGACGAGCGAGATCCAGCGCAGGCGGACGAGGGCGCGTGCGATCGCGTGGGAGAACCCGGAGGTGCGATAGACGACGATCATCGGCGCGCCGCAGAGGGCCGCCTCGAGGGTCGCCGTCCCGGAGGCGACGAACGCCAGGTCCGCCGAGGCGAGGAGCGGATGGAGACCTCCCGCGACGACGCGGATGCCCCGCTCGGCGGCGCCCTCGAACAGCGCGTCGGGAAGGCCCGGCGCCCGCACGGCGACGAGCTCGAGGTCCAGCCGCCGCGCCAGCCGCGCCGCGGCCTCGGCCATGTCCTTCCAGTGGCGCTCGAGCTCCGCGTGGCGGCTGCCCGGCAGGAGCACCAGGCGGCGGCGCGTCTTTGGCGGGAGCCGCGGGCCGGCGGCGAGGCCCTCCCGGACGTCTTCGACGAGCGGATGCCCGGCCCAGACCGCGTCGGCGCCGAGGCGCCGGTAGATCTCGGTCTCGAACGGGAAGAGCGTCACGATGCGGCGGGCGCGCCGGGCGATCGCTCGCGCCCGCCAGGGCCGCCAGGCCCAGACCTGGGGCGGGACGTAGTAGACGATCGGCACCCGGTCGCGGACGAGGCGCCGCGCGAGGAGGCCGTGGAAGTCGGGAAAGTCGATCAGCACGGCCGCGTCCGGGCGGCGCCGGCGCGCCTCGGCGTCGAGGTGACGCAGCGCGCCGCGCAGGGCCGGGAGCTTCTCGACGACCTCGGAGATGCCGACGACCGACAGGGCGTCGGAGGCGACGACCCGCTCGAGCCCGGCGGCGGCGAGGCGCTCTCCCCCCATTCCGAAGGCGGTCAGGTCCGGGCGCGCCGTCCGCAGCGCCGCGAGCAGCCGCGCGCCGTGGAGGTCGCCGGACGCCTCGCCGGCGGAGATGAGGAGGTTCACGGCTTCAATACTCGGCAGTCGGCCGTCCCCAGTCAACAGAGGATGCCGGTCTTTCGCGGGACGGCCCGGAGCTTTCGGCGCCCTCTACCTCGGAAACGGATACATCAGCCACGCCACGGCGAGCCCGCCGAGGACGAGGGAGCCGAGGAGCGTGCCGAAGAGCTTCCAGCGCTCGCGCCGGTCTTCGCGCCAGAGGAGGGCGAAGAACGCCGAGACGAGCAGCGCGTAGAAGCACATGATGAGGAAGTGGTCGACCGGAAGCAGGGCGGCCATCATCGCTTCCTCCCCGACGCGATGTCCCACGCGTCCAGGACGAGGAGCAGGTTCATCAGCCCGCTCGTCAGCAGGTAGGCGCAGCCGTACTCGTAGGTCGTCGCGAGGATCGCCCCGCCGGGGTTGTCGGAGAAGAGCCGGGCGGCGATGTTCAGCAGGCCCGCGCCGTAGACCGCGAAGGTCGCGAGGATCGTCAGGGGCTGTCCCGCCTCGACCGAGTACAGCCTTCCCTGGAACGAGAGGCCGGCCACGAACGCGAGCGTGACGATCAGGGCGAAGGCCGCCGCGGTCCGGCGCCGCCCGAGGTAGAAATGGCCGAGGCCCGGAACGAGCCACGCGAGGGCCATCGCGAGGTACGGCGAGCGCTCGCGCGCGGGGGCGGCGGACTCGGTCATCGCGCGGCCTCCGCGAAGAGGGGCGCCAGCCGCGCGCGCGTCGCGCCGAGCTCCTCCGGGACGACCCGCACTCCGGCCGCGACCGTCATGAAGTTCGTGTCGCCGGACCAGCGCGGCACGATGTGCACGTGGTAGTGGCCCGCCACGCCCGCGCCGGCCGCGGACCCGAAGTTGACGCCGACGTTGAGGCCGTCGGTCCGGTAGTGCTCCACCAGGATCTTCTGCGCCCGGGCCACCGTCGCGATCAGGTCCGAGAGGGTCTCGGCGCTCGAGTCCGAGAACCACGCCTCGTGGGCGTAGGGAGCCACCATGACGTGGCCGTTGGTGTAGGGGTAGCGGTTGAGCATCACGAACACTCGGCTCCCGCGGGCGACCACCAGCGACGACGCGTCGTCGGGGGCGGCCGCCGCCTGGCAGAAAATGCACTTCGGGTCTTTGTCCGACACGAGGTACTCGTAACGCCAGGGGGCGAACAGAACTTCCGGCATTACCGGTTGATCAGTTCCTTCAGCTCCTTGCCCGGCTTGAAGTACGGGATCTTCTTCGCGGGGACCGAGACCTTCACGCCGGTCTTCGGGTTGCGCCCCATCCGGGCGCCGCGCTCCCGCAGGCGAAACGAGCCGAAGCCGCGCAATTCGATCTTCTGGCCTTCCTTGAGGGAGCGGACGATCGCCTCGAACACGGTGTCGACGATCGCCTCGGCCTGCTTCTTCGTGACGTCCGTCGCCACCGCCACGCGCTCGATCAGTTCGGCCTTCGTCATCGATCTCCTCGCGGCCCGGCGGGCACCGTCGCCCGCCGTCCGGTTACTCCTGCGCGGCCTCGTCCGCCTTCTTGCGGGTCCGCTTCTTCTTCGGCGCCGGCTCGGCCGCCGCTTCGGGGGCCGGCTCGGCCGCCGGGGCGGCGGGCTCCGGAACCGCGGCGCTCTCCGCTTCGGCGGGCGCGGCCGTCGCCGCCGAACCGACGCCGACGCCCGAGAGGCCGACCTTCATGTCGGCGTCCTCGATCCGCAGGATGCGTGCGCGGACCGTGTCGCCTTCCTTGTAGTGGTCCTGGAGCTTGTCGCCGCGCGGCGATCGGCGTCTCGGAGACGTGCATCAGGCCCTCGACGAGCCCCTCGATCTGCACGAAGACGCCGAAGTCGGCGACCCGGGTCACGACTCCCTCGACCTCGTCGCCGGGCTGGTGCTTCTCCTTGAAGGTCTGCCAGTCGTTGGGCTGGAATTCCTTGATCGAGAGCGAGATCCGCCGGTTGTCCTGGTCGATCGACGTGATGATCGCCTCGACGTCGTCGCCCTTCTTGAGGACCTCGGACGGGTGCTTGACGCGGCGCGTCCAGGACATGTCGGAGACGTGGACGAGCCCGTCGATGCCCTCCTCGAGCTCGACGAACGCGCCGAAGTCGGTGAGGTTGCGGACCTTGCCCGCGACACGGCTGCCGACGGCGTACTTCGACGCCACGCTCTCCCACGGATCCGGGAGCGTGTCCTTGAGCGAGAGCGAGATGCGGCGCGCCTCGGGATTGACGTCGGACACGACGGCCTCGACGGTGTCCCCGGGCGAGACGACCTTGGACGGGTTCTTGATCTTCTTCGACCAGGACATCTCCGAGACGTGCACGAGCCCCTCGACGCCGTCCTCGAGCTCGACGAACGCGCCGTAGTCGGTGACGTTGGTGACGCGGCCGGTGACGCGGGAGCCCGCCGGGTACTTCTCCGGCACGTGGGCCCACGGGTCCTCGGTCAGCTGCTTGGTGCCGAGCGAGACGCGCTCGGTCTCGCGGTCGAACTTGAGGACGACGACGTCGATCTCGTCGGCGACCTTGACCAGGTCGGACGGATGATTGACGCGGCCCCAGGACATGTCGGTCACGTGGAGCAGGCCGTCGAGGCCGCCGAGGTCGACGAACGCGCCGTAGTCGGTGAGGTTCTTGACCGTGCCCCGCAGGACGCGGCCCTCCTCGAGGAGCTGGAGGGTCTCCTTCTTGCGGGCCTCCTGCTCGACCTCGACGACGGCCTTGCGCGAGAGCACGATGTTGCCCCGCTTCTTGTCGACCGAGATGACCTTGAAGTCGAGGTCCTTGCCGCGCAGGGCCTCGAGGTTCTTGACCGGCTTGACGTCGACCAGGGAGCCCGGGAGGAACGCCTTGACGCCGATGTCGACGGCGAGGCCGCCCTTGATCCGGTCGATGACGCGGCCGCGGACCGTCGTGCCGGAGCGGTACGACTTCTCGACCTCGTCCCAGACCTTCATCTTCTCGGCCTTGTCCTTCGAAAGGACGACGTAGCCGTTCTGGTCTTCGGTGCGCTCGAGGAGGACGTCGACGGGGTCGCCCTGCTTGATCGTGACCTGTCCCGAGAAGTCGGTGAACTCGGACAGCGGAATGATGCCCTCCGACTTGTAGCCGATGTCGACGATCACTTCCGAGGGCGTGATCGAGAGAACGCGGCCGCGGATGATCTGTCCCTCCTGCAAGTTCTTGAAGGAGTTCTCGTATTGGGCCAGAAGGTGTTCGTACTCCTGGGCCGTCAGTTCCTGCTCTGTTTCCATCGGCTCGGCTTCCCGACCTCCTGTCGCTTTACGCTTTTCTCCCGGCATTGGAAAAGGGATCCCCTCTCTTAAGTCGCTGATTTGCAAAGCAATATCCTATGGGTTCAGCGGCAGCCCAGTCAAATCGCCCCGCGAACCCGCCTTTCGATCTCGTCCACGACGTCGCCGGCGGGCCGGCCCGTCGAGTCGATCAGGGTATACCGCGAATCCAGGGTCAGCGGGGAGTCGGCCCTCGAACCGTCGTCCCGGTCGCGTTTTTCCATCTCCCGGAGCACGTCTTCGTACGGCCGGGGGGTCCCCCGCTCGGCAAGCTCCCGGGTGCGGCGCGCCGCCCGTTCGGCCGGGTCGGCCGTCAGGAAGAATTTGTGGGGTGTGTCCGGGAACACCTTCGTCCCGATGTCCCGGCCCTCGAGGACCCCTCCCCGCTCCCTTCCGACGCGCTGCTGCTGGGCGACCAGGGTCCGCCGGACGGCCGGGATGGCCGAGACCGCCGAGGCATAGAGGGAGATCTCGGGCCGCCGGATCTCGGCCGAGACGTCCTCGCCGCCGAGAAGGACGCGGCTGCCCTCGGCGGCCGGGAAGAGCTCGACGCGGGACCCCGCGGCGATCGCGGCGACCCGCTCCGGGTCCTCGATCGGAAGCGTCACCCCGGCCCGCTCCGCCGCGAGGCCGACCGCGCGGTACATGGCGCCCGTGTCGATGTAGGGGACCCGGAGGCGCGAGGCGAGCGCCCGGGCGACCGTCGACTTTCCGGCTCCGGAGGGACCGTCGATGGCGACGATGAGGGGCGGGTTCAAGCCTTCTTTTCCAGGCGATAGAGGGCCGCGACCTCGGCTTCGGCGAGGCGGCGGAAGGCGCCCGGAGTCAGGCGGGCGTCGCGGATCGGCCCGATCGCCACGCGCTTCAGCTTCGAGACGGGATGGCCGACCATCTCGAACATCCTCCGGATCTGCCGGGAGCGGCCCTCCGTCAGGGTCACCCGGAGCCAGGAATTGCCTTCCTCTTCGCCCTTGCGCGGCGTCCCGGAGACGCGCTCGATGCCGCACGGCTTCGTCGGGCGGCCGTCGAGCCGGAGGCCTCCCCGCCGGAGCTTCTCGAGCTTCGCCTCGGACGGCTCCCCGGCGACCTTGACCATGTACTCCTTGGTGCACCCGGTCGAGGGGTGCGTGACGAGCCGCGCGAGGTCGCCGTCGTCCGTCATGAGCAGGAGGCCCTCGGTCTGGACGTCGAGGCGCCCGACGGGCTTGATCCCGCGGCGCAGCTTGCCGGGCAGGAGGTCGAGGACGGTGTCCCGGCTCTGCGGATCCGAGACGGTGGTGACGAAGCCCTTCGGCTTGTTGAGCAGGATGTAGGTCTTCGGCCCCGAGGACGGACGGATCCGCTTCTCGTCGACCTTGATCGAGTCCTTCTCGGGATCGGCGCGCTCGCCGAGGACGGCGACCCGGCCGTTGACGCGGACGCGGCCCTCGCGGATCCACTCCTCGGCCAGGCGCCTCGACGCGGCGCCCGTCGATGCGATGATCTTCTGGATGCGGACTTGAGGCAGCGTCACTCCTCGACCGACGACTCGTCCGCGCCCGGTTCGGCCTCGGGCGCCGGCTCGCCGGCCTCGACGTGGATCGAGGTCTCGGTCGCCGTCGGCGCCGCGATCTCGCGCGCCTCGACGGTCGCCGCGAGGTCGGCGTCGAGGTCCTCGGGCCGCGGGAGCTCGGCCAGATCGTTCAACCCGAAGCGAATCAGGAAGTCCTGGGTCGTGCGGTAGAGGAACGGCGATCCGACCACCGGCTTCTTCCCGGCCGTCGAGATCAGCTTCTTCTCGAGGAGGGTCTTGAGAACGCCGGAGGAGTTGACGCCCCGGATGTCCTGGACCTCCGGCAGCGTGATCGGCTGCCGGTAGGCGATGATGGCGAGGGTCTCGAGCGCCGCGAGCGACAGCCGGCTGCGCTCGGTGACCTCGTGGAACTTCCGGAGGAGCGAGTCGAATTCGGGACGGGTCACGAAGCGCCAGCCCCCGGCGACTTTTTCGACGCGGACGCCCCGCTCCTCCGTGTCGGTGCGGGACGCCAGCCGCTCGAGCGCCGCCGAGACGGCTCTGGGGGCCGCCTCGAGGAGATCGGCGAGGTCCTTCTCCTTCACCGGCCGGGGCGACGAGAAGAGCACGGCCTCCAGGGCCGGCAGGATCCTCTCGATCGAGGTCTCCCGCGGCCGGGGCTCGGAATCGGTCTCGGGGGGCGGCGCGGCGGTCTCGGTCATTCGCTGTAAGTATCGCGTATCTGGTCGGGCGTGAAAACGACATCCGTGCGCGTGGCGTGGATCTCGGCGAAAGCCCGCGTCTGGAACGCCCGCACGACGCCGAGGCGGATGAGCTCGAGGCACGCGAGGAAGGCCGTCACGGCCTCGGCGCGGTAGCGCATCTGGCCGAGGAACTGGAGGAGCGGCATCGTCCGGTGCTCGTCGAGCCGGGCGAGCAGCTCGATCATCTTGTCCCGGACCGAGAAGCGAAGGTGGTGGATCGCGAGGGCCGGCGGGTGCGCCAGGCGGTAATTGTCCGTCACGCTTCGGAAGGTCTCGATCAGGTCGAAGAGCGAGACCTCCAGGGTCTCCTCGGCTCCTTCGCCCTTCGGGATCTCGGTCTCCGGCCGCGGCCAGAGACCGCTCCGGAGCGTGTCGACCGCGTGGAGGGTCTCGGCCGAGCGCTTGAACTTCTCGTATTCGAGCAGGCGCTGGGCGAGATCGGCGCGCGGGTCGACCTCCGGCTCCCCCGGCGCCCGGGGAAGGAGCATCTTCGACTTGATGTAGATGAGCTCGGCCGCCATCGCGACGTACTCGGACGCCACGTCGAGGTCCAGCTCCTGCATCGCTTCGAGGTAGGCCGTGTACTGCTCGGTGATCTCGGCGATCGGGATGTCGGTGATCGACACCTCGTTGATCCGGATCAGGTGCAGCAGCAGGTCGAGAGGCCCGGCGAAAGCCGGGATCGCGACGGGCGGCAGGCCGCCCCGGTTGACCTCTTCCACGCTCAGGGCTCCGGCGAGAGCTTCACGGCGGCCCGGACCTTCTCCATCGTGGCCTCCGCGGCCACGCGGGCCGCGGCGTCGCCGGCATGGAGGACGTCGCGGACCACGTCGGAGGAGGAGGCGACGAGCGCGGCGCGCTTCTGCCGGAAGGGCTCGAGCGCCGCGTTGAGGTTGCCGATGAGGTGTTTCTTGCAGTCGACGCAGCCGCGCGCGGCCGTGCGGCACTCGACGTCGACGACGGCGACCTCGGCGGGCGGCGAGTAGAGCTCGTGGAAGGGAAACAGGTTGCAGTTGTCGGGGTTGCCCGGGTCCGTGCGCCGCGCCCGGGCCGGATCGGTCACCATCGCCATCACCTTCTCCCGCACGGAGTCGGCCGGCTCGGTGATCCCGATCGTGTTGTTGTAGGACTTGGACATCTTGCGGCCGTCGATGCCGTTGACCTTCGGCGTCGGCGTGAAGAGCGCCTTCGGCTCCGGAAAGACCTCTCCGTAGAGGCCGTTGAAGCGGCGGACGATCTCGCGGCTGATCTCGAGGTGGCTCGCCTGGTCCTCGCCGACCGGCACGAGGTTGGCGCGGTAGATCGCGATGTCGGCCGTCTGGAGGACCGGGTACCCGAGGAAGCCATGGGTCCCGAGGTCCTTCGACCGCAGCTGCTCGATCTGGTCCTTGTACGTCGGGACGCGCTCGAGCCAGCCGAGCGGCGTGATCATCGAGAAATACAGCGCGAGCTCGGCGTGCTGCGGCACCCGCGACTGGAGGAAGATCGTCGAGGCCTTCGGATCGAGCCCGACCGCGAGCCAGTCGAGAACGGCCTCGCGCGTGTTCGCGGCGAGCGCCGCGGTGTCGGCGTAGTCGGTCGTCAGCGCGTGGAGGTCGGCGACGAAGAAGAAGCAGCGGTACTTCCCCGAGTTCTGGAGGTCGACCCAGTTGCGGACCGCCCCGAAGTAGTTGCCGAGGTGGACCCGGCCGGTCGGGCGCAGGCCCGAGAGGACGATCTCCGGCATCAGAGCCCCCCGAAGATGAGGCGCAGGACGGCGACCTGGATCGGTCGGAATATGTTTCCGAGGACGGGTGTGGCGATCAGGAGGATCAAAATCATGAAACCGAACGGCGCAATCGTCGCATACAGCCTGGCGGCGGGAGCGCCGACGAGCGAGACGACGACCCCGCTTCCGTCGAGCGGCGGAATCGGCAGAAGGTTGAAGACGGCCAGCATCACGTTGACCATCGAGAAGACGTAGAGGATGTAGGCAATCGGCGCCAGCGTTCCGGCGGCGAATCGATTCCCCCGGAGGGCGTCGACGAGGTCCGCCATCGCGGCGGGGTCCACGGCCCCGATCACCCGGAGGAGCACGATCCCGAACCCGGCCAGCAGGAAGTTCGAGAGCGGCCCCGCGGCGGAGACGAGGAGGTTGGCCATTCGCGGGTTCTTCGTCCGCCGGAGGTCGACGGGCGTGGGCTTGGCCGCTCCGAAGATCAGCCCGGAGAAGAAGTACAGGAGCGCGGGCACCAGGATGCTCCCGACCGGGTCGATGTGCCGGATCGGGTTGAGGCTGATCCGGCCGAGGTCCCGCGCCGTCGTGTCCCCCAGCTTGAGCGCGGTCCAGGCATGGGCCGACTCGTGGAAGGAGATGGCGAAGAGAATCACCGCGAGCTGGATCGCGAAGTCGACGACCTTGTGTTCCAAGCGGCTGGGACTATAGCAAGCGTCTGAGGCGGCGAGGCTTGTGGGGAGCCGCCCGGAGGCCTTAGATTGGCCTCCCGGGGGGCCGTAACCTTCCCTTCCACGCAACGTCTCCCCTGTTGGCCGGGCTGAATGGAAACCAGAGGCAGCGAGGATCTCGACCTGCTCGAGAGGATTCGCCGCGGGGACACCGGCGGTGCGGCCGAGCTTTTCGAGCGCTACTCGCCGGCCCTGCTCCGGTTCACGGACCGGATGCTCTCGGACCGGGCCTCGGCCGAGGAAGTGACACAGGAGGTTTTCGTCAAGGTGATCTCGAGGGCGCATCAGTACGACGGGCGGGCCGGCGTGGCCTCGTGGCTCTTCGCCATCGCGGCCAACGCGTGCCGCGACCGGCGTCGGCGGGACCGCCGGGCCACGGTCGTGCCGCTGGAGGCCGTCGCCGAGCCGAGCGCGCGCGGCGAAGGGATCGAAAGCGTCATCGCGTCGCGCGAGCGCCGGCAGGCCGTCCGCCAGGCCCTCTCCCGGCTTTCCGACGAGCAGCGCGAAGCGCTCGTCCTCGCCCGCTACCACGGCATGCCGTACGCCGAGATCGCGGAGACGCTGGGGATCTCGGTCGGCGCCGTCAAGACCCGCATCTTCCGGGCCGTCGAAACGCTGAAGGCCCATTTCTCGGAGGGAGAATCATGGACTGCCGCGACGTAACCGCGATCGCCCTCGAACGCCTCGCCGGGGAAGCCGACGAGGCCTCGCGCCGCGAGCTGTCGGCGCACCTGGCGGGCTGCGAGGCCTGCCGCGGCGAGATGGCCCGGCTCGAGGACCTCTGGACGGTCCTCGGCACCGACCCGGACGCGCCGGTCACGCCGGAGTTCCGCCGCCGCTCCCTCGACCTGATGGAGGAGGAGATGCTCCGCCGGCGGGTGCGCGAGTTCCGGCCGCGGCCGCGCGCCGTCGTCGTGCGCCCGATGCTCCAGGCCGCGGCGCTGCTCGCGGCCGGCAGCCTCGGATACCTCGTCGCGCGGAACGTGGCGCCCGCCGCCCGGCCGTCGCCGTCCCCCGCGCCGGGGGCGACGACCGCGTCCGCGCGGCCCGCCGCCTCCGCGCTGCCGGACCTGTCGGCGAGCCCGAGGCTTTCCAACGTGGCCTACCGGCCGGCGGACAAGGACGGGCGGGTCGGAATCGAGTTCGACGTCACCACGCGCCAGACGGTCGTCGGGCGTCCCGAGGAGCCGGAGGTCGCGAAGCTGCTCGCGTACATGGTCTCGCGCAGCGCCGACACCGCCGGCGACCGCTCGCGCGCGATCGCGCTCGTCTCCGAGCACTACGGCGCGGGCAGCGCGACGGCCTCTCCCGAGATCGTCGCCGCCCTGTCGTCGACGCTCCGGAAGGACCCCAACCCGGGCGTCCGCAAGAAGGCCGCCGATGCGCTCGCGTCGTTCACGATGACCCCCGAGATCCGGACCGTGTTCCTCGAGGCGCTGTCCTCGGACAAGAACCCGGCCGTGCGCCTCGCGGCCGTCGACGCGCTCGCGGCCGCGGCCAAGCAGTCGCCGGACGAGCGCACGATCGAGTCGCTGCGCGAGAAGGCCGTCGATCCCCAGGAGAACGGCTTCGTGCGCGCCAAGGCGGCGTCCGCGCTGAAGGCGATCTCCTTCTGAGAAAGGGCGCAGCGAAACTCCCATGCCGAGCCAACGTCTCTCTTGGACGATGAACACGCTGAAGTTCGAACGCTCCCGCGAGGCCTGCGAAACGCCGACGGCGCGCGCCGATCGGTTCGCGGTCTGGATCCTGCTCGCGCTGGGTCTCTTCCTCATGCTGGTCTCGACCGGCAAGGCGGAACAGGGCTCGGCCACCCGCACCGAGCGCGTCAACGGCACGCTCGCGTCCGGGCAGACGCTCTCGGTCGACAACGTCTCGGGCGACATCGTGGCCTCCCCGGGACGCGAGTTCTCCGCGGTCGTGACGGTGACGGTCTCCGCGCCCACGCAGAAGCAGGCCGAAGACCTGCTGAAGAGCGCGCGGATCGCCCAGAGCCACGACGACGACGGCTGGTCGCTCGAGACCCGGTGGCCCGGCATGCACGGCCGGGGCGACCGCGGGCGCGACGCGGGCTGCTCGCGCTGCCGCGTCGTCGCGAACTACGTCCTGACGGTCCCCCCGGGCGTCGCGGCGCAGCTGCAGACGGTCAACGGCGACGTTCGCGTCAAGGACCTCGACGGTGAGCTGACGCTGGGCTCCGTCAACGGGGCGATCGACGCCCGGGGCGTGCGCCGGTCGCTCGAGGCCCAGACCGTGAACGGCTCGATCGACGCCGTATCGCAGGCGCTGCGGACCGAGGACAGCGTCGAGCTCCAGTCGGTCAACGGCTCGGTCACCCTGGTGCTTCCGAAGGACGCCCAGTTCGACCTCTCGGCCGAGACCATGAACGGCACGATCGCCTCCTCGTTCCCGCTGCCGAAGCAGCCGCTGCTGTCGGGGCGGGCCGCCGGCGGCGAGATGCCGCCGCGGGGCCACGGAAAGAAGGCGCGGCAGATCGTCGTGACCGACGAGGACGGCGACACGACCATGGTCGACCTCGACCAGCTGGACCAGGAGCTCGACGAATCGATGAAGGACGTCGAGCGCTCGATCCGCGAGGCCGAGCAGGAGATCCGCGAGCGGGAGAAGGACACCCGCGCCATCAACCGCGAGATCCGGACGATCCGCATCGCCGACCCGCGCCGCGACTACAGCGGTTCGATCGGGAAGGGCGGCGCCTCCGTCCGCCTGCAGACCCTGAACGGCACGGTTCTCCTGCTCGCCGCCGGGACGAAGGAGGCCGACGCGAAGCCGCTCGTCTCGGGCCGCCGCGAGTTCGTGGTGACGGTGCCGGACGTGCACGTGAAGGTCCCGGCGCCGGTCGTGGCGAGCCCGCGCGTGCATCCGGTGCCTCCGGCTCCGCCCGCTCTCCCGGTCGCCGGGGTTCCCGCCGTACCCGCGGTTCCGCCGGCCCCGCCCGCCGACTTCGACGGCGAGGTGGTGCGCGGCGACGTCGCGGGCGACTTCCTCTCGACGACGAGCGGCGGCAACTACCGGATCGGGCGGGTCAGCGGCCGGGTCAAGATCCTGACCCACTCGGGCGAGATCCGCGTCGGCGGCATCGGCGCGGGCGGCGAGCTGAAGACCTTCGGCGGCGACGTCGTGCTCGGTCCCGTGACCGGCGACCTCAGGGTGTCGACGGCGGCGGGCGACATCCGCGTGGATTCCGTCTCCGGCTCGGCGCTGGCCGACACGGCCGGCGGGGACATCCGCATCCAGAGCGTCGGCGGAAATCTCGACGCCAAGACGGCCGGCGGCGACGTGATCGTGCCCCGGGTCGGCGGAAGCGTGCGCGCTTCGACGGCCGGCGGCGACGTGCGCATCGGCGTCACGTCCCGGGACATCCGGGGAGGAATCACCATCCGCAACTCCGGCGGGGACGTGTCGCTGTCGATCCCGGCCGACACGAAGGCCGACGTCGAGCTCGTCGTGACGGGCGCCGAGGACGAAGAGAACCCGATCCGCTCGGACTTCGGCTACCTGACGATCGACAAGAAGCCGGGCACGCAGCGCGCCACCGCGGTCTTGAACGGCGGCGGCGAGAAGATCGTGATCCGGACGACGTCGGGCGAGATCCGGCTGCGGAAGAGTCCGTAATCAGGAGGCAGGAGGCAGGAGGCAGGAGGCAGGACGACCAACGGCGCTCTGCGGCCTGACTACCGGATTCGCAACACCGCGCGGCGCTCGATCTCCACTTCCTCGCCCGTCCCCGAGCGCGGGTCGTGGCGGCCGTTCGACAGGTATTCGCGGATGCCCGGCGAGAACCGCCGCCACTCGGCACCGAAAGTCGCGAGCGTCGGCGCGGTGTCGCCGGTGTTGTCGCGCGAGAGGCTCCGGAGCTGGTCGCGCGTCAGCGGCGGATCGGCGAACACGCCGCGCCGCGCGAGCCACTCGAAGCCGGTGGCGAGCAGGCGCCCGTACCAGAGCGGAAAGTGGATCATCGGCTTGCCCGGCTTGCCGACCGCCGCCGCGACGTCGCGGTAGATGTCGTTCAAGGTCCAGATCTCGGGCCCTCCCACCTCGTACGCCTGGTGGATCGTCCCCGGCTTCTCGAGCGCGTCGGCGAAGACGCGGGCCACGTCGAAGATCGAGACCGGCTGGAAGCGCGTCGTGCCCGGCCCGATGACCGGGATGAAGCCCGGGTTCCCCCGCACGATCGGCGCGAGCAGCGACACGAAGCCGTCTCCCGGGCCGAAGATGATCGACGGACGAAAGATCGTCCAGTCGAGGCCGGAGGCCCGGACCGCCTTCTCGCCCGCGGCCTTCGTGCGGCCGTACTCGGAGGGCGAGTCCTCGAAGCTTCCCATCGCGCTCATGTGCAGATAGCGCCGGATGCCGGCGGTCTTCGCCGCCGCGAGGGCGTTTTCCGTCGCTTCCCGGTGCATCCGGTCGAAGGTCTGGTCGCCCTTCTCGTGGATGATCCCGACGAGGTGGACGAGGGCCTCGCGGCCGGCGGCGGCCGCCGCGAGCGAGGCGGTGTCGAGGACGTCGCCCTCGACCGCCTCGACGGGCCGGTTGTACCGGTTGCGGGTCTTCTCGGGGGAGCGCGCCAGGACCGCGACCGCGTGGCCGCGGTGCAGCAGGCGGTTGACCAGGTGGGTCCCGACGAAACCGGTGCCGCCCGTCACGAGAACTTTCAATCGCACCTCCGCTCCGGATCTTGTACCACGCCCCCCGGCTCTTGCCGGCGGCTCGTCCGCCGCCTGCGGTCTGCGGTCTCCCGTCTAGGGATAACCGAACAGGTCGCTCGCCACGGCCTCCTGCCGCGCCCGCCGCGCCACGATCTCGTTGCGGGCCTGCGGCAGCCGCCCAAGGTCCCGGAGCGGGTCCGCGACGCGCAGAGGCGGAAGGCCGCTCTGCCGCGTTCCGAGGAGGTCGCCGGGGCCGCGCGCCTCGAGGTCCTTTTCCGCGATGAGGAACCCGTCGGACGTCTGCTCGAGCACGGCGAGGCGGCGCCGGGCGTCCTCCGTCGCGCCGCGTCCCACGACGAGCGCGCACCACGACGGGCGCTCGCTCCGCCCGACGCGCCCGCGCAGCTGGTGGAGCTGCGCGAGCCCGAAGCTCTCGGCGTTCTCGACGATCATCAGCGTGGCCTCGGGCACGTCGACTCCCACTTCGACGACCGTCGTCGACACGAGGACGGGGCACCGCCCCGCGGCGAAGTCGGCGAGCACGGCCTGGCGCTCGGCCGCCGGCATGCGGCCGTGCAGGACCCCGATGCGAATCCCCGGCAGGGCGGCCGCGAGGCGTGCGGCGGTCTCGCGTGTCGCCGCGACCTCGCGGGCGCCTTCCTCGATCGCCGGAACGACGACGTACACCCGTTCCCCCGCGGCGGCCCGCTCGCCGGCGAAGCGGTAGACGCGGTCGCGGGCGGCCTCTTCGCGCACCCGCGTCACGACGGGCGAACGGCCCGGGGGCTTCTCGTCGAGGACGGAGACGTCGAGCTCGCCGTAGATCGCCCAGGCGAGCGAGCGCGGGATGGGCGTGGCCGTCATGATGAGGACGTGGGGGGACGGGTCTCCCTTGCGGAACAGGCGCGAGCGGTGGGCCACGCCGAACCGGTGCTGCTCGTCGACGACGACGAGGCCGAGGCGGCGGAACTTCACGGGCGACTCGACGAGGGCGTGGGTGCCGACGAGGGCGTCGATCGAGCCCGCGGCGAGGGCCTCGAGCAGGTGGCGCCGCGCGGCGCCGCGCACGCGGCCCGTCAGGAGGCCGAGCCGGACGCCCGCTCCCGTCAGCCACGACGCGAGGCTCTCGGCGTGCTGCTCGGCGAGGATCTCGGTCGGCGCCATCAGGGCGGCCTGCGCCCCGTTCCGGGCGGCGAGCAGGATCGCCAGGCCCGCCACGACCGTCTTGCCTGAGCCGACGTCGCCCTGGAGCAGTCGCGCCATCGCCCGGCCCGAGGCGAGGTCCCGGGCGATCTCCCGCACGGCCCGCTTCTGCGCGGCGGTCAGCCGGAACGGCAGCGCCGAGCGGGCGAGCTCGCGGATCGTGTCTTCCGCCGGCAGCGCGAGGCCGGGCCGGGCGCGCAGCCGCGCGCGGCGGTCCTCGATGCGGGCGGCGAGGGCGAGGAGCTCCTCCCCGGCGAGCGCCGCGCGGGCCGGCCCGGCGGAATCCTCGTGCGTCGGAAAATGGGCCTCCCCGAGGGCCTCGCGAAGCTTCGCCGGCGATGCGGAGATCGCGCGGAAATCCGTGCCAAGCGCGTCGAGGGCCCGCCGGACGAGAACGCGCCACGGGCGGGTCGGGATCTCCGCGAGGCGATGGTAGACGCCGACGATCCGGCCGGAATGGAGCGGATCGGCTTCCTCGCCCGGGTCGAAGAGCTCGGTCTCGGGGTTCTCGATCCGCATCTCGCCCCGCGTCCCGGCCACGGGCGTGCCGTAGAGCGCGGCGCGCTTGTCCGCCAGGGCCTTCGCGAAGGACGGGTAACGGTTGTGCCAGACGACCCGGACGGCCCCGGTGCCGTCGTCGGCGACGGCCTCGACCCGCAGGAGGCCGCGGCGCATGCGGATCGAGCGCACGCCCTGGAAGCGGACGAGGACCGTCGCCGGCTTCTCCCACTCGAGGCTCGCGACCGTGGCGAAGCGCCGCCGGTCCTCGTAGCGAAACGGCAGCGCGAGCAGGAAGTCCGCGATCGTCGCGACGCCGGCCTCGGCGAGGCGGGCCGCGCGGGTCGGCCCGATGCCGGGAAGTCGGGCGATCGGGTCGCCCGGGCGGAGCGGAGGCGGAGGTGCGCCGGGGGCGGGCGTCAGCTACGTCTCGGGCGCCAGGAAGGTCAGCGGGACGAGGCCGAACTTCAGGACGTCGCCGTTGGCGATGGCGACCGGAACGCCCGTCGCGAGGCGGGTGCCGTTGACGTGCGTTCCGTTCATGACGCCGATCTCTTCCATGACGTAGTAGGTGTCGCCCATCAGATAGAGCTTGGCGTGGCGGCGCGACGTCGAGCGCTGCGGGTCGAGCGGGGTCAGGTCGACGTCGGGGGTGATGCCGGTGACCGGGTCGCTGCGGCCGATCAGCGTGTCGCCCTCGCGGTTGAGGAAGAACTCCGAGGGCGGGTCCTCGCCCACGAGGCGGCAGGCGTTGCGCTCCGGGGTGGGCCGCTTCTGGACCGGCCGCTCCTCCTCGGCGACGCGGCGGCCGAGGGATTCCTCGAGCATGGCCGTGACCTCGCGCAGCCGGCGCGAGAGCTTGCGCATCATCCGGATCGCGATCTCGGTGTTCGACTTGAGCATCGCGTCGAACGTCGCGCCGTTGATCCGGACGAGCTCGACGTCCGTCTTGGCGCGCGCCGAGGCGGTCCGCGGAACGTCCTCGAGGACGCTCATCTCGCCGAAGAAGTCGCCCTTCTCGAGGGTCGAGAGCACCCGGGTCTCTCCCCCGATCGTCTTGAGCAGCTCCACCGTCCCGGACTGGACGATGTACATCTCGGTGCCGATGTCGCCCTCGGAGAAGATGATGTCGCCCATGGCGTGCGCCACGAGGAACTTCTCGTACGGGTTCTTCCCCGCTCCGCCCGGCCCGGACTTGAAGACCGCCTTCACGGAGGGCATCCGTTCCTCAGACCGCTCCGGGGCCCAGGAACTCGAGGACCCGCCGGTCGGCGTCGACGCGGACCGCGACTCCCAGCGGAAGCGTGCGCGAGCGGCGCAGGTGTCCCGCCGGGAAGCCCCGGACGACCGGGAACGGCGCCCCGGCGAAGCGGTCCGCGACCCAGGCGTCGACGGCGACGGTGGCCTTTCCGCCGCGCCGGCCGGGCGAAATCGAGCCGATGACCATGGCTTTTAGTCGATCGAGGGTACCCGACCGCTCCAGCTGGGTCAACATGCGGTCCAGCCGGTAGGCCGGTTCCCGCACGTCCTCCCAGAAGAAGACGGCGTCCCGCGCGTCGACGGCCTCGGGCGTGCCCGCGAGCGAGGCCACGAGCGACAGGCAGCCCCCGACGAGGGGGCCCTCGCCGGCGCCGCCCGCGAGCACGTCGCTCTCGCGGAAAGCGTGGGGATCCGGCCGCGCGCCGGCGAGCACGGATTCCCAGTCGAGTCCCGGTTCCGTGGCCATCGCGACCGCGGGCATCGGGCCGTAGAACGCCGCGAGGCCGCTCGCCGCCCGGAGGTACGCGAAGAGGGCGGTCAGGTCGGACCCGCCGAGGTGGATGAGCGGGCGCGCGGCGATCTGTCCGGGCGAGAGATGACCGAGGATCCGCCCGGCCCCGTAGCCGCCGCGAGCGAAGAAGATCGCATCGACCCGGGGGTCGTCGAGGAGGGCGCGATAGCCCTCGGCGCGCTCCCGGTCGGAACCGGCGAGAAACCCCGCGCGCGCGAGGACGTTCGAGGCGAGGACGACGCGGTATCCGCGCTGCTCCAGAAATACGACGCCGGCCGCGAGCCGATCCGGATCCACGGGACCCGAGACCGCGGCGATCCCGATCGTGGCGCCGGCTTGGAGGCGCGGAGGGCGGACGAGGTCACGCATCGAGCCATGCCGGCGCAGCCGGGCCGCCGGAACGAACTCTCCTGGCGGACGGTCGCGCAGCCAAAAGCCCCGAGCGGGCCGATAAGCCGAATCCTGTGCTCCGGTTGCCCGGAGTCGCGATCATTCCTCTGGGCCCGAGGTCGCCCTCGGGCTCGAGCAGCCGACCCGGGAACAGCTCACGTGAAGTGAGGCGGGACGGGCGCCCGCTGTCCCCCTATTTGGCCTTGCTCCGCATGGGGTTTACCGTGCCCCCCCCGTTGCCGGAGGGGCGGTGCGCTCTTACCGCACCGTTTCACCCTTGCCGTCCTTTCGGAAGGCGGTTTGTTTTCTGTGGCACTTTCCTTCGCGTCGCCGCGACCGGGTGTTACCCGGCATGCTGCCCGTGTGGAGTTCGGACTTTCCTCTCCGGCTCTTCAAAGCGAAGTCCGGAGCGATCGCGTGGCCCGCTCGGAGCCGCACAGACTTTACCATGAGGGTCCGGGCCCTGACACGGCGGCGAAGAAACGCTCGCACCCGATCCGCGCCCGGAACAAGCCGTCGGCCTACTCCCGGTGGCGGTTGCGCTCGTCGCCGAAGTATTCGAGCCAGGCGTCGACGTCCACGGCTTCGGGCGGGGACCCGCCCGGGGCCGCGCGCCGTCCGAAGCGGGCGAAAAAGTCCTCCGGCCGGCAGACGCGCCCGCCGGCGTCCCGGACCCGCCGCGCGAGGCCTCGATCGGACGTCACGACGATGGCCTCTCCGGGCGCCCGCAGCGATGCGACCTCCGCGACGATGGCGTCGTCCGCGCTCGTCCCGGACGGCCGCCGGATCGTGAGACTCCCGAGGCTCGAGCCCCGCTCGCCGGCCGGCCCGTCGAAGAACAGGATCGCCCGCGCGCGGGTCGACCGGAGCCGCTCGGCGAGCTCGGCGACGAGGGCCTGCCGGTCCTCCTCCGTCGGGCGGGCGACCCGCCGGACGAGCCCGATCAGGTTGTTGCCGTCGAGGAGGTACGGCACGTCAGGCCGACCGGGCGCGGCGAGGGTGCTTCAGGCGGAAGAAGAGCACGCCGAGCCCGCGCATGACCCGCCGGCGGTCCGCGATCATCAGCACGGCGAGGGCTCCGAGGAAGATCGCGGTGAACCACGGGACGAAGAACACCAGGGCGCCGAGGGCCACGGCGAACGCGTCTTCGGCGAGCGAGAGCGCCACCTGCGCGATGCCGCGGGTCGCGGCCGTCGAGGTCAGCCGCGTCGTCGACTTGGCGAAGTGGGTGGCGAGCGTCACGAGCGCGCCCGCGAGGGCGAGCCCGGTCCGGGAAGCCGGGGACGTATCCGGCACCGCCGCGAGCATCACCAGGGCGCCGACGATCGGCCGCAGGAGCGTCTGGAGCAGGTTCCAGAGGTGATCGACGATCGGGATCTTGTCGGCGACGAACTCGGCGAGGAAGAGGATCACGCTCGCCGTCAGGACGCCGTGGCTCGAGAGAAAAGCCGCGGTCGGCCCGGGAAACTCCTGGGGCAAGATCAGGGCGAGGCCGTTGAACAGCAGCAGGACCGCCCAGGCGTTGAGGCCCGCCGCGGCCGAGAGCCCCAGGCCCGTCAGGATCGCGGTCAACCGCGTCGAAACAGGCGGGAGAGGAGCCCGGAGGCCTGAGGGCGCTCTTCGTCCTCGGCCGGTGCCTCGGGCGGCTTCTCGCCTTCCGGAGTTTCCGGGGCCGACGGAGGAGGAGCCGCGGCGACGGCTTCGAGGACCCTCCGGAGCAGCTCTTCGCTCTCCGGCGAGGGGTCGAGCGAGACCGCGCGCCGCGCGAAGGGCTCCGCCTCCGCGGGGCGTTTGTGCTCGAGGAGCGTGCGGGCGGCCTCGAGCGACAGGCCGACGCGGCGGCCGTCGAGGCGGGCCGCCTCCTTGAGGTTGGCGAGGCCCTGGTCGATCCAGTTGGGGTTCTTCAGCTCGACCTGCGAAAGGACGTATCGAAACTCGGAGTTGTCGGGCACGAACCGCACCGCTTCCCGAAGCATCTCGACCGCGGGATGGTAGTCCCGCTCCTCGATGAGCTGACGCGCCCGCCGGAAGTTCTGCGTCGCGAGCTTCTTGCGGGCCTCCGGGTCCGCGGTCGGAGCGTCGGCCATCAGAAGCGACTGCGGGGCGGCGTCCAGGCTCTGGTCGTAGAGGGCCCGCTTCTCGGGATCGGAGAGGATGTCGTAAGCGATCTTCATCCGCTCGAACACTGCGTTGAGCTCGCGCTCGAACTTGCCGAGGTCCTCCCGGTGCCGCAGGTCCGGGTGGAAGAGGCGGCTGCGCTCGAAGTAGGCCTCCGCGACCCGCTCGGGCGGCGCGTCGCGCGGGATTCCGAGCAGCTCGTAGTGGGTCAGCCAGTCGATCCGGCGGTACGTGTTCTTGACGAGCTCGGCATGGCCCGGCGATCGTTCCGACGGCTGAGCGGACACTTCCACGTTCAGCCCGTGGAAGCCGCCGCGGCCGCTCGCGGGGCGCTCCGCGCCTTCCCGTTTCCACTCGACGATGCCGCACGAGACGAGACCGTAGAGGATCTTGGCGGTCGCGGCCCGCGACGCGCCGGCGATCTTCAGGAGCGAATCGACGTCGAGGATCCCGTCGACGCGGGAGAGGAGATAGGCCTCCTGGGGCGTCAGCGGGAGGTACTGGTAACGCGACATCGGATCGGTCGCGAGGATGGGGACGCGGTGCCCCTCGCCCAGACGTTCCCGGAAGGCGTCGCTCTCGGGCAGGCGCCGGATTCCCTCAACGATGACGGCGGCCGTCGAAAGCGACAGGGCGACGTCGGGATCGAGCACGCCGGAGGACGCCTGGAACTTGTACTCCCCCGTGTCCCAGGCGAAGGTCGAGAAGACGATCTCCTCGACGAGGCGGCGCATCTCGGCGTCGAGGACGGTCCGCGACACGAGGCCGCGGTCGACCAGGATCTTGCCGAGCCGGGCCCGGCCCTGCTTGGCGACGGTTTCGAGCGCCCAGTTGAGGTCGGTGTCGGTGATGCATCCCCGGCGCTTGAGGAAGGCCCCGATGCGCTGGCCCTCCCGGGAGGACGTCGCGGTCCGCAGCTCCCCCTTCTCGAAGAACAGGTGCCGGATCTCGTCGCCCCGGTTGAGGGTGAGGGTCCCCTTCAATCCCTCCAGGAAGATCCGCCGCAGGACCTGCGGCAGCGGCGTCTCGGAGAGGGATCCGCGAAACCCGGCTGGTGCCGCCTGTGTGCTCATTCGTCGATGGGGGGGCGGTTTAGGGTAGCAGAAACCGCGCCGTCAGCGTATGGCGACGACCATGGGATGGTTGCGGGCCGTCGAAAAGAAGCCCGGGACCGACTCGAGCGCCTGCGCCGCCGCCTCCTGCGTGCCGTAGCGCCCCCAGAGAACCTTGAAGCAGGTCCGCCCCTTGAAGGACGTCGTCAGGGTCCACATCGAGCCGGCCGGCCGGTCGTGTGCCCAGGCCTCCCGGAGAGACTCGACTTCGCACGCCAGCTCGAGCTGGATCGCGAAGCGCGCGTTCCGGTCGGCGGCGGCGGTCTTCTGGTCCCGGGCGGCCCGGTCGAGCCACTGTTTGCGGGTGCGAGGAACGGCCGCCGAAGTCGAGGCCCGGGGGGGCGCCGCGGCGGCGGCCCTGGGCTGCGCCGGCTTCGTCGGGGCGGGGCTCGGCGCCCGCCTGGTCGGAACCGCGGTCGGCGCCGGCCTCGTCGGGGCGGCGGTGGGTGCGCGATCCGTCGGCACGGCCGTCGGAGGAGCGGGTGTCGAGACGGCCGTGGCTCCCGTGGCGGGAGCTTCCATCGCCGGCGTTCCGGCCACCGCCCCGCCGATCGTCGTCTCGACGAGGGTCGGGCTCGGCGAGAGCGCGGCGGCGAGCGGTTCCGCCGGTGCCGCGGGGCCGCGCGCGCGCCAGTAGAGGACTCCTCCCACGATCGCGACGAGAAGCACGAGCACCCAGAGGAGCGGAGAGGTCGAGCGGTGCTCCGGGCGCTCGAAGGAGCCGACCCCCGTCGTGACGTCGAGCGGCCGGTCGAATGCCGAGGAGCCGCGCGGGCCGGGCGCGTCGGGCTCCATCAGGTCGCCCGGGATTCCGGGCCCGCCGTCGAGGTCGGTCGCGAGGCGCTCCGACCGCTCATCGAAGTCGTCGGTCGGGGCCTCGTCCCCGATCGGGGCGTCGACGAGCTCCTCCTCCCGTTCGACCTCCGGCTCCGCCGGACGTTCATCGAGGGCCGGCCACTCTTCGGCCGGCAAGGCCGGCTCTTCGGCCGGAGGCGGCTCCTCGATCTCGGGCGGGGCCTTCTCTTCGATGTCGACTTCGGGCTCGAGCTCCTCGTCGTCCGGCTCCGCGGGGGCGGCTTCCGGAGCGGGCTCCTCCTCGAGCGGCGCGGGCGGCACGGGTGTCGGAGCCGGCGTCTCCCTCGCCGCCGAGTCGGACTCCCCGGCGGTGTACGCGGGGTGAACGAGGCCCAGGGTGACGAGCGCGGCCAGGAGCTTCTCGACGGCGAAGGTGTCGGCCGGCGCCTCGCTCGCGATCTCGGCGGCGGTCGAGTCGCCGTCGATGAGGCGGACCACGGACTCGGCATCGTCGGTGAGCCCGAAGGTCGAGAACTCGGCGTCGAACCGCGAATCCCGGACGAGGGGGACGTCGACGCCGCCGAGGTGGTGCAGCACGAGGCCCCGGTCCCGCGAGCGCAGGAACAGCTCGAGCACGAGGCGCGGAATGGTCAACCGGAACTCGCCGGCCTCGCGGGCGGCCGAGCGGAAGAAGGAGTAGTCGCCCTCGATCCACGTCAGCAGGTCGGAGAGGACCTCGACGGCCCGGATCTTCTCGCCCCAGCGCCACTCGCGCCGCGTCAGGACTCCCGCCTGGAGCGCCGCCATCGCCCGGTCCATGCCTTCGGACGCCGAGAGCCGTTCGAGCGTCGCCGCCTCGAGCTTGCCCGCCCGCACCAGGATCGCCGCCGTGTCGAACCGGGGGTCCGACGACGAGGCGCCGACGATCTCTCCGGCGGCGAGCTCGAAGCCGGCGGTCGCTCCGGAGCGCTGGAACTGGAGCGAGCCGCTCGCGGCCTCGCGCCAGAGCGCCACGAGGGACGCGAGGATGTCCGTCCCGCGGATCTCGCCCTGCGCCTCGAACGTCGTTCTCATGCGGACGGCCCGTCCGCGAGGTACGCCGCCACCGCGCGCGCCGTGGCCGGACCGACTGCGGCCTCGATCTCGTGGGGGTCGGCCCCGCGCAAGCCCTTGACGGAGCCGAAGCGCCGCAGCAGCAGCCGCGCTCGGGCCGGGCCGACGCCCGGGATCTCGGTCAGGCCCGTCTCCCGCATGTGCTTGCCCCGCCGCTGCCGGTGACGCGATATGGCGAAGCGGTGCGCCTCGTCGCGGGCGCGCTGGATGAGCTGGAGGGCGGGGTCCTTGCGCGACAGCCGGACCGGATCGGGCCGCCCCGGCAGCCAGATCTCCTCCTCCCGCTTGGCGAGGCCGGCGATCGGAAGCTCGACTCCGACGCGGTCGAGGGCCGTCAGCGCGGCCTGGAGCTGGCCGCGGCCGCCGTCCACGAGGACGAGGTCCGGCCACGGGCCGTCCTCGGCCTGGACGCGCCGGTACCGCCGGTCCACCACCTCGGCCATGCTGCGGAAGTCGTCGGGCTCGAGGAGATTCTGGGACGCGATGTTGAAAAGACGGTAGTCCGACTTCTTCGGCTTCCCGTCCTCGAAGACGACGAGCGAGGCGACGCTGTCGGTGCCCTGCGTGTGAGAGATGTCGAAGGCCTCGATGCGATGCGGGGGCAGGGCCAGACCCACCGCGCGGCCCAGCCGCTCGGCCGCGACGGCCTCGTCGCCGCCGACCCGGCGGAACCGCACGCGGTGGCGCTCGCGGGCGTTGACCTCGGCGAGCTTGAGCCGGTCGGCCGCCGCGCCCCGCTGCGGGACGCGCACGGCGACCTTCGCGCCGCGGCGCTCCGCCACGAAGTCCTCCAGCAGCCGGGCGCCGGCGATCTCGACGGGCAGGTGGACCTCGGACGGCAGGAACGGGTTGACGTCGTAGAACTGAGGCAGGAAGGCCTCGAGGAAGGCGGTCGGCTCGAGCTCCTGCGACTTCTCGAAGAAGAAGTCGCGGCGGTCCTGGAGGACGCCGCCGCGCACGACGAGAACGACGACCGCGACGTCCTGGCCCGACTCGAACAAGCCGAAAACGTCGACGTTCTCCCCCCGGAGCGACTGGACGACCTGGCGCTCGGCCACGTCGCGCACCGTTCGGAGAGAGTCGCGGTAGGCCGCCGCCATCTCGAAGTTCTCCTCCTCGGAGGCTGCCTGCATCTTCCGGGTCAGCCGGGCCTCGAGCTCCTCGTTGCGCCCCTGCAGGAAGAGGACGACGTCGGCGACCGCGTCGGCGTACGCCTCGCGGGTCGTCAGTCCGGCGACGCACGGGCCGAGGCAGGCGTGGAGGTCGTAGTAGAGGCAGGGCCGGGGCAGCTTGCCGTCGATCTCGAGCGTGCAGGTCCGGATCTGGAAGTGCCGCGTGATCATGCGCATGATCCGGCGCGCCAGGCCCCCCCAGAACGGGCCGAAATAGGAGTGCCCGTCGTCCTGGACCCGGCGGGTGACGAGCGCCCTCGGCCAGTCCTCCCCCGTCGTGATCTTGATGTAGGGATAGGTCTTGTCGTCCCGAAGGCACACGTTGTACCGGGGCCGGTGCTTCTTGATGAGGGTGTTCTCGAGAAGCAGGGCCTCCAGCTCGGTGCGCGTGACGATCGTTTCGATCTCGCGGAAGGACCGGAGCAGCGCCTCGGTCTTGGCCCCCTCGGCGCCCGCCCCGAAGTACGAGGCGATCCGCTTCTTGAGGGACCGGGCCTTTCCGACGTAGAGGAGCTTTCCCTTGTCCCCGCGGAAGAGGTAAACGCCGGGGGAATCGGGCAGATTCTCCGGCGCGCGGGCGTCGACCACCTCGTCAGTTTAACGCGGATGGCAAGGCCGGCGGGCGCCGGTTCGGTATGATGCGTGCATGCCGATGTACGAGTGCCCGTATTGCTACACCCCGGTCGAGCCGGGCACGCCCGTCTGCCCCAACTGCGGGCGCGAGCTCGAGCGGTGGCAGACCGGGTTCTACACTCGGCAACGACCCCTCGCCGCGAAGTCCCGGACGGCCGTCTGGGCCGCCGCGGCCGCGGCGCTCCTCCTCGTCCTGGCCGGCTTCGCGCGCGCTTGTCACTGGCTATGACCCGTTCCGGCGTCGCGGTGGTCGCGGCGGCGGTGTTCCTCGCGACCGCGTCCGCGCGGGCGCAGCTCGTGCCCATCACGCGCTGCAACGGCGCGATCCCGTGCAACATCCCGATGGGTCTGCGCCCCGCCGACGCCGCCGCCTGGACGCCGGGGAACAACCTGGGCCAGGGCAACACCGGGATCTCGGTCAGCTCGGGCCTCGAGAACGGGTTCAAGCCCAAGATCGACCGTCCGCCGATCTCGGAGGACCCGGTCGAGACCGCGGCGAGGATGTACGTGCGCCGCTACCCGGTGGGGGGCACCCCCCGTCCGACGGGGATTCCGACGCCGAAGGCGGCGGCTGCGGCGGCGCCCGCTCCGAAGCCCACTCCCGCGCCGGCCCCGTAGCCGGCGCCCCCGCCTCTAGGCTCGAAAGATCTCGAGCTCCCTCAGGCCGCGGATCTCGTCGCGAAGCCGGGCGGCCATTTCGACCCGGCCACCGGAGGCAGACCCCCGGCAGTAGGGAACGCCGGCCGGAGGCCGGCGGTAACTCACGGGTCAGGCTCGAAAGATTTCGAGCTCCCTCAGGCCGCGGATCTCGTCGCGAAGCCGGGCGGCCATTTCAAAGTCGAGCTCCTTCGCCGCGGATCGCATCTGCTTCTCGAGATCGGCGATCCGCTTGCGCACCGACTCGGCGTCCGGGAGCTCGATCTTCGGCCGCTCGACGGGGATCTCGTAGTAGTCGAGGTTCGCCATCCGGACGAGGGGCGAGTTGATCTGCTTGACGATCGACGCGGGCACGATGCCGTGCTCCCGGTTGTACGTCTCCTGGATGGCGCGGCGGCGGGAGGTTTCCTCGATCGCGCGGCGCATCGAATCGGTCATGGCGTCGCCGTAGAAGAGCACGCGGCCGCGCAGGTTGCGGGCGGCGCGGCCCGCCGTCTGGATGAGCGAGGTCTCGCTCCGCAGGAATCCCTCCTTGTCGGCGTCGAGGATCGCCACGACGGCGACCTCGGGCAGGTCGAGGCCCTCCCGGAGCAGGTTGATGCCGATGAGGCAGTCGAAGACGCCGCGGCGGAAGTCCGAGAGGATGGCGACACGGTCGAGCGTCTCGATGTCCGAGTGAAGGTAGCGGCAGCGCACGCCCACCTCGGAGAAGTAGTTCGTGAGCTCCTCCGCCATCCGCTTGGTCAGTGTCGTGACGAGGACCCGGTCGCCGGCGGCCGCCGTCTCGCGGACCACCGCGAGCAGGTCGTCGACCTGTCCCTTGACCGGGCGCACCTCGATCTCGGGATCGAGGAGCCCGGTCGGGCGGATGACCTGCTCCACGATCTCGCCGCCGGCCCGCTCGAGCTCCTCCGCGGCCGGCGTGGCGCGAGACGGCGATGACCTGCCGGATCCGCTCGCGGAACTCCTCGTTCGTCAGGGGCCGGTTGTCGAGGGCCGAGGGAAGGCGGAAGCCGTAGTCGACCAGGACCTGCTTGCGCGACCGGTCGCCGTGGAACATGCCGCGCACCTGCGGCAGGGTGACGTGGGACTCGTCGACGACGAGAAGGAAGTCCGACGGGAAGTAGTCGAGCAGGGTGGGCGGCGGCTCCCCCGGCGCCCGGCCCGAGAGGTGGCGCGAGTAGTTCTCGATCCCGCTGCAGTAGCCGAGCTCCTTCATCATCTCGAGGTCGAACATCGTGCGCTGGTGGAGGCGCTGGGCCTCGAGCAGGCGGCCCGCCTTCGTCAGCTCGGCGAGCCGCTCGTCGAGCTCCACGCGGATCGACCCGATGGCCCGCTCCAGGGTCTCGCGCGGCGTCGCGTAGAAGGTCCGGGGATAGAGGGCCAGCCGGTCCACGCGCTGCAGCGGCGTTCCCCGGAGCGGGTCGGTCTTCGTGATCTTCTCGATCTCGTCTCCGAAGAATTCGACGCGGACGGCCGTGTCCTCGTAGCCCGGCGCGACCTCCAGGACGTCGCCGCGGACCCGGAAGGTCCCGCGCGTCAGGTCGAGGTTCGTCCGCTCGTACTGCATCGTGACGAGCTGGGCGAGCAGCGCCGGCATCCCCCGCGCGTCGCCGACCTCGAGGTACGCCAGCATGTCGTAGTAGGAGTCGGGGGCGCCGAGGCCGTAGATGCAGGAGACCGAGGCGACGACGACGACGTCCCGGCGCTCGAAGAGCGCCTTCGACGCCGCCAGCCGCAGCTTGTCGATCTCCTCGTTGCGGGAAGTCTCCTTCTCGATGTACGTGTCGGTCTGCGGGACGTAGGCCTCGGGCTGGTAATAGTCGTAGTAGGACACGAAGTACTCGACGGCGTTCTCGGGGAAGAAGCTCCGGAACTCCTGGTAGAGCTGGGCCGCGAGCGTCTTGTTGTGCGAGAGCACGAGCGTCGGGCGATTGACCGCCTCGATCACCTTGGCGATCGTGAAGGTCTTGCCGGAGCCGGTCACGCCGAGGAGGACCTGGTCGGACCGGCCCTCGTTCAATCCGGCGACGAGCCGCTCGATCGCCTGGGTCTGGTCGCCCTGGGGCGTGAACTCGGTGCGGAGCTGGAAGCGTCCGGAGGCGCGGGCCTGGGCCTCGCGGTACGAGGCCGGTTTTCCGGCGGCCGTGGCAGGAGGGGGCGGTCCGGGGTGGGTGGGACGCGGCATCGGGTGAACCGCCGCTTATAGCATAACGACGGCGGATGCCTCACAATCGCGCGGTGAAGACCGTCCGGCGGGCCGCCGCCCTCGTCCTGCCGCTCGTCCTGGTCGGTTTCCTCGGGACCGTCGCGGGCTCCGTCGCGACCGGGTTCGTCCGGGTGCCCCGCGTCTCCGAGCTCGCGACGTACCGGCCCGACATCATCACCCAGATCACGGCCCGCGACGGCTCGACGATCGCCCGGTACGCGATCGAGCGGCGCATCCTGATCTCGCGGGCCGAGATCCCGGCCGTCGTCCGAAACGCGATCGTCGCGACCGAGGACAAGAACTTCTACCAGCACGGCGGGATCGACGTGCGGCGGACGGTCTCGGCGCTCGTCGCCAACCTCCAGCAGGGCGGGTACGCGCAGGGCGGATCGACCCTGACGCAGCAGCTGGCGCGCGCGATCTTCCTCTCCCCCCAGAAGACGATCTCGCGCAAGGTCAACGAGGCCCTCGTGGCCTTCGAGATCGAGCGGCGCTACTCCAAGGACCAGATCCTCACCATGTACGCCAACGAGATCTACCTGGGGCACGGCAACTACGGCGTCGAGGCCGCGTGCCGCTACTACTTCGGCAAGAGCGTCAAGGACGTCACCCTGGCGGAGGCGGCCCTCCTCGCCGGGATCGTGCAGCGGCCCGAGGACCAGTCGCCCTTCCGCAATCCGGAGCTCGCCCGCGCGCGGCGTTCGACGGCGCTGCGGCGGATGCGCGCGGCCGGGTTCATCACCGAGGCCGAGCGCGTGGCGGCCGAAGCCGAGCCCCTGCCGGCGGCCCCCTCCCTCGCCGAGTCGATCGTCGGCCCGTACTTCTGCGAGGAGGTCCGGCAGTACCTCGAGAAGACCTACGGCGAGAAGGACCTCTACCGGCGCGGCCTGCGCGTCGAGTCGACGCTCGACCCCGAGATGCAGGCCTGGTCCGAGGAGGCGCTCGGCTGGGGCCTGCGGCAGATCTCGCGGCGGCACGGGTTCCACCGGCCCCGGAACCTGACGGCCGAGGGCTACAAGTCGCTGGCGTCCTACGTCGACCCGTCGTGGGAAGGAGTCCGCGTGCAGGAGGACCAGACGCTCCGCGGCGTCGTCATGTCGGTCGACGCCTCGGGGGCGCAGGTGCGGATCGGGCACGAGACGCTTTCGCTCGCGAACGCGGGCGCGGCCTGGACGGGCTCCACGGCCGTCGCGAAGATCCTGAAGACCGGCGACCTCGTGACCGTGACCGCGCAGCGCGCCAGGGACGGCACGCTCGCCCTCGCGCTCGACCAGGACCCGCGCGAGCAGGGCGCCGTCGTCATCATCGAGAACTCGAGCGGCGCGATCCGCGCGATGGTCGGCGGCTACGACTGGACGCAGTCCAAGTTCAACCGCGCTTCCCAGGCCCTGCGCCAGGCGGGCTCGGCCTTCAAGCCCTTCGTTTATCTCACGGCTCTCGAGCAGGGTTACACCGGCTCCGACACGGTCTTCGACGGCCCGCTCTCGATCGTGATCGACCCGCGGCAGCCGCCGTACCGCCCCGGCAATTACGACGGGAAGTACCACGGGATCGTGACGTTCCGCCGGGCGCTCGAGCACTCCTACAACATCCCGGCGGTCCGCGTGGGCGAGATGGTCGGCCTCAACAACATCATCGAGACCGCGCACCGCCTCGGCATCCGCCAGAATCTCGAGCCCTACCCGTCGATGCCGCTCGGCTCGTTCGAAGTCAGCCTGATTGAGCTGACCTCCGCCTACAGCATCTTCGCCAACCAGGGGCTGGCCTTTGCCCCGTACATGATCGAGCGCATCACCGACTCCAACGGCGATCTGCTGGAGCAGACGCATCCGGACGCGCGGGAGGTCGAGAGCCCGCAGACGGCGTTTCAGCTGCTCCAGATCCTCAAGGGCGTGACCCAGCGCGGCACCGCGGCCCGGGCCAACGCCCTGAAGCTCAACATCGCGGGCAAGACGGGGACCACGAACGACTTCACCGACGCGTGGTTCATCGGCATGACGCCGCGTTACACCGTGGGCGTCTGGGTCGGCAACGACCAGAAGACGCAGACGATCGGCAAGGGGGCCGACGGCGCGAAGGTCGCGCTGCCGATCTGGATGCGGATCATCGAGAAGCTGCGCGACGGCGGCCGGATCGACGCGCAGGAGGATTTCGAGGTCCCCTCGAACATCGTGCTCGCTCCGGTCGACTACGAGACGGGCCTGAAGGCGACGGCCGACACCCCGCTTCCCGTGCTCGAGGCCTTCGTCTCCGGCTCCCAGCCGACGGAGGAGTGGAACCCCCGCTCGCAGGAGATCGCGAAGCTCCCCTGGTCCCTCCAGCAGCCCTTCTACGTCCCCAAGAAGGGCGAGCTGCCGGAGTCGGCAACCTTGATCCCGCCCACACCCGTCCCTCGCTGAGCCGCCTTCCGACTTTCGAGAGAGGGCGGGGACAAGCCCCGCCCCTACGACCCGGGCCGCCTCGACCACGCCGTGCAAGAACATCCGCTCGCGGCGCGGAAAGTCTCCCGAGCGAAGCGAGGGAGGAGGTCCGCGCCGCGGGAGCGAGCGCGCCGGCGAGGGATCAGGCCCGCGGTCGAGCGCGCATCCGCGCGAGCGACGGCGGTGCGCCGAAGGCGCAGATCCCTCGACAAGCGTTCGCGACGGTTAGGCGCTGGCGACGTTGGCCGCCTGGACCTCGACCGTCAGGGTCGCCGCGACGTCCCGGTGCAGCCGGACGTGGACCGTGTGCGAACCGAGCCGGCGGATGGGCTCGGCGAGCTCCACCCGGCGCCGGTCGACCTCGACCCCCTTGGCGGCGAGCGCGTCGGCGATCTCGGAGGCGGTGACCGAGCCGTAGAGGTGGCCTTCGTCGCCGGCCTTCTTGACGACGACGACCGTCATGCCCTCGATGTTCCCGGCGACCGTCTGGGCGATCCCCTTCTCCTGGAGGGTCTTCTCGTCGTACTTCTTCTTCTCCTCGGAGAGGCGCCGGACGTTGGCCGTGGTCGCTTCGTAGGCCGCGCCCTGCGGAAAGAGGAAGTTGCGCGCGTAGCCGGGCTTCACGCTCACGGTGTCCCCGCGGTGCCCGAGCCCGCGCACGTCGTCGGCCAGGATGACTTTCATTTTTTCTCGGTTCCTTCCCCGCCCCGCCGGCGGAAATCCGCGTACCAGTCGAAGAGCCCCAGGAGCGCCACGCCGACGTTGATCGGGAAGTAAGCGGCCAGGGCGTAGAGACCCGCCCGGAGAATCCGGGACCGGAGCCACCTCCGGAGGAAGTGGCAGATGATAGAGAGGCCCGCCACAAAAAACAAGGCCAGCAGCGGCAGCAGCAGGTTGCCCGCGATCCGGCGGGCCTCGCCGGAAAGCACCCCGAACGCCGCCCCCGTCGCGACGAACAGGGCCGCCGCCTGGGCGGGCACCCGCAGGCCGTCGAACCGGGCCGCCTCGGCCGTCGCGGCGGGCCGGGCCGCGGCCGCTCCCGCGTAGAACGCGAGGGCGCCGCCGAGCACCCAGAGGGCGCCAAAGATGCCCCAGAGGTACCGGCGGGCGAGGTCCCGGGCGGCCTCGAGGGTGGCCCGCATGGCCGCCACGGCCTCGGCGTCCGCGCCGGAGCGCTGATACTGGGCGACGGCCGGCGGGATGACCTCCTCGAAGGAGGCCGAGACCTGGTCGGCGACGGAGGGGCCCGAGGCCCCCGCCGCGGCCGCGAAGGCCGCCGCGAGGAACGCGCCTCCGGCGAGGCACAGGCCGAGGTAGCAGCGCGAGGGGTCGACGCCCGCGCGCAGAAAGCCCACGGCCGCCGTCGGCAGGATCGTGACGCCCGCGGCGAGAAAGGCGATCGTGAGGCCGGCGCCGACGCCGCCGGTCGCCCAGCCGAGCCCCAGAACGATCGCGACGGCGAGCGAGCAGGCGACGAAGCCCGTGACCATTCCCCGCCGGTGGGCGAGGCGCACGAGCGGCACGGCCGCCAGCGGCGCCCCGAACGGGCTCAGGAGCGAGAGCACGGGGAGGCCGAGCGCGCCGATCACCGGCAGCACGAAGAGGGCCGAGAAGGCTCCGGCGGCGGCGAGGGCCGCCAGAGGAATCTCGAACCGGGTCGCCGGGAGACCCTCGCGCCCCGCGAGGGGTTCGGGAGAGGCCATCCCCTCCCGCTAGTCCGTTGCGTACGGCAGCAGGGCGATCGAGCGGGCGCGCTTGATGGCCGTCTGCAGTTTGCGCTGATGGAGGGCGCACGTTCCGGAGATGCGCCGCGGGAGGATCTTGCCCCGCTCGGGGATGAAACCCTGGAGGAGCTTGATGTCCTTCCAGTCGATGTACTCGAGCTTCTCCGCGCAGAACTTGCAGACCTTCCGCCGGCGGACGAAGAACTTCTTGCGCGGGCCGCCCTTGGCGTCTTTTCCGCCGGGCCCCGAACGGGGACCGGAGCGGCTCCCGGAGCCTCCACCCATTCTCATGACTCGCTCCTCTCCGCGGCGGGCTGGGCCGCGGCCGCGTCCGCCACCGGCGCCGCCGGCGGGCGCGGCGGCCGTTTGATCGCCTTCTTGCGCAGGCGCTCGGTCATCTTGGCCTGACGCTTGAGGTCCTCGTCGACGCGCACCGCGAGGTGTCGCAGGACCTGGTCGGAAAGGCCCATGCGGCGCTCGGCCTCGGCCACGGCCGCGGGCTCGGACTCCACCTGCCAGTAGGTGTAGTGGGCCTCGCGCTTTCGCCCGATGGGGAACGCCAGCCGGCGCTTGCCCCACGGCTCTTCCTTGACGACGGTGGCGCCGCCGTCCACCAGGATCTTCCGATACTCGCCCGCGACTTTCGCCGCGTCGTCGTCGGCCAGGTCGGGCGTGACCAGGACGACGATGTCGTACAGCCTCATGCGTTCCTCCTCATGGATGTCAATCCGGATCGAGGCCGTCCGGAGAGGAAGGTGAATGATTCGCTCGCCGCATCGCGGCGTCGATTCCTTGCGTCAACCACGTCCGGAGGGCCTCCACGGCCCGCCCGACGCTGTTCTCGAATTCGTCCCGCTCGGTCTTCGCGAAGGGCTCGAGCACGTAGTCCGCGAGGTCGCGCTCGCGGGAGTACCTCTCGCCCCGGACCCCCACGCGCAGGCGCGGGAACTCCGTGGTTCCGAGGTGGGCGATGACCGACTTGAGCCCGTTGTGCCCGCCGGCCGAGCCGCGCGCCCGCATTCGGAGCGATCCGAGCGGCAGCGCGATCTCGTCGACGACCACGCACAGGTCCGAGGGGTCGACGTCGTATTTCTGGCAAAGAGCGCGAACGGCCTCGCCGGAGGCGTTCATGAAAGTCTGCGGGAGCGCCAGGAGGACCATCTCCGGCCCGACTCTCCCCCGGCCCACGCGCGACGAACACTCTCGCGTCCGGGTCCGGATTCCCTCCTCTGCCGCGAGCCTCTCGACGACGCGAAACCCGGCGTTGTGCCGCGTGGTCTCGTAGTCGTCCCCCGGGTTCCCGAGGCCGACGATCGCGCGCAGAAGTTACTTCTCCTTTTCCTTCTCCTTCTTGCCTTCCTTCGCGTCCTCGGCGCCTTCCTCCTCCGACACGGCCTTGCCCTTCTTCAGGACCTCGGGCTCGGTCGGCTCGGCGGCGGCCTCGGCCGCGGCGGCGGGCTCCTCCTCGCGTGCCGGGTGCGCCACGTGGACGACGACCTTTTCGGGGTTGTCGACGATCGTCACGCCCTCGACGGCGGGGATCTCGGCGATCCGGATGGCATCGCCGATCGCGAGCTCGCTCACGTCGACCGTGAGGCTCGGCGGGATGTTGCCCGGGAGACACTCGATCTCGATCTCGCGGGTCACGAGATCCAGGATGCCGCCGTCGGCCTTGACGCCCTTGGCGACGCCCGTGACCTCGATCGGGACCTTGACGGTGATCTTCACGTCCATGAGGACGCGGACGAAATCGATGTGGAGCGGCTTGCGGGAGAGGGGGTCGCGCTGCAGCTCCTTGATCATCGCGTGCCGGCTCTGGTCGGACCCGGCGAGCTTCAGGAGGAAGATCGCGTTCTCGCCCGCGCCCTCGCGGAAGAGGTCCGAGAGGGCCTTGCGGTTGACCGCGATCGGCACGTTGGGCTTCCCGGCCCCGTAGACGACGGCCGGGATCTGGCCGGCCATGCGGCTGCGGCGGGCCTCGCCCTTTCCGGTCGTCGAGCGTTTCTCGACGTTCAATTCGATGGTCTTCATGCCCTACCCCGCGCGGGAGTCCGCGCAAAGAGGCGGATTCTACACAAAAAGCGAGGAAACGGAAGCCCCGTCGTGGATCCGCTGGATGGCCTCCCCGAGGAGGGGGGCCACGGAAAGGGCCTTGATCCGGGGGCATCGGGCCATGGCGGCCTCGACCGGGATGGTGTTTGTGACGAGCAGGCTCTTCAGCCCGGACCCCTCGATCCGCTCGAGCGCCGGCCCCGAAAAGACCCCGTGGACGGCCGCCGCATAGGTCCGCTTGGCGCCCCCCCTCCGGAGGGCCGCCTCGGCCTGGACGAGCGTCCCGGCGGTGTCGATGATGTCGTCGAGGATCAGCACGTCCTTGCCCTCGACCTCGCCGACCACGTTCAGGATCTCGGTTTCGTTCTTTCCCGTGCGACGCTTATCGATGACGGCGAGCGAGGCCTCCAGCCGCTTGGCGATGGCGCGGGCGCGCGTCAGGCCGCCGACGTCCGGCGAGACGATGACGAGGTCGTCCAGCGCGAGTTTGCGGATCGCGTCCAGGATGACCGGCGCCGCGAAGAGGTGGTCGACCGGGATGTTGAAGAACCCCTGGATCTGGGCCGCGTGGAGGTCCATGGTCAGGATCCGGTCCGCCCCCGCGGCGGTCAGCAGGTCGGCCATGAGCTTGGCGGCGATCGGGACGCGCGGCTTGTCCTTCTTGTCCTGGCGGGCGTAGCCGAAGTACGGCAGGACGGCGGTAATGCGCGAGGCCGAGGACCGCCGGAACGCGTCGAGCAGGATGAGCAGCTCCATGACGCTGTCGTTGACCGGGGAGCAGGTCGGCTGGACGACGAAGACGTCGGCGCCGCGCACGTTCTCGTCGATCTGGCAGTAGTCTTCGCCGTCGGAGAAGTTGTAGAGCGTCAGCTCCCCGAGCGGGATCCCGAGATACGCGCAGATCTCCTGCGCGAGCGCCGGATGCGCGCGGCCCGAGAAGATCTTGAGATCGCCGTAGTTGAAGGCGTGTGCGACCAAGCGGGAGGGATTCTACGCGGGATCCGGCCGTCCGTCGACTGCGGGCGCGCACTCGGGCCGATGAGGTCGTCCGAGAGCCGGCGTGGTCGCTCGCGGGCGTCGCCGAATTCGCGGTGGATTGGCTGGGGCGCTAGGACTCGAACCTAGAAATGCCGGCTCCAAAGGCCGGTGCCTTACCAGTTTGGCGACGCCCCAACGTCCCTCGATTCTACGCCTGCGGTTCGGGCGTGGGGCCTTCCGCCGGAGCGGCCGGGGGCGCGGTCGCGTCGGCCGCCCGGACCTTCGCGTACTCCTCGAGAATGCGCTTCTCCATCTTCTCGCGGGTCTCGCGGTTGAGCGGATGCGCGATGTCCTTGAACTCGCCGTTCTTCTTTCGCTTGGACGGCATCGAGATGAAGAGGCCGTTGGGGCCCTGGATGACCTTGAGGTCGGACACGAGAAAACACTCGTCGAGCACGATCGAAACGTAGGCCTTCAGCTTCTCCTCGGCGACGGGAAACACTTTCACCTGCGTGATGGTCACGGAAGACCTCCCCTGGGGTTGGACTCGCGTTGAAAGTCGGTGCGCGTGAGGGTCCGGCAGCGGAAGAGACGAGCTTCGGGATGCCGGGCCGAAAGGACCTCCGCGGCGTCGGGGGGCGCGCCGTGGAGGACGATCGTCGCACCCGAGCCGCTGATGGCGTAGTCGGCCGTCAGGCCCGCAGCGGACTCGAGGTACGCCTGCATCCTGGGCTCTGTTGCTAGCACGGCGGATGCCAGATCGTTCGGCCCCAGGAATCCCGGGTGACGCGGCGAAGCGACCTCGAGCGTGGCCGCCAGGGGGAACCGCCCGGCCTGGGCCCGATAGACCGCCGCGGTCGCGACGGAGAACGGCGGCACGAGGAGCAGGAGCTCGGCGGCCGGGCCGTCGGGCACGGGCATCACGATCTCGCCTCGGCCCGTGACGTCGGCCTGGCCGCCCGTCACGAAGAATGGCACGTCGCTGCCGAGCGCGGCGGCGAGCCGCTCCAGCCGGGCCGTGTCGGCGTCGACTCCCCAGAGCGCCGCGAGCAGGCGGAGCGTGACGGCAGCGTCGGCGCTGCCGCCCCCGAGACCGCCGCCCATGGGCGTGCGCTTCTCGAGCGTGATGCGGGCGCGCGGGGGCACGCCCGCGTCGGCGGCGAGGCGCTCGGCCGCGCGCACGACGATGTTCTCGCGGCCGCCGGGGACCGCCGGATCGTCGCACGCGAAGGCGAGCTCGTCGGAGGTCTCGACCCGAAGCCGGTCGGCGAGGCTGATCGAGACCATGCGCGACCGGACTTCGTGGAACCCGTCGGGACGGATCCGCCCGACGCGGAGCTCCCGGTTGATCTTGGCGGGGGCCGAGGCGGAGAGGATCATGGCGCGGCCGCGACGGCGGGCGCTGCGGGCTCGACGGCGACGAGCGAGAGCTTGAGGCTCCGCCCCGACTTCTCCTCGCGCGCCGAGATCCGCCGCGGCCAGGGATCGGCCTCGCCCTCGTAGGTCACCGTCAGGCGGCCGGTCTCGGCGGCGATGTCGAGCGCCGCCAGGCGCTGCTCGCTGCGGTTCACCGTGGCGGTCACCCGGAGCGGCGCTTTCCAGACGGCGAGGCAGTCGGCGCCGTCGCATCCGTCGATCGAGGAGGGCGGCCCCGGCCACGCCCCCGCGAGCACGGCCCGGAGCGAAGCCGGATCGACGACGAGGGCGTGGCGGTCCTCGCCGGTGACCCGGCCCGAATCGTACTCGGCGACGCGCGAGCCGAAGGGCCCGGTGAGCGAGGCGCGGCGGACGGTCGTTCCGTCGTACGTCACGGCGAGGATGCCGGGGAGCGCGGGGGCGCCGGTCCCGCCCATCTTCGCGTCGTAGAGAAGGCGCGCGGCCGGCAGGTCCGCGGCCCGCCGCTCGGCCGCCGCGAGGGCCTCCAGCGTTTCACGCGCCTCCTCGGCGCCCGCCGGAACGAAGTGGCGCGCCGCGGCGCGGCTCGCGCAGCCGGAGAGGAGGACGAGCGAGACGAGGACGGCGGACGCGGCGAGCGGACGCGGGATCACCGCTGCGAGACGGGCGTGCGGGCTCGCCGGAGCTTGTCCTGGACGCGCTCGGCTTCCTCGGACTTGAGCGCGAGCGCCTTCTCCCAGTTGCGGATCGCGTCCTCGATGTCGCCCTGCTTCATCTCGAGATCGCCCAGGTGCTCCAGGATGGTCGGGTCGGTCGGCTCGCGGCGGGCGGCCTCGCGAAGATTCTTCTCGGCCGCGTCCATGCGTCCGAGCCGGAAGTACGCCCAGCCGAGCGAGTCGAGGTACGCGGCGTTGCGCGGCTCGCGGGACACCGCCTTCTCGAGCATCTCCCGCGCGCGCTCGAGCTGCACGCCGCGGTCCGCCCACATGTAGCCGAGGTAGTTCTGCGTGGCCGAGTCGTTGGGCCGCTCCTCGAGCAGCTTCAGGAACACGGTCTCGGCTTCGGCGGACGTGCCCGCCCGCTCGAGGCTCGAGCCCAGCCGGAAGAGGGCCTCGGAGCTCTCGGGATACTTCTCCGTGGCGGCCCGCGCGACGCGCACCGCGGCGTCGAACTTCTTGAGGCGGGCGTACGCGTCGGCGGCGGCCATCATGCTGTCGAGCTCGCCCGTCGCGGCGAGCGCGTCGAGCCTGGCGACCGCGGCCTTCTCGTTCCCGGTGTGGTATTCGAATTCGGCCGCGTTGGCGGCCCAGTCGGCGTCCTTCGGATCGGCCGCCGCGAAGGCGCGCGCGCGCTCGAGACCCTCGGCCCAGAACTCGCCGTCCCGGTCGGCGGCGAGCAGGATCCGCGCGGCGCGCGGATGGACGACGCCGTTCTGGAGGGCCAGCGGATCCAGGATCCGCCGCGCGGCGGCCCAGTCTTTCTGGAGGTAGGCGATGAATCCGAGCTCGATCTCGGCGGCCATCTTCGCCTCCCCCATCCGGGCGTCGTCGGCGGCCCGCCGGGCCATCCGCTCGTACATCGCCCGGGCCTCGTCGAACCTCCGCTCGCGGGTCAGCTCGGCGGCGAGAGCGCGGCGCGCCTGGAGGTCGTCGGGGTCCGCCTCGATCATGGAGCGGAGGATCTTTTCGCCTTCCTCGGTGCTCCCCCTCTCGAAGAGGACGGTCGCGAGCAGCCGCTGTCCGCCGCGGTTCTCGGGCCGCTTGGCGACGAGGTCGCGCGCGGCCGCCTCGGCCTCGGCGAACCGCCCGGCCCGCGCGAGGTCGAGGACGATGCGCTCGGTGATGGCGGAGTTGGCGGGGTCCCGGTGCTCGAGCGAACGGAGCACCTCGAGCGAACGGTCCAGGCGGTCCTGGTCCTCGTAGAGATCGATGAGGGCGGCCGCGATCTCGCGATCGCCGGGGTCCGCTTCGTAGAGCACGCGGTAGATCGCCTCGGCTTCCTTGAGCCGTCCCGCCTTCGCCTTGGCCTCGGCGGTCAGGCGCTGGATCATCGGCTGGTTGCCGAGCTCGGGGAGCTCGTCGAGCACCGCCGCGGCCTCGGCGGCGCGGTCGGCCGCCAGAAGCGCCCGCGCCAGGCTCACCGCGGTGCCGATGTCGGAAGGCGCGAGGCGGCGGGCGGCCGAGAGATGCTCGATCGCCGGGGCGAGGCGCGAGGGGTCTTTCTCGGCGGCCGCCAGGTCGAGGTTTCCGAGCAGCCGCTGGGCCTCGGCGAGGGTGGGGTCGAGCCGGACGGCCTCGCGCGCCTGCTTCTCGGCTTCCGCGGGGACGTTGAGGTCCCGCAGGAGCTGGGCGTACTCGAAGTGGACGACGGCGTCGTCGGGGACCTGCTCGAGCACCTTCCGGTAGAGGCCGAGGGCCTCCTGGTATCGCCCGTCGGCGACGGCCGCGCGGGCGGCGAGGAACGTTTTCCGGCTCGCCGCGAGGTCCGCCTGCGCCGCGCCGGCGGACGCCGCGAGGAGCAGGGCGGCGAGAAGAATCGCGTATCTCTTCACTCCCGGAATGTAGCATGCCGGCGCGGCGTGCGGCGCGTCACGGGGCCGCGGCGGTATGCTTCGGCCGGCGCGCGGCGGTGTCCGCGCCGGAGGTCGCATGCGGTCCGTTTCCCCCGTCCCCTCACCCTTCCAAACCCGTGGCGCTACGGGATAATCGAACAGCGATGCCTCGACTCGGGGTCCTCCTCCTGCGGGCCGGCGCGGTCACCGAGGAGAGCGTGAACCGCGCTCTGGCCGTCCAGGGCTTCGCGGGCGGCCGCCTCGGAACGCTCCTCATCGAGCGAGGCTCCGCGTCCGAGGACGACATCGGCCGGGCCCTCGCCGAGCAGCACGGGTGCGAGTACGCGCCATGGAACGTCCTCGGCTCCGTGCCCGCGACCGTCATCGCCGCGCTCCCCTCCAAGTTCGCGATCCGGCACTCGGCGGTTCCGGTGGGCCTCGGCGAGGGATTCATCCGCATCGCGCTGCGCGATCCCGCCAACCTCCGCATCCTCGACGAGCTCTTCTTCGTGACCGGCAAGAAGATCGTTCCGGCCGTCGCTCCCGAGGTCCGGCTCTACCAGGCCCTCGAGAAGTACTACGGGGAGCGCCGCACGCCGCGCTTCGCGATCCTGGCCGAGAAGCTCTCGCGCCCGACGGCCCCATCGGTGATCCGCAAGCCCCTTCCACCCCCGCCGAACTTCTCGTCGGCCGCCCGCGAGCTTCCGCCCGGCCTGGCTCCCGGCGAACCGGACGATCCGACGCTCCTCGCGGCCTGGCGGGTCCCGGACACGCCGCCGGTGGGATGGGGAGGCCTTCCGCCGCCCCCGGAAGAGCCGGAGCACCCCGAATCGATCGCGTGGGAGGAAACGCCGGCGACGGGCACGTGGCCGGCGAGTCCGCCGCTGCCGGCGAGCGCTCCGCCGCCGCCGCCCTCCGCGCGGCCCGGAGCGCCAATCTCGATCGCGCCGCCGTCGGCTCTCTCCGCGTGGCACAACATGACGGAGGTCCCTCCGCGTCCGGCCCCGACGCCGGCGCTCTCGACGGGATTGCCCTCGACCGGGATGCCGTCGAAGGGGGACCTCGCGTCGATCCTGAAGGCGAACGGACGCGACGAGATCTTCGAGGCGACTCTCTCGGTGCTCGCGCGGCGCTTCCTGCGGAGCGCCATTTTCGTGGCCCGGCCGGACGCCGTGGCCGGCTGGTCCGCCGCCGGCGAGGGAGTAAACGTCGAGGCGGTGCGCCGTCTCGAAACGCCGTGGACCGAGCCGTCGATTTTCCTGAACGTGCGAATGAGCCGGTCCTTCTACCTGGGGGCGCTTCCGCCGCTCGCCCGGCACGAGGAGCTCGCCGCCGCGCTCGGGGGCTGGCCGGCGGAGTGCCTGGTCCAGCCCGTGCTGATGCGGGACAAGACCGTCGCGTTCTTCTACGTGGTTTGCCGGGACGCCCAGGGCGCGACGCCGGCCGACCTGACCTGCGTCCGGGAGCTGGCCGGGGCCGCGGCCGCCGCCCTGGCGGCGTCCATCCGCTTGAGGAAAAAGCAGGTTATATAATCCTGGTCACCCCGGAGGACACATGATCAAAGCGGACATCGTCGACCGCGTGGTGGATCTCGCACAGATCCCGCGCGCCAAAGCGGCCACGGCCGTCGAAACCGTGATCGAAGCCATGCGCTCGGCCCTCGGCGCCGGGGACCGGATCGAGCTGCGCGGCTTCGGCGTCTTCCAGGTCAAGCGCCGCAAGCGCGGCATCGGCCGCAACCCCAAGACCGGCGTCGAGGTTTCGATTCCTCCGGGCAACACCATCCGCTTCAAGCCCGGCAAAGACCTTCGGGACCTGCCTTAGCGCCGACATAGAATAGGAACATGCCGCGCATTGGAGAGCTCCTGATCGCCGAGGGGCTTCTCTCCGAGGTCGCCGTGCAGAGCGCCCTCGGGTTCCAGAGGCACACGGGCGAGCCCTTCCGCCTCGGCACGATCCTCCTCGATCGCGACCTCCTCGGCGAAGAAAGCCTCCTCAAGGCGCTGGCGGCGATCCACCGCTGCGACTTCGCGACCTGGCCCCAGATCATGAAGGCGACCCCCCAGGTGGTTCGCATTCTCCCCGAGCGCGCGGCGGTGCGCCTGGCCGCGATCCCGTACGCCCTGGAGGGCCGCGGGGTGCGCGTGGCGTTCAAGAACCCTTCCAATCTCGCCGCCGTCGACGAGGTCTCGGCGCTGACCGGACGGCCCGTTCTGCCGGCCGTCATCACCGAGGTCCGGCTGCTGCAGGCCCTCAATCTCTTCTACGGCCGCCCGGTCCCCATCGAGTTCCGCAACGTGCTCCAGAAGCTGGAGCGCAACGAGGAGCGGCGCCTCTTCCGCACCCGCGCGACCGACCGCGCCGAGCTCGCCGGCCGCTTCGTCAACCCGACCCCGACGTCCCGTCCCGCGGCCCGCGAGATCCCGATCGCATTCGGCCGCCCCGAGGCCGACGAGCCGAAGCCGCCGGCCGCGTTCGCCGCTCCGTTCGACTCGGCCGAGAACCCCCAGAACGAAACTCCGGACGCCCCCGGCCTCCTGCCGGACTTCACGCCGCCGCAGTCCGAATCGCCCGAAGAGCTCGCCGCCGGCATGTGGAAAGACGAGGGTTCCGTGGCGGAGCCCGCCCTTCCGCCCGCCAGGCCGGCGATCGCCCCGGCTCCCACGCCGGCGCACCCCTTCGCCGAAGCCGAGCCCTCGACGAACCGCGATCAGATCGCCGAGGCGGCGCTCGACGCCCTCGTCCTGCGCTTTCCCCGCGTGCTGCTGCTGATGTCGGCGCAGGAGTCGGTCCAGGGCTGGACCGCGCGGGGCGGCCGGCTGACGCGCTCGCGCATCGAAAAGGTCCGGATCCCGTGGGGCGAGCCTTCCATCTTCGCGTTCGTGAAGCTTTCGGGAAGCCCGCACCGCGGCGGCCTCTCCCGCATCCTGATGCCGGCCGCACTGACGGAGCTTCTCGGCGAGAGGGCGACGGCCTCGTGCGCGGTCTACCCCGTCCGGATCAAGGACCGCCTCGTGGCGTTCCTCTACGCGGACCGGGCGGGCGCCCCGCTTTCCGCCGACGACTACCGGACGCTCGAGGTCGCAGCGAGCTCGCTCGGCAGCTCGCTGGCGCGCCTGCTCCTGGAGCTCCGCAAATCCTCCCCCGCGAGCTGAGTCCCTGACCGATCCCGCGGCCGAGCCGTTTGCCGAGGCGCCGCCTCCCCGGTCGCGCTGGCGGCGCGCCGCGGAGCACCCCCTCTTTCACCTGGGCCTGTTCCTCCTGACGTTCGTCACGACGACGCTCGCCGGCGGCGCCGCCTTCACGACGACGGGCGGATGGCTCGGCGGCGGCCGCTTCTCGGACGGCTTCGCGTTCTCGATCCCGGTCATGACGATTCTCGGCGTCCACGAGATGGGGCATTACGTCATGTGCCGGCGATACGGGCTCGCCGCGACGCTGCCGATCTTCCTGCCGTCGCCCATCCTCCTGCCGAACGTGCTGTCCTTCGGGACGTTCGGGGCCGTCATCCGGATCAAGGAGCCGATCCCGAACAAGCGCGTGCTGCTCGACGTCGGCGCGGCCGGGCCGATCGCGGGCTTCGTCGCGACCCTGCCGTTTCTTCTCTACGGAGTCGCGCACCCGAAGCCCAGCCAGACGCCGCTGACTCCCGGCACGACGCTCTTCGACTATCCCCTGATCGTGCACTGGGCCCAGCGCTGGATGCACATCGGCCCGTACACGAGCGCGTCGGTCCACGAGCATCCGACGTTCATGGCGGCGTGGTTCGGGCTGATCGTCACCGCGATGAACCTGTTTCCCCTCGGCCAGCTCGACGGGTCGCACGTGATGCGCGCCCTTCTCGGCCGGCGGCAGCCCTTCGCGGCCGGCGCCGCGGCGGCGCTCGCGGTCGCGGGCTCGTTCCTCGGCCCGCCCGTGTGGCTGGTCTTCTCCTTCTTCGTCGTGCTCTTCATGGGATTCCGCCACCCTCCCATGCCCGACGACGACGAGCCGCTCGGTTTCGGCCGGAAGCTCGTGGCCCTCGGCTGCATCGGGATCTTCCTGCTCTGCTTTTCGCTGGCGCCGTTTCGCTCGCCGTAGGGGGGCGGCCGTCGAGGACGAGGGGGGCCGCCCCTACTTCTGCGGAAGCTCGAGGAGGAAGGTGGCCGGCCCGTCGTTGACGAGCGAGACCTGCATGTTCGCGCCGAAGACTCCCGTGGCGACCCGGAGGCCCGTGCCGGCGAGGGCCGCGACGAACCGGGCGTAGAGGGGCTCGGCCTCCGGCCCGCTCAGCGCGCGCTCGAATCCCGGGCGGCGCCCCCGCGACAGGTCGGCGCCGAGCGTGAACTGCGACACCGCGAGGACCGCGCCGCGAACGTCGGCGAGCGCGAGGTTCATCTTGCCCGCCGCGTCGTCGAAGACGCGCAGGCCGGCGACCTTGCGCGCCGCGTCGTCGGCGAGCTCGGGCGTGTCCCCGCGCTCGGCCCCGAACAGAACGAGAAAACCCCGGCCGATCTCGCCGACGACCGCCCCGTCGACGTGCACGGCGGCGCTCGAGACGCGCTGGATGACGAGCTTCATCGCTCGCGTCTCGCGACGCGGCGAAGCTCCGCCGGCTCCGGCGCGCCGAGCAGGTGTGCGGCGAGCCAGTAGACGACGGCCGCCGAGGAGATCATGACTCCGAGGATCGCGGCTCCCCTCCAGCCGACGATGCGGTCCGCCGCGAAGAGGCGGAGGCCGCCGAAGACGTAAGCGCCCATCGCCGCCGAGGCCGCGGCGATGCGCGCGACGGAGGCGAGGATCTGGCGGCCGCGCAGCCGGCCTTCGCGCAGGCGCAGCATGACCACGAGGATCAGGACGTTGACGGCGGCGGCGCCGGAGGCCGCGAGGCCGATCCCGGGCAGGCCGAGCGGGCGGGTCAGGATCCGGCAGAGCAGGACGAACACGACGGCGTCGGCGAGCGCGGCGACGACCGGCAGGGACGTGTTCTTCAGCGCGTAGAAGGCCGGGACGATCACCCGGATCCCGGCGAAGAAGAAGAGCCCGACCGAAAGTGTGGCGAGCGCTCCCGCGGTTTCGAGGGTGTCGCTCGCGCCGAACCGTCCCCCCTGGAAGAGGACGCGGACGATCGGCACCTGCAGCATGACGAGGCCCACGCTCGCGGGCACGGTGACGAACGCGATCAGGCGCAGCGCGAAGGCGAGGTTGTCCTTGAAGGGGCCGCGGTCGGGCAGGAGCGCCTGCTTCGAGAGGAGCGGCAGGATGACGGTCGCGATCGAGACCGCGAAGCCGCCGAGCACGAGCTCCTTGAGCCGATTGGCGTAGTAGAGATGCGACACGCTCCCGTCGCCGAGGCCGGCGGCGAAGCGGGTCGAGACGACGGTGTTGAAGGCGCTGATTCCGTACGCGGCGAGGCGCGGCGCCATGAGCAGGAGGACGGACCGGACGGCCGGATCGCTCCAGCCGAGCGCGGGCCGCCCGACCGCGTGAAGCGCCCGCAGCTGCGGAATCTGGACGACGATCTGCAGCAGGCCGCCCGCGAGGACCCCGGCCGCCAGCCCGTAGGTCGGCTCGGAAAGGCGCGGCGAGACGAAGAGCGCCGCGAGGATCACGGCCACGTTCAGGAGAATCGGCGCCGCCGCGGCCGCCGCGAAGCGCCGGTGCGCGTTGAGCAGCGCCTGGCACAGCGCCGCGAGCGAGACGAGCAGGATGTACGGGAAGATCCAGCGGTTCAGGAGCACCGTCAGCTCGAACTTGCCGGGCTCCTGGCGGAACTGGCCCGCGAGCAGCGTGACGAGCCACGGCGAGAGGAGGATCCCGGCCACGGTGATCGCGGCGAGAATGACGGCGAACGTGGCGACGACGCGCCCGACGAAGGCGCGGGCCTCTTCGGCGCTGCGCTGCGCGGAGACTTCCGTGTAGACCGGGATCACGGCCGAAGACATCGCGCCCTCGCCGATGATTTCCCGCAGCATGTTCGGAATGCGGAAGGCCACGAAGAACGCGTCCGAGCGGAGCCCCGCGCCGAGTGAAAACGCGATCGCCTTTTCCCGCAGGTAGCCCGTGATCCGCGAGAGGAGCGTCAGGGGCGTGATCGTCGACGCCGAGCGCACGAGGTGGCGGCGGGTCGCTTCGATCTCGTTGTCGGTCATGCGGTTGAGCGATTCTAGCCGTCCTCGGCGCCCGGACGTCATCTGTCCGCTACGAAGTGGAATATGGTTCCAGCACCTGAAAGGAGGGCGAACACATGGCCAGCGTGAACAAAGTGATCCTGATCGGAAACCTCGGGAAGGACCCGGAGATCCGGACGACGCCGCAGGGAACGACCCTCGCACGCTTCTCGGTGGCGACCTCGACGACCTGGAAGGACGCGTCGGGCGCCAAGCAGGAGAAGACCGAGTGGCACGACATCGTGGCGTGGGAGAAGCTCGCGCAGATCTGCGGCGAGTATCTCCACAAGGGAAAGATGGTCTACGTCGAAGGCAGCCTCCAGACCCGGAGCTGGGAGGACCAGGCGGGCCAGAAGCGCTACAAGACCGAGATCAAGGCCTCCAACGTCGTGATGCTCTCCCGGCGCGAGGACGGAGCGCGCGCGGCCGGGGCGCGCGAGGCCGGGGCGCGCGAGGTCGCCGAAGCGCCCGAGCCGGCCACGGCCGGAGGCGGCGGCTACGACGACGACGTCCCGTTCTAGGCCGGCCATGCCGGCCTACGTCGTTATCGACGTCGAGGTGACCGACCCCGAAACCTACGAGCGGTACAAGCCGCTGGCGCCGCCCGTGATCGCCGCCTACGGTGGCCGTTACCTCGCCCGCGGCGGGCGGACGGACGTGCTCGAGGGCGACTGGGCGCCGACCCGCGCGGTGATCCTGGAGTTCCCGAGCCTCGAGAGGGCCCGGGCCTGGTGGGAGTCGCCGGAATACGCCGCCGCCAGGGCGCTGCGGCAGTCGAGCACGCGGACCCGGATGGTCGTGGTCGAAGGGCTCTGAGCCGCCCGGGGCCGGCGCGCGCTCAACCGATCGAAGCCGCGAACTCGCGCAGCTCCGCGGCCATCGCCGCGAGACTCACGTTTGCGTCCGCGTCCGTCCGCCTCGCGCGCCGGAGCGCGGCGAGGTGGTCGGCATAGCCTTCCAGCCGCTCGGCCGCCTCGACGCGCCGCGCCTCCGGAACGCGGCAGCCGACCTCCGCGATCGCCGCGGGGTAATCCTCCAGCCGCCGGCAGACGAAGAGGAGGTCGCAGCCCGCGATCGAGGCCCGGACGCAGCGTTCCGGGATGGATCCGAAGGCGCTCAGGGCGCCCATCTCGAGGTCGTCCGAGAAGGCGGCGCCCTCGAAGCCGAGGATGGTGCGCAGGTGGACCGTCGCCCAGGCGTCCGAGAGCGAGGCCGGGATTCCGTCGGGCCCCGCCGCGTGCGAGATCATCACGGCGCGGGCCTTTGGCATCAGCACGTCGAACGGCGTCAGGTCGAGCGCCTGCTGGTGCGGGTCGGACTCGAGCACCGGAAGGGTGTCGTGGGTGTCGAGGCGGGCGCGGCCGAGCCCCGGGAAGTGCTTGACGCAGCCGCCGATCCCCTCCGAGTGCAGGCCGTCGAGGAAATCCCCCGCGGCCTCGATGATCCGGGCCGGTTCCGCCGAGGCCGCGCGCTCGCCGAGCACCACGACCCCGGCGCCCGGCAGCCCGCGATCGACGACCGGTGCGAGGTCGACGTCGAAGCCGAGGCGCGCGAGCGCGCGCCCCGCGAGCTCCCCCGCCCGTCGGGCGGCCCCCGGTTTGGCCGCGGCCTTCTGGAGCGAGGGGGCCGGGGCGAGCAGGTCGCGCAGGCGGTCGACGGGGCCGCCCTCCTGGTCGAGGAACAGGAAACGCGCGCCGAGGTCCCGGACCCCGGCGATCAGTCGCGCGAGCTGCGGCTCGCTCTCGATGTTGCGCCGGAAGAGGATCACGCCGAACGGGGGATGCTCGGCCAGAATCTCGCGCTCGCGCGCGGTGAGGGTTGCGCCCTCCACGCCGACGCCGAACAGGCGCGAGCTCACGAGCGCTTCAGCCGGTCCTGGAGCGTGGCGAGGAGCGAGAGCGCGGCGACGGGAGTCATCTGGTCGACGTCGAGCGCCCGGAGCTTCTCCAGGGCGAGCTCCTCCTCGGCCGAGAAGAGCAGGAACTGGCCGCTGCCCGCGCTCTCGCCGCCCTTGCGCGCGAGGACCGGAGCGCCCTGGACGTCGAGCTCCTGCTTCTCGAGGTTCGAGAGCACCTCGCGCGCCCGGGCCGTCACCTCGGCCGGGAGCCCCGCGAGCTCCGCCACGTGGATGCCGTAGCTGCGGTCGGCGCCGCCCGGCACGACCTTCCGGAGGAACACGACCCGGCCGCCGATCTCGCGCACCGCCATCGTCGAGTTCACGACCGCGGGCTTGACCAGGGCCACTTCGGTCAGCTCGTGGTAATGCGTCGCGAACAGAACGAACGCGGACTTGCCCGGGGCGTCGTGCAGGTACTCGAGGAGCGCCCACGCGATCGAGAGGCCGTCGAACGTGGACGTCCCGCGGCCGACCTCGTCGAGGATGACGAGGCTGCGGCTCGTGGCTTCCCGCAGGATCGCCGCCGACTCGAGCATCTCGACCATGAAGGTGGACTCGCCGCGCGCGAGGTGATCGGCCGCCCCCACGCGCGTGAAGATGCGGTCGCAGATCGAGAGCTCGGCGCGGGCGGCCGGCACGAACGAGCCGGCCTGGGCGAGGAGCACGATGGTCGCGACCTGGCGCAGGTACGTCGACTTGCCTCCCATGTTGGGGCCGGTCACGACCTGGATGCGGCGGCCGGCGTCGAGGTCGGTGTCGTTGGGAACGAACACCTCCTCCCGCCGGAGCCGCTCGACGAGCGGGTGGCGGCCCTCCGCGATCGCCAGACGCGGCGCCTCCGAGATCTTCGGGCGGACCCACCGGCCCGACCGGGCCGTCTCGGCCAGGGAGGCGAAGAGGTCGAGCTCACCGAGCGCGGCGGCCGTGCGGGCCACGCGGTCTCCGGCGGTCGAGAGAAACGCGAGCAGGTCCCGGTAGAGGCGGCCTTCGATCTCGCCGATGCGGTCCTCGGCGCCGAGGATCTTCTCCTCGAGCTCCTGGAGCGCCGGCGTGACGAAGCGCTCGGCGTTGACGAGGGACTGACGCCGGATCCAGTCGGACGGCACCCGGTCCTTGTGCGCGTTGCCGACCTCGAGCGAGTACCCGAACACGCGGTTGAACTTGACGCGGACCGATGCGATGCCCGAGCGGCGGCGCTCCTCGGCCTCGACGGCGAGAAGCGCGCTCTGGGCGTCGCGTCGGAGGGTCCGCAGCTCGTCGAGCTCGGGGTCCGCCCCGTCGCGGATCATCCCCCCGGCCGAGGCGAGCACCGGCGGCTCGGCCGAGAGAGTCGCCTCGACGCGCGCCACGCAGTCGGACGTATCGGGGATCGATTCGAGGATCGAGCGGAAGCGTCCGGAGGAAAGGTCTTCGGCGGCCGCGGCGACCCGCGGCGCGGCCTTCAGACCCGCGGCGAGCGCCGCGACCTCGCGGGGGCCGGCGTTGCCGACCGCGACGCGCGCAAACCGCCGCTCGAGGTCGCCGACGTCGTCGAGCGCCGCCTGGAGGGCCTCCGCCATCTCCGCCCGGCCGACGAGCTCCTCGACGGCGTCCCAGCGCGACTCGAGCTCGACCGGGTCGAGCGAGGGGTGAGCCAGCGCCTGGCGGAGCGCCCGCGCGCCGAGCGGCGAGCGCGTGCGGTCGAGCAGGGCGCAAAGGCTCCGGGCGGCGGACCCGTCGGAAGACTCGAAGAGCTCGAGCGTGGCGACGGCGCCGGCGTCGAGTCCCATCCGGCGGTCGAACGACAGGGGCGCCGCCGGGCCCACGTGCGAGATTCCGCCCGGCCGCATCTGGCCCGCGTAGGCCCGCGCCGCGGCGGCGGCGACGTCGGCGGCCGTCCCCGCGGCCGACTCGCTCCACCAGGCCGCGTCCCGGCGCGAGAGCGTCGCGGGAAAGGCCGGGTCCGGTGCGCCCTCCGGAAGGAGCACCTCCCGCGGCCGAAAGAGCGCCAGGACGTCCTCGACCCGGGAGGGCGGGACCGCGCCCGCGAGAAAGCGGCCCGTCGAGAGGTCGAGGAAGGCGACGCCCCACTCGGCCTCCCCGGGCCAGAGGGAGGCGAGGTACGACGGCGCCCCCGGCACCAGGGATTCGGGGTCGAGCACGGTGCCGGGCGTGACCACCCGGGTGATGTCGCGGCGGACGAGCCCTTTGGCCGCGCGGGGGTCCTCGACCTGGTCGCAGATGGCGACCTTGCGCCCCGCGGCCACCAGGCGCGCGACGTGATGCTCGACGGCCTGGTGCGGAACGCCGCACATCGGGGCCTCGATGTCGGAGTCGCGGTGGCGGGCGGTGAGCGCGATTCCGAGCAGCGGCGCCGCGTCCTTCGCGTCGTCGAAGAACATCTCGTAGAAGTCGCCCATCCGGTAGAAGAGGATGGCGTCCGGGACCCGGCTCTTCATCTCGAAGTACTGCCGGAGCATCGGAGTCACCCGCGGGACGATTGCGCTCACGCCGGTGCTAGCATAGCTCCAAGCCGCGGGGCGCCTCCGGGCGCCGCGCCGACGGACGATGAACATCCTCGCGCTCGACACGGCGGGGCCGAACCCTTCGGTGGCGGCGCTCGCGGACGAAAGGTTCTTCGAGGAGCCGCTCCCCGGAGACCGGCGCGCGTCGGAGGCGCTGCTGCCGGCGATCTCCCGCGCGCTCGCCGCCGCGGGCCTCGACCTGAGCGACTGCGATCGCATCGTCGTCGGCGCCGGGCCCGGCTCCTTCACCGGGCTGCGGGTGGGGCTGGCGACGGCGTGGGCTCTCGGCCGCGCGCTCGGCCGCCCCGTCGAGACCGTCTCGACGCTCGAGGCAGTCGCCGAGGCCGCGCGCCCCTGGGGAGGCCCGCGTGTCGCCGCGTTCCTCGACGCCGGCCGGGGCGAGCTCGTCGGCGAAGTGTTCGATCTGTCCGGGGATCGCGCCCGCTCGATCGCGCCGGCGGCCCGCATCCCGGCGGCCGAGGCCGCGGCCTTCGCCGACGGCGCTCCCATCGCGGCTCTGCCGGAGGGGCTCGCCGGCGCGGGCGGCCGCGTGCCACCGCTCTCCCTCGCCGAAGCCCTCGCCCGCGCCTCGGCGCGCACGCCGCGGGCGACGACGCCGCTCGAGGGCATCTACTCGCGCCCGAGCGCGGCCGAGGAGAAGCATGGCGCTGCGTGAGCCGGAGCCGGCCCCGTACCGCCTTCGGCCCGGCGGGCCGTTCGACCTCGACGAGGTCGCGCGGATCGAGGAGGAGTCGTTCCCGGCTCCGTGGAGGCGCGACTTTTTCGCGAGCGAGCTCGTCGAGCCGCACCGGTACATCCGCGTGCTCGCGCGCGAGGAGGGAGGCGAGCCCCGCATCGGCGGCTACCTCTTCGCCGTCTCCCTCTACGAGGAATTTCACATCAACAAGATCGCGACCGACCGGCGGCTGCGACAGCAGGGCTACGGGCGCATGCTCCTCGAGGACGCGCTCGCACGGGCCCGCTCGATGGGCTCGACGGCGGTCACGCTCGAGGTCCGCGTCTCCAACGCCGCCGCGCGGCAGTTCTACAAGTCCTACGGCTTCGCGGAAGCCTACCGCCGCCGGGGCTACTACCAGGACGGCGAGGACGCGCTGGTGCTCGTTTTGCCGCTCCCGACGGGGTCTTCCCGCGGTTGAAAGCTCCCCACGGCGGGGCTAGACTTGGGACGTGGCCTTCCCCGCAGCTCTCCTCGACCAAAATACAAGGAGGTTTGACCCGATGGAAAACGGGAACAGAGAGGAACTGGCCGTTACCGATCCGGAGTTTCGCCGCCTGCACGAGGAGCACCGCCACCACGAGGAGCGGCTCCACCTGCTGGCGGTGAAATCGAGCCTCTCCGAGGACGAGGAATTGGAAGAAAAGCGGCTCAAGAAGGAAAAGCTCCTTTTGAAGGACCGCATGGAAGCCATCGCGCGACACCACCGAGCGGGAGTCGCCAGCTGAGGATACCGATCGCCCGCGAAGGCTGGGTCTTCATCCTTCCGGCCTTCGCGGCCGGGGCGCTGTGCGCCCTGACGGGGAGTGTGCCTCTGGCGGCGTTCTTCTTCGCCGCCACACTCTTCCTGCTGCAGTTTTTCCGGGATCCCGAGCGCACGCCGGAAGGCGGGGAGGACACGCTCGTCTCCCCGGCCGACGGCACGGTCCTCTCCGTGACCGAGGCCGCCGAAGCCCCCGCCGGCGCCCGCCGCCGCCTGTCGATCTTCATGTCGGTCTTCAACTGCCACGTCAACCGCGCCCCGTTCGACGGCCGCCTCTCCGACTACGCCTACGTGCGAGGCCGGAAGGCGGCGGCGTTCGCCGAGAAGGCCTCGCTCGAGAACGAGCAGAATCGCATCACGCTCTCGACGCCGCGCGGCAGCCTGACCTTCAAGCAGATCGCGGGAGCGCTCGCCCGTCGGATCGTCTTCTACCCGCACGTGGGCGACGAAGTGCGGCGCGGCGAGCGGATCGGCCTGATCAAGTTCGGTTCCAGGGTCGACCTCTTTCTCCCGGACGACGCCGAGGTGCTCGTCACGCCCGGGCAGAAGCTCAAGGCCGGCCGGTCGGCGATCGCCCGCTGGGGCAAGGCCTCGTAGGATGGGCGCGCTTTCGCGCGAGCGCCTCTCGCGGGGCCTCTTCATCCTTCCGACGCTCTTCACCGTCGGCAACCTGTTCTGCGGCTACCTGTCGCTCTGGTCGTCGATCCGCGGGACCTTCGAGCTCGCGGCCTACCTGATCATCGCGGCCGGGATCCTCGACGGGCTCGACGGCCGGATCGCCCGGATGACGAACTCGACCTCGGAGTTCGGCTCGGAGTACGACTCGCTCGCCGACCTCGTCTCCTTCGGCGTGGCTCCCGCGGTGCTGGCGTACTCCTGGGGCCTCGAGGATTTTCATCGCCTGGGCTGGATGGCCTCGTTCCTCTTCGTGGTCTGCGGCTCGATGCGGCTGGCCCGGTTCAACATCCAGACGCACGTCGTGGACAAGCGGTACTTCGTGGGGCTCCCGATCCCGGCGGCGGCCGGCACGGTCGCGACGGTCGTCCTCGCGACGCCCGAACGGCTGGTGTCCCGCGTCTGGATGGGCGGGCTCCTCGCCCTGACGATCGTCCTCTCCTACCTGATGATCTCGACGATCCGCTACCGGTCCTTCAAGGACGTCGACCTGCGCCGGCGCCGGCCCGCCTGGATCCTGCCGGCGATCGCCGCCCTCTTCGCGATCATCGCGTTCCGGCCGGAGATCGCACTCGCCTGCATCACGCTCGTCTTCGTCGTCTCGGGCCCCGCCGCCAAGATCGCGGGAGCGTTCCGGCGGGCCGAGCGTGGCTCGGGCCCGTAGGCCGGCCGGCCCTCAGCGCTTCTTGCGGGGCGGCGCCGCCGTCGGCGTCGGAGGGGCCGGCGGCTCCGTCCACTCCGACGCGACCTCGGACCCGGCGGCGGCGATCATGTGCGCGCGGGACGGGCAGCAGCGGGCCGGAACGCCGCCGCGGAGCACGATGCGGGCCGGGGAGACGACCTCGCCGGGCAGGACGAGCGTCTCGAAGAGGCGGACCCGGGTCGCCCGGCCGGGCGTCACGGGCTGCCCGTTGCGGTCGTAGGTCGCGTAGCGGTCGAATCCCCCGAGGTTGACGTCGGCCGGGTGCGCCGGCGCCACGTCGACCTCGATCCAGTTCGCGGTCCGGGAGACGATCGAGGCGTGGGTGGTCCGGTTGGCGGCCTCGACCGCGATCGCGTTGCGGCCCGCGGCGACGACGCTCGGGGCGAGAACCGGGGCGAGCGACCGGCCGAGGATGACGTCCTCGAACGCCGCCACCGGAAAGATTCGGGAGGCGTCCCGGGCCCCGTCGAACACGAGGACGCGTCCGAGCGCGAACCGCTTGCCGGACATCGTCGAGCCGAGCTGGTAGAGCATTTCCGTCAGGGCCGGCACGCGGTAGGTGATGCGGTCGCCGGTCTCGAAGGCCAGGTCGCCGGCGCGCACGGGCCGGCGCACGGTCAGGTGAAACGCCGAGAAGGCGGCGTCGGAAACCGACAGGTCGTTCTCGAAGTCGACGCGGGAGTCGCCGGAGAGCGCCTCGAGGGGCTCCTCCGGGAGGGCGGCGGGAGGTCCGCCGTCCGCGCGAACGATCACCGCCCGCGGAGACGCGCCGAACGCGGCCCACCACGGCCGTCGCAGCGAGTCGATCGCGGCCGCGTCGGACCGCGCCTCGAGACCGAAGATCGGAGCGACGAGGGCGTCGGCCCGGTCGACGAGGGGCGCGAGCGCCTTGCGCGCTTCTTCGGTCGCGGGCGAAGGGAACGCGGCGGCGATCGAGAGAAATGGACCCCCGGGCAGCCGGCGGCGAAGCGCCTCGAGCAGCGCACCGGAGCGCTTTGCGGATGCGGCGGTGAACGGAAAGTCGAGGTGGAGGCCGATGACCCGGCCGAACCCTCCGCCCGCGCGAAGGGCCGGTTCGAGGCCCGCGGCGATGGCCTGCGAGACGGCCTCGGCATCCGGTCCCGCCTCTCCGGCGAGGGCGGTCGAGAGCTCCGCGCCGGCATGGACGACCAGGATCACGGACGCGAGCGAAAGCGGATGGGGCGGGGCCGCGCCCGGGCGAAGACCCCAACGCCCGTTCCCGAAGGTCACCTCCCCGGCCGGCAGAAAGACCGCCGCCGCGATCCTCGCGAGCCGGTCCTCGATGCCGGCGTCGCCTGCGGCGGCGACGTCGGTGAACCAGACCGCGTCGCCCTTCGGGGGTCCGCCCCGGGCCGAGCCCGCGGCCGGCGCGGAGGACTTGCGGCAGCCGACTGCCCCGAGCGCGAGCGCGCCCGAGGCCACGACGGCGAGGAGCGCCACCCGCTCCGACCTCAAGCCGGCGTCCCCTCGGCGGCGGGAAGATCGAAGCGCACCCGGAATCCGCCTCCCGGCCGGTTGGCCGCGCCGATCGAGCCTCCGTGCTCCTCGACGATCTTCTTCGCGATCGCGAGGCCGAGACCCGTGCCGCCGCTCTTGGCCGAGAAGTAGGGGTCGAAGAGGCGCGGCAGGATCTCGGTCCGCACGCCGGGGCCGTCGTCCTCGACGCTCGCCTCGATGCGCCCGTCGCGGCGCGCGGCGGACAGGCGGATCGTCCCGCCCTCCGGAAGCGCGTCGACGGAGTTGCCCACGAGGTTCGAGAGGACGCGGGAGAGCAGGCGCGGATCCGCCATCGCGAAGAGCCCCGGAGAAGCGTCGACCGCCCAGCGGATCCCGGGCGCGGCCGAGTAAGCCGCCGCGGCCTCCCGCAGGAGCGTCGACACGTCCGCCGGGCGCAGCTCCGGGCGCGGGAGCCGGGCGTAGTCGGCGAACTCGGACGCCGAGCGCCGCAACTCGTCGGTCTGCCGCAGGACGTTCGACACGCACTCCTCCAGGACCCGTTCGAAATCCGGGGACTTGCGCTTCCAGACCTCCCGAAGATGTTCGACGGAGAGGCGGATCGGTGTCAACGGATTCTTGATCTCGTGGGCGATGATCCTCGCCATCTCCGCCCACGCCGCGAGACGGTTCGAGCGAACGACGTCGGACACGTCCTCGATCACGGCCATCCGAGCTCCCGTTCCGCCGAGCGGCAGCGGCACGGTCACGACGCGCCAGCGCTCCCCGGGCCGCGGCTCGAGCTCCTCCGACACGGGCGCTCCGTCGACCCGCTCGAGAACCCGCCGGACGCCGCGCATCTCGTCGCCCGGGAAGACCTCCTCGAGCGTCTCGCCGTCGAGCTTTCCGCGCGCGAGCCGGGCCGCCGCGGGGTTGGCGAGGAGCACGCGGCGGTCTTCGCCGTAGGCCACGACGCCGGCGGTAAGCTGGGCGAGGAGCGTGGCGAGACGCTCCTTCTCCCGCGACAGAGCATCCGTCTGTTCGCGCAGGCTCCGGGACATGTAGAGAAAGGCGCGCACCAGCTCGCGCAGCTCCTCGTCCGGCGGCTCGGCGAGGTGGGGCGAGAAATCGCCGCGCGCGACGGCCCGCGTCCCCTGTACGAGGTCCGCCACCGGGCGTGCCACGCGGACGGCGAGGCGGCCCGCGATCGCGGCCGACACGAGAAACACCAGGAGCGAAAACGCCGTGACGGCCGCCGTCAGTTGCGAGGCCTCGGCCTCCGCGGCGCGCTGCTGGGGCAGCAGCAGGACGGAAAGCAGGGCGGGGCTGCGCACTCCCGGAACGCCGGGCAGCGCGGAGAGCGCGGTCGTGAGCTCCTCGAACGGGCTTCCCGCGATCAGGCGCGCGTCCTCGCGCTGGCGCGCCTCGCCGAGGCCGACGGCGACGTAGCTCGCCCCGGGGACGCGTTCGGGCAGGAGCCCGGCGGCGTAGAGATCGCGCCGCGAGCTCGCCAGCAGCAGCGCATCGGGCGAATAGACCGAGAGGTCGAACCCCACGGCGTTGGCGAGCCAGGAGAGGAGCGCGTCGTCCAGAAGTCCGAGCCGTCCCCGCGCGGTCTCCGACGGAAGGTAGTCGTCGAGGACCCGCCGGCCGGTTTCGAGCGCGGTGCGGGCGTGGTCGAGCGTGTCCTGCCGCGAGCGCGTCGCGATCGAGGCCCGCAGGAAGAACGTCACCGCGAGGAGCGGGATCATCACCGAGAGCACGAAGAGCGCCACGAGGCGGCCCCGGAACGTCCGCGCGCCGGGAGGCCAGAGGTCGCGCAGGCTGCGGCGCGCCACGACCGCGCGGACGAGAACGATCGCGCCGCCGAGAAGATAGAGCGCGGCCGCCGCCGGAAGCAGCAGCGCCGCCGTCAGGAGGCGGGGAAGGAATCCCGGACCGGGAACCGCGATGAGCTGGAACCCGTCGGACCGGGGCCGCAACTCCCCGTAGAGCTCCTCGCCGCGGTACCGGAGGCGCACGCGCGAAGACCGGCCGGTGCGCCGGACCCGGTCGAAGCTCCCGGCCGAGATGTCGGGCCCTTCCTCGCGGCGCGAACCGTCGGGCCCGTAGAAGACGAGGACGGGGCGCGCCGAGGAGACCGGGGACGTCGGGGCTCCCACGAGCCTCCGGTAGACCTCGAGGCGGGGAGGAAGGGGGTCCCAGTTCGGCCAGTCCGCGACCGAGACCACCGCCCGCCCCCAGGGGGCGCCGGCGCTCGAGAGGACCGCGGCCTGCTGCACCAGGGCCACGCGGTGCCGTTCGATGCGCACGCCCGGCTGGTCGTCCGCGGCCGCCGTGTCGGCTTCCGGGATGAGCGAGAAGCGGCTCCGCAGCACTCCGTCGCGATCGAACACCTCGAAGGCGATGAGCGTCTCCGACGGGGCCTCCGACTCTCCCTCGCGCCACAGGCGGTAGGCGAGATCGGAGAGATCGACGACCTCGATCGGCGCCGGCAGCTGCGCGGCGAGGTCGAACCGTTCCGCCCGCTCGACCGCCCGCCGAACCGCGACGACGGCCCCGGCGGAGATCCGCTCGGCGTCGGGAAGCCGCATCGCGGCCGCCACCCGGTACGCCTCGACGACGCGCCGGTGCTCGTGGAGCGGCACGGCGACGAGGATGAGAAGCAGCGTCATGCCGGCCGCCAGACGAAACGGACCGAGCGGGCCGCTCTCCGGAACCGCGGCGATCGCCCGGCGCCACGTCTCGTAGGCGACGATCGAGACCGACGCCGACGAGGTAGGGATAGGCCCGCGACGGCGTGACGAGCAGCAGGGCGGCGAGGATGCCGGCCGAAGTCACGGCGATCGCGGCGCCGGTCCAGGCCCCGCGGCCCGAGCGGGGGCCCGCGCTCGCTCCGATCGCGAGCGACGCGGCGGTCAGGGCCGTCAGCGCCACGAGGCCGAGAAACTGGGCGCTCCAGACGGGCACGCGGGCGCCGAGGTCCGGCAGGTCCGTCCCGTGCGCGGCCGCGAGCGCCGCGGCGAAGAGGGCGTATCCCGCCGCGAGCCGGCGCCCCCGGCGGCCGGGCTCCGGGGATCGAAGCCGGGAGAGCCCGACCGGAAGGAGAAAGAGGCCGGCCGCCAGAAGCCAGGGGCGCGACGCGGAGAGCGCCCGCTCCCCTGCGCCGGCGAACGCCACGGCCGCGAGGAACGCCGACGCGAGACCGGCGCCGACCGCGAGCGCGTCGCGGCCGGCCAGCGCCAGCGCGAGGCTGACTCCCAGCGCCGCGGCACGGACGAGCCCCCGGCGCCGGCCGTGAGGCGCCGCGGGAAGATCCGCAAGGCGCCCGGCGAGAAGCGGCAGTCGTCCCGCGGCGTCCATCAGCAGCGGCGCCTGGCCCTCCGGCGCCACCGGCTCCCAGTCGGCGCTCGCGCCGGACAGGCCGAGGGCCTGCGCGAACTCGGGCGCCTGGACCGGAAGCGACCGGCCGGCGCAGATCACGCCGGCGAACGGCTCCTTGCCGGCGAGGCTCCAGTGGAGGAGCTCCATGCGCGTCGCCGACCACCGCACCTCGAGCGTGCCCGGCGCGCGCAGCTGCGGAATCCGCGACGGGGCGTCGCCCCACCAGGCCTGCGGATTGCCGCGCGGGTCGGCGAGCGTGATCCAGGTGCCGGGAGCCGAGTCGGCCACGGCCTGCCGGGCCGCCGAGAACAGCCGCTCGCGCTGCACCGCGATTCCCCCGCCCTCGAGCGAACGGGCGACGTCGGGATTGCGCGCGAAGGCCTGCGTTCTCGCAGCGAGGTCCTTGGCCGCGCCTTCGACGGCCCGGCGGAGCTCCTCCGGCGGAGAGCCGCTCCGCGCCGGAGCCAGGGCCGGACCGACCCAGCCGTCGAGCCACGCGAGCGCCGCCACGATGGCGGCGAGAGCGGCCCAGAGCCGGGGGCGCTTCACCGTGACGTCCCGCGCGTCAGCGCAGGAAGGGCAGGTCCACTCCCCGCTCGCGCGCCGCCGCGATCGCCTCCGGGTAGCCCGCGTCGGCGTGACGCATCACTCCCGTGCCGGGATCGCTCTTCAGGACGCGCTCGAGCCGCCGGTGCGCGGCCTCCGTGCCGTCCGCGACGACGACCATCCCGGCGTGGAGGGAGTACCCGATGCCGACGCCTCCCCCGTGATGCACCGAGACCCAGGTCGCCCCGGCCGCGGTGTTAATGAGCGCGTTCAGGATCGGCCAGTCGCCGATCGCGTCGGAGCCGTCCCGCATCCCCTCGGTCTCCCGGTTGGGCGAGGCCACGGATCCGGCATCGAGGTGATCGCGCCCGATCACGATGGGCGCGCGGACCTGTCCGGCGCGCACCAGCTCGTTGAAGCGAAGCCCGGCGCGGTGCCGCTCCCCGTACCCGAGCCAGCAGATCCGCGCCGGCAGGCCCTGGAACGCGATGCGCTCCTCCGCGAGCGCGAGCCACCGAGCGAGCGCGGGGTCTCCGGGGAAGAGCTCGAGGAGCGCGCGGTCCGTCGTCCGGATGTCCTCGGGGTCCCCGGACAGGGCCGCCCAGCGGAACGGGCCCTTGCCTTCGCAGAAGAGCGGGCGGATATAGAGGGGAACGAATCCGCCGATCTCGAACGCGTCCGCGACCCCGGCCTTCTGGGCCTGGCCGCGCAGGTTGTTGCCGTAGTCGAACACGATCGAGCCGCGGCGCTTCAGCTCGAGGAGGGCGCGCACGTGGTCCGCCATCGTCGCGTAGGCCCGCTCGATGTACCGCTTCGGGTCCGCCGACCGCAGCCGGACGAGGTCCTCGAGCGAGCCGCCGCGCGGAACGTAGCCGTGGAGCTCGTCGTGCGCGGAGGTCTGGTCGGTCACGAGCTCGGGAACGATGTCGCGGGCGAGCAGGCGTTCGAGCAGGTCGACGGCGTTGGCCTCGACGCCGATCGACACGGCGCGCTTCGCCGCCTTCGCCGCGAGCGCCCGGTCGATCGCGCGGTCGAGGTCCGTCTCGCGCTCGTCGAGATACCGGGTCTTGAGGCGCTTCTCGATCCGCTCCGGGTCCACCTCGGCCACGAGCGCGACGGCGCCGTTCATGGTCGCGGCCAGGGGCTGGGCGCCGCCCATCCCGCCGAGACCCGCGGTGACGACGAGCCGCCCGGCGAGATCGCCGCCGAAGTCCCGGGCCGCCGCGGCGAAGGTCTCGAAAGTCCCCTGCACGATGCCCTGGCTGCCGATGTAGATCCAGGACCCGGCCGTCATCTGCCCGTACATGGTCAGGCCGAGGCCCTCGAGCCGCCGGAACTCGTCCCCCGTCGCCCACGCGGGAACCAGCATCGAGTTGGAAATCAGAACGCGCGGCGCGTCTTCGTGGGTCTGGAAGACGCCGACGGCCTTCCCGGACTGGACGAGCATCGTCTCGTTGGATCGCAGACGCTTCAACGTCGCGACGATCGAGTCGAAGGCTTCCCAGCTGCGCGCGGCCTTGCCCGTCCCCCCGTAGACGATGAGCTCCTCGGGCTTTTCGGCGACCTCGGGGTCGAGGTTGTTCTCGAGCATCCGGAGGGCCGCCTCCTGGGGCCAGCCGAGACAGCGGAGCCCGGTGCCGTGGTGGGCGCGGATCGTTCGGGAAGCCGGCAGAACGCTCGTGCTCATGGGCCGATTATATCGGCGGGATCCGGGCCGCTCAGGCGAGGCGGGCGAGCTCGCGCTCGATGGCCTCGCTCGACAGGAAGCGTCTCGCGCTCTCGAGGTCGGTGTGGAGCTCCCGGTCGTGGTCCCAGGCCCGGACCGTCCGGCGGAAGGCCCGCCGAACCCGCTCGATCGGGGCCGAAGAGGTCAGGGGACGCAGGAACTCCATCGCCTGGAAGGCCGTCATGAGCTCGATCGAGAGCACCCGCTCGAGGTTTTCGACGATCGCGGCGAGCTTGCGGGCGGCGATCGGCGACATCGAGACGTGATCCTCTTTGGCCGCGGAGGTCGGGATCGAGTCCACCGAGGCGGGATGCGCGAGGATCTTGCACTCGGACACGAGACCCGCCGCGGTCACCTGGGCGATCATCAGGCCCGAGTGGAGGCCGCCTTCCTTCACCAGGAAGGCGGGAAGATCCGAGAGCGCGGGGTTGACCAGCTTTTCGATCCGCCGCTCCGAGATCGAGGCGAGGTCGGTCGCCGCGATGGCGGCGTAGTCGAGGACCGTCCCGACCGGGGCGCCGTGAAAGTTCCCGCCCGAGACGATGTCCCCCCGGCCGGCGAAGACCAGCGGGTTGTCGGTCGAGCTGTTCATCTCGCGCTCGAGGACGGCCCGCGCGTGGGCGAAGGCGTCGCGCGCCGCGCCGTGGACCTGGGGCATGCAGCGGAGGGCGTAGTTGTCCTGGACTCGGCCGCAGCCGCGATGGGACTCGCGGATCGCGCTGCCGGCGAGGAGCCCGCGGAGGTTGGCCGCGCTCTGGAGGGCGCCGGGGTGCGGCCGCGCGCCGACGATCCGCCGGTCGAACGCCGTGTCCGAGCCCCGGGAGGCGTCGAGCGAGGCCGCGCCGACGAGGTCCGCGGCGCGGGAGAGGGCGAGGGCGCGATGGAGCGCGAGACCGCCCACCGCGACCGACATCTGGACCCCGTTGATCAGCGCGAGCCCCTCCTTGGCCGCGAGGGCCACGGGCGCGAGGCGGGCGGATCTCAACGCGGAGGCGGCAGGCTTCTCCCGCCCCCGGACGCGCACCCGTCCTTCGCCCATCAATCCGAGCGCGAGGTGAGAGAGGGGCGCGAGATCCCCCGACGCGCCGACGGAGCCCTGGGAGGGGATGATCGGCAGGATGTCCGCCGCGAGCATCCCGAGGAGCGCCTCGACCGTCGCAGTGCGGATGCCGGAGTTGCCCCGCGCGAGCGCGTTCGCGCGGAGGACCATCATCGCCCGCACGGCTTCGTCCGGGAGCGGCGCGCCGACTCCCGCGCAGTGGCTCCGGATGAGATTGCGCTGCAGGCTCTCGAGCTCCGCCGGCGGGATCGCGACGTCCGCGAATTTCCCGAAGCCCGTGGTCACCCCGTAGACGCGGGCGTTCGAGCGCACGGCCCGATCGACCACGCGGCGCGAAGCGGCGATCGCACGCCGGGCCGAAGGCGCCAGGGTCACGCGCACCTCCCGCCGTGCGACCGCGGCGAGATCGTCCAGGGTCAGACCCTCGCCGGCGAGCCGTATGATCTTCATCGGGGGCCGATTCTAAGCTGACACCGCCCGCGAACTCTGTTAGCCTGCCCTGCTTTTTCGGCCCCAACGAGGAGAACGCGCGTGAAGGTCCTGGCCGTCCTGGGCGGACAGTGGGGAGACGAGGGCAAGGGCAAGCTCGTCGACCTGCTGTCTAACCGATTCGACATCGTGGCCCGCTATCACGGCGGCCACAACGCCGGCCACACCGTGAAGTTCGGCAACCAGCACTTCGCCCTGCACCTGCTGCCGGCGGGAGTCGTCCGCGGTCGGACCGCCATCATCGGGCCCGGCGTCGTCGTCGACCTCGAGGCGCTGCTGACGGAGATGGACGCGCTCCGGGCGGCGGGCGTCGAGATCGGCGAGAACTTCCGGCTCTCCGACCGCGCTCCCGTCATCCTTCCCTACCACCGCCTTCTCGACGCGGCCCGGGAGAGCGCGGCGGGAGAGGCGAAGATCGGCACGACGCTGCGCGGCATCGGGCCGGCGTACGAATCCCTCGCGGCCCGGCGCGCGATCCGTGTGGCCGAGCTCTACCGACCGTCGACCCTCGCCGCCCGGGTCCGGGCGGTGGCCGAGGAAACCGGAACTCTGCTGCGCGCGCTCGGGGTCAAGGACGTTCCGACGGCGGACGCCGTCCTGGCCATGCTCGCGCCCGCGGCCGAGCGGCTTCGCCCCCACGTCGGCGACACCGGACGGTTCCTCCGCAACGCCTTGAAGGGCGGATCGACCTTGCTCGCCGAGGGCGCCCACGGCGCCATGCTGGATCTCTCAGCCGGGACGTACCCCTTCGTGACCTCGTCCCACTGCACGTCGGCGGCCGTCGCCTCGGGTCTCGAGATCGCTCCCCGAGCGCTCGAGGCGAGCATGCTCGTCCTCAAGGCATACTCGACGCGGGTCGGCTCCGGCCCCTTCCCCACGGAGCTCCACGAGGAGACGGGCGAGTTCCTGCGCAAGAGGGGCAACGAGTACGGGACCTCGACGGGTCGACCCCGCAGGACCGGCTGGTTCGACGCGATCGTCGCTCGGACGGCCGTCGAGCTCTCGGGCGCCGAGGCCGTCGCGATCACCAAGCTCGACTGCCTCGACGAGCTCGAGGAGATCCCGATCTGCCTCGGCTACAAGCTCGACGGCAAGCCGGTCTCGGACCTTCCCCCGCTCGCCGAGGACATCGCCCGCCTCGAGCCCGAGTACGAAAAGCTGCCGGGCTGGAAGTCCGTCACGACCGGCGTGACGAGGTACGAAGAGCTCCCCGCGGCCGCGCAGCGCTACGTCCGCGCCCTCGAGGACGCGATCGGCGCGCCGGCGGTCTTCGTCTCGACCGGCCCCCGCCGCGAGGAGACCGTCTGGCGGTCGGACACGCCGTTCCTCAACGGCCTGCCGCCCGCGAAGTAAACTCCTCCTCACGGTGGGCCGTTAGCTCAGCTGGTTAGAGCATCGGCCTTTTAAGCCGGTGGTCCTGGGTTCGAGTCCCAGACGGCCCACCAAATCCGGCGCCCCGGAGGGCGATAGACTCGCCCGCCAGGAACGGGCCGGCGCGCTCGATACCGCCAGACCCGCCTCCGAGAACGGAGCACGTGCCATGCGAACCTGGCGCCCAGCCGTTTGGGGTCTGGCCGGTGTTCTTCTCTCGAGCTGTCTCCACGCCGGCGTCAACCGCTGGACGACGCAGGGGCCGCTGACGGGCTACGTCGACGCGCTCGCCGTCGACCCCGCATCGCCCGACATCGTTTACGCGGGCACGCGCCTCGGCGGTGTCTTCAAGAGCGCGAACGCAGGAGCGCACTGGAGCTCCGTGAGCCAGGGCTGGACCTACTTCGAGGGCGGGTTCTGGCCGCTCGCGCTGGCGATCGACCCGCAAACACCCTCGACGATCTATGCCGGAACGGCGGGAGGCGGGGTCTGGAAATCGACGGACGGCGGCAACACCTGGCGGCAGCGAGCGGATGGATTCGACCCCGTCGCGAAGACCGTCAACGGCCTCGCGATCGATCCCTCGCAGCCCGACACCATCTACGCGGCGACCAACAACGGCGTGTTTCGGAGCGTCGATGCGGGTTGCACGTGGGTTTCTTCCAACAGCGGCCTTCCGACCAATCCCACCTACTTCTACACGAACACGATCCAGATCGATCCGGCCGATCCCGCGACCTTGTACCTCGGCACCTTCGCGAACAGCCTCTTCAAGAGCACGAACGCCGGCGCGACCTGGTTTCCGGCGGGCAATGGCCTGCCCTACACGAACGTTTCCACGGTCGTCATCGATCCGGTCAACTCGACGCATCTCTTTCTCGCCGACGGGTTCTACATTCCCGACATTGGCGGCGGCACCGGTCTCGTTCTCGAGAGCGACGATGCCGCGGTCAGCTGGCATCCCGCGAGCACGTCCCTGCCCGACGGCTTCTACGGGTCGATTGCCTTCGACCCGGCGTCGCCCTTGACGGTCTACGCCGCCAGCCGTGGTCTGGGAGTCTTCCGAAGCGATGACGGCGGCGCCACCTGGTTTCCGAAATCCGCAGGCCTGCTGGACCTGCGGGTCGGGCCGCTGGCAGTCGGGCCGGGACAGCGCCTGGTCGCCGGCACGGACGGGTTCGGCGTGTTTCGAAGTGACGACGGGGCGGCCCACTGGGCGGCGGTCCCCACGGGGTTCGACGCGGCCCTGACGACGGGACTCTCGATCGGCGTCTCGAATCCGGATGTCATCTTCGCCAGGGGCGAGTTCTTCCTGGACGGGCTCGCCCGCAGCGCCGACGCGGGACAGACCTGGCAGGTCGTCGGAAACGGGCTCCCGAGGCCTTCCGCGACCTATGCCGTGGCCGTCGATCCCGAGGATGCCGACGTCGTCTACGTGTCTCAACCGATCGCGGACGGCGGCCCCTGGGCCTTCAAGAGCACCAACGGCGGCGACACCTGGACGCAGATAACCACATCCGCCCTTTACGACAGGATCTACTACTTCTCCTTCGATCCCTCCGACCCCCAGGTGGTCTATGCCGGGGGGTTCCTTTTCCACTGGTCCAACGACGGCGGGGCGACGTGGATGACTTCCTCGACTCCCCTCAACTTCCCCAGCCCGATCCTGGCGCGGCCGGGCGAGCCTCTGATCACCCTCTCTTCGCCGACGTCGTACACGAGGTACCCGTATCTCAGCACGGACGGCGGAGACACGTGGATCCTCTCCGCCACGGGATTGCCGGACGCGACGGCCACGCTCGCCGCGGACCCCTCAGACGGTTCCCGCCTCTACGCGGGCACGCCCGGCCACGGGATCTACGTCTCGACCGACAGCGGAGCGACATGGACGCCGACGGGGGCCCCCGCGAACATCACCTTCGGCTCAATCGCCGTCGATCCCGGCGACTCGACCCATCTCGTCGCGACGGCGCAAGCGTACGTTCCGCCCGACACGACGCCGCCCGCCCTGGTGGCCTATCCCCCGCAAGGCGTGCTCGAGACCCGCGACGGCGGGGCGACCTGGGCGCCCCTCAATCGCGGCCTCGATCCTCCGGCGCTTCAGGCGCTGGAGGTCGCCTTCGCTCCGGACGGGCAGACGATCTACCTGGCGACGCCGCAGAGCATCCAGGACTATTCGTTCTCGGCGTCACCGTGGCCGGCGCCCGGTCTCGTCACTCCGTCGAGCGGTCCCTCCGCGGGCGGCACGGCCGTGACGGTCGGAGGAAGAGCCTTCCAGATCGGCGCCGTGGTGTCCGTCGGAGGAAATGCGGCGACGGGCGTGACGGTCGTCGACACGGCCTCCATCACCGCCACGACGCCTTCCGGCGCGGCCGGGGCCGCCGATGTCCTCGTGCGTAACCCGGACGGCCAGTTCGAGACTCTGCCCCGCGGGTTCGTGTACGACTTCGACGACGTTCCGGCCGGGTCGGACTTCCACTCCGGAGTCGTCCGGCTGGCCCAGGCCGGCGTGACGGCGGGCTGCGGCGGGAACAACTTCTGTCCGGCCGACTCGCTGACGCGCGGTCAAATGGCCGTGTTCCTCGAGAAGGCGCTGCACGGGCCCGATTTCGATCTCCCGAAGCCCCCGATCCATTTAGACGACGTCCTGCCCTGCTCCCCGGAAGGACCGTTCATCCTCCAGCTCGCATCCGAGGGCCTGACGGTCGGATGCGGCATCGACGTCTTCTGCCCCGACGCGCCCAACACCCGGGCGCAGGGCGCGGTCTTCATTTTGAAGGCGGTGCACGGCTCCGCTTACGAGCCGCCCCCGGCGACGGGGACCGTCTTCAGCGACGTCCCGGCGGGAGCGTTCGCCGCCGACTTCATCGAGCAGCTCGCCGCCGAAGGGCTGACGGTCGGCTGCGGGGGCGGCCTCTTCTGCCCCGACAATCCGCTCACCCGGGGCCAGGCGGCCGCGTACATCGCGCAGAGTCTGCTGGCGCCCTAGCGGCTGTCGCCGAACCCGTCAGCCGTGGACTCCGGGCGTCGCCGTGCGCGAAAAGGCCTCAGGAGAGGTTGTGCTGACGCGCGAACGCGACGGCCGCGATCCGCGTGTGGACGTCGAGCTTCTGGAGGACGCTGTTCACGTGGTTGCGGACGGTGACGGCGGAAATGAAGAGTTTGAGGCTGATCGCAGCGGTCGACAGACCCTCGACGAGACAACGGAGAATCTCCCGCTCCCGCGCCGTGAAGGACACCGTTTCGCCTCCGTCGGTCACGATGGGCTCGAGGGGCTCGCGCGATTCGGAGCTCGTCCGGCTCACGGTCGGCGAGACCGTGGTTTCGCGGAGTATGTGGACGAGTGTCGCGAGGGCCGGGTGGTACGAGGGTATGGAAAAGAGCGAACTCAAGACGGTCCTTGTGGAACCGTCGGCCGCCTGCACGTTCAACACGAAAGGACAAACGGGGCGCGCGCGATCTTCGCGCGCCTGGTGCGCGGCCGGACAACTTTGCTGGCAGTACTCGTTGTCGTTTCCGTCCCGACCCTTGACGACTTCGTGGCAAGGTTTCCCCATCACGGAGCGCGCCGGCAACCCGACCAGTGATTCGCAGGCCTTGTTCCAGCGGATGATCCGATTGCGCGCATCCATGACAAACACGGCTTCGCCGCTCCGAGAGATCCGATCGACGGTCTCACCGAGAGATTTCACGGCAGCCCCCCAAAGTCGTTCCTGGCGGACGCGGGCTGGCAAGCAGGCGAGGGTCCGGAACGGTTCATCTCGCATCATACGTCTCAAACGAACGAAAACGGATTCGCTCGGGCCGAACTTCGGCGGGTGCGACATGACAAGAAGTAACCTGCTGAATCCATTGCTCCAATCCGATCGGCCCGGCGGGCTGCCGTGCTACTCTGACGCCTCGTGCGTCGTCTCGCGCGCCTTCGAGCCAGACTTTCTGAAATGACCCGGGCATCAGCGCACGGCGCCGCTCCTCCCCCGCCGAGAACAGCGATCGAGATCTACGACGAGCTCGTCGCCAGTCTCGCGTTCGATCCGAAGCACCCGGCCTGGCTTCCCGCCCTTCGGGACGTGCATCGGCACTCCCGCTCCCGCCGTCTTCAGGTCATTCCGGACTTCTTCTACACACCCGTCTTCTCCCCGTCCGATCTGCCGAACGCGGTCTGGGACGCGACCTTTCCGGACTGCGGCCGGTTCGATCTCGCCGCGCAGCGGGCGTATCTGGCGGACGCGGCCGCGTTTCGGGACGAGCTCGCCGCCTTTCCGGTCGAGGCCGGCGCGGCGGCGGAGACGACGTACTACTGGAACAACGACCAGTTCAGCCATGCCGACGCCGCGCTCTACTACGCTCTCATTCGGCGGCTGCGGCCGAGGCGCGTCGTGGAAGTCGGATCCGGACACTCGACCAAGCTCGCGCTCGAGGCCGTCCGGAAGAACGGCACGGGGTCGATCCTCTGCATCGAGCCGCACCCGCCCGCCTGGCTCCGGACGATGTCGGGCCCGATCGAGGTCCAGCCCGTGCCGGTCCAGGACGCGTCCGAGTCGGTATTCCTCGACCTCGGGCCGGGCGACATCCTGTTCATCGACGGCTCGCACATCTCGAAGACCGGTTCCGACGTCAATCATCTCTTCCTGCGCGTCCTTCCGAGGCTCCCGGCGGGCGTCCTCGTCCAGGTCCACGACATCTGCCTGCCGTTCGAGTACGCGCGATACTGGTCGGAAGAGCACTTCCTCTACTGGAACGAGCAGTACGTTCTGGCCGCCCTGCTCGCCAACAGCCGAAAGTTCGAGGTGCTCGTCGGCGTCTATTACCTGCACAAGACGGACCCGAGCGTTCTGCGCGCGCTGATCCCGGATCTGCCCGGAGTGCTGCCGGGAGGCGGGAGTCTCTGGCTGAAGACGATCGCCTGACCCGCGTCCCGGCCGCGCCGCGGCGACATGGACTCCGGCCGCATGTCGTGGGAGAGTGCGCGCCATGAGCTCGACGACGATTCGCCTTGCGGCCCTCGCCTGCCTGATCGCCGGCTTCGCCTCCGCTCCCGCCTCGCTCGCGGAGCGCCAGCCGGTCCTGAAGCAGATCAACGAGCCGCACCCCTACTACTACCGGGAGATGTACCTCCCGCAGGTGACGAGCGGGCCGAGCGCGGCGGCCTGGTCACCGGACGGAACGGAGCTCGTCTACGCGATGCAGGGCACGCTCTGGCGGCAGCGGCTCGGCTCGGACGAAGCGACGCAGCTGACGGACGGGCCGGGCTACGACTCCGAGCCGGACTGGTCGCCGGACGGGAAGCAGATCCTCTACACGTCCTACCGCAACGACGCGCTGGAGCTCTGGGTCCTGGATCTTTCCGACGGGTCCGCCCGGGCGCTCGTCGCGAACGGGGCCGTCAATCTGGACGCTCGGTGGTCGCCGGACGGCTCGCGGATCGCCTACGTCTCGACCGCCTTCCAGGGCCGCTTCCACGTGTTCGTCCTCCCGGTCGCCGCCGGAAGGGCCGCCGGCGACGCGACGCGCATCACGGAGGACGTCGACAGCAAGCTCCCCCGCTATTACTACTCGAAGTTCGACCAGTACCTCTCGCCGACGTGGTCGCCGGACGGAAAGGAGGTCATCCTCATTTCCAACCGGGGCGACGTCTGGGGCTCGGGCGACCTCTGGCGCATGGAGGCGCGGCCGGGCGCGCCCATGCGGCTCGTGCGAAAGGAGGAGACCAACTGGAAGGCGCGGCCCGACTGGGCGCGCGACGGAAAGCGCGTGGTCTACAGCTCGTACCTCGGGCGCCAGCGCAACCAGCTCTGGCTGACGACGGCCGAGGGCGGGAGCCCGTTCGAGCTGACGTACTGCGAGTGCGACCACACGCGGCCGCGCTGGTCCCGCGACGGCCGGCGCATCGCGTTCGTCTCGAACGAGGACGGCAACGTCTCGCTCCGCGTGGTGGCCATCCCCGATGGGACCGTCGAAACGGTCGCCGCTTCGAAGCGACGGTATCTCCGGCCGACCGGCGCCCTCCACGTGACCGTCACCGACGCCTCCGGCGCGCCGGTGCCCGTCCGCTTGTCGGTCACGGGCGCCGACGGCCGGGGCTGGGCGCCCGACGACGCATGGCGGCACGCCGACGACGGGTTCGACCGGAAGGTGCGGCCCTTCGAGATCACGTATTTCCACGCGCCCGGCGCGGCGGAGCTGACGCTTCCGGCGGGCCGGTACACGGTTCTCGCGACGCACGGTCTCGAGTCCGCGCCGGCGAAGGTCGTGGTCGACGTCGTCGCCGGGAGCACGGTCGCCGCGAGCCTCCGGCTCGAGCGCCTGATGGACCTCCCGTCCCGGGGCTGGTGGAGCGGAGACCTGCACGTTCACATGAATTACGGCGGCGCCTACCGGAACGACCCGGCGCGCCTGTGCGCGCAGGCCGAAGCCGAGGACCTGCACGTGGTCGAGAACCTCATCGTCAACAAGGAGCAGCGGATCCCGGACGTCGCGCTCTTCCGCGGGAGCCTCGACCCGGTCTCGACCGCGGCGACGCTCGTCCGGCACGACGAGGAGTTCCACACGAGCTGGTGGGGCCACACCGGGCATCTCGGTCTCACCCGGAACCTGATCCTGCCCAACTACGCGGGGTACTTCGACACGGCCGCGGCGAGCCTCTTCCCCGACAACTCGACGATCTTCGACCTCGCGCACGCCCAGGCGGGCGTCTCCGGCTACGTCCATCCCTTCGACCCGCCGGCGCCCGACCCCGACGGCCCCGACGCGCTGACGAACGCGCTGCCGGTCGACGTCGCGCTCGGGAAGAGCGACTACCTGGAGATCGTGGGATTCTCCGACCACCGCATCACGGCGGACGTCTGGTACCGGCTGCTCAACTGCGGATTCCGGATTCCCGCCGGGGGCGGCACGGACGCGATGGCCAACTACGCGTCGCTGCGGGGACCCGTCGGCATGAACCGCGTGTTCGTCCGCTCGGGGCCGGAGCTCGACGACAGGACCTGGCTCGCGGGCCTGAAAGCCGGGAAGACCTTCGCGACGAATGGTCCCCTCCTGTCCTTCACGCTCGACGGCCGTGAGATCGGCGACGAGATCGCGCTGGCGCCGGGCGCCCGGACCCTGACCGCCCGGGTCGAGATGCGCTCTCTCGTGCCCGTCGAGAAGCTCGAGATCGTCTCGAACGGCGCCGTCGTCGCCACGGTGCCGATGTCTGCGGGTGGGACGCGGGCGGACGCCACGCTTCCCGTCCCGGCCGGGGGCAGCGGCTGGTACGTCTTGCGCGCGTGGTCGGCCGGCGCGGCGGAGCCGGTCCTCGACATCTACCCGTACGCCACGACGAGCCCGATCTACGTGACGGTTGGCGGCCGCCCGGTCCGGAGCGCGCCGGATGCGAACTTCTTCGTCCGCTGGATCGAACGCCTCGAGTCGGCGGCCGCCGCGCACGCCGGGTGGAACACCGCGGCGGAGAAGTCCGAAGTCCTGGAGCGGCTCGCGGCCGCCAGGGCGGCGTTCCGGAAACGGGCCGACGAGGCCCGGTAGCCGGGGCCCGGCTCTCGCCGAGCCCCGGGGGCCGAAGCTCTACGGGCCGTAGAGCAGAAGGCCGAACGTCTTGACGAGGAAGACCGCCATCTGTCCGCGGGTGTTGGGGTCGTCCGGGCAGTAGTTCCCGCCGCCGCAGCCGCCGGTGATTCCCTCGGCCGCGAGCTGCTCGATCCAGTCCGCGAAACCGCTCGGACACGGCACGTCCCCGAAGGTTCCCGTGCAGGCCGGCGGCACGTAGGACGAGCCGTGCTTCGACTTCAGGAGGAAGACCGCCATCTGGGCGCGGGTCACCGGGTTGTTCGGGCAGTAATTTCCGCTGCCGCAGCCGCCGGTCACCTTGAAGCCGGAGAGGGCCTCGATCCACGCCGAGGCGAAGGTTCCGGTGGTCACGTCGTTGAAGACGGTTCCGGTCGCCGGGGGCGGAACGTACGGCGTTCCGAACCGCGCCTTGAGGAGGAAGACCGCCATCTGCGCGCGGGTCACCGAGTTGCCGGGGCAGTAGTTGCCGAGGCCGCATCCGCCGGTGACCTGGCTGTGGAAGAGGGTCTCGATGAACCGGTAGAACTGGTTGGACTTCGGCACGTCGGGGAAGCTCTCGCCGATGTGGAGCGTCCATTCCTTCGCGATCCCGTCGGGGCTCACGGTTTCGGTGAAGGTCGCATCCCAGTGCGGCTGGGGACGAGTGCCCGTCACCGTCATAAGGTAGCAATCGCCCGTGGCGTCGTTGCAGTCGGTGATCGACTCCGCGGGCACCGTACCGTAATCGGAGGAGGTGTCGTCGATCGTGTATGAAGGTCCGACGGGGCCCGTCAGACTCGATGCGACCCCAGTGATGGCATGGTCAGTCACGAGGGTGTTCTCCCAGCTCGGATCGACCTGCACGGTTTCCCCCGGTTCGAGAACGCCATTGGCGTCGGATACCGAGCCCGTGACGCTTCGCGCGTCGACCTCCATGGGCTGCGGCGTGACCGGGGCGGTCGTGATTCGCCCAATCCGGTTGCCCCACCGCTCACAAAACCATAGCGCGCCATCGGGCCCAACACCGATGCCGTAGGGCCGGCTGTCAGGGTTCGGAAGCGGGAACTCGGTGATGACCCCAGCTATCGTGATGCGTCCGACCATGTTGCCGAAATGTTCGGTAAACCAGACGTTTCCGTCCGGACCGGCGACGAGGTAGTCCGGCGTCGCCTGCGGCGGGCCGCCCTGCGGGAGCGGGAATTCCGTAATGACGCCCGCCGGCGTGATGCGTCCAATCTGCAACGCCGTCCCCTCCGAGAACCAGAGGTTTCCGTCCGGGCCGACGGTGATGTTCCATGGATCGCTGTCGGCCGTCGGGATCGGGAACTCCGTGATGACGCCCGTCGTCGTGATTCGTCCGATCTTGTTTCCCGCCTGCTCAACGAACCAGAGGTTGCCGTCGGGGCCGGCCGTGATGCCATCCGGCCGGGCGTTGCCCGTCGGAACGGTGTACTCGGTGAAAACGCCGGCCATGGTGAGTTTGCCGATCTTGTTCTTGGAAGCCTCCGTAAACCAGATGAGGCCGTCTGGACCCGTAGCGACGCCTTCCGGCTCGCTCGACGCCGTTGGGATCGGGAATTCAACGATCACGCCGTCGGTCGTGATCCTCCCCAGTTTGTTCCCGGCAAACTCGGTGAACCAGAGGTTGCCGTCCGGACCGACGATTATCGTTTCGGGGTGGCTGTCGGCCGTCGGGATTGGAAACTCCGTGATGACACCGCTCGGCGTCATACGGCCAATCTTGTTGGTGTCTTCCTCGCAGAACCAGAGGTTACCGTCGGGCCCCGTAACGATACCTTCGGGCCGGCTGAAGGCCGTGGGGATCGGAGTTTCCGTGATGACCTGAGCTTGGGCGGGCGCCGCCGTGCCCGCGCAGATTACCAGAAGGGCAACCGTGGCCGCGCTCCGCCAGGGGCGCGCTCCCTCGCCGCAAACCGCTCCCGGCCGCCGAAACTGACTCGTTCGCATCAATCTGCCTCCCGCATTCCGTCTCTTCCGCGCGAAGCAACAACGATGCCGACGGCCCTTCGCCGGGGACGCTCGATACCGAGGTGCTCGTTTGGAAGAGCGCAGGATAACAGAACCGGCCCCCGGCCGACCCGGGACCGGGCTTAGTCCCGGCCGGGTCCGGGGAGGGCGTCGCGGAACGCGCGTTTGACCCGGTACCGCAAGAGGCTGAACCGTTTGCGGGCGCGGCAGAGGCGCAGGAAGGGGTCGCCTTCCACCACGTCCTCGTCGAAGAAAACGGCGAACGCCTTGCCCTCGAGCCGGGCGGTCAGGAAACGCTCCCCGGCCCTGCGCAGGGACCCGAGGACGTCGAGCACCCCGGGGTAGACGATCGGGAAGTCGTCGAAGACGATTGTCCCTCCCGGAGCCAGCACGCTCCGGCAGAACCGGAAATCGGAGACGACGGCGCGGCGGGTGTGCTCGCCGTCGATGAACGCCACGTGGGGCCGACGGCCGATGGCCGACGGGTCGACCCGCGAGGCGTCCGACTCGAAGCAACGGACGCGCACGAGCCCGGCCGGAGCGAGCTCGCGAAGCCGGTCGAGCATCCTCTGCGTCGAGTTGCCCTCGTACCCCACCCGGCAGCCGCGCGACCGGTCGTCCGGCTGCGACGCGGGCCGAGGGTCGATCGAGTAGATCGCCTCGCAGCGCGGATCCAGGAGATACGGCTGGATCGATCCGCCCAGGTGTGAACCGATCTCGAGATAGGCGAATCGGCCGAAGCGCCGGGCCGTGGACCGCTGGACCGCGAGGAGCGACCGCCGGTCCCTCTCGGACGTCTGGGAGGGGATCGCTTCGAAGAGGTCCGTCGAAAGCGCCTCGACGCGGTCCGCGACCGTGGCCTCGCCCGCGGTCCGGCTCATCGCGCCCTCACGGCCGTGACGAGCAACCGAGGCGACCCGGCGCGGAACGGCCGTCCGTCGAAGTCGCCGCGGAGCGAGCGGATGCGAAGGCCCGCGGCCGATAGTAGTCGCGGGCGCTCGCGATCTCCCCGGCCGACTCCGCCATGGGCGAGATGTACCACCGACGGCGCCCGGTCGCGCGCGTCGTTACGCGGGGACTTCGCTCTCCCCCGCCGCCCGCCGCGACTCGGCCTCCGTCGGAAGCACGCCGATGAGCCGGCGGATCGGCCCCGAGAAGAGCAGGAGCAGGAGGCCGCCCGCGCCCGTGACCTTCGCGATCGTTCCGAAGAGCGTGGGCAGGGGCATGGTAGAGAAGGCTCCCGCCGTCAATCCGGCGATGAGGTTGCCGAGCGCGTTGCCCATGAAGAAGGTGCCCATCATCTGGCCGACCAGCCGTCGCGGTGCGAGCTTGGTCACGCTCGACAGGCCGACGGGGGACAGACAGAGCTCGCCCACCGTGTGGACGAAATACGTGAGCACGAGCCACCACGGGCCGACCTTGTCCGCTCCGCCGTGGGTGTTCGTCGCGGCGACGACCATGACGAACATCCCGATCGCCAGGAGCACGAGGCCCAGACCGAGCTTGGCGGGCATGGACGGGCCGCCGTCGCGGAGCTTGAGCCAGACCAGGCTGAAGACGGGCGACAGCAGGATGACGAAGGTCGGGGGAACCGCCTGGAACCACGAGGCGGGGACCTCCCAGCCGCCGACCATCCGATCGGTCAGCCTCGACGCGAAGAGGTTGAACGAGGACCCGGCCTGCTCGTAGCCCGCCCAGAAGAGCGACGACGCCAGGAAGAAGAGGAAGATCACGACGACGCGCTTCTTCTCGGCGACGGTCAGCCCTCCCGAGATGAGGACCGAGCCGAAGTACAGCACGACGATCGATACGATGACGACTCCCGTCCCGCGGGCGGCCGACTCCAGGCTCAGGTGCGCGAAGGCGCCGGCGACGAGGGCGGCCGCGAGGATCGCGACCCCGATCAGGACCGCGCGGATGGCTCTGGCCCGGGCCACGGGATCGCGGGCCGGCGGCCGGGGCAGCCCGGCCGCGCCGAGATTTGGCGCTCCCAGCCGGTACTGGATGAGGCCGAGGACCATGCCGACGCCGGCCGCGCCGAAGCCGAAGTGCCAGTTGAGCCGTTCGCCGAGGAAGCCGCAGATGAAGGGCCCGATGAACGCCCCGGAGTTGATGCCCATGTAGAAGAACGAGAAGCCGGAATCGCGGCGCGCTCCCCCTTCGGGATAGAGGTCGCCCACCATGGCGCTGACGTTCGGCTTCAGGAGCCCCGTGCCGACGACGATCAGGCAGAGCCCGAGGTAGAAAGACGGCACCGTCGGCACGGCCATGCTGAAGTGGCCCGCGGCGATCACGCAGCCGCCGATGAAGACCGCGCGGCGCTGCCCGAAGATCCGGTCCGCCACCCACCCGCCCGGAAGCGCCATCAGGTAGACGCCCGCCGTGTAGAGGCCGTAGATCGCCGCCGCCTTCTTGTCCGTCAGGCCGAAGCCGCCGTTCTGCACCGAGGCGACGAGGAACAGGATCAGGAGGGCCCGCATCCCGTAGTAGCTGAACCGCTCCCACATTTCGGTGAAGAAGAGCGTGGACAGGCCCCGCGGGTGGCCGAACCACGTCTTGCCCCCGGGGACGGCGGTCGCGGATGTCGAGCTCATGGGCGAGTGGCGCGAGGCTACCAGAGAACCCCGGACGCGCATAATGATCCGGCATGCAGGCCCCGGAGTTCCTCGGGCCCCTCGCGTTGATCTTCCTCGCGGCGCTCGGCGCCACGTACGTGCTGCATCGTCTCCGGCAACCTCCGCTCGTCGGCTTCCTCTCGGCGGGGGCTCTGCTCGGGCCCTTCGGGCTCGGGCTGCTCGCCGACGTCCGCGTCGTCGAAGTCCTCGCGGATCTCGGAGTCGTCCTCCTCCTGTTCACCGTCGGCCTCGAGCTCTCGCTCGGCAACCTGCGCCGGCTCGGCAAGCTCGTGTGGGTCGCGGGGTCGATCCAGGTCGTCGTCACCATCGCTCTCGTCCTGGCCGTCGCCGCCGCCGGCGGGTATCCGCTGTCGCAAGGCCTTTTCTTCGGCTACCTCGTCGCCCTCTCGTCGACGGCGATCGTGCTCAAGCTCCTGCTGGACCGCCGCGAGCTCGACGCTCCGCACGGCCGCATGCTGCTCGGCATCCTGATCTTCCAGGACCTGGCGGTCGTCCCCATGCTCCTCTCGCTGCCGACCCTCTCGGCCGGAGGCTCGGCCGGCCTGATGCCGGTCCTGCTCGCCACGGGCAAGACGGTCCTCACGGCCGCCGCTCTGCTGGTCGTCGCGCGGGTCCTCGTGCCCCGCTTCATCGGCGCCCTGGCCGGAACGCGGCAAAAGGAGATCTTCGTCGTCGCCGTGCTGTTCATCGTCCTCGGCTCGGCGCTGGCGACCTCCTGGGCCGGCCTCTCGGCGGCCCTCGGGGCGTTCCTCGCGGGCCTCGTGCTCTCGGAGTCCGAGTACGGGCACCAGGCCCTGGCCGACGTGACCGCGTTTCGCGACGCTTTCAACGCCGTCTTCTTCGTGTCGATCGGAATGCTGTTCAATCCGCGCGTGATCTTCGAACAGCCCGTGCTCGTGGCCGTGCTGCTCGGCCTCATCGCGGTCTGGAAGACGATCGCCGGCGGCTCGGCGGTCCTCGCGATGGGCTACGGGTTCCGCGTCGCGACGGTCGTCGGACTGTCCCTCGCCCAGATCGGCGAGTTCTCCTTCGTCCTGCTGCGCCAGGGCCGGGAGGCGGGGCTGATTTCGAGCGTGATGTACCAGGCGTTCCTCGCCGCTGCGATCATCACGATGGTCGCGACGCCGTTTCTCTCGGAGGCGAGCCACGCCGTGGCGTTCCGGCTGACGAGGCGCGAGACCTCCTCCGCGGACCGCGCTTCCCCGCCGCCGCCCGAGGGCCTCATCCTCGTGATCGGATTCGGCCACATGGGCGAGACCGTCGCCCGCGTGCTCCAGCGCGCGCGCGCGCCGTTTCGGATCGTCGACCTCGATCCCGTGCGCGTCAAGAAGGGCGTCGCGAAGCGGCTGCCGATCGAGTACGGCGACTCGACCAACGACGTCGTCCTGCGCCGCAACGGCGTCGAAAGGGCCCGGGCCGCCATCATCCTGGTCTCCGACCCGCGCGGGACGCGACAGACGATCCGGCACTGCCGCACGCTCGCACCCGCTCTGTTCATCCTCGTTCGGACCCGCTACGTCTCGGAGATCCCCGCGCTCGTGGCCGCGGGCGCGGACGAGGTCATCGCCGAGGAGTTCGAGACGGCCCTCGAGATCTCGCGCCGCGCCGTGAAGCGCCTGGGCCTTCCGCTTCCGTGGGTCGAGTCCGAGACGCAGGAGATCCGGCGCATCCGCGAGGAGGGGTTCAAGAGCATCAGCCTCCCGCGCGCTCCCGACCCGAAGTAGCGCCGGCTCCGTGCCGGCCGTTCGACCTGGCGCAAGCCCGAGACGACCCGGGCGTCGCCTCAGGCGAAAGCGGCCGCGAGGCTCTCCCCGGCCATGCGCGCGGTGCGCCGGATCTCGGCCTCGCCGTGCGCCGTCGAGACGAACCAGGCCTCGAACTGCGCCGGCGGAAGGAAGATCCCGCGCTCGCGCATGGCGTGAAAGAAGACGGCGTAGCGCTTCGTATCGGCCCGCTTCGCCTCGGCGAAGTCGTGGATCGGGCCCGGCGCGAGAAAGAGGGTCAACAGGGAGCCCATCCGCGGCAGGCTGACCTGATCGGAAAGGCCGCGGCGGACGATCTCCTCGCGGATCTGCGCTTCGAGCAGGCCTCCGAGACGCTCGAGCTCGGCGTACGGCGGCCGGCGCTCGATCTCCTGCAGCATCGCGAGACCGGCCGACATCGCCAGAGGGTTCCCCGACAGCGTCCCGGCCTGGTAGACGGGCCCGGCGGGAGCCATCTTCTCCATGAGGGCGCGCGTCCCGCCGTACGCCCCCACGGGAAGTCCGCCGCCGAGGATCTTCCCGAGCGTCGTGAGGTCGGGAGCCACGCCGTAGATCTCCTGGGCGCCCCCCGCCGCGAGCCGGAACCCGGAGATGACCTCGTCGAAGATCAGCAGGGCCCCGTGCCGCCGGGTGAGCTCCCGCGCGGCCTCGAGGTAGCCCGGCCGCGGGGGAACGAGCCCCATGTTCGCCGCGACGGGCTCGACGATGAAGGCGGCGACGTCCCCGCGGAACTTCTCGAGCGCCGCCTCGAGCGCGCCGGCGTCGTTGTAGGGGACGACCGTGGTCAGCGCGGCGATCTCGTCCGGCACGCCCGGGCTGCCCGCGATTCCGAGCGTCGCGACGCCGGAGCCCGCGGCCACGAGGAATCCATCGGCGTGGCCGTGATACCCGCCGTCGGTCTTGAGGATCCGCTTTCGCCCGGTCGCGCCGCGCGCCAGGCGCACCGCGCTCATCGTCGCCTCCGTGCCGGAGCTGACGAAGCGCACCATCTCGATCGAGGGAACGAGCTTCGTCACGCGCTCCGCGAGCCGCACCTCGAGCTCGGTCGGCGCGCCGAAGGACGTCCCGCGGCGGCAGGCCCGGTCGAGGGCCCGCCGCAGAAAGGCCGGCCCGTGACCGAAGAGGTGGGGGCCATAAGACATGACGTAGTCGACGTAGGACCGTCCGTCGGCGTCGCGAACGCGGGCGCCCCGCCCGGAGGAGACGAAGAACGGCTCGCCGCCGACCGAAGCGAACGACCGGACCGGCGAGCTCACGCCGCCCGGCATGAGCTTCCTGGCCCGCCGAAAGAGAGCCGCCGACCGCGCCGAAGAGCGAGCCTTCCGGGGGTCTTTCAAGCGTCGAGGCCGCCTTCGCGGAGCCAGCGGGCCGCGTCGCGGGCGTGATACGTCAACACGAAGTCGGCCCCGGCCCTCACGATCGACGTCAGGATCTCGAGCGTGACGCGCTTCTCGTCGATCCAGCCGTTGGCTCCCGCCGCCTTGACCATCGCGTACTCGCCCGAGACGTTGTACGCCGCGACGGGGGCGTCGAAGCGCTCCCGGGCGTCGCGGATCCAGTCGAGGTACGCGAGCGCCGGCTTGACCATGACCGCGTCGGCGCCCTCCTGGAGGTCGAGCGCGATCTCGCGCATGGCTTCGCGCCGGTTGGCGCCGTCCATCTGGTAGCCGCGCCGGTCGCCGAACTTGGGCGCCGAGTCCGCCGCTTCGCGGAACGGCCCGTAGAACCCGGAGGCCGCCTTCGCCGCGTAGGCGAGGATCGCCGTCTCGGTGAACCCCGCCCGGTCGAGCTCGGCCCGGATGGCGGCGACGCGGCCATCCATCATGTCCGAGGGCGCGACCACGTCGACCCCCGCCCGTGCGTGCGAGACCGCCGCGCGCGCCAGCAGCGGCAGCGTGGCGTCGTTGTCGACGCGCCCGTCGCGGATCACGCCGCAGTGGCCGTGGGAGGTGTACTCGTCGAGGCAGACGTCGGTCATGACCACGAGCCCGGGCACCGTGCTCTTGAGCGCGCGGACCGTTTCCTGGAGGGCCCCGCCCTCGTCCCACGCCTCGCTCCCGGTTTCGTCCTTGCGCTCCGGGATCCCGAAGAGGATCACGCCGGGGACGCCCAGGGACTGGAGCTCCTGCGCGACGGCGACCGCTTCGTCGGGCGAAAGGCGCTCGACGCCCGGCAGCGACGAGATCGGCTCGCGCCGGGCCCGGCCCTTTCGGACGAAGAGGGGCGCGACGAACCGGTCCGGCGTCAGGCGGGTTTCGCGGACGAGGGCGCGCAACGCGGGCGAGCCCCGGAGCCGCCGGAGACGCAGGGTCGGAAATCCGCTCATCGGTCTCCTCAGCCTATGTTCCGGGCGCCGCGCTGGCAAGCCTCGCCAGCGCGTCGGCGGCGCTCCCGAAGCGGGCCTCGCGCGAAAGCTCCGCGCGTTCGACCCCGAGGGACGCGAGCTTCTCGAGGGTCGAGGGGCCGAGGGCGACCGCCGGGACCCTGCGCAGGCGCTCGGCCGCGGGGGCGGCCAGGCCGGCGAAGAGCCACTCCGCGGCGGCCGGCGACGTCGGGCAGAACGCGGCGGGCGGCCGTTCGAGGATCTCGGCCGAGAGAGCCGGGTTCGGCGGGGCCGCGCGCTTGCGATAGAGCACGACCCGGCGGACCTTCGCGCCGCGCTCCTTCAGCAGCGCGTCGAGGTCGACGGATGCGTCCTCGCCACACGGCCAGAGCACGCGGCGGCCGGAGAGCGACGCCGACAGTCCCTCGAGCATCGAGCGGGCCGAGCCCGCCGCCACGTGGTCGGGCCGGAGGCCGTTTCGTCGCAACGCCTCCGCCGTCGCCTCGCCGACGGCCACGAGGGTCCCGGCCTCGAGGCCGCGGCGCAGCATCTCGGCGTGGCGGGCGTCTCGCGCGATCTGCTCGACCGCGGTCTGGCTCGTCACGATGACCGTGTCCCATCCGGAAGCCCAATCGGAGGCGGAAGCCGCGACGGGCTCGACGGTATGGCTGACGTACTCGGCGACCTCGACGCCCGGGACCGAGCCGAACGGCCTCGCTCCCGATCGAACCACCAGGACGACCGGCCGCTTCAAGCCCCGGCCTCTCCGATCAGCGCGGCCGCTCCGGATTCGAGGAGCCGCCCGCCGAGCTCCCGGCCGATCCGCTCGCCGTCCGTCGCGGACCCGGCGGAGCGGTCCCGGAGGACGCGGGCGCCGTCACCGGAGAAGACCGCCGCCTCGACCGCGAGGGACCCGGCCGTCACCCGGGCCCGCGCGGCCACCGGGGCGCGGCAGCCGGCCTCGAGGGCCGCGAGGACCGCACGCTCGCAGACCACCTCCGCGTGGGAGGCCGCGTCGTCGATCGACGCCAGGACGTTCGCCATCCGCGTGTCGCCCTCGCGCGCCACGATCGCGAGGGCCCCCTGGCCGACGGCGGGCAGCAGGATCTCCTCCGGAAAGATCTCGACGATCTCCGAGAGCCGGTCGAGCCGGGCGAGGCCCGCGCGGGCCAGGACGATCGCGTCCCACTTTCCCTCCCGAAGCCGACGCAGGCGCGTGTCGACGTTGCCCCGCGCCTCGAGGACTTCGAGGTCGGGCCGCGCCGCGAGAAGCTGCGCCCGCCGCCGCGGGCTCGACGTGCCGATGCGCGCTCCGCGCGGCAGCTCGGCAAAGGGACGGGCCGGGTGAGAGATGAGGACGTCGCGCGGGTCCTGGCGCGCCGGCACGGCCGCGAGCAGGAGACCCTCGGCCATCGTCGAAGGCACGTCCTTGAGGCTGTGGACCGCGAAGTCGACCGTCTTCGACCGGAGCGCCTCGTCGAGCTCGCGGGTGAAGTCGCCCTTCCAGGAGATGGGCTCCCCCGACGCGGACTTGCGGTCGCCGGTCGTACGGACCTCGACGATCTCGACTTCGGCGGCGCCGGCGAGCGAGCGGGCGACGAGCGTCGCCTGCGCGAGGGAGAGCGCGCTGCCGCGCGCGCCGAGACGCAGCTTCATCCGTCGAGGTCGAACAGGTGGCGGACGGCCTCGACGCGGTCGAGCTTGCGCGAGGCGTCGGTTTCGGACTTCAGGCGGCGCAGGGGCTCGTGCAGCAGCTTGGCGGCGATGGAGTCCGCGAACGACCGGAAGCGCTCGCGGTCGGCGGGAGGGATCCGCTCGAGCTCCCGGTCCCGGAGGTCGGCCAGGCGCTTCTGGAGATCCGTCAGCGTCGGCACGACGGCGAGATTGCCGAACCAGGCGGTGAAGCGGGCGAGCTCCTCCTCGAGGATCGCCTCCGCCCGGGGAACTTCCCGCGCGCGCCGCCGGCGGTTCTCTTCCGCGACGCCCTCGAGGTCGTCGATCCCGTACGCATAGACGTTGTAGACGTCCTTGACGTCGGGTGCGATGTCCCGCGGCATCGCGAGGTCGATGAACATCATCGGCCGGCCGCGGCGGTGCCGCATGGCCGCCTCGACTTCGGGCCGCGCCACGACCGGGGTCGGGCTGGCCGTCGTCCCGACGACGACGTCGGCGTGCTGGAGGGCCTCCACGAGCCCGTCCCACGGCACGGCCCGGCCGCCGATCTTCGCCGCGAGATCCTCGGCCCGCTCGGGCGTCCGGTTCACGATCCGGACGTCCGTGACGCCGGCCTCGACGGCCTGCTTCGCGAAGAGGGTTCCGGTGTCGCCGGCGCCGATGACGAGAAGCGTCCGCTCGGACATGCGCCCGAAGACCTTCGCCGCGAGCTCGTACCCGATCGAGGCGACGGAGAGAGGGTGCTGCGCGATCTCGGTTTCCGTCCTCACGCGCTTGCCCGCGGCGAGCGCGCTCTCGAACATGCGGTGGGACACGGCGCGGGTCGCGCCGGCCTCGCGGGCGAGCCCGAGGGCCGTCCGGACCTGGCCGAGGACCTCGCTCTCGCCGAGGGCCATCGAGTCGAGTCCCGCCGCGACCCGGAAGAGGTGCCGCGCCGCCTCCGGCCCTTCCCGGAAGAAGCTCGCGCGGACGACCTCGGCCGGGTCGAGCCCTCGCCAGCGCGAGATCAGCTCCGCGATCTCCTCTTGCGGGTGCTCGCCGTCGGACAGCGCGTAGATCTCGCTGCGGTGGCAGGTCGCGACGATGACGCTCTCGCTCGCGAGGCCCTGTCCCCGGATGCGCTCGAGGGCCTCGCGGACCTCGTCGGAGGTGAAGGCGATGCGCTCGCGGACCGAAACGTCGGCGCCGCGGAAGTTCCAGCCGAGGAGCAGCAGGCGGGCTTCGGCGGCCCTCATCGGAACCGGTGCGACTGGCTGAAGACCATGTTCACGACGGTGTACGAGAAGAGGACGAGGCCGAAGCCCAGGATCGAAAGCATGGCGACGCGGGGGCCCTCCCAGCCGCGGCGGTCCATCCAGAGGAGCAGGCCGTAGACGGCGAGCGTCAGGACGGCCCACTCGATCTTCGGGTCGGCGAGCGTGGTCCAGACCTGCTCCGCCCGCACGAGGCCGAGAATGAGGGAGATCGAGAGGACGGCCAGGCCGATCGAGACGCTCGTCCGGTTCATCCGGCCGAGCACCTCGAGCGGCGGGAGGCGCGAGAAGAGAAGCCCCGTCCGCCCCCGGCGGATCTGGCGGCTCTGGACGAGGTACAGGATCGAGATCACGCACGAGAGCGCGAACGCCGCGTAGGCCAGGATCGCGAAAGTGACGTGAAACGCGAAAAGGGAGCCGTGGGCGCCGGGCGCGGGCGCGGAGGCAGGGTCCGGCAGCACGAGGCCGGCGACCGTCGCGGCGATGACGATCGGGATGAGGAAGGGGCCGGTCGTCCGCTCCCCGTGCCGCAGGGCGAGGGCCAGGTAGGCGATCCCGAGCATCCAGCCGAAGAAGGAGACCGAGCCGCCGAGCGTGCGGTATGGAACGGAGTGGAGCACGCGGGCGCGGTTCAGGAGGTCCGCGAAATGCAGGGCCAGCCCCGCCGCGACGAGGATGGGCGCCGCCCGGCCCGCGAGAGTTCGCGGACGCGCGAGCCAGGCGATCGCCGAAAGCTCCGCCGCCGCGTAGCAAGCGACGGCGAACCAGCCGAGAGCGTGAGATCCCATGGGGCCCGAGCAGTTTATCAACGGCCGCGGCCGCGTAATACGATAGCGGCCGATGAGCCACTTCGCCCACGCGCGTCAGACCTTCGCCCCGGGCCCCGGAAAGTCCGCCTCCTTCTACTCCCTCCCCCAGCTCGCACGGGACGGCCTCGGCCGCGTCTCGCGCCTGCCGGCGAGCCTGCGGGTGGTGCTCGAGTCCCTGGCCCGCAACTGCGACGGCAAGCGGGTCAAGGAGGACGACGTCCGGGCCCTCGCCGCGTGGCAGCCCCGGGCCGAGCGCACCGCCGAGATCCCGTTCGTCGTGGCCCGCATCGTTCTCCAGGACTTCACCGGCGTGCCCCTGCTCGTCGACCTCGCGGCCATGCGGTCGGCCGTCGGACGCCTGAAGCGGGACCCCCAGGTGATCGAGCCTCTCGTTCCGGTCGCCCTCGTCGTCGACCACTCGGTCCAGGTCGACGAGTGGTCCACGCCCGATGCGCTGCGCCTCAACATGGAGATCGAGTTCCGGCGCAACCGCGCCCGGTACGAGTTCCTCAAGTGGGGCATGCAGGCCTTCCAGGGCTTCGCGGTCGTGCCCCCGGGCATCGGCATCGTCCACCAGGTCAACCTCGAGTACCTCGCGCAGGGCGTGCTGGAGCGCGGCGGCGTCTACTACCCCGACTCCCTCGTCGGCACGGACTCGCACACGACCATGATCAACGGGCTCGGCGTGGTCGCGTGGGGCGTCGGCGGCATCGAGGCCGAGGCCGGGATGCTCGGGCAGCCGGTGTACTTCCTGACGCCGGACGTCGTCGGCGTCCATCTGTCGGGCCGCCTCGGCGAAGGCGTGACGGCGACCGACCTCGTCCTGGTCGTGACCGAGATGCTCCGCAAGGCCAAGGTCGTCGGCAAGTTCGTCGAGTTCTTCGGCGAGGGCGCCGCGTCGCTGCCGGTGACCGACCGGGCGACGGTCGCCAACATGGCCCCGGAGTACGGCGCCACGATGGGCTTCTTCCCAGTCGACGAGGAGTCGTGCCGGTATCTCCTCGCGACAGGCCGCACGCCCGAGCAGGTCGACGCCTTCCGCGCCTACTACCAGGCGCAGGGCCTCTTCGGGATACCGCGCCCGGGCGACTGCGACTACACGGAGATCCTCGAGCTCGACCTCTCCCGGGTTTCGGCGAGCGTCGCCGGGCCCAAGCGGCCGCAGGACCGCATCGACCTTCCGGACATGAAGAAGCGGTTCCGCGACCTCTTTTCGAAGCCCGTCGCCGAGAACGGCTACGGCAAACCGGCGTCGGCGCTGGCCGAACGCTTCCCCGCCACCCTCGGCCGGTCGGCCGTCCTCGGCGGCGGCAGTCAGATGCCGCCGAGCGTCAGCGGGGCGCTCGCCCGCGACACCAACGTGTGGACCGAATCGGAGATGGCGAACAATCGCCCCACGGCCGACGTCGGGACCCTTCCCACGGACCCCGGCCGCGTGGAGGTCGGACACGGCGACGTCCTCATCGCCGCGATCACCTCCTGCACGAACACCTCGAACCCGAGCGTCATGCTCGCGGCCGGGATCCTCGCGAAGAAGGCGGTGGAGCGCGGCCTGACGGTCTCGCCGCGCGTCAAGGCGTCGCTCGCGCCCGGCTCGCGCGTCGTCACCGAGTACCTTCGCAAGACCGGCCTCCAGCCGTACCTCGACCGGCTCGGCTTCTACCACGTCGGCTACGGCTGCACGACCTGCATCGGCAACTCGGGGCCGCTCGACGCGGGCATCGAGGAGGTCGTGACGAAGAACGACCTCGTCACCGCGAGCGTTCTCTCCGGCAACCGCAACTTCGAGGCGCGGGTGCACCAGAGCATCCGGGCCAACTACCTGATGAGCCCGCCGCTCGTCGTGGCCTTCGCGCTGGCCGGCCGCGCCGACATCGACCTCTCCGCCGAGCCGCTCGGACGCGACACGCAGGGACGCCCCGTGTACCTGCGCGACGTGTGGCCGACGACGGCCGAGGTGCAGAGCGCCCTCCTCGCCTCCGTGGACGCGGCGACCTACCGCCGCCTCTACGCGGACCTCGCCGCCGCGAATCCCCTCTGGAAGGAAATCCCGAGCGCCGCCGGCAACGTCTACGCCTGGGACCCGAAGTCGACGTACATCCAGGAGCCGCCGTTCTTCGAGGGGTTCGGCCTCACTCCGGAGCCGGTCGCCGACATCCGCCGCGCGCGGGCCCTGGCGGTCTTCGGAGACTCGGTCACGACCGACCACATCAGCCCGGCCGGCGCGATCCAGAAGACCTCGCCCGCGGGCCTCTACCTCCAGTCCCTCGGGGTCTCGCCGGCCGACTTCAACAGCTACGGCTCGCGCCGGGGCAACGACCGCGTCATGACGCGCGGCACCTTCGCCAACGTGCGGATCAAGAACCTCATGGTCCCGGGAGTCGAGGGCGGCGTGACGATTCACCAGCCGTCGGGCGACCGGATGGCGATCTACGACGCCGCCATGCGCTACCAGTCCGAGGGCGTTCCCCTCCTGATCTTCGCGGGCCAGGAGTACGGCACCGGCAGCTCGCGCGACTGGGCCGCCAAGGGAACGCGGCTCCTCGGCGTGCGCGCAGTCGTTGCGCAGAGCTACGAGCGGATCCACCGCTCGAACCTCGTCGGCATGGGCGTTCTCCCCCTCCAGTTCGCCGAGGGATCGGGCGCCTCGTCCCTCGGGCTCGACGGCACCGAGACGTTCGACCTCGCGGGACTCGGCGGGACTCTGCGACCGCGGCAAGAGATCGCGCTGACCGTTCGGCGGGCCGACGGCCGGGAGACGCAGACTCCCCTGCGCCTCCGGATCGACACGCCGATCGAGGTCGACTACTACCGCCACGGAGGGATCCTTCCCTACGTGCTGCGGCAGCTCCTCGCGGCGGGGTGAGGACGCGCCGCCCGGACGCTAGGGCTTCGTCCGGCCGGGACGCCTGCCCTCGATCTCGTCGATCGTCTTGACGACGACCCACTCGACGGATCGGTCCGCCTTCATCGCCTCGAGCGTCGGAAGCGCGGCCTTCGCCGCCGGGCCGATGTCGCCGAGGGCATAGGCGTAGGCGCGCAGGGCCTGACCCGACTCGCCCGGGACCTTGCAGGCGGCGATCAGCGCGGGCACCGCCGGCGCGGCCTTCGGGCCGAGCGTGCCGATGGCCGCGGCCGCCGCGGAGCGGACGTAGACCTCGGGGTCCTTGAGCCCGGCGACGAGCGCGTCGAGCGACGGCAGCGCCGCGGCACCCGCGTCGCGCAGCCCGACCGCCGCGAGCGTCCGCACCGCCGGGTCGGCGTCGGAGAGCTGCGCCGTCAGCGTCTTCACGTCGCCCGGCCGGAACGCCGACGGCCGGTCCTCGCCCGCCTTCGCCCAGGCCTCCCGGCCGACGCGCGCGAGAACGACGTTGTCGATGCCGGCCTTGTATCCGGTCGCCTCGGAGCGCTTGCCCGTGCAGACGAACGTGAGCGTGTGGCGGCCCTTCGTCAGGCGCGGCCAGCCGAGGGGAACGAGCTTGCCGACGTAGGTTTCCCAGGCATAGCCGTCGTACTGACCGTCGTTGCGGATGTCGGCGCCCGGCTCGTGCTCGAGCTCGGCCGCCTTCGGCGGCTTGCCGTCGAGCCAGATCTCGTAGGTTCCGAAGTCGGAGGCCTGCGCGACCTGGGCCTGCAGCTCGTAGTCGCCGTCGGCGGGGACGTCGAACGGAACCTCGATCCGCGAGCCCGGACCCTCGGCGGCGAAGATGATGACGTCCTTTCCCCAGAAGAGCTCCGGGAAGATCGTCGCGGTGCCGCCCTGCATCTTCGCCTCGGGCAGGGCCTTCTCGAGCTCGATCTGAAGAGCGTTGCCCTGCGGCAGCCGCGCGCGGCCGTAGGGCACCGCCGGCTGGTCGGTCGCGACGCCCTGCTGGTACCAGTACGCGACGCTCGACATGTGATCCTCGCGCACGCCGAACGCCGTGCGCACGGTGCCGTCGGGCTTGTAGGTCCAACCCTTGTGCTCGATCTCGACGCGGATGGACTTCGTGAAGGGCACCGGTTCTGTCAGGTGCCAGCGGTACGCCGTCATCCGCGCGCCCAGGCCCTCGCCGTCGGCGACCGTGACGCCGGTGTAGTCGCCGTCGACGACGTGGAGGCCCCAGGCGTCGTTGAAGTAGTCCTCCGATCCCGTGCCCTGGATCGAGGCGACCTTCTCGCCGTCGACGTAGAACATGTCGTCGCCTTCGCCGAACCAGCCCGGCTCGGCCTGGATGACATTGAGCACGGTGCCGACGTAGAAGCCCCGCCCCTTCGTCTCGAGGAAGACGTAGGGCTTGCCGTCGGCCGGAGCGGGAAGCTCCTGCCGGTAGCGTGCGTGGAAGTACGCCGTGTCGGGCGGCAGGGACGGCATGCGCTGCCAGTCGACGTGGTAATAGAGCCCGGTGTAGCGCGAGCTCTCGTTGGTGACCGTGATGCGGCAGCGCTGGCGGAACGGCATCGGCCAGTAGCTGTTGCGCGCCCGCCCGTCGGAGCTGTCCCGGATCATCAGCGACTTGACGTTGCGCTCGAGGCCGTGGCCGACGGCGAAGAAGTCGCCCAGCGGCGCGTCGACCGAGGCGACGTCGCTGCCGTCGTAGTAGGCCCGGATCCGGAGCAGGCGCGGCCAGGCGTACAGCGTGCCCGAGGAGGTCGTCCAGATGTGCGTGACGATGCCGGGGCCCTCGAGGTCCGCGATCGTCAGCGTCTCTCCAGGAAACAGGTGCGCGCTGTCGTCGTTCCAGTCCGGGTAGCGGGAGTTGGACGAGGACCGCTGGGCCTTGAAATCCTTGAGCTGCGAGAACGCGAGCGGATCGAACGGCCCGGTGATCGAGGGCTGGGCCGCGGCCGCCGACGCCACGATTCCGGCGAGAAGTCCCAGGACGAGGCTCTTCCGCATTTCTCCTCCGTTTCGGGGCTGGACGGGGAGTATAGCGGCCCGCCGCGCCGCGCTATATTGGGGCCGCCATGGACGACCGCAGCCCCGCCGCGCGCTTTCTCGACGCCTGCCGTTCCCGGCCGGTCGACCGGCCGCCCGTGTGGATGATGCGGCAGGCCGGCCGCTACTTGCCGGAGTACCGCGAGGTCCGCCAGGGGGTCTCCTTCATGGAGCTCTGCCGGTCGGTCGACCTCGCGACCGAGGTGTCCCTCCAGCCCTTCCGCCGGTTTTCGCCCGACGCCGTCATCTTCTTCTCGGACATCCTGGTCCCGGTCGCGGCGATGGGCGCGCGCGTCGAGTTCGGCGACGCCGGGCCCGACCTTCCGGAGCCCGTGCGGGACGCGGTGGCCGTCGCGAAGCTCGCCCGCTTCGATCCGGGCGCGGAGATCGCCTTCACCGGGGAGATCCTCTCCCGCATCCGCCGGGAGGTCGCGGGCCGCGCCGCCGTCCTCGGCTTCTGCGGCGCGCCCTGGACGCTGGCCTCGTATCTCGTCGAAGGCGGGGGCTCGAAGAGCTTTGCGGAGATCAAGACGATGATGGGCCGGGACCCGGCCACGCTCCGGCGGCTGCTCGATCTGCTCGCCGACGTCGTCGGCGAAGTGCTGTCGTTCCAACTCGCCTCGGGCGCCGACGCGGTCCAGATGTTCGACACGTGGGCGGGCGAGCTGACGCGCGAGGACTACCGCGAGTGGGCGCTGCCGGCCGCGGCGCGGGCGATCTCCGGGATCCGGCGGAGCGGCCAGCCCGTCATTCTGTACATCAACGGCTGCGCCCACCTCGTCGAGGCCATGGCGGAGTCGGGCGCGGACGTCCTCTCGATCGACTGGCGCCTTCCGCTTTCGGAGGCCCGCCGGCGGGTTCCGGGCCGGCCGCTCCAGGGCAACCTGGATCCCGGCGTCCTCCTCGGCGAGCCCGCCGAGGTCGCGCGGCGCACGCGCGCCATGCTCGAGGAGACGCGCGGGGAGGCTCACATCGTCAACCTCGGCCACGGAATCCTCCCCGGTGCCCGGCTCGAGTGCGTCGAGGCCTTCTTCGAGGCGGCCCGCCGCGGCGCGGCCGTTCCGGCCACCGCATGAGCAGCGTGCGCGACGTCTCGCTCGCGCTCCTGCGCCGCTACAACGTGCAGGGTCCGCGCTACACCTCGTACCCGACGGCGCCGATGTGGGGCGAGAACTTCGGGGCCGACGCCTACCATGCGATCCTGGCCGAGAGCGCGGCCACGGCGAGCCCCGCGCCCCTCTCGCTCTACTTCCATCTCCCGTTCTGCGAGAAGCTCTGCTTCTTCTGCGGCTGCACCGTCGTCATCACGGGCACCCACCACGTCGCGGAAGGCTCCTATCTCGACCTCGTCGAGAGGGAGATCGACTGGGTCGCCCGCGCGGCCGGCGCCGAGCGTGGCCGGAAGGTCGTCCAGGTCCACTGGGGCGGCGGGACCCCGACCTACTTTCCCCCGCCGCTCCTCGAGCGCCTCGGCCGGACGATCCGGGAGCGCTTCGACGTCGTCCCCGACGCCGAGCTCGGCGTGGAGGTCGATCCGCGGGTCACGACCCCCGCGCACCTCGAAGCGCTCGCCGGCCTCGGCTTCAACCGACTGAGCATGGGCGTCCAGGACTTCGACCCGCGCGTGCAGCAGGCGGTCAACCGCATCCAGCCCTTCGAGGCCACGCGGGACCTCGTCCGCAGCGCGCGCGCCCTCGGGTTCCCGAGCGTCAACATCGACCTCATCTACGGTCTCCCCTACCAGACGCCGTCGGGCTTCTCGACCACGATCGACCGGGTCCTCGAGATCGACCCGGACCGGCTCGCGGTCTACTCCTACGCCAACGTCCCCTGGATGAAGAAGCACCAGAGCCTGCTCGAACCGCACCTTCCCGACGAGGCCGGGAAGTTCGAGATCTTCCGCACCGCGCTCGACCGCTTCACGGACGCCGGCTACGAGTACATCGGGATGGACCACTTCGCGCGGCCCGACGACGAGCTCGCCCGGGCCCGGCGGGACCGCACGCTCCACAGAAACTTCCAGGGCTACACGACCAAGGCCGGCACGGACCTGCTCGGCTTCGGGATGAGCGCCATCGGGTCGGTCGGCCGGCACTACGTCCAGAACCGCCGGGAGCTCGCCGAGTATCGGGCGCAGGTCGGCGCCGCGGGCGCCGCGACGTTCCGGGGCGCGCGGCTCTCCGCCGACGACGAGCTGCGGCGGGACGTCATCCAGAGCCTCCTGTGCCACGGCGTGGTGGTGAAGGCCGAGATCGAGGCCCGGTACGGGATCCGGTTCGACGAAGAGTTCGCCTCCGCGCTCGAGGCCCTGGCGCCCGCGGTGGCCGACGGGCTCGTCGTGCTCGAGCCCGGTGAGGTCCGCGCGACCGCCCTCGGCCGCGTCTTCCTGCGCAACCTCGCCATGCCCTTCGACGCGTACCTCGGCCGCACGGCGGAGAAGCCCGTCTTCTCGCGCACGTTGTGACGCGCCGCGCGATCCTCTTTCTTCAGCTCGGCGGGCCGGCGACCCTCGAGGAGGTCCCGGCGTTTCTCTACCGCCTGTTTTCCGATCCGGACGTCATCCGGGTCCGGCCGGCCCTGCTCCGCAAGGCGATCGCCGCGGCCATCGCCGTCGGGCGCAAGAAGGCCTCCCGCGCGCTCTACGCGTCGATCGGAGGCGGCTCCCCCATCCTCCCGCTGACGCGCGAGCAGGCCGCGGGCGTCGAGCGGGTCCTGCGCGCCGAGGGGCTCGACGTCGTCTGCCGGGCCGCGATGAACTGCTCGGCGCCCCTCGTCGAGGACGTCGTCCGGGAGCTGACGGCCGCGGGCGTCGACCGCTTCCTCGCCCTTCCCCTCTACCCCCAGTACTCGCTGACCACGACCAAGGGGGCCCTCGAACGCAGCCGCGACGCCGTCGCCGCCTCGGCTCCCGCGGCGAAGTTCCACGAGATCGGCTCCTGGCCCACGCATCCCCTCTTCGTCCAGGCGCACGCCGAGTCGATCCGGGAGGAGCTCGCCCGCTTCGAGGACCCGCGCCCCGAGGCCGTGCATCTGCTCTTCTCGGCGCACTCGATCCCGAAGAAGCTCGTGACGCGCTCGGGCGATCCCTACGCTTCCGAGGTGGACGCGAGCGTGCGGGCGATCCTCGCCCGCCTCGCGTGGAACGGCCCGTGGTCGCTCGCCTACCAGTCGAAGCTGGGCCCGGTCGAGTGGCTCGGGCCGCCGACGCTCGAGGTCATTCGCGAGCTCGGCCGGGCCGGCCAGCGGCAGGTCCTCGCCGTCCCGATCGCCTTCGTCACCGACCACGTCGAGACGCTGTACGAGATCGACCAGCTCTTCGGGGAGGAGGCCCGGACCGCCGGCATCGCGCGGTTTCTCCGGACCCCCGGGCTCAACAGCCGGCCCACGTTCCTGCGGGCCCTCGCGGACCTCGTCCGCTCGGCCGACGGGTTCTGGAAGGACTGATGCCGCAGACGGCGTCCACGGTCGTCGTCGGCGCGGGGCTCTCGGGCCTCGCGGCGGCGTTGAAGCGGGTCCGCGCCGGCGTCGATACCGTCCTCCTCGAGCGCGACGCGCGTCCCGGCGGGGTGGTCCGATCCGAGCGGCGCGACGGCTTTCTCCTCGAGAAGGGACCCAACACCGTCCGGCCGACCGAGGCGGTCATGCGGCTGGCGGCCGATCTCGGGCTCGGCGCCGAGGTCCTCCTGAGCGATCCGAAGCTTCCGCGGTACGTCGACTTCCGCGGGGAGCTCCATGCGCTGCCGTCCTCGCCCGGCTCGCTCTTCTCGACGCGGCTCCTGTCGGCCGCGGGCAAGTGGCGGATCTTCGGAGAGCCGTTTCGCCGGGGCGGCAGGCCGCCCGAAGAGAGCGTCCGCGACTTTTTCGCGCGGCGCCTGGGCCCGGAGATCGCCGACCGGATCGTGACGCCGTTCGTCGGGGGGATCTTCGCGGGCGATCCGGCCCGTCTCGCCGTGGCGGAAGCCTTCCCGTCCCTCGCGCGCTGGGAGCGGGAGCACGGAAGCATCGTCCGGGGCGCGATCCGCGAGGCCCGGTCGAAGCGCCGCCAGTCGCCCACGCCTGCGCCCGCGCCGAAGGTCCGCGGGCTCCTGTCCTTCCGCGACGGTCTCGAGACGCTCCCGCTCGCCATGGCGCGCGCCCTGGGGCCGGCCTTCCGCCCGTCCTCCGGCGCGGTGGAGCTCTCCCCGCGCCCGGGCGGCTGGCGCGTCACGACGGCCGCCGGCGAGTGGGACGCCGCGGAGGTCATTCTCGCGGCGCCGGCGACCGCCGCCGCCGAGCTCGTCCGGCCGTTCGCGGCCGACGCCGCCGCGGCCCTCGCCGCCGTGCCGCACCCTCCGCTCGCCGTCCTGCACCTCGCGTGGCCCACGGCGTCCCTCGCCCGTCCCTTCCACGGCTTCGGCCACCTCGTCGTTCCGGACCCGTCGCGGCGGGTGCTCGGCGCCGTGTGGAGCTCGAGTCTCTTTCCCGACCGCGCGCCCGCCGGCCAGGTCCTCGTCACGGTCTTCCTGGGCGGCGCGCGCGACCCGGACGCTTTCGCGCTCTCGGACGACGAGCTCGTCGCCGCGGCGGGCCGCGATCTCGAGGCCGAGGGTATCGTGCGCGGGAAGCCCCGGCTCGTGCTCCTGACACGCTGGCCGCGGGCCATCCCGCAGTACGAGCGCGGCCACGGCGCGCGCATCGAGGCCCTCGCGAAGGCCGAGGCCCGACTTCCCGGACTCCGGTTCGTCGGGAACTACCGCGCCGGCATCTCGGTCGGCGACGTCCTCGCCTCGGCGTTCGCCGTCTAGTCCTCCTCGTTCCCGGGCGGCGTGAGCGCCTTCTCCTCCTCCGGCGTGAGCTCGGGAAGGTGGCGAAGGAACGCGACGATCTTCCAGATCTCCTCTTCCCGGTGCGTCGGCCCGAACGCCGGCATGCCCGTCATGCGCAGCCCGTTCTGGACGATCCAGAAGAGCTCGCCGTCGGTCCGGGCCTGGACCTTCGGGAGCGTCAGATCGGGCGCCGGTGGATTGAGGCCTTCGCCGATCTCGGACGGGTCGACGCCGGGCGCGCCGTGGCAGGTCACGCACATGGACCTGTAGTGCACGAGGCCGGCGGCACGGTTCTCGGCGGTTGGCGCCGTCGGGTTGGGCCTGCGCGGAGCGCGCCGGGCGACGGAACGGTCGACGGCGAAAGTCGCGAGCTTGCGTTCGAGGTCGCCGGGCGGCGACGTCGCGCCGACGGACATGACTCCGCTCGCGATCACGAGTCCCGCCGCGAGGGCGAGTAAGACGAGGCCGGCCACGAGTCCGGACAGGAACTTCATCGCTCCTCCCCTGCTCGGGGCCGATGATACGCTGACGCCATGGCGCAGAAGCGCATCATCGTCGCCATCGATTTCTCCAAGGACTCCCTCCGGGCCCTTGCTGCGGCCCGCGCGCTCGCGCGCCGAACCGGAGCCGGCCTGACGCTCGCCCACGTCCGGCCGTTTTCGGACGTGCGGGCCGCCGTCTCCGAGGAGCGCGGCGACCTGGTGCGCGCCGGCGGCCGCGTCCTCGTCCGCGAGCTCGCGGCGCACTACGCCAGACGGCTCGGCGCCCTGGCCCGGACGGGCGACGGCGACCAGATCCTCGTCCTCCGAGGCGCTCCCGAGATCGAGCTCGCGCGCGCGGCGCACCGGGGCTACGAGCTGCTCGTCATGGGCCGCCGCGGGCGCAACACCGTCTCCACCCTCCTGCTCGGCAGCACGGCCGAGAGGGTCCTTTCCCGCTCCAGCGTTCCCGTCCTCATCGTTCCCGGCCGCGGGCGCAGCTAGCTCTCAGGCGGTCAGAGGAAGGGCGCGAGCCGCTTCGCGATCTGGTCGCCCATCCGGTGGATCCCGCCCCGCGCCTGCCAGGAGGCGAGGCGGATCTCCTCGGACTGGCCCAGGTCCTTCACGAACTGCTCCTCCATCCGGGCGCCAGTCGCCTCGTCCAGGATCAGGAAGTTGCACTCGGCGTTGAGCTCGAAGGAGCGAAAGTCGAGGTTGCTCGAGCCCACGACCGAGAGGTATCCGTCGGCCACGAACGTCTTGGCGTGCAGGACGGCCGGTTGGTACTCGAAGATCCGGACGCCCCGCCGGAGCAGGCCGGAGAAGAACCCGTGCCCCGCGTGGCGGACGACGCCGACGTCGGTTCGTCCGGGAAGGAGCAGGCGCACGTCGACGCCGCGGCGGGCCGCGGCCCCGAGGATGTCGAGGCCCCGCCGGCGCGGGGCGAAATACGCCACGGTGATCCAGAGGCGCTCCCGCGCGGCCGACGCGATCGCCGCGAAGACCGAGCTGACTTCGCGCTGCCCGCGGCCCGGGCGCGAGTCGAGGACGAGGACCCGCGGGTCGGACCGCGCGTCGGCGGCCAGGGGCTCGAGACCCAGGCCCGCCCCGCCGGCGTCCTGCCACGCTTCCTGGAAGACGAGGGCGAGCCCCCAGGCCGCGCTCCCTTCGACGCGGGCGTGCGTGTCGCGCCAGAGGCCTTCCCGTGGCAGGAGCGACGATCCGTACTCGTCCCCGATGTTCATCCCTCCCGTGAAGGCGACCTTCCGGTCGGCCACGAGGATCTTGCGGTGGTCCCGCCGGAGGAGGCGCAGCGGGAAGCCGAGCGGCCGAAAGAGGCGGGCGTCGACGCCGCCCCGCGCGAGCTCGTCCCAGAACGCCCGCCGCGTGCCGATCGACCCGATGCCGTCGGCGAGAACGCGCACGGTCACGCCGCGGCGGGCCGCCCGGAGCAGCGCCGCCTGGAACCGGCGGCCCGTGGGGTCGTCCTTGAAGATGTACGACTCGAGGAGGACCTCCTCGCGCGCGCCGTCGACCGCATGGAGCATGGCGTCGAACGCCTGCTGCCCGTCGAAGTACACCTCGGTCGCGACCGCGCCGTGGAAGCGGTCGTCGTCGATCCGTTCGATGAGGGCCGCGAGGCGGGGATCCCGGACGCCGTCGAGCGTCGAGGCCGTCGTGGCGGCCCGCCGGGGCGAAAGCTCGCGCGGAAGGTGCCGGCTGGGCGCCGGGCGCAGCCGAGGAAGCCGGCTCTCCCGGGTGCGGGGGCGTCCTCGCGCCACCTAGCCCACGCGGTGGGCGCCGCCCCGGGGCCGCCGCTCACGCATGGCGCACCGCCGACCGGCAGTCCGCGTCGTCTTCGAGCTCGACCTGGATGGTGGCGTGATCGACGCCGGCGGTCTCGCGGAGCACGCTCTGGACGTTCCGGAGGATCTCGCTCCGCGAGCTCGCGGCGGCCGCCCGGATGTGGACGCTCGCCGAGTGCTGGCCCGACGTCAGGGTCCAGAAGTGGAGATCGTGGACCGCTTCGACGCCCGGCAGGGCGAGGATCGCGGAGCGCATCCCCGCCACGTCGATCTCCGCGGGAGCTCCCTCGAGAAGGATGTGGGCGGCTTCGCGCAGGATTCCGACGGCCCGCGGAAGCACGAGCAGGGCGATGCCCGCCGACACGAGGGCATCGAGGCCGTACCAGCCCGTGCGGGCCATGACGAGGGCGCCGGCGAGGACCCCGAGCGATCCGACCGCGTCGGCCAGGACCTCCAGGTACGCCGCCCGCATGTTCAGGCTGTCGCGCCGCGCCGCGCGCAGCAGCGCGATCGCCCCCACGTTGGCGGCGAGCCCGGCGGCCGCGACGGCGAGCATCAGGCCGGTGCGGATCGGGGCCGGCGAGTGAAACCGCCGCCAGGCCTCCCAGAGGATGCCGCCGGCGGCGAGCAGGAGAAGCTGGGCGTTGACGAAGGCCGCCAGCACCTCCGCGCGGGCGAGACCGAACGTGTGGCGGCCGGTCGGGGCGCGGTCCGAGAGCGCCATGCCGGCCCAGGCCAGCGTCAGCGCGGCGACGTCGGTGAACATGTGCGCGGCGTCGGCGAGCAGCGCGAGGCTTCCCGTGGCGAGCCCGCCGGCGACCTCCAGGCCGAGGACCGAGAGCGTGAGGATGAGGGCGGCGCGGATCCGGCTCCGGCGCCAGGCCCCGTCGGGCATGGTCGACGCCGGGGCGGCGGCGCTCATGCCGTCGACGCCCGTTCGACTTCGACGCGCGCGTCGTTGAAGCAGGCGCCGCCGGCGAGGTCGGTCAGCGTGTCCGGCGCGAGGGCGTTGGCCGTCGTGCCGCTGTCGGTGTTGTGGGCCCAGATCCCCTTGGGCAGGAGAACGACGCCGGGGCGCAGCGGCGCTCGCACGCGCGCCCGGCAGCGGACCTCGCCGAGCTCGTTGAAGACGCGCACGGGCTCGCCCGTCCGCGATTCCGCGGGCGGCGGCGTCCTCGGGATGGAGCTCGAGCGGGACCTGCGGAGCGATGGAGCTCGCCGAGGGTCGAGCTGATCGTCCGGTCCGTCGCCGGCGAGATCAGCGCGAGCGGAAAGCGCGCCGCTGCCGGGATCGGGCCGGTAGCCATAGAGCCCTCCCGGGGCCTCCGCGTCGAGGGCCTCGGGCACGAGATGCACCCGCCGTCCGCGCGTCTGCGGGAAGACGTCGACGAACTGGACCGGCGTCGGGCCTTCCGGCGGGACTGGCGTCGTCGCCACGCCCGGCCGCCGCCCGAAGCTCCCCGCCGCGCCGCGACGAGCCGTACAGCGCGTCGGCGAGCTCCTCCGCCGTCTCGGGGTCGCCCGGCTTCGCCACGCCCGTCCGGCGGCAGAGCTCGGCGAAGACCTCGTGGTTCGGCCGGGCCTCGCCGTGGGGCGGGACGACCGCCTCGGCATCCTGGAGAACGAGCGCGCCGTAACCGCGGCGAGATCTCGCGGCGCTCGAGAAACGTCGCGGCCGGCAGGATCACGTCGGCGTAGCGCGCCGTGTCCGTCAGGACCGGATCGAAGACCACCGTGAAGAGGTCCTCGCGGGACAGAGCCGGCGCGGACTTTTTCCTGCGCCGGGATCGTCATCAGCGGATTCGAGTTGTAGACGAACAGCAGGTCGACGGACTCCGAGCCGGTCGCGGCCAGCGTTTCGCCCAGCCGGTTCATGTTGACGAGGCGCGTCGCGGGCTCGACCGCCGCGGCGCCGGCCAGGCCCTTCAGCTCCCGCCACGCGGAGGAGTTGCGACATGGTGTAGCCGCCGCCGCGGACGCCGAATTTCCCGGCCACGGCCGGCAGCGCGAGGATCGCCGCCGTCGCCGAGCCGCCGCTGCGGCTGCGCTCCGGCCCCCAGCCGCACTTGAGAGCCGCCGGGGACGAGTCGGCGTAGAGGGAGGCGAACTTCTCGATGTCCGACGCCGGGACGCGCGTCTCGGCCGCGGCCCGCTTCAGCGTCCACGCGGATGCGCGGCGCTCGAGCTCGGCGGCGCCCGTCGCGTGCGCCTCGAGAAACGCGCGGTCGGCCCGGCCGTTCGCGAAGAGCCACCGGATGACCGCGAGGGCGAGCGGCAGATCGGTTCCGGGATGCGGAGCGAGATGGAGGTCGGCCCGTTCGGCCACGCGGGTTCGCCGCGGATCGACGACGACGAGGCGGGCCCCGTTCCGCTGCGCCTCCTGGACGTACGGCAGGAGGTGAATGCCCGAGACCGAGGGATTGACGCCCCAGAGGACGATCAGCTTCGCCCGCGCGTAATCCGGATAAGCGATGCCCGTCATCTTCCCGTACAGGCCGGCGTTGGCGGCGGTCGACGGCGCGGCGCAGACGGTCCGGGCGAGGCGCGAGGCCCCCAGGCGGTAGAAGAGCCGGGCGTCGGTCGTGTCCTGCGAAAGGTACCCGTTGGAGCCGCCGTAGGAGAACGGGAGGATGCCCTCTCCCCCCCGGCCGTCGCGCACCGTCTTCAGCCGGCGAGCCACGAGGTCGAGCGTCTGGTCCCAGGACGCGCGCTCGAACCTCCCCTCGCCCTTCTTGCCCGCTCGGATGCCGGGGTGGAGGATGCGTGCCTCGCCGTACATGTGCCGCGGGAACTCCCGCACCTTGGCGCAGATGTAGCCCTGCGTCACGGGGTTGACTCGGGAGCCTCCGATCTCGACGACCCGGCCGCCCTCGACGGTGACGTCGAGGCTGCAGGCGTCCGGACAGTCGAGCGGGCAGGCGCTCGCGACGTGCCGCGCCGACTCTCCGGGCCCGGAGCTCATCCCGTGAACTCCAGGATGCGGTCCACGCTGTCCACCGAGATGGGATGGTAACCCGGCCGGGCCTTGCGGTAGATGGCGAGGCTGCGCTCGCGGCCGTCGGGAGCGGCCTTCGCGAGCTCCTCGTAGAGCGGCTTGATGTACTTCCGGCGGCCGATCGAGACGAGGAACGCCTCGAGCCGGGCGTCCGCCGCGCGGTACCCGGCGCGAATGGACATCAGGAGCCACTGGAAGGCGACCTCGTTGTTTCCGGTCGAGGTCAACCGGAAGGCCTCGTCGAGCTCCCGCATCCGGTCGAGAGGAAGCGGCGTCGGAAGCTTCCGGAGAAACGCCAGGCGCTCCTGCGTCGCCCAGCCGCCGAAGGGCACGTCGGCGGCGCGCAGGGTCCCGGCGCTCCACGCGTCGGCGCGGCGTCCCACCTCGACGAGCCTCTCCGAGACGGGACGCGGCGCCTCGTCCGGCAGGCCCGGCGCCTCCGTCCACTTCTCGAGCGGCACCTTCGCGGCGAGGCGACCGTCCTTCGAGAGGAGGTTCTCCCTCAGGTACGCGAGGAAGTCGGCGGTCGTGATGCTCTGGAATGCGAAGTGGTCGAAGTAACCACGGAGGAACTCGTCGAAGGGGCCGCGGCCGTAGAGATCCTCCAGAGAGCGCAGGAAGAGGCAGCCCTTCTCGTACGGAACGCGGGTGGCGCCGTCGTCGGGGTCCCGTCCCCCGAGGTCGATGTGCAGGATCTCGTCGCGGTCCTCGAGGCGCGCGATCTCGTCCTCGAGGTCCTGGCGCCCGAGCACCGCCTCCATCCGCGCGAAATCCGCGCCGTAGACGTCCTCGCTGATGCGCCGCTCGAGATACGTCGTGAAGCCCTCGTTCAGCCAGAAGTCGCTCCAGGTCGCGTTGGTCACGAGATTGCCCGACCACGAGTGCGCGAGCTCGTGGGCGATGAGCGACACGAGGCTGCGGTCCCCGGCGAGGACCGTCGGCGTCGCGAACGTGAGGCGCGGATTCTCCATCCCTCCGAACGGAAAGCTCGGGGGCAGGACCAGGATGTCGTAGCGGTCCCACCGGTACGGCCCGTACAGGCGCTCGGCCGACTCCATCATCCGCTCGGTGTCGGCGAACTCGTGGGCGCTCGCCGCGAGGAGGGAGGGCTCCGCGTAGACGCCCGAGCGGGGGCCGAGAGGCGCGAACTCGAGGTCCCCGGCGGCGATGGCGAGCAGGTACGCCGGGATCCGTTGCGGCATCGAGAACCGGTACGTCCCTCCGCGCTCCCGGGTCGGGTTGCCGGCCGCGCTCATCACGGCCACGAGCTCGGGCGGCGTCCGGATCGTCGCGCCGTACGTGATCCGGACCTGCGGCGTGTCCTGGATCGGGATCCAGCTGCGGGCGTGGATCGCCTGGGATTGCGAGAAGAGAAACGGGTGTTTCTTGCCCGCCGTCTGCGGCGGAGTGAGCCACTGGAGGCCCGAGGCGCCCGGGCGGGTCGCGTAGCGGACGCGCACCCGGTCGGCGCCCGGGGGAAGAGCGATCGTCAGCGGCGATCCCAGGATCGGGTCGGCCGGCCCCACCTCGAACCGCGCGGGCGCGAGCGAGGCCCCGCTTCCAGCCTCGACCCCGGACACGTCGAGGCCGCGGGTGTCGAGAACGAGGCTCGCGGCCGCCGGGTCGACGCGCTCGACCGTCAGCGTCGCGGTGCCCTCGAGGATCCGGCGCTCGAACCGGACGTCGAGGTCGAGGTCGGCGTGACGGACGCGGATCCGCGCCGGGTCGGAGTACGAATGAACGTCGCGGGCCGCGGTCATGGCCCGCAGAGAGTAGCAAAAAAAGGGGCGCGCCCCCGGAGGAGGCGCGCCAATCGAATGGAGCGCGAAGAGGAAGGCGTTACTGCTTGGCAGCCGGCGTCGCCGCGGGCTTGGGAGCCTCGGTCGACTTCTTCGTGGTGCTCTTCTTGTGGTGGGTCGTCGACTTGTGCGTGGTCTTCGCGGAGGCGTCGGACTTCGGAGCGTCGGTCGCAGCCGGGGCCGGCTTCGGCGTGGCGGCCGGGGCCGAGGACGACTGCTGCGCGGACGCGGCGACGGGGAGCGCCAGGGCGAGGACGAGGGCCAGGGACTTCTTCATTTTCATCTCTCCTTTGGACGCGGTGCCTGCTTGCCACGCGTCACGCTGCCGAAGGTACGCGGGCGGAGATGAACGGCCGATGAACGGCCGGGCCGGAGATAGAATCTCCGCCGCTTCCCCCGTCCGAAGGAGCTCGCATGCGCCAGAGCCTGATCTTCGCCGCCGCCACGCTCGGACCGGTCCTCCTCGCCTCCCTCGGCGCCGGGTCCCCGCCCGAAGCGGCCCCGGCGCCTCCCGATTCGCCGTCGCGGCCCGTCACCGACCGTTACTTCGACGTCGAGGTCACGGACGGCTTCCGCTGGCTCGAAGACTGGACCGATCCCGCCGTGAAGACCTGGAGCGAGGGCCAGAACGGTTTCGCCCGGTTCGTCCTCGACGGGCTCCCCGGCGTCGCCGCCCTGCGGGAGCGCGTCCGGGCGATCGCTCAGTTCCCGTCCCCGGGGTATTCCTCGATCGTCCGGCGCGGGAAGACCCTCTTCGCGATCAAGAACCAGCCGCCGAAGCAGCAGAGCTTTCTCGTGGCTCTCCCCTCCGCCGAGGACCCGGCCGGCGAGCGGACGCTCGTCGATCCCAACGCCCTCGACTCCAAGGGGGGCGTGGCCATCGACTGGTTCGTGCCCTCCTTCGACGGCCGGCTCGTCGCCGTCTCGCTCTCGGAGGGAGGAAGCGAGGCGGGCAACCTCCGCGTCTACGAGACGTCGACCGGCCGCGCCCTCGCCGACGCCATCCCGCGGGTCAACGGCGGCACCGCCGGCGGCGACGTGGCGTGGAACGGCGACGGCAGCGGGTTCTTCTATACGCGCTACCCGCGCCAAGGCGAACGGAGCCCGGCCGACCTCGACTTCTACCAGCAGGTCTACTTCCACCGCCTCGGCACGCCGGCCACGGACGACGCCTACGCCGTGGGGAAGGAATTCCCGCGGATCGCGGAGACGACCCTCGAGTCTTCCGAGGACGGCCGGTTCGTCCTCGCGTCCGTCAAGAACGGAGACGGCGGCGACGAGTCGCAGTACCTTCGCGCGCCCGACGGGAAGTGGACGCGGCTCGCCGGCGATGCCGACCGGGTCGTGGACGGCCGCTTCGCCGCCGACGGCTCGCTCTACCTGCTCTCACGGCTCGACGCTCCCCGGGGCCGGATCCTTCACCTCGCCGCGGGCCGGACCGATCTCGCCTCGGCCCGCGTCCTCGTTCCCGAGGGCGACGCCTCGATCGAGGGCTTCTGCCTGACGGAGAACCGGATCTTCGTCCAGGAGCTCACCGGCGGGCCCTCGCGCCTGCGCGCCGTCGGAAGGGACGGCCGGACGGTCTCGACCGTTCCGATCCTGCCGACCTCCTCGGTCTCCGACCTCGCCTCGGCCGGGGACGACTCCGTCCTCTTCCAGAACCAGAGCGCGCTCGTCCCGCCGGCCTGGTATCGCGCCTCGGCCGACGGGAAGGTCGCGAAGACCGCGCTCGTTCGCCGGTCTCCGGTCGATTTCTCCGACTGCGAGGTCGTTCGCGAGTGGGCCGTCTCGCGGGACGGGACCCGCGTGCCGATCGACGTCCTGCGCCGGAAGGGCACGACGCTCGACGGCAACAACCCCGTGCTCCTCTACGGCTACGGCGGCTACTCGATCAGCCAGAAGCCGGCCTACTCCGCCATGCGCCGGGTGTGGCTCGAGCAGGGCGGCGTCTTCGCCGTCGCCGGGCTCCGCGGCGGGGGCGAGTTCGGAGACGAGTGGCACCGGGCCGGCCACCGCACCCGCAAGCAGAACGTGTTCGACGACTTCGCCGCCTGCGCCCGTCGGCTCATCGAGCTCGGCTACACGAGACCCTCCCGCCTCGGGATCGAGGGCGGCTCGAACGGGGGCCTCCTCATGGGGGCGGCGTTCGCCCAGCATCCCGATCTCTTCGGGGCGGTCGTCGCCCACGTCGGCATCTACGACATGCTCCGGGTCGAGATCTCGGCCAACGGGCAGTACAACGTGACGGAGTTCGGGACCGTGAAGAACCCGGACGAGTTCCAGGCGCTCTATGCCTACTCCCCGTACCATCACGTCAAGGCGGGAACCTCGTATCCGCCGGTCCTGTTCATGACGGGGGCCAACGACGCGCGCGTCGACCCGATGCAGTCGCGCAAGATGACGGCCCTCATGCAGAGCGGCGGCGCGAAGCGGGGGTCGGTGCTGCTCCGAACGAGCGCCTCCTCGGGCCACGGCATCGGCAGCTCGCTCGACGAGAAGACGGCCCAGGCCGTCGACGTCTACGCGTTCCTGTTCGCGAAGCTGGACGTGACCTACCGCCCGACGCCCGCCTCCCCTCCCCCCGGGCGGGGGGAGGGGGCCGGGACGGAGGAAGCGGTCAGAACCGGACGGTGAGCTGCGCGGTCACCCCGCGCGGGGCCGCCACGTAGAACTGGCTGTCGCCGATCTCGCTCTCGGTCGTGTAGTGCCGGGAGTCGCCGAGGTTGCGGCCGATCACGGCGATCTGGAAGTGCTCGAGGCTGTACGACAGGCCGGCGTCCGTTTCGTAGAACGACGGCGTGTAGAAGGTGTTGCGGCGGTTCAGGGGCCGATGGTTCTGATGACGCACGGCCACGAACCCGCCGATCCCCTTCGGGGGCGCCAGGACGAACTTGAAGTTCCAGAAGTCCCGCGGATCGAGCTCGACCTGCTTGCCGTCGACGACACGGTATTGCCCGTCCGGCGTGAAGAACGAGAACTGCTTGAAGCGCGAGTCGTGGTGGGCGTAGCCGCCGTAGAGCGAGAGGTTCTCGACGAACGGGAGGGCGTAGCCGATCTCCACTTCCGTGCCCTGGAAACGGACCTTGCCGGCGTTCGTCAGCGCGGGTCCGTCCGGCGTCAGCGTCCCGACGACGAGGTTGCTGAAGATCATGTGGAACCAGGTCACGTTGAAGGACAGCTTCCCGCAGAGCCAGAGGGTCTTGAGTCCCGCTTCCTGCGTGTTGGTCGTCTCGGGCTCGAGGATCTCGGCGTCTTCGGCCTCCGTCAGGTTCGGCGCGGCCGGCTTGAAGTTGCGCCGGGCCGCGCCGTAAAGGCTGACGCCCGACAGGTAGTCGTTCGGCCGGTCCACGATCTGGAAGAGACCGGAGACGCCCCAGGAGAATTTGTTGACGTTCTTCGAATCCGTGGCTTCGTCGAACTCGGGGTCGCCGATCTCCTGCTGGAAGACGTGGAGCGTCTCCTTCGTGAAGTCCTCGCGGCCCCCGACCGTCAGCGTGAACCATTCGATCGGCGTCCACTGGTCGTTGACGTAGAGGCCGATGAACGTCCGCTCGTCCTTGAAGTTGCGGTTGTCCCCGAACGGGAACGAGCCGTAGACCGGGACGACCTGCGGATCGATCTGGAAGTTGAAGTCGAAGCCGTGGCCCTCGGCCGTCGTCTGGCCCCAGGTCAGGGCGGCTCCGGCCACGAGCTGGTGTTTGCCTGCGGCGTCGAACCGCGCGGTGACGTGGGCGTCGTCGTAGACCACCGTCTCCTTGGGATAGAGCGCGATGCCCTCGGAGGTCCCCGTATTGCCGTTCACGGAGGTCATCCAGGAGCGGATCTGGCCCTGGTTGTCGTTGGTCACGCCGAGGATGTTCTCGAACGTCAGGTTCGAATTGATCGGAGTCGAGATGTTGTTGAAGAGCCCGATCGTGTGGTGGTCGACCCGCGCGCCCTGGACGGCGAAGTTGAGATCCGGGTTCTGGAACCCCGGAATCGGCTCGCCCGCATCGACCGGCACCGGTGAGCCCCAGAAGTTGGTATCCCGGAACCAGAGCACGGAGGTCGTCATCTTCGTCTGCCCGAACGTGTTGTCGAACGAGAGCCGGAGCTGCTCGCGCGTGAAGTCCGTGCGCTCCTGCCAGCCTCCGCCCTGGGCGATCGAGCCGTTCAGCCGGATGGCGAAGTCGGGATTCACCTGGGTCCCGACGTTGACGTCGCCCCAGCCCTGGGCGAAGGCGCCGAAGCCCCCGACCGTCGCGCTGCCCCAGGTGGTTCCGCCCGTGTGGGACCGGGTGAAGATCTGCACCATCCCGGCGAAGGCCGACGTGCCGTACAGCGTGCCCTGGGGACCGCGGACGATCTCGATCCGGTCGATGTCGTCGACCGGAATCATCGCGAGGTTGGGATTGAACGGCCCGCCGACCGGCACGCCGTCGAGGGTGATCATGAGGGCGTCGAACTCCTTGATGCCGTACACCCCGATGTTCGGCAGGCGCGGGCCGTTGTCGGAGCCGTTGCCGGTGTCGATGCCGACGACGTTTTGCAGGGCGTCGGCGAGCGTGCGGGTGCCCCGGCGGCGAAGCTCCTCGCCGCTGACGACGCTGACCGCGTTCGGGATCTCGAGGACCTCCTCGGAAACCTTGGTGGCCGAAACGACGACGTCCTCCTCGAACGACGGGTTCGTGGCCGACGAGGGCGCCGGAGTCGGCGAAGGCGTGGGCGCCGGGGTCGTGGTCTGCCCGCTCAGGGCGGCGCCCGAGCCGAGCAGGATGGCCGTCAACGCGCCGGCGAGCCGGCGCGCAATTCTCCACTTCATGGACTTCTCCTTCGAATTTGAATTGGGACGAAGCCGCGGGAACGGAGAAGGTCTAAAGGCGGAGAGGAAGAGGCGGCGGGATGGGGACGGCGGCTTCGCGCCGCGCGGCGGGGGACGGCGCGACGGCGGAGCGAGCACCGATTCTCGACGGCGCCGGCGGGCCGAAGGCGCCGGGGTCGGGCTCCTCGGCGTCGCCGTGCGCGGCCCGGCGCTCGGACCACGCGGGCTCGCGCCCCAGGCTCTGATCCAGGAAATCTTCGGCGTCGAACTCCGCGAGCGCCTCGCGAGTCCACCACTCCGCCGCACCGCGCGTCAGTCCGGCGCCGTCGGGGCCCGCGCCGGCGACGATCGCGAACCGCGCGCTCACGAGAACGACGCGCTCCTCGCCGGGCTCCCCGTCCCGTCCCCTCCGCAGGCCCAGCCGCGCTCGGGTTGTCGCGACGTCCGGGACCCGCCAGGCGTGACCCGAGAGGCACGCAGGCATTTCGCCCGTCAGCCGGATGGGAAACGTGCGGCCGTCGTCGAGCGACAGCACGAGCTCGCCCTCGTGCTCGCGGTCCCGGTCGCACGGCGCGGTCCACGACGCCTCGACGGTCGTTCCCGCCGAAAACGACGCTGCCGCGCCGGGGAACCGGAAGCCTTCGGCGGCCGCGGCGAGCGCGCACGCCAGGAGGCCGAGGACGCCGACGGCGAGCGTCCGGGGTCGGAGCATTGACCGGGACATTTCGGGAGATTCTAAGGGAGCCCCGGCGCAAACGGCACGACGATTCGCTGGCCGAAGAAAAAGGCGGCCCGTGCGGACGGAGGGCCGCACGAGCCGCATGAAAGACCGGGATGAGCTCGGCGAAAAGGACGTGAGATCAGCCCGGGAAAACGTTCGCGGTGCGGCGCCTCACGAGGCGCGCGCCGCGCTCGCCATCCCGGACCGAAGCTCCCGACCGAAGAGGGGTCTAGAGCCGCAGCGGAGCGGCGGCGACGGGGCGGAAGGAGAGAACGGACCCGCCGCGAGGAGCGGAGCCGGCGGAATGCGCGATGCCGACGACCGCTCGGCCGATCTCCCGCCCGGTGGCCGGCGACGGGGCGCCGGCGATCTCGGTCGCGACGAAGGGGACGAGGATGCGTCCGGCCGCGGAGGACATCGCGCCGCCGAACAGGTCCTCCGCCGTCAGCACGGTCGCTTCGGGGGGCGTCCACCATTCGGCGGTCCGCCGGTAGAGCTCCTGGACCCGGCCGTCGACGTCCGACAGGATCCGGAAGTCGCCGCTGACGGCCCGGAGGCGTTCGGTCCTCCCCAGACCCTCGGATCCCGTGCGGAGCGCGAGGCGAGCTCGGCCCGTCGCCAGCGCGGGCACACGCCAGAGGTAGCTGGTCGCGCACGGGTGGAGCTCGTTGGACACGCGGATCGGGAACGTGAGACCGCCGTCGAGCGAGAGGACGACCTCGGCTTCGTCGGCGCTATCGCCGGTCGCGCTCGCGCTCGCGCAGGCCGACGCCCAGCGCACCTCGACGATCGATCCCGGAGCGAGGGATTCGCCGCGGCCCGGCGAGAGAAACGGCGACGACACCTCGCCACGCGCCGCCAACGCGGCCGCGAGCGAGACGAGGACCGCGAGCCCCGTCCTCCATCGCCCCGATGACATTGCGCGGACTATAACCCGCAGGGGACTGTTCCGGCCAACGCGATCAGTGAGGAGCGGGCGTGGGGCCGGGAGCCGCATACCCTTCGCGGCGCGTGCCGTCCGGGTTCAGAGGCGCCGGGCCGCAGATGTAGGCCTCCCCCAGGCGGCCGTCGCCACGCACCAGCACCGTGTCGGCGCCCGCGAGCACGGCCTGCGTCCGGAAGTAGTCGGGCACCTGGGAGGGAGCCGGGACCAGGACCGGGTCGTACTGCGGCTCGATGTTCTTGACGAATTTGCAGGTTCCCTGGACCTTCTCCGCGTCCTCGGTGAGGCGGACGGCGTACTTGCCCTTCGTCGTCGCCTCCTCCTTGGCCTTGTCGGCTTCCTTCATGCTCGTGCAGGCGGCCATCACGAGGATCGCCGCCAGGCCGGCCGCCGCCGTTCTCATCTTCATGACGTCAGTATCGCACCGATCGCCACCTCGTAATTCCCCCAGTCGATCGCGGGACCCGCGACGGGTACATTCCGCCGGTCCGGCCGGGCCGGTCCGAGTGGTCGGCCCCCGGACGTCCGTAGAGTTTTTGCTCTCGCGAGCATCGGGCGCGGCGACAGCCGCGCCCACCTTTTTCCGATCAACTCGAGACCTGGGGCCTCGGCAATTCGAGAGAAATGTGATTCGGCGGTCACTGGTCGGTCCCCGGGGGATTTCTTCGCTGTCCATGGGGCGGACACAATCCGTCGGGATTGCGTGCCGGCGAAATGTGCGTCCCCATCCGGCTGTTGAAGGCGGCATGCCCATCACGGACGGAGGCCCGCTTTCCGGGCGGACGTGCCCGGCGTTTCGTTTACTGACCCTCCTTTCCGCCGGCTTCGCGCTGGCGGCAACCGCCGCCCCCGTACCGGCCGAAAAACCCGACGTCCGGGCACGGATCGTCGCCGTCCCCAGCCAGCCCGCCGGCGATCGGACCGTCGTCACCGTGGAGCTCTCGATCGGCCCGGGGTGGCACGTCAACAGCCACACTCCTCTGGACGCCTTTCTCATCCCGACCGACCTTTCGCTCGCGGCGTCGGCCGGCACCCTCTCGCCTGTTCGTTACCCCGAACCCCGGGAACGGAATTTCTCCTTTTCCGAGAAGCCGCTCAGCGTGTACGAGGGAACCGTGAGTCTCGAAATGGACCTCCAGCTTCCGACGGCGAGCGGAAAGGTCCATCTCTCGGGGAACCTCACGTATCAGGCCTGCAACGATCGGCAATGCTTCGCCCCGGCGACTCTCTCGCTCGAATCGAACATCACGACCACGGACGCCCCGCCGTCCTCCGGCCCGTGAGACCGAAGCTCCTTTCGCTTGTCGTCGCGAAGACGCCCGCGCGTTCCCTCCATGGGACACGCCGCCCCCGCCGGAGGTCACCCTGGTCGATCCCCGGAGCGCCGATGGTTCGGCTACAGGTCTCGCGAATGGGCGGTTTGCAATGATTTCACCGATGGTCGAAAGTGGCCCTGCGATTGCAGGAGCTCGATCTCTCGAAAACTGATGCAGCCAGGGCGAGGGTCCGGCAAGGGGTTCCGACGGGGCATGGCACTTGGCGGCCTGCTGTCGCTCCTTCTTGGGATCCTCGGACCGGGCGCAGCGCTCGCCGCCGACCCCGCCGGAAGTGTCGATTTGCATCGGCTCGACGGCAACCCCCTCGCCCTCGACGCTCTCAGGGGCAGGGTGGTCATTCTCGATTTCTGGGCCTCCTGGTGCGTACCGTGCCGGACGAGCTTTCCGTTCTTCGACGCTCTCCAGCGAAAGTACGCGTCCCAGGGGCTGACCGTCATCGGACTGACGCTCGAGACCAGCGAGCACACGATCAAAGCCTTCCTCGATACCGTGCCCGTCGACTTCACCATCGCCCGCGATCCGACGGGACGGGCCGGCGTGGCGTTCGACGTCGTCGCCATGCCCACGACGTTGCTCCTCGACCGGGAGGGCCGGGTGGCCGCTCGCTTCGAAGGAGGCGACAAGGAGACTCACGCGAAGCTCGAGGCGGCGGTCGCGCTCCTCCTCGCCGGCGATGCCCTGCCGAAGGGAACGGGAGTGCGCGTCTCGGGGGATCTCGAAGCGACGGGCACGATCAAGGCGTGGCAACGCGGATACCTCGCCGACCCGATCATGAGCCTCGACGGCGACCCGGCGAGTCGCATCTTCAAAGAACACATCCACGCGAGCAAGGAGGCGGCCGCCGGCGACGGCGGCGCGGCGGGGGGCGGCTGTGGCTGCAACTAACCCTGTTCCGAACCCCGTGGCGCGACACGGTCGGCGCTCGTTCGGTGACGTTCCATGGATCGCCGCCGGGCTGGGAGCCCTCGCCGCGCGGCACGCGCAGGCACAGTCCTCGGTCGATGCGCAATTTCTGTTCTACAAGGAGTCCGGGGGACGAACCCAGGTCCTCAACCCCCTGATTCTCTGGAACCAGGACTTTGGAAAGACCGGCGGCGAGCTCGGTCTGACGCTCGGCTACGACTCGATTTCCGGAGCCTCGCCCACGGGGGGCTACCCCACGTCGGACGTGACCACGTCGGCATCCGGCACGGTGACCCAAAGCGGGAACATTCCCCAGGCCGAGTACCAGGACACGCGCAAGTCCGTGGGACTCACCTACGGGCGTCGGTTCGGGGCCAACCTTCCGAACGTCAATCTCGCCTACGCCCAGGAGAACGACTACACCGCGCGTGGCATCGGGCTCTCCGATTCGTGGACGCTGGTGGGAGGCCGGGCCACCCTCCACTTCGGGGCCGCCCTCTCGCGCGACACCGTCTCGCCTGTGTCTGGCCCGGAGGTCGGGCAGCACCTGCCCAAGAACACGAACGGGTTTTCCATCGGTTGGAGCTGGATCTTCGGCGAGAAGGACCTCGCGGACATCTCGGTCTCCCTGATGAATCTGTCGGGCTATCTCAACGACCCGTACAAGATCGTTCCGATCGGAGGGAGCGATTCCACGGAAACCGTTCCGGACTCGCGGCCGAGCACGCGCTCGCGCCGCGCGGTGGTCGCCAAGTACAGTCACTCTTTCGGAGGGGATGCATCGGTCAACTTCTTGTACCGCTACTACGGGGACGACTGGTCCGTTCACGCCAATACGCTCGACGTGACTTACAACCAGAAGCTCGGTGCCGACTGGATCGTCTCCCCCGAGATCCGCCTCTACACGCAAACCGGCGCTTACTTCTTCGGTAACCGCTTCCTGGTCGTTCAGCCCTACATGTCGGCCGACTACAGGCTGTCGCCGTTTGGGAGCTTCCTCGGCGGCCTGACCCTCACTCGTCGCCTCCAGGACTCCCTCAGCGCGAACGTGGGGGCGACTTTTCTTTCCCAGCACGGGCGCGATCGCATCATCCTTCCGCCCACCGGCGAGACTCGCGGCGTGACTTCAGTGTCGGCGGCCGACATGAGCGTCAGCACCGTCACGTTCGGTCTCGTCTGGAGCTACTGACGGAGCCCGCCGGACGCGTCCTGTATACGCGCCGCTTCCCCCTCATGGGAGGAAGCGCGGTCGTCGAATTCGTGGACGACAGGGGCAGGGACAGGGCCGAAGCCCTGGCCCGCGCGGTCGAAGCCGAGGCACGCCGCATCGAGAGGAAGTTCTCCCGCTACCTCGAATCGAGCGTGGTCTCGGAAATCAACCGGAGCGCGGGTCGCACGCCCGTCGCGGTCGATCAGGAAACCGAGATGCTCGTTCTCGCCGCTCTCGACATGACGCGCATGACCGGCGGGCGCTTCGACCCGACGGTGGGGGTGCTCCGACGCGTCTGGGACTTCAAGAGCCATCGCGTGCCGACCCCGGACGAGGTGGCCGCCGTCCTCCTCCTGGTGGACGCCGGCGCGGTGGCGGTGCGCGACCGCACCGTGTTCCTGCGAAAGCCGGGTATGGAAATCGACCTCGGCGGAGTGGGGAAAGAGTACGCCGTCGACCGGGCGGCACGGATTCTCGAGCGCGAAGGCATCCGCTCCGCCATCGTGAACTTCGCGGGCGATGTCCGTACGATTGGAAGCCGCGGGGACGGGCAACCCTGGAAGGTGGGCGTGGCGGATCCTCGCGAAAGAGGTCGCTGCCGCTTCGCGGTTCGGACTCTCGCGGGCGCCGGCATCGCCACGTCGGGTGACTACGAGCGCGGATTCGTCCAGGACGGCGTTCGCTATCACCACATTCTGGACGCGCGGACCGGCTGGCCGGCCCGGGGCCTGGCGTCGGTTACCGCAATCGCTGCCTCGGCCTTTCGCGCGGGCCGCTTTGCGACCGTGGCCTTTCTGCTGGGAGCGGAGGCGGGTCTCGCCCTCCTCGAAGACACCCCCGGGATCGAGGGCACCCTGATCACGGACGCAGGCGCCATCCTGGCCACGGCCGGGATGAAGATTCTCTCGGACCTGCCCGGCAGCCTCTGGGCGGCGCTGCAGCTGTTCTGAAGCGACACGCGAGCTTGACGGGGAGTGGTGGCCCCAACGGGAATCGAACCCGTGCTCCGGCCTCCGGGGGCTCGGGGGCCGCAAGGCCCCCGCTCAAGGAGCCGGCCGTGTCCGACACGGCGGACCAGCGAGACGTGAGGGTGACGGAGAGTGGTGGCCCCAACGGGAATCGAACCCGTGCTCCGGCCTTGAAAGAGCCGTGTCCTAACCGTTAGACGATGGGGCCGTCCGGGGTCGAAAAATAGCACGCCGGCCTGCACAAAAACAGAACGGGCGGGGTCGACCCCCGCCCGATCGAAACACCGCGTGATTCCGACGTTACTTCTTGGGCTGCATCGCTCCGACGTGCACCGAGCTGGCCCAGGTCTTGCCGTCCTTGTCGGCGGCCTTGACGTGAACCATCTCCCCTTCCTTCGGCGTGCCCTGGACCTTCGTCGTGTCGTTCCAGTAGATCGTCGTTTCCTTGCCGTCGGCGGTCTTGACGACCATCGACTTGCCCGCCATGTCGACCTTCGAGATCGTGCCCGAGATCGACTTGCCGTCCATGTGCTGGCCGGCGAGACCGACGACCGCGCAGAACACCGCAACCACCGCAAGAGCCAGAACCTTTTTCATTTGATCCTCCGAATGCGCCGGCGCTCTATTGCGCCGTACGACCGAGGGTCACGTTAGCGGCGCGAGCGTGAACGAAGGATGAACGCCGCAAGTCGTTCGCCCGCAAAGGCGTTTGACTTGCCCGACCCCCAAAAACATAATCCGCCCCGCCCCGGAAGGGCACAACCTTGCCCACGACAATCAAGACCATTCTCGTCGGGAAGGCCCGGGATCCGATGGATCCTCGAGTCTTTCACGCCGTCTCGCTCGCCGCCTTCCTCGCCTGGGTGGGCCTCGGCGCCGACGGCCTCTCGTCCTCGGCCTACGGCCCGGAGGAAGCGTTCAAGGCGCTCGGGTCCCACGCCTACCTGTCGGTCTTCCTCGCGCTGATGATCGCGGCCACCGTCCTCATCATCTCGGCCTGCTACAGCAAGGTCATCGAGCTCTTCCCCGGCGGGGGTGGCGGTTACCTGGTCGCCACCAAGCTCCTCGGCCCGCGCTTCGGCGTGGTCTCGGGCTGCGCCCTCATCTTCGACTACGTGCTCACGATTTCGACATCGGTGGCCTCCGGAATCGACCAGATCTTCAGCTTCCTGCCGCTGTCGTGGAGCGGCTACCGGTTCGTGTTCAAGCTGCTGATCCTCGGCGTCCTCGTGCTGCTCAACCTCCGGGGCGTCAAGGAAAGCGTCCAGATCCTCGTTCCGATCTTCATCGTCTTCGTCGTCACCCACTTCCTCATGGTCGTCGTGGCGGTCGGTCAGCACCTGTTCGACCTTCCGCGCATCTACCTCGGGGCGATTCGGGAAGCGCAGGGGACGGCGAGCGAGATCGGGGGGCTCGCCACGCTCTTCATCATCTTCCGGGCCTACTCGCTCGGTGCCGGTGCGTATACGGGCATCGAGGCCGTGTCGAACGGCGTTCAGATTCTCCGCGAGCCCAAGGTCGCCAACGCAAAGCGAACCATGGCTTACATGGCCACCTCGCTGGCGGTCATGGCGGCCGGCATTATCCTCGGCTACCTGCTGACCGACGCGCGTCCGACTCCCGGCCGCGTCATGAACGCGATCCTCGCCGAGAAGGTGTTCGGCGGCTGGACGATCGGCGGATTCGGCATCGGGCATGTCATAGTGGTCCTGACGCTCGCCGCCGCGGGCTCGATTCTCTTCGTTGCGGCCCAGACGGGCTTTCTCGACGGACCGCGGATTCTGGCCAACATGGCGGTCGACTCCTGGGCCCCCCGCCGGTTCGCCCAGCTCTCCGACCGTCTCGTGACGAACAACGGCGTTCTCCTCATGGGGATCGCCGCGGCGGCAACGCTCGTCTACACCCGCGGCTCCGTGTCGAGCCTGCTCGTCATGTACGCGATCAACGTGTTCGTGACGTTCAGCCTCACGCTCATCGGGATGACGCGCCACTGGTGGCAGGAGCGCGGGCGCGACGCCGCCTGGAAGAAAGGCTTCGCGCTCCAGGGCTTCGGAGCGGTCCTCTGCATCGGGATCCTCATCATCACGGTCTACGAGAAGGCCTACGAGGGCGGCTGGATGACGATCGTCGTGACGACGCTGCTCGTGACCCTCGCCTTTTCGATCAAGCGCCATTACCTGCGCGTCCGAGACCAGCTCCGGCGGCTCGACGAGCAGCTCCTCGACATTCCCGTGCGTCCCCACCCGCAAGAGGCCGGGGAGATCTCTCGGGAGGAGCCGCTCGCCGTGATGCTGGTCAATGGATTCTCGGGTCTCGGCGTCCACACGGTGCTGTCCGTTCAGACACTCTTCCCGCACCAGTACAAGAGCTACCTCTTCGTCTCGGTGGGCGTCATCGATTCGGCGATCTTCAAGGGCCATTCCGAAATCGAGGCCCTCGAGAAGCACACGGTCGAGGACCTGAAGAAGTACGTGGACTTCGCCCGCAAGCTCGGCTTCAAGGCGGACTACCGGTACAAGATCGGCACCGAGGCGGTCGAGGCGGTCGTCGACGTCTGCGAGGACGTTGGCAAGGAATTCCCGAGATCCATCTTCTACCTCGGCCAGCTCGTCTTCGAAAACGACAAGTTCTACTACCGCCTGCTCCACAACGAGACGGCATTCGCCATCCAGCGCCGCCTCCAGTTTGCAGGGCTGCAGGCGGTCGTGCTGCCGATCCGGGTGCTGGAGTCGAGGAAACGCCTCAAGAAGGCGTCCTGAGGAGGGGCCGCTACTCGGGCCGCAGGGCCCGCTTCATCAGGCCGTCGACGGCCTCGCGCGCCGGAACGCCCTCGTAGAGCACCTGGACGACCGCCTCCGCGATCGGCGCGTCGGAGCCCCCGGCCGCGGCGAGCCGCGGGACCGCGAGGCACGTCCGCGCGCCCTCGGCGACTTCGGGCATCTCGACGAGCACCTCGGAGAGCGTTCGGCCCCGGCCGATCTGCTCGCCGACGAAACGGTTCCGCGACTGCTGCCCCATGCACGTCAGCATGAGATCGCCGATCCCCGCGAGGCCATGGATCGTGCGGTCCTGCCCTCCCCCGGCCCGCACGATCCGTCCGATCTCGGCGAGGCCGCGCGTCACGAGGGCCGCGAGCGTGTTCGGCCCGAAGCCCAGGCCCGCGACGATGCCGGCCGCGATCGCGACGACGTTCTTCAGCGCTCCGGCGAGCTCGACGCCCACGACGTCGTCGGAGCGGTAGAGGCGAAAGCACGGGCTCGAGAGCGCCTCCTGGAGCTCCTGGGCGAAGCCCCCGTCGCCGGACGCGACGACGGCGGCCGTCGGGTCGCCCCTCGCCACGCCCTCCGCGAAGGTCGGGCCCCGACAGCGCGGCCACGACGGCGCCCGGATAGTGCTCCCGCATGATCTCGGTCATCCGCCGCAGGGTGTCGGGCTCGATGCCCTTGGCCGTCGAAACGAGCCGCAGCGGCCGTCCCTCGGCGGCCGGGGACAGGGAGAGCAGGGGGCGGAGCGACGCGCAGGGCACGGCGACGAAGATGGTCTCGCTGAACGCGAACGCCTCGGCGAGGTCCGACGACGTCCTCGTCGACGACGGGATCGGGTAGCCCGCGAGCCGGCGCGGGTGCCGGCCGTCGGCTTCGATGCGCGCCGCGACCTCCGGATCGCGGCCCCAGAGAAGGACGTCGTGCCCGGACCGCGCGAACTCGATCGCGAGCGCGGTGCCCCAGGAGCCCGCCCCGAGGATGCCGACCCTCACCGGGCCCCCAGCTTGCGTTCCGTCCCGGAGGCGAGCCGCCCGAGGTTGTCTCGATGCTTCAGGACGACGAGCACCGCCGTGGCGGCGGCCGCGAGGACGACCGGGCGGGGGGCATGGAACGACCAGCCCGGCGATCGGGGGCAGGAGGACGATCGCGACGACCGAGCCGAGCGAGACGTAACGGGTGACGGCGACGACGAGTACGAAGATCCCGACGCACACGAGCGTCGGCCACGGCGCCAGCACGAGGAACGCGCCGACGGCCGTCGCGACGCCCTTCCCGCCGCGAAAGCCGTAGAAGAGGGGGAACACGTGCCCGAGCACGGCCGCGAAGGCCGCCGCCGCGGCGTAGCGCGGGTCCGCCGTCGCCAGACGCACGAGGACGACCGCGAGGGCTCCCTTGGCGATGTCGAGCGCGGCCACGGCGAGCCCGAGGCCCTTGCCGTGGGCCCGGAGGACGTTGGTCGCACCGGCGTTTCCGGAGCCCTCGGTGCGGATGTCCTTGCCGGTCGAAAGGCGCACGAGGAGGACCGCGAACGCCACCGACCCGAGCAGGTAGGCGACTCCGACGAGCGCCGCCGCGGCCGGGTTCATGCGCCTACCGCCTGGCGCGCGCCGGCGAAGACGAGCGTCCGGAGCGGCGTGTGGACCGCGCCCGACGGCTCGAGCCGGCTCTCGTACAGCACGCAGGAGCGCGCGTCCCAGGGGGGCAGCTCCCACCCGTCCGACGTCGCGCCGGAACTCCTCGACGGCCGTCGCGGTCCACGGATCGCGCAGCCGGGCGAGGGTCAGGTGAGGATGGAAGGAGCGGCCTTCCCCGGCGAGGCCGGCCCGCCGGGCCGCCGCTTCGACGGCCGCCGCGAAGGACTCGAGCGCCGCGACACCGTCCGAGGGAAGGAAGCCGAGCCCGAGAACGCGGGGCCGCCCGCGCGGAGGGAAGACGACCGCGCCGCCCTTCTCGAGTCGCATCGCGCCGGCTCCCCCGGCGATCGACGCGAGATCGTCGGCGAGGCGTTCCGCGGCCGCGGCCTCGATCTCGCCCAGGAACTTCAGGGTGAGGTGCCAGGCTTCCGGGCGGGTCCACGACGCTCTCGGCAGGGAGCCTCGCAGCCGTACCGCGAGCCGGCCGGCGCCCTCGACCCACGCGGGGTCGGGCGGCACGGCCAGAAACGCCCTCACCGGCCGGCCTCGCCGCCGACGAGGCGCCGGCGCAGGAGCTCGAGCGCGTGGATCGCCGCGGCGCGGCGGATGACGAGCCGGTCGCCGCCGAAGAGCCGCTTCTTTGCGGTCTCCGCTCCGCCGCGCTCGGCGAGGGCGAAGAACACGGTCCCGACCGGCTTTTCCGCGGACCCCCCGTCGGGCCCGGCGATCCCGGTAATCGCCACGGCGAAGTCCGAGCCGAACCGCTCGAGCGTGCCGCGCGCCATCTCGGCGGCCGATTCGGCCGACACGGCGCCGTGCGCGCGCAGCGTCTCCGCCGAGACCCCGAGGAGCTGCCGCTTCGCCTCGTCGGCATAGGACACGACCGATCCCAGAAAGTAGGCGCTCGAGCCCGGCACGTCGGTGAGCATGGACGACGCCAGGCCGCCCGTGCAGGACTCGGCGAAGGCGATCGTCCGGGAGGACTCGCGCAGCAGGCGCCCGACGACGGCCGCGAGATCGTCCGCGTCGGCGCCGAAGATGCGGTCGCCGAGGATCGCCCGGAAGTCCTTCTCCATCGCCGAGAGCCGCGCCTCGGCCATGTCGGCTTCGCCCCGCACGGCCAGATGCAGCTGCACCTCTCCCGGCGACGCGAGGATCGTGACCGGGTCGTCCTTCCACCGGGCGTACACCGGCGCGACGAGCTCCTCCACGGCCGACTCCCCCATCCCGGCGATCCGGAGCACCCGGCGGCGGCCCACGGTGCCGCCCGCGCTCTCCCGCAGTTCCGGGAGGACGCGGTTCTCGAAGATCTCCTTCATCTCCGACGGGACGCCGGGGAGGATGATGATCTCCGTCTCTCCGCGCTTCGCCCGGAACCCCGGGGCCGTGCCGTTGGGGTTCTCGAGGACTCGCGCGCCCACGATGAAGTCGGCCTGCTTCTCGTTGCAGGCGGGCATCGCGATCCCGCGGCGCTCGAAGCGCCGGCGCATGCCCGCCAGGAATTCCTCGTTGCGCTCGAGGTCGGCGGGAAGCCAGGCCGCGACCGACGCCACGGTGACGTCGTCGGCCGTGGGCCCGAGGCCGCCGGTCGTCACGACGAGGGCCGCGGCGCGCGAGGCGCTCTCGAGCTCGTCGGCGATCAGGGCCGGGTCGTCGCCCACGATCGACTTGCGCACCACCGGGATCCCGATCTCCTCGAGGCGCGCCGAAAGCCAGAGGGAGTTGGTGTCCTGGCGCAGGGGCCCCAGCATCTCGCTGCCGATCGCGATGATCGCGGCCGAGGACGGGCGGCTCGAGGTCACGATTCGCGCGGCACGGCCTTCTCGGACTCTTCCGAGAGGCGGGCCCACTCCTCGACCAGGCCGTCGAGCTCGGCCTTGAGACCCGACTTCTTCGTCGCGAGCTCGTGCGCGGCGACGGGGCCGAGGGTCAAAGCCTCCTCCCAGAGCCGCGTCTCGAGGGATTCGATCTCCGTCTCGAGCGACTCGATCTTCTCCTCCAGCGTGCGGATGCGCCGCCGGCGGCGGGCGGACTCCTTGTCTTCGGAGCTCTCGGCCTTCCGGACCGGGCGCGGCGCGGGCTTTGCCGGCGCGGGCTCGACCGGTCGCGGAGGCGACCCCGGCTCGACCCGCGTCGAAGCGGCCGGCCCCGGCGAGGGCTCCGGATACTTGCGGCGCTCCGCCCGGGCCTCGGCCGTTTCCGTGTAGTTGCCCGGATAGAGGCGCGCCCGGCCCTCCCGCAGGTCGATGACCCGGGTCGCGAGGCGGTCGATGAACGCGCGGTCGTGCGAGACGAACACGATCGACCCCGGAAACTCCTCGAGGGACTCCTCGAGGGCCTCCCGCGAGTCGAGGTCGAGATGGTTGGTCGGCTCGTCGAGGAGCAGCAGGTTGTGCCGCTGCTGCATGACGACGGCGAGCGTCAGGCGGCCCTTCTCGCCGCCGGAGAGCCCCGCGATCGGGAGGAAGACGTCGTCGCCCGCGGAAGGCGAAGCGCGCGAGGTAGGAGCGCATGGCGCCCTCGGTCTCGGACGGCCGGCCGTCCCAGACGGCGTCGATCGCCCGGCCCCGGGGATCGAGGTCCGAGAGCTCCTGGTCGTAGTAGCCGATCGACACGTCGTGCCCCGTCGTGGCCGAGCCGGCGAGGGCAGGCAGGCGGCCGGCGAGCGTCTTCAGCAGCGTCGTCTTCCCCGTCCCGTTCTCGCCCAGGATCGCCAGGCGCTCGCCGCGAAGCAGCTCGAAGCCGACGTCCCGCACGATCGGTTCGCCCGCAGCGTAGCCCACGTCGAGGTGGTTGCGCCCGCAGGAAGCTGCGGCCGCCGATGCGGGCCGCGTCGAACCGGAAGCTCACGGCCGTCGTGTCCTCGGTCGGCTTCTCCAGCCGCTCGACCCGCGCGAGCTTGGTGCGGCGGCCCTTGGCCTGGCGGGAGTTCTGCGCCGGCGATGTTCCGGCGGATGTACTCCTGCTCCTTGTCGATGAAGTCCTGCTGCTTGTCGAAGGCCCGCGTCGCCGTCAGGATCCGCTCGGCCTTCTGCCTCCGGTAGGAGGTGTAGCCGCCGGAGTAGGACGACAGCCTCCCGTTCTCGAGGTCGATGATCTCCTCGGCGACCCGATCGAGAAACCGGCGGTCGTGGGTCACGACGAGATAGGCCCGCCGCGACTTCGCCAGGTACTCCTCGAGGAACTCGACGGCCTGGAAGTCGAGGTGGTTCGTCGGCTCGTCGAGCAGCAGCACGTCCGGCGACGAGAGGATCGCGCGCGCGAGCATCGCCCGGTTCTTCTGGCCGCCCGAGAGCTCGGCGAGCGGACGCTCGAAGTCCGTCTTGTCGAACCCGAGGCCCGACAGGGTCTTGTCGACCTCGGCGACCATGTCGTAGCCGCCCTCGTTCTCGAAGCGGTGCGTCAGGCGCGTCGTAGCGGTCGTGGAGCGCGACGGAGGCGTCGCCCTCGGCCATGCGGTGCTCCATCGAGCGCAGCTCCGCCTCGATCGCGTGGAGGTGGGCGAAGGCGCTCGCCGCGAAGTCGTGGAGCCGCTCGGCGAGGTCCGCCTCCAGGGCCTGGTCCACCGTCGCGATCCGCACGGCGTTGGCCTTGACGAACTCCCCCGCGTCCGGTTCCTCGCGACCGAGGGCGATCCGCAGGAGCGTGGTCTTGCCGGCCCCGTTGCGGCCCACGAGGCCGACCTTCTGCCCGGGGTTGTGCTGCCAGCTGACGTCCCGGAGGACCTCCTTCGGGCCGTAGCTCTTGCGCACGTGATCGAACCGGTACAGCACGGGCGGATTGTATCGGGAGACTAGAACCGGGCCCGATTCGCGTCGTACGTCCGGCCGCGCCAGTGGACCTCGCGGTGCAGGAAGCGGCGCGCGAGGGACCGCACGGTGATTCCCGCCCAGACGGCCGCGGTGATCGGCTGGGTCACCGCCGTCCAGGCCGGGTAGCGCAGGTAGGCGCCCATCGCCAGGCGCGCGACGACCGTCAACCCGAAGGCCGTCGCGGCGAGGGCGACGTCCCGGGAGGGAATGCGCACGCCGACCGCGGCGACCCCGAGGACGACCGCCGGGAGCGTCCACGCCAGGAATGTGAAGAAGGTCGACACGGCGAGAAACACGCCCATGGCGCCTTCGAAGACGCAGGCCATGTTCTTCGTGAAGCCGTCGACGACCTCGCGGAAGCCGCGGTACATGCGGAGGCGGACGCGATGGTCGGCCATCGCCATTCGGCAGCGGCCCCCGGCGCGGCGAACGCGGATCGCGAGCCCGATGTCGTCGATGACCGACTGCTTGAGCGCCTCGTGGCCGCCCGCCGCCCGGTAGGCCGAGGCGCGGACGAGCATTCCGGCGCCGCCCCCCGCCGCGTACCGCTTCTGGAGGTCCGAGTTGACCCAGAAGGCCGGACCGAAGAAGTAGGACACCGCGAGGTAGGGCATCAGCGCGTTCTCCCAGAAGCCCCGCATCTCGACGCGCGGGAAGAGCGCGAGGAAGTCGATGCGCTTGCGCTCGAGCATCGCGATCGCTTCGGAGAGGGCGGGCGGGTCGTAGTGGACGTCGGCGTCGGCGAACAGGATGACGTCCCCCGTGGCGCGGGACGCCCCCTGGAACAGGGCGTGGGGCTTCCCCAGCCAGCCCTCGGGCGGCTCGACGCCCGGGACGACGGTCAGGCGCAGGTTCTCGGCCTCCAGCCGCGCGAGGATCCCGGCCGTGCCGTCCGTCGAGCGGTCGTCGACGACGATCACCTCGAACGACGGGTAGTCCTGGGCGAGGTGCGAGCGGACGGCCGCCTCGATGTCCGCGGCCTCGTTGCGCGCCGGGACGACGATCGAGACGCGCGGCGCTCCCGGGGGGAAACCGCCGGCGGGCGCGAGCCGACGGATCGCGAGGACGTTGATCGCCAGGAAGACGAGCGAGATGGCCGCGAGGGCGGCCGACGCGACGAGCGCCCCGTGGACGAAGCCTACGACAGCGGGACCTTCTGCCGGGCGTCGGCGCGGTAGGGCGAGTTCGGGTAGTCGGTGATCAGCCGCTGGTACGTGGCGCGGGCGTCGGCGGCGGCGCCGCTCGCCTCGTAGATCTGGGCGAGCGTGAAGAGCAGCGCGTCCTTGGGGGCGGCGGTCGACGCGGAGTCGATGGCCCGCTTCAGCCGGTCGACGGCCTCGGTCGTTTTGCCGTCGGCCGCGAGGAGCTTCGCCGCGTCGATTTCCGCGGCGGCCGCGGCCTCGGAGCGCCCCTTGCGGGCCGCGTTCTCGAAGGACTGCACCGCCTCGGCGGGCTTCTGCGAGCCGGCGGCCGCGAGGATCACCTGCGCCGCACGGCCCGACGGCGTCGAGCCGCGGGCCGCCGCCTTGCGCAGGAAGGGCTCGGCCTCCGCCTGGCGCGCCGCGGCGTTCGGATACGTCTTGGCGGCGCTCGGCTGCTCGGTCACGAGCGGCGTCGAGAGGATGGCGAGGGCCTCGGAAAGGTTCCGGCCGGCCGAGCGGTCCGCCCAGGCGCGGTAGGCGAAGAACGCGGCCACCAGGACGGCGAGCCCCACGGCGATCGCCACGGACTCGGCGACGCCCTTCTTGTGCCCGCTGACGTAGTCGACCGTCTTGCCGACGGTCTCGGCGAGCTCGTTGCGCTTCATGTCCCGGCGGGTGATCCTCTGCGTCATGTCGGCCTGCTCTCCGAAAAACGGGGCATTATGTCCGAGCCGGCGAGGCCCGTCAATCGCGGCGCTATACTCGATCGGGCATGGGCATGGACGAGATCAAGATCACCGGCGAGCCGTCGCGCGCCGGAGACCGTTGCGCGTTCACCGTCGACCGGCCCCTGCTCCCCGGGGACTCGGCGCACTTCGCGGGGCCGGGCGAGTCCCGCCACTCCCCTCTCGCCGCGGAGCTGCTGGCCATCCCCGGCGTCGAGGGGGTGCTCTTGGCCGACAACACCGTGACGGTGTCCTCGGCCCACCCGGTCGACTGGCCGGCCCTCGGCATCGGAAACGTCATCCGCAGGCACCTCCGGACCGGGGCGCCGGTCGTCTCGCCGGCGTACTTCGAAGAGCTCCCGTCGGAAGGCGACCTGAAGTGGGCGATCCGCGACCTGCTCGACCGCGAGATCAATCCGGCCGTCGGGCAGCACGGCGGGTTCGTCGAGCTGATCGACGTCCGGAAGAACAACGTGTACCTGCGCCTGGGCGGCGGGTGCCAGGGCTGCGGCGCCGCCGACGTCACGCTGAAGCAGGGCATCGAGAAGGCGATCCGGGGTCTCGCGCCCACGATCGGCGAGGTCCTCGACACGACCGACCACGCCGCCGGCCGCAACCCCTTCTACGCCCCGGCCAAGTGACGCCGGCGCGCTCGCGCGTCAACCCACTCGAAACGTGAGCCGGCGGTGCGCCTCGCGCAGGGCCGCCTCTGCCTGGGCGGGGCCCGCGCACCGCGCGAAGATGAATCCCGGGTAGCGGGAGCCCTCGGGCCAGGCAACGAGCCTTTCCCCGGGGTGGGCGGAGATCGTGACCTCTTCGATGCCGTCGACTGCGCGCGCGGCGTCGAGGCCCTCGACCTCCTCGAGCACTCCTTCCCGCGGCACCGGGATCATCATCACGCCCGCGGCCCGTCCGTCGAGGCTCCCCTCCGGTCGTTCGAGGCCGAGGGCCTGCCGGAGGACGAGCTCCTCGAGCGACATCCCGGTCCCGAACCGCAGCGTCCTCGAGCAGAGCCCGCCGATCGAGCGGGCCGCGAGCTCGATGATCCAGGCGCCGCGGGCGTTCCAGCGGAGCTCGGCATGGACGGGCCCGTCCGTCAGCGACAGGGCCCGCGCTCCGGCCTCCGCCGCGGCCCGGATCGACGCCTGCGCCTCCTCCGGGAGGCGGGACGGGGTCACGTAGATCGTCTCCTCGAAGAAGGGGCCGTCGAGCGGATCGGGCTTGTCGAAGAGCGCCAGCGTCTCGAGGCGCCCGCCGGCGAGCAGGCCTTCGAGCGCGACCTCGACGCCGCCGACGAAGTCCTCGACGAGGATCTCCCGCGCGGCCTGTCCCCCGCGGCGGGCGAGGTCGGGCGCCGAGAGCAGCGCCGCGATCCGCCGCCATGCCGCCTCGAATCCGGCGGGATCGTCGGCGCGGATGACGCCCCGGCTTCCCGCGAGAAACGTCGGCTTGAGCACGCACGGGTACGTCACGGACCGGGCGGCCTGGCCGGGGTCGTCGTCGAGCGTGAAGATCCGGTGCGGCGGCGAGGGCGCGCCGGCCCGCGCGAGCGCCTCGCGGAGCCTCCCCTTGTGGCGCGCGGCGGCGACGGCTTCGCGGGGGTTGTGCGGCAGCCCGAGCGCCTCGGCGATCGCGGCCGCCGCCACGACGGTGTCTTCGTCGACGCCGACGACCGCGTCGACCCGCGTCCGCCGGGCCCAGACGGCCGCCGCGAGGGCGCAGGCCTCCGGATCCCGGAAGTCGAGCGTCAGGAGACCCGCCGGGTTCAAGTGCTCGAGCGCGCTCGTCTCCTCGACGCCGACGGACACCTCGACGCCGAGCGCCTGCGCCGCCCGCATGAAGTCCGGCGTCCGGTAGCTCGTCGTCGGCAGAAGGAGAAGAACGCGCGCCACCGGGCGATCCTAGCCGGATCTTGACGCCCGTGCGCGGCCACGCGCCGCACTGATACGGTCGGCCGGTGGGCCTCATCCTTCTGACCGGAGCGACCGGGTACGTCGGCGGACGACTCCGCGTCGAGCTCGAGCGCCGGGGCGTTCCCCTCCGCTGTTTCGCCCGGCACCCGGAGGTCCTGCGGGCCCGGGTGGCGCCGGCGACCGAGGTCGCGGGCGGGGACGCCCTCGACGCGGCGGCCGTGGGGCAGGCGCTCCGCGGAGTCGACGTCGCCTACTACCTCATCCACTCGATGGCCTCGGGCGAGGACTTCGCGGCCCGCGACCGGGAGGCGGCGCGGATCTTCGGGGCCGCGGCGGCGCAGGCGGGCGTGCGCCGGATCGTCTACCTCGGCGGGCTCGGCGAGAGCTCGGCCCCGCTCTCCGAGCACCTGCGCAGCCGCCAGGAGACGGGCGACATCCTCCGCGCCTCGGGCGTTCCGGTCGTCGAGTTCCGCGCCTCGGTCGTGCTCGGCTCGGGCAGCCTGTCGTTCGAGATGATCCGCGCCCTGGTCGAACGGCTTCCCGTGATGATCTGCCCCCGCTGGGTGGGCGTCGAGACCCAGCCGATCGCCGTCGAGGACGCGATCGCCTATCTGGCGGACGCCATCGACCTTCCCGCCGGCGCCGAGCGCGTCTACGAGATCGGCGGCCCGGACCGCGTGACGTATGGCGACCTGATGCGCGAGTACGCCCGCCAGCGGGGCCTGCGCCGCTGGCTGATCCCGGTCCCGGTGCTCACGCCGCGTCTCTCGAGCCTCTGGCTCGGCCTGGTGACCCCGCTCTACGCCCGGGTCGGCCGCAAGCTCGTCAACAGTCTCCGGAATCCCACGATCGTTCGCGATCCGGCGGCGCGCACCGCGTTCTCCGTCCGTCCGCGCCCGACCGGAGAGGCGATCGCGCGCGCCCTGCGGAACGAGGACCGCGAGTTTGCACAGACGCGGTGGTCGGACGCCTTCTCCGCCGCCGGTCTCCGGGACGCCACGGGCCTCGAGCGGATCGGAACGCGACTCGTCGATTCGCGCGCGATCTCGGTCGCCGTCCCCGCGGAAGCGGCCTTCGCCGTCGTGCGCCGGATCGGCGGCCGGAGCGGCTGGTACTACGGGAACTGGATGTGGCGGGTGCGCGGATTCCTCGACCTGCTCGCCGGGGGCATCGGTCTGCGGCGCGGCCGGCGCGACCCCGAGAACCTCGCGCCCGGGGACGCCGTCGACTTCTGGCGCGTCGAAGGGTTCGAGCCGGACCGCCTCCTGCGGCTGAAGGCGGAGATGAAGCTGCCCGGCCGGGCCTGGCTGCAGTTCGAGACGACGCCCGAGGCGAGGGGATGCCGGATCCGGCAGACCGCGATTTTCGACGCCTCGGGGCTCGCGGGCCTCGCCTACTGGTACGCGCTCTATCCGTTTCACCGCCTCGTTTTCGCGGGCATGCTGCGGGCGATCGCGGCGCGGGCCGCGGGCGGTACGATCGCGCCATGAAGAGGAAAACCGGGAAGGCCAGGCCGAAGGGCGGAAAGGCGAAGGGGCGGCGCGCGAAACCGATCATGCGCCACTCCAAGGAGGGCCTGCGGGAAGCTACGAGTGGAGGTCCTCGAAGTACCCGTGGAGGTCGCGCAAAGCCTGGCGGTTGATCTCCTGGCGGCGGGCCGACTCGCGAAGAAGCGAGAGCGCGGCCATGCCTTCGGGCGCCATCTTCAGCTCCGAGATGATCGGGAGCGCCACGGCGATCTCGCGCTGCGCCTCGGCGTCGCGCCCGCTCTCGAGCAGGAGGTCCGCCACGACGAGGTTGAGCGCGGCGACGTCCGCCCGCATGCCGATCGCGGCGAACTCCTCCTGCGCCCGGCGGTAGGCCTCGATCGAGGCGTCGATCCGCCCGGTCTCGCGCAGGAGCGTGGCGACGCCCCACTGCACCTTCGCGAGTGAGATCAGGTCCTTCTGGCGCCGGAGAACCGGAATGGCCTTCGCCGAGGCGGCCAGGGCGGCGTCGGCGTTGCCGAGCATCGCGTGAAGGTGCGTCAGGTTGCAGTAGGCGCTCCCGAGCAGCTTCGCGTTGCCGAGCGCCTCGGCCTCGTCCACGATCGCCTCGAAGACCCGCATCGCGGCGGAGAGCTCGTCGGACTCCATCAGCGCCAGCCCCTCGAGGAAGCGGCACTTCAGGGCGTCGTCGCGCATCTCCAGGCCGCGGAAGCTCTCGATGAGCGGCGGCAGCATTTCGAGGACGACGTCGATCTGCCGCTCCTCCAGCCGCTCGGCCAGGCGCTGATAGCCGAGGCGCGACAGGTCTCCGGCGGCATTCACCGTGTGCCGGAACCCGGCCTCCGCCCGATCGAACCAGATGTGCACCTCCTCGCGCCGGGACAGTTGCCGGCAGGCCGTTCCGGCGAGAAGCGCCGTCTCGCCCAGGAAGTACTCGCGTTCGTCGAAGAGGCCGATCTCGCGGCGCGGCGACTCGATGAAGCGGTACAGGAACTCCGCCTCATCGCGCACGACCGCCGGAGAGGAGTCCATCCGCTGTCGGAGCAGGCTGCAGAGGGACAGCAGCGTCTCGGGATCCTCGAGCTGCAGGGTCTCCGCGAGAGCGAAGCGGTCTTCGATCGGCGTGGCGAGGACCTTTTCGGCGGCGGATGCGCCGGCCTCCGACGACAGCGGCACGCGCGGAAAGTGGATGACCTTGCCGGTCACGACCGCTCCTCCTCGAAGCGCCGGTCGAGGTCGGTGGCCACGTCGTCCGGCTCGCGCGCCAGCAGGTCGTTCAGGTCGGAGTCGGGAGACTGCTCGCCGCCGAGCTTCCAGAGCTGGAAGGACCGGCCGTACTGGCACGCCGCCGAGAGCAGCGAAAGCCGCATCAGTTTGGCGGGCATCTGTCCGGATCCTCCACGGCGGGCGAGCCGCTGGAACCACATCCAGAGGTCTTCTTCGGCTCCCTTCGCCTCGGCTTCGCTCAGCCGATAGTACGAAACGAGAGCCGAATGGATGACATTCAGCGCCCGATCGAAAACGGTCTGAATGTCGCTCGAAGTTCGGGCCGACGGTTCTTCCACCCGCACGCTCTTCGGCTCAGATTACACCAAGGGCGTCGGCGGCCTCCGGTCGGCTGCGGGGAGCAGGCGGAAGGTCCTCGGCAGGCAGGCTTTAGCTTCAGCTCGGGATCGTGCCGGCGATCTTGATGACGAAACGCGAGGGCTTGCGCTGGGGCCACGTGGCCGGATGAGAACCGGACTCGCGGGTCGCGGGCTGGGAGCGCTCGGGAACCCGAACGGGGGTGAGCGGCGTCGACATGGATGATCTCCTTTCACCGGGCTCGGAAACGCCGAGCGCAAAAGAATCAGCCCCCATTCCACCACAACGGACGGCCGGCTGTCCCGGGTCTTTTTTCGAGGCTTCCCCGGGCGGGACCGGCCGGAGGATCATGGGCCGGTCATGGCCGCGCCCGCCGCCCATCACGTCGTCGTCGTCGGCGCCGGCTTCGGCGGTCTGGAGGCCGCGCGCGGCCTGTCCGACGGGCCAGTGCGCGTGACCGTCGTCGACCGGCGCAATCACTACCTGTTCCAGCCGCTTCTCTACCAGGTCGCGACGGCGGCGCTCTCCCCCGCCGACATCGCCTACCCGATCCGCTCGATCCTCCGCCGGCAGAAGAACGCCGACGTGATCCTCGCGGAGGTGCGCTCGGTCGACCCGGCGCGGCGGGAGGTGCGCCTCGCCGACGGAAGCTCGATCGCCTACGACACGCTCGTCGTCGCGGCCGGCGCGCGGCACGCCTATTTCGGCCACGAGGCCTGGGAGGCCCGCGCCCCGGGACTCAAGAGCCTCGAGGACGCCCTCGAGATCCGCCGCCGCATCCTGCTGGCGTTCGAAGAGGCCGACCGCGCCTCCGACCCCGCCCGCCGGCGGGCGCTCCTGACCTTCGCGATCGTCGGAGGCGGCCCGACGGGCGTCGAGCTCGCCGGCGCCATCGCCGAAATCTCCCGGCACGTCCTCGTCGACGACTTCCGCCACGTCGACCCGCGCGAAGCCCGGATCGTTCTCGTCGAGGCCGGCCCGCGGGTCCTGCCGACCTACTCCGAGGCCTCGTCGGAGAACGCCCGGGCCGAGCTCGTCCGGCTCGGCGCCGAGGTCCGAACCGGCGCTCCCGTCACCGCCGTCGACGCCGACGGCATCGCGATCGGAGACGGCGAGAGAATCGAGGCGGCGACCGTGCTCTGGGCCGCGGGCGTCGCAGCGTCGCCGGTCGGAAGTTTCCTCGGCGTTCCGCTCGACCGCAACGGCCGCGTCGTGGTCGAGCCCGACCTCACCGTGCCCGGCCGCCCCGAGATCTTCGTGATCGGCGATCTCGCGCTCTTCACGCACCAGGGAGGCCGGCCGCTCCCGGGCGTCAGCCCGGTCGCCATGCAGCAGGGCCGGCACGTGGCGCGGTCGATCCGGCGGCGGCTCGGCGGAGGGGCGGCCGAGCCGTTCCACTACCTCGACAAGGGCAGCATGGCGGTCGTGGGGCGCTCCGCCGCGGTCGCCGAGATCTTCGGCCTGAAGCTCCGGGGCCTGCCCGCCTGGCTCGCCTGGTGCTTCCTCCACATCTTCTACCTCATCGGGTTCCGCAACCGCTTCGTCGTCATGTTCGAGTGGGCCTGGTCCTACGTCAGCTACCAGCGCGGAGCGCGTCTCATCACGGGCGACCTCGCGGGGCCGAGGCCGCGATAGGATCTCCGCAACCGATCCCGGGAACCGAAGCCCGTTCGACTTTTCGCCGGAGGTGGCCATGCGCGTCGACCGCAGGACCCTGTTCCGTGGCCTGGGGGCCGGGGCGGCGCTCGCCGCGTTCCGCGCCGACGCGATCGCCCGGGTCGGAGAGGCCGGGAAGGCCGCCGCCGGGAAAACTCCCGCCGCCCTGGCCTCGGACGAGGCCTACTGGTTCGAGGTCGCCCAGGCGTTCGACGTCGACCGCACGCTCGTCAACCTCAACAACGGAGGGTGCAGCCCGGCGCCCGCCCACGTCCTGAACGCCATGATCCAGGACCTGCGCTTCTCCAACGAGATCCCCGTCTACCACATGTGGACCGTGCTCGAGCCCCGCATCGAGTCGTGCCGCCGGGAGCTCGCGGCCGAGTTCGGCTGCGACCCCGAGGAGATGGCGATCACGCGCAACGCCTCCGAGTCCCTCGAGACGCTGATCTTCGGCGTCGACCTGAAGGCCGGCGACGAGGTCGTCTACACGAACCAGAACTACCCCCGCATGATCACCTCCTGGGAGCAGCGCGCGCGGCGGGACGGCATCGTGCTCAAGCCGATCAGCTTCCCGGTCCCGCCGAAGTCGTCCGCGGAGGTCGTCGCCCGGTTCCGCGCCGCGATCACGCCGAAGACCCGCGTCATCGAGGTCACGCACATCACCAACCTGACCGGCCAGATCCTTCCCGTGCGCGACATCGTCCGGCTCGGGCGGGAGCACGGGATCGAGGTCTTCGTCGACGGCGCCCACGCCTTCGCGCACTTCCCGTTCACGCGCGACGAGCTCGAGTGCGACTACTACGCCACGAGCCTCCACAAGTGGCTCTTCGCGCCGATCGGGACCGGGTTCCTCTACGTCCGACGGAACAAGATCAAGAGCATCTGGCCCCTGATGGCCGCGCCCGCCAAGATGGACGAGGACATCCGCAAGTACGAGGAGATCGGGACCCACCCCGCCGCCAACCACAACGCGATCGCTGCGGCGATCGCCTTCCACCGCGGGATCGGCGTCGAGCGCAAGGCCGCGCGCCTGCGCTGGCTGCGCGACCGATGGGCCATCCGGCTCACGGCGGCCGACCCCCGCGTCCGGGTCCTGACGCCCCTGAACGACACCGAGTCCTGCGGGATCGCACTCATCTCGATCACGGGCTTTGACACCAACAAGCTGCACGCGTATCTCTGGGACAAGCACCGCATCATGACGACGCCGATCATCCACGACGAGTTCCAGGGCCTGCGGATCACCCCCAACGTCTACACGTCCGCGGCCGAGATCGACGTGTTCTGCGACCGGATGGAGAAGACCCTCAAGACCGGGATCCCGGCCTAGCCCCCGCCCTCCCGTCGGCCGGGAACTTCCGCGGGGTCCCGGTGTCCTTTCCTGGCGGAGGGACAGTTCATGAGCCGCCACGCCCGGTCGCGTCTTCTCGCTCTCGCATTCGCCGGCCTCGCGGGGCCTCTCGCCGCGGCCGACCAGAACGGTTTCCAGCTCTCCGTCCGCATCGACGGCGCCCCCGCCGAGGAATACGCGGCCCGGGGGCGCGTCTACATCGAGGCCCTGAAGGGGCGAGAGTTCGTCGTCCGCCTCTCCAACCCCGGCCCCGAGCGGGTCGCCGTCGCCCTCTCCGTCGACGGCCGCAACGTGATCGACGCCAAGCGCACGAGCGCGCTCGACGCGGCCAAGTGGATCCTGGCCCCCGGCCAGACGATCGACGTTCCCGGCTGGCAGATCTCGGGCGCCGCCGCGCGCAAGTTCTTCTTCACCGAGACGTCGAAGTCCTACGCGAAGTGGCTCGGCGACACGGCGAACGTCGGCACGATCGAGGCCGTGTTCTATCGCGAGAAGCGCCGCCCGACCGCCGTGATGCCGAACGACGAGCTCGACGACCCGCGCCGCGAGGCGGGGGCGTCGGGCCGCGCGGATTCCCGGGCGCCGTCGGCCCCGTCCGCCCAGAGCAAGGAGCGCTCGGCCGAGAGCTTCGCCGCGACCGGGATCGGCGACAAGACCGACTTCGCCGTCCAGTGGATCGCCTTCGAGGAGGAGAAGGCGCCGTCGGCCCGGATCGCCCTCCGGTACGAGTTTCGGACCGAGCTCGTCCGGCTCGGTGTCCTGCCCCGCGGGGAGGACCTCTTCGCCCGCGACCGGGCCCATGGCTTCGAGCACGATTACGCACCCGATCCGTACCGGCGCTGAAGGCGCTCCGCGGATTCGCCGTAGAATCGAGGCGCAGCCGCCCCTGCGGCGGCAGTCGCCTTTGACGCAACCCGAGCGGACCGACGAAGAGCTTCTCGACTCGGCCCGGGAGGGCGACGAGGAAGCGTTCGGCGCCTTCGTCCGCAGGCACACGGCGACGGTCCACCGGTGGATGGCCCGAGCCGTCGGCGAGGGCGACGCGGACGACATGACCCAGGATGTGTTTCTCAAGGCGTACCGGGGGCTGCCCCGCTTCCGCGGCGAGGCGCCGCCGAGGGCCTGGCTCGCCTCGATCGCCGACAACGCCGTGAAGAACCGCTACCGCTCGCGCAGCCGCTTCCGACGCATCTTCGCCGGTTCGAGCGACGCCCGCCCGGAGCTCGATCCCGCCGCGACCGCCGCGGGGCCCGAGGACGAGGCCCGCGCCGGGGAATCTCGGCGGCTCGTCGCCGAGGCGCTGAAGAGCCTCGAACCGGAGTTTCGAATGCCGGTCGTCCTGCGCGATCTCGAAGAATGGAGCTACGAGGAGATCGCCGTCTCGCTCGCCCTGCCGGTCGGCACGGTGAAGTCGCGGATCGCCCGCGGGAGGGGACGGCTGAAGGAAGTCCTGACGCCACTGATCACGGGAAGGCACGCATGATCTCGACGGAAATCCACCCGGCCGAATCGGCCGAGTTCCTCTCGCGTCTCCACGACGGCGACCTCGAGCCGGCCGAGGCGGCGGCTTTCGAATCGCACCGGGCCGAGTGCGCCGACTGCCGCGCGTCGGTCGCCGCCTTCGAGCGCGCTCTCTCGGCCTACCGCGAAGCGCCGGTTCCCCCGGTCGCCTCGGACCTCTCGGCGAGGATCCTCAGGAAGATCCGGGCCACGACCCCGTCGCGGCGGCCGTTCGGCGTCACCTTCGGGATCGACGTGCGCTGGGCCGGAGTGCTGGCCGCGGCGCTCCTCGTGCTCATCATCGGCGCGCCGGTCTTCTCCCGTCACCCGTTCGCCCGAACTCCCGCGGCGCCGCCTCGTCCCGCGGCCCCGGTCCCGGAGGCGATCTCCGCCTACGTGGTCGACGCCGCGGAGGCGCCGCGGGCCGCCGACGAGGTCGCTCCGGCCGCGCCTCCCGCCGCCGAGCTCCGCGCCCCCCCGAAGGTCGCACCCGCCGCACCGGCCCGGCCGCCCCGCGTGGCGGAGTCCCGCAGGGAGGAGTCCCGACAGGAACCGGGCTTCGCCGCTCCGCCGCCCGCCGCCGCGCCACGCGAGGACGCCGCCGCCGCGCGGCCCGACGCTGCCGGGAACGTCGCGCCGGCCGGGCCCGAGGCCGACTCCGATTCGCGCGCGGCCGGCAGGCTCGCGAAGGAGAACGCGCCGAGCCTCCGCGCCCGGCGGCCGTCGGCCTCCGCCGAGCCGCCCGGAGTCGAGGCCGGCCAGGCGGGCGCCCTCGAAGCGCGCCTCGAGGTCCGCCTGGCGATCCGCGCGATCGACGGCGAAGGCACGGCGCCCGGCGTCCTCCGGACCCCGCCCGACGACCGTCTCGCGCCGCTCCGCGGCCGCGAGTTCGTCCTGCTCGTCGAGACCGGCGGCCGCGTCCGCTCCGTCGAGGAGCGGCCCGAGCGCAAGGCGAAAGACGAGGCTTCCGCCGCGCCGGCGCCCTCCTCCACGGAGGACCCGGGCGCGGTTCTGCGGGAGCTCGTCTTCCAGCCCGGCGACCGCTCGCGCCGCCTGACAGTCCTCGTCCAGTAGGTCGCGTCAGTCGAGCGTCAGCACGGCCGCGCCGTGGACGGCGCCGCGCTTGACCCGCACCAGGGCCTCGTTCGCCTCTTCGAGCGCGTAGCGCTCGACCTCGGCCCGGACCGGGATCTCGGCGGCGAGCGCGAGAAAGTCCTCCGCGTCCCGCCGCGTGAAGTTCATGACGCTCCGCACGCCCCGCTCGCCGGCGAGCGTCGCGTACGGGAAGGACGGGATGGGGCTCATGTGGATCGCGTTGACGGCGACCGTTCCGCCCCGCGCCAGGCGCGCGAGCGCCGCCGGCACGAGCTCGCCCGCCGGAGCGAAGGTCACCGCCGCGTCGAGCGGAACGCCCGGGTCCCCGTCCGCCGGTCCCGCCCAGGCGGCGCCCATCTGAATCGCGAGCTCCCGGTGGTGCGCTTCGCGCGTGAACGCGTACACCGAGCAGCCCCAGTGTCGCGCGACCTGGATGGCGAGATGGGCGGACGCTCCGAACCCGAACAGGCCGAGCCGGCCGCCCGGCGCGATTCCCGAGAGCCGCAGGGACCGGAACCCGATCACACCCGCGCACAGCAACGGCGCGGCCTGCGCCGCCGTGAAGCCCTCGGGGAGGCGGTACGTCCAGCGCGCTTCGGCGGTCATGCGCTCGGCGTACCCGCCGTCGCGATCGCAACCCGTGAAGCGCGCCGTCGCGCAGAGGTTTTCCCGTCCCGAGACGCAGAACGCGCACCGGCCGCACGTCGAGGCGATCCAGCCGACCCCGACGGGATCGCCGGGAGCGAGATCCTCGACTCCCGCGCCGACCGCGACCACGCGGCCCGCAGCCTGGTGGCCGGGAACGACGGGGAGCCGGGCCGGTACCTCTCCTTCCAGGATGTGGAGATCGGTCCGGCAGACGCCGCAGGCCTCGACGGCGATCTCCACCTCGCCCTCGCCGGGCGGCGTCGCGGGCCGGTCCTCCGCGACGAGCGGCCGCTCCTCCGGGGGACCCGTGCGAGAAAGCCGCATCGCCCGCATTCGAAAACTATAATCGTCGCGGATGAAGCGCGTCGACGCCCTCCTCGGCGACTACGCCTCGAGCCACCGGACTCGCGGGAACCTCGCCTGTCACGCGGCGGGCATCACGCTGATCGTCTTCGGCGTCTTCTCGCTCCTCGGCACGGTTCCCCTCGGCCGGGGCTGGACCGCGAGCGAGGCGCTCATCGGCCTCGCGTTCTTGGCGTACGCCGCCCTCGACCTGCCGCTCGCCCTCGGGGTCCTCGGGTTCGCCGCCGTGCTCGACCTCGCGGCGCGGTCGATCGGCGACTGGCGCGCCGGGGCGTGCGCCTTCGCCGCGGGGTGGATCTTCCAGGCGGTCGGCCACGCGGTGTACGAGAAGAACAAGCCGGCCTTCTTCCGGAACCTCGTTCATCTGCTGGTCGGCCCGGCCTATCTCGTCGCGGAGGCCCTCGGCCTGCGGCGCCGCGCCGCGGGACCGCGCGCCTGACCGTTCAGCAGAACGTCGTCATCACGGCGTCGGGATGCTCGAGGCGGAAGCCGTCGCCCGCGGGGTCCGGATCGACCTCGAGGACCGCGCCCTGGAGCCTCCGGAACGCGTGCTCGTCCATGACGACCGGGATGCCCGACGCCGTGAAGCGGTGGCCCTCGTCCGGAACGTTTTCCTCGACCGAGATCCGGAACCCGGACCCGCCGCAGCCGAGCATGTGGCGGACGCAGAGGACCGCGCGCGAGAAGTCCGCCTCGCCCCGCAGCCGCTCCGCGGCCTCCGGGGTGATCGTCAGGGGAACGCCGTCGCCGGACATAGGATGATTCTATGAGCAAGCGGCCGCCGACCGCCGTGTCGATCGCCACGTCCGACTCCGGAGGCGGGGCGGGGATCCAGGCGGACCTGCTGACGTTCGCGGCGCACGGCGTCTACGGCGCCACCGTGCTCGCCGCCGGCACCGCGCAGAGCACGCGGGGCGTCACGGGGATCGAGACGTTCTCGGCGCGCTTCCTGACGCGCCAGCTCGACGCGGTCTTCTCCGACCTGCGCCCGCGCGCCGTCAAGATCGGGATGCTCTTCGACGCGCCGCGCATCCGGGCCGTGGCCCGCGGGCTCGCCCGCCATGGCGCCGTCAACGTCGTGCTCGATCCCGTCATGGTCTCGAAGAGCGGCGCCCGCCTGCTCGCCCGCCCCGCGGTCGCGAGCCTCGAGCGGGACCTGCTCCCGCTCTGCGACCTCGTGACGCCGAACCTTCCGGAGGCGGCCGCCCTGACGGGACTCCGCGTGTCCTCGCCCGCCGAGCGGCGGGTCGCCGCGGGAGCGATCGCGGCCCTGGGCGCCCGGACGGTCCTGATCAAGGGGGGGCACGGCCGGGGAAACGAGGTCCGCGATCTCTTCTTCGACGGGCGTTTCTTCACGGAGTTCGTGTCGCCGCGCATCCGGACCCGCGCCACCCACGGGACCGGATGCACGCTCTCGTCTGCGATCGCGGCGAACCTCGCCCTCGGCCGGCCGCTCGAGGACGCGATCCTCCGGGCCATCCACTACCTGCGGGCGGGGCTGGCGCGCGGCCTCTTTCCCGGCGGCGGGTTCGGCGTTCCCGATCACTTCCCTCCGCGTCCCTGGAAGTGAGGCGGGGCGGCGAACCGCCCCCGCCGCGGGCTACCTGATGTAGTAGCCCGAGACCCTCCAGGTCCCGTCGGGGTCCTTCATCGGCGTCACCGTCTCGGTCATCCCCTTGCGCTTCTCGAAGTCGGTGGCGTACTGGAGGACGACGTACTCCCCCGCCGGCGCACCCGGAAGCTGCGTCGCAGGCTGGCTCGACGCGAGACTTCGCGAAACGACGCGGCCGAGGGGAGCGCGGGCCTTCTCGAGCGCCGCCTCCCACTGCGGCTTCGTCAGGGACTTGCGGAAGAGCGCCGCCGAGGCGTCCCAGCTTGCGCCGTACCGGCCGGCGTCGACGATCGCGAGCCAGGTCCGGGACGCCGTTTCGGCGGCCTTCCCCGCGTTCTCACCGCCGGCCGCGCCACCTGCGGCGAGCAGCGCTCCCGCCAGGGCCAGCCCGAGGATCCGCCGCATGCTCATTCCCACAGGGGGAACCCGTACCCGAGTGCCGTGTACGCCGTCTCGGAGATCGCGGTTTGCTGGGCGTCCCGGTTCTTGTCCATCTCCTTCAGGTGGCCGACCATCCGGTACTTGGCTCCCTGGACGAACGCCTTCGCGAGGCGCACCTCCTCGGCCGCCTTCTCGGCCCCGGAGCGGCCGATCGCCGCGGTCGCACGCGAGAGAACGGCGAGCGAACCGTACAGGTCGATCGCCACGTTGGCGAGCCGCTCCTGGTGGTACTCCTTCTCGATGACGCCCTTGCCGTACTTCCGCAGCAGCGTCTCGGCCGCGTTGCCGGCGGCACGGGAGTACTTCGCGACGAAATCGCCTTCCACGGCGAGCTCCGGCGCGAGCTTCGTCAGGCGCCCCGGCACGACGCCCCGGATCTTGCGCACGGCGTAGTCCGAGAGGATCCCGAGCGAGGAGAGCGGCGCCTTGAGCGCCCGTCCGACCTCCTTCAGGTCCTCGCCCACGTCGCGCATCCCCGAGAGGGCGACGAGAACGCGGAGGATCTCGTTCGTCCCTTCGAAGATCATGTTGATGCGCGAGTCGCGCAGGGCCTTCTCGTACGGATACTCCTCCATGAAACCGTTGCCGCCCGCGATCTGGAGGGCGTCGTTGATGTTGGACCAGACGGTCTCCGTGCCGAAGATCTTGCAGCAGGCTCCCTCCAGCGAGTAGTCCTGGAGCCCGCGGTCGATGAGGCCGGCCGTCAGGTAGACCATGGACTCGAGGGCGTAGGTCGACACGACCATCCGGGCGAACTTGGCCCGGATCATCTCGAAGTCCGCGATCCGGGTGCCGAACTGCTTGCGCTGCGTGGCATGGAGCGCCGCTTCGCGGAGCATCGCCTTGCAGCCGCCGATGCATCCCGCCGCGAGCGACGTGCGTCCGGTGTTGAGGATCTCCACCGCCATCTTGAACCCCTGCCCCCGCTGTCCGAGGACGTTCGAGGCCGGGACGCGGACGTTCTGGAGCTCGATCGGGACGGTGGAGGAGCCCTTGAGCCCGAGCTTGCGCTCCTCCTTGCCGGGAACGACGCCGCCGAGGTCCTTGGTGACGACGAAGGCCGTGATCCGCCGGTGCTCGTCCTTCTCGGGAAGGTTCACGTCCTTCGCGAACACCGTGAAGAACTCGGCGAACCCGCCGTTGGAGATCCAGTGCTTGGATCCGTTCAGGAGAAACGTGTCGGTCTTTTCGTCGTACACGGCGGTCGTGCGGATCGAGGCGGCGTCCGAGCCGGCCTCGGGCTCCGTCAGCGCGAAGGCCGCCAGCATCTCGCCCGAGGCGAGCTTCGGGAGCCAGCGGCGCTTCTGCTCCTCGGTCCCGTAGAGGATCAGCCCCTTCAGGCCGATGGATTGGTGGCCGCCGACGAGGATGCCGAGCGACGCGTCGACCGTGCCGATCTCCTCGGTCACGCGGCAGTAGGCGGCGGAGGAAAAGCCGTAGCCGCCGTACTCCTCCGGGATCGTCATCCCGAAGGTGCCGAGCTCGGCGAGGCCCTTCACGACCTCCGGCGGGACGCGGTGGTCGCGCTCGATCTCGGCCGGCCGGATGTGGTCCTTCGCGAAGCCGCGGAAGGACTCGAGGAAGGTCGACACGACCTCCCGCTCCGCGGCGCCGATCTCGGGGAAGGGAAAGACGGTGTCCTCCGGGATCTGACCCGCGAAGAGGGACTTGACGACCGGCATCAAGCGCGGGTCGGTCACGGTCGCGACGACGCCCGTCAGTCGGCTGCTCATGGCGTGATCTCCACTGTTTGCGCCGCGTCCGAATAGAACCCGCGGCGCGAGTTGGCGAGCTGGCGGATGGTCTCCGAGGGTGCGAAGCGGGGACCCAGGCGTTCGGCGAGGTCGTCGAGACGAGCGAAGACGCGGTGGGCCCCGAGGGAGTCGGCGTAGCGCAGCAGGCCTCCCCGGAAGGGCGGGAACCCCGTCCCGAAGATCATCGCGAGGTCCAGCCGCGCGGGGTCCCGCACGATCTCGTCCTCGAGGCAGAAGGAGGCTTCGTTGATCATGGGGAGCACGAGGCGCGACTCGATGACCTCGGCGGGCAGCGGCGAGCGGTCCCGCCGCGGGGCGCGCAGGGCCACGTAGGCCTCCGGCGCGGGGGCGACGCGCGTCGTCCCCTCGTAGGAGTAGAAGCCCTTGCCGTTCTTGCGTCCCAGGCGGCCGGCCGCGACCAGGGCCTCCTCCCCTCCGAGCTTCATCCGCTCCGGGAAGGCCGTCTGCATGACCTCGCCGGCCTTGGCCGCGACGTCCAACCCGACGTCGTCGAGGAGCGCCAGGGGCCCGACCGGCATTCCGAAGGCCGTCATCGTCGCGTCCACGTCCTCGATGCGACAGCCGTCGAGCACGAGACGCACGGCTTCCGAGAGGTAGGGCGCGAGGATCCGGTTGACCAGGAATCCCGGGGCGTCGCGGACGACGACCGGCGTCTTGCCGAGCGTCTTCGCGAGGGCGAAGATCGTCGCCACCGTCTCGTCCGTCGTGCGCTCTCCCCGGATGACCTCGACGAGCGGCATCCGGTGCACGGGGTTGAAGAAGTGCATCCCGACGACGCGCCCCGGCTCGAGGGCCCCCGCGGCGATCTCGGTGATCGGCAGCGTCGAGGTGTTCGAGGCGAAGATCGCCGACGCCGGTACCGCGGCCTCCCAGTCCTTCAACACGGCCCGCTTGACGGAAAGCTTCTCGACGACCGCCTCGATCGTGACCTCGCAGCGCCGGAAGCCGGAGTAGTCGAGCGTGCCGGAGAGGAGCCCCATCTTCAGGCCCATCTCGCGCCGCGTCATCCGCCGCTTCTTGACCACCTCGCGCCAGACAGCGGCCGCCGCGGCATAGCCGTGGGCCAGGGCCGCGGCCTCGATGTCCTTCATCCGCGCCGGAAGGCCCTTGTCGGCCGCGAGCTGCGCGATCCCTCCGCCCATGACCCCCGCCCCGAGGACGCCGACCCGCGTCACCTCGAGCGGCCGCACCGCCGGATCCGACACCCCGGTCTCCTTCTTGACCTCCTCGGTCAGGAAGAAGATGTTGAGAAGGTTGCGCTGGACCTCGCCCCCGAACACGAACCCGATGTGGCGCGCCTCGGCCTCCAGCCCCGCAGCGACCGGCTTGCCGAAGCCTTCCTCGATCGCCTCGAGGGCCTCGAGCGGCGCCGGGTAGTGCCCGCCGGTCTGCTTCATCACCCCCTCGCGCGCCTTCGCGAAGATCGCCTTGCGCCCGGGGGGCGTCAGCTCGAGGAGGCGCTGCGGGAAGGGACGCGGCCCGCGGCGCGAAGGCGGTTTTCGTCCGCCGAGCTTCTCCCGGGCGAAGCGCCGGGCCCACGCTTCGAAGATCGCCGCCGGAACGACCTCGTCGGCGAGGCCGATCTTCTTCGCCCTCCGGCCGTCGAGGGACTTCCCGGTCAGGATCAGGTCGAGCGCGGCCGGAAGCCCGACGACACGCGGCAGCCGCGTGCAGCCTCCCCACGCGGGAAAGATGCCGAGCCGGACCTCGGGCAGCCCGATCTGGGCCTTCTTCGAATCCGACATCAGCCGGTAGTCGCAGGCGAGCGCGAGCTCCGTGCCGCCGCCGAGGCAGGCCCCGTCGATCGCCGCGACCGTCGGGTACGGGAGATTGGCGAGCTGCTCGAAGAGGGCCTGGACGCGCTCGACCGCCGTGCGCGCGTCCTCGGGCTTGATGCGGGTGAACTCCTTCACGTCCGCCCCGGCGATGAACACGTCCGGCTTGCCGCTCCGGACGAGGAGGCCCCGGATGCGGGCCTCGCGGGCGAGGCGCACGAGCAGGTCGCCGAGCTCGGCGATGACCTCCGTCGAGAACTTGTTGACCTTCTCGCCCGGCAGGTCGAACGTCAGCACCGCGAGCCCGTCGTCCTCGACCTTGAGGTCGAAGGCCGTCATGGGCGGCCTCCAGGCGAATCGGGGCGGGGACAAGCCCCGCCCCCACGACGAGAGGGCTGGACGGTCAGGGGGACTCTCCGGGCCGGGGTCGTAGGGGCGGCCCTTGTGGCCGCCCGATCACCGGGCGTCACATCAGCTCCACGACCACCGCGCCGCCCTGTCCCCCGCCGATGCACATCGTCGCGAGGCCGAACTGGGTCCCCCGCCGCTTCATCTCCTTCAGCAGCGTCGTCACGAGGCGGTTGGCGGAGGATCCGACGGGATGCCCGAGCGCGATCGCGCCGCCGTTCACGTTGGTCTTCTCCCAGTCGATCTCGCCGATCGGTCCGTCGGTGTGGTACTTCGCGTGCCAGGAGGGCGACGGGAAGACGCGGGCGCAGGCCAGGACCTGCGCGGCGAACGCCTCGTTGATCTCGACGAGGCCGATGTCCTTCCAGGCGACGCCGGCCCGCTTCAGGGCGAGCGGAGTGGCCACGGCCGGCCCGAGGCCCATCCGCTCGGGCTCGAGCGCGCAGAACGCGAAGCCCCGGATCCGGCCGAGCGGCGAATACCCGCGCGCGCGGGCCGCCGAGGCGCTCATCAGAAGCGTCGCCGCGCCGCCGTCGGTGATCTGCGAGGAGTTCCCGGCGGTCACGGTGCCGAATTTCCGGTCGAAGTAGGGCTTGAGCTTCGCGAGGGCCTCCATCGTCTGGTTCTCGCGCACGCCGTTGTCCTGGACCGAAACGGTCTCGTATTTCGGCGGGACCGGAACGGGGACGATCTCCTCGGCGAGCTTCTTGCGCGCCATGACGACGCGCTGGTGGGAGCGCAGGGAGAACGCGTCCTGCTCCTCCCGGGTGATCCCGTGCTCCTTGGCGAGCACCTCGGCGGTCTCCCCCATGTTCAGCCCGCAGACCGCGTCCGTCAGGCCCATCAGGAGGCCGATCTCGGGCTTGAAGTGCCGCGGGCGGAACTTCGCGGCGGCGGCGAGCCGCGCGGACAGGTCCCGGGCGGCGAAGACCTCGGTGAAGACCTCCTGGCTCTCGTGCGAGTACAGAAGCGGGATGTTGGACATCGACTCGACGCCGCCCGCCAGGATCGCCTCCGCGTCGCCGCCGGCGATCCGGTAGTGCGCGTCCACGATCGACTGGAGGCCGGAGCCGCAGAGCCGGTTCACGGTGAAGGCCGGAACCCGCCTCGGTATCCCGGCCTTCAGCGAGGCGACCCGGGCCACGTTCACGGCGTCGGGCGGCTGGGCGATGTTGCCGAAGATCACCTCGTCGAGGCCCTCGGGGTCGAAATCCGTGCGCGCGAGCAGCTCGCCGGCCACGATTCGGCCGAGCTCGTCGGCCGGAACGTCCTTCAGGTCCGTGCCGGCCCGTGCGTACGGCGTGCGAAGCCCGTCGACGACGACGACGTCACGCGACATGCGATCGCCCGGCGGCCTCGTACATCCCTTCGATGAGGGAGTGATAGCGGTTCTCGAGGATCCGGCGCTTCACCTTCAGGGTCGGGGTGATGGAGCCGTCTTCGATGGTCAGGTCCGACGGAAGGATCGCGAAGGCCCGGATCTGCTCGTGGTGCGGCTTCTCGGCGTTGTAGGCGTCGATCTCCCGCTGAAAGAGCGCGCGGATCGCGGGGTGCGCGTCGATCGCGTCCCAGCGCACGTCCGTCGCGCCGTTCGCCGACACCCAGTCCCGGAGCCGGTCGAAGTTGGGAACGATGAGCGCCGCCAGGAACTTCTGCCGGTCCCCCACGACGATCGGCAGGGCCACGTACGGCGACTTCTTCAGCTCGTTCTCGATCGGCTGCGGAGCGGCCTTCTTTCCGCCGGCCAGCACGATCAGGTCCTTCTTCCGGTCGGTGATCGCGAGGAACCCGTCCGTCAGGTTCCCGATGTCGCCGGTGTGGAACCAGCCCTCGGCGTCGATCGCCTCGGCGGTCTCCTGGGGCTTGTTGAAGTAGCCCTTCATCACGTGCGGGCCGCGCGTCAGGATCTCGCCGTCGGCGGCGATCTTCACCTCGACGTCCCGCAGGGCCCGGCCCACGGTCCCCGGGCGCCAGCGGCCCGGGCCGTTCACCGTGATGACGGGCGAGGTCTCCGTCAGGCCGTACCCCTCGTAGATCGCGACCCCGGCGCCGATGAAGAACTCCGCGAGCTCCTTCGACAGCGGCGCGCCGCCCGAGACGGCGAACCGGAAGTTCGTCCCGAGCGCGGCGCGGATCTTCTTGAAGACGAGGGCGTCGGCGATCTTCGCCTTGCGGGCGAGGGCCGCCGGCAACGGCTTGCCCTCCGTGACGTACGGAACGCGCTCCTTCCCCACCCCAACCGCCCACGCGAAGATCTTCTTCTTGATGGGGCTGCCCGCGTCCGCCCTGGCCATGATCCGCGCGTGGACCTTTTCGTAGACCCGCGGCACCGCCCCGAAACAGTGCGGGTTGACCTCCGTGAAGTTGGCCGCCAGCTTGTCGATCGATTCGGCGTAGGCGATCGAGGCGGTCTTGTAGAGGTACGCGTAGTCGAGCATCCGCTCGAAGACGTGGGACAGCGGGAGGAACGAGAGCGCCACCGCGTCGGCGGTGAACGGGATGACCTCGCAGCCGGTGACGGCGTTCGACGTCAGGTTCCCGTGGGTCAGCATCGAGCCCTTGGGCTCCCCCGTCGTTCCGGAGGTGTAGATGATGGTCGCGACGTCCTCGGGCCGGACCCGCCCGGCGCGCTGCGCGAAGATGGCCGGGCTCATCTCGAGGGTCGAGCGCCCGCGGTCGACGACCCCGTGGAAGGTCGTGTAGCCGGGCTCTCCCGGCGGGTTGCCGTCGACGAGGATGACGTGGTCGAGCGCCGGGCACTGTGCCTTGATCGTCAGGATCTTCCCGAGCTGCTCGAGGGTCGACACGACGATCGCCTTCGCCCCGCAGTCGTTCAGGAGCGGCGTGATCTGTCCCGCCGGCAGCGTCGGGTAGATCGGCACCGACCAGGCGCCGGCGCAGAGGATCGCGTAGTCCGCCATGGCCCATTCCGGCCGGTTCTCGGCGAGGATCGCGACGCGGTCTCCGGGCTGCACCCCGAGCCCGTTCAAGCCGAGCGACAGGGCCCGCACGGTGAACCCGAAGTCGGCCGCCGAGATCGGCTTCCAGACGCCGTCGACCTTGGAGATCAGGAGATTGGGCTTTCCGCTCGCTGCGGCGATCGTGAAGATGTCGCACAGGGTCCGCGGCTCGTTCGCCATGCTCCCCCCTCGAACCGATTGTGTCGCGCCCCCCCGGGCCGGTCAACCGCGTTATAGGCTCGGCAGCCGATGGCGATCGCGCTCCTGGCCGGAACCGTGCTGGCCCTCGCCGGTTTCCTGCTCACTTCGGTGCAGGGGTTCGCACTGACGACCCACCTCGCCGCGAGCCATCCGGAGGCGCGGCTCCTCGTGACCAAGCACGTGGTCTACGCGATCCCCACCGTGCTCCTTTCGCTCTTTTCGCAATCGATGGTCATCTTCTTCTTCATCGGGACCGGCCGGCTCGTCAAGGACGAGATCGCGGGCTATCCCGAGCCCCAGCGCCGCGTCGTGCTCGACGCCCTGCGCGACTTCAAGCGGCGGACCTCGCCCCCCGCCACGTTCGCGCTCCTTTCGGCGATTGCCGTGTTCGTCGTCGGCGGCGCGGCCCACGTCCGGGCCCTGCCCTCCTGGGTCCACCTCGCCGCCTCGCTCGCGGCCGTCGGCACGCACCTCTGGGCGCTGGGTTCCGAGTGGGACGCGTTCGTCGAGAACGGCCGCCTCATGGCGAATCCCGCGAAGTACCAGCCGCGGAGCCGGCGGTGACCCCGGCGCCTCTCGCCGGGAAGGTTGCCCTCGTGACCGGCGCGGGCGTGCGGGTGGGCCGCGCGATCGCCCTGGCGCTCGCCGGGGCCGGAGCCGACGTGGCGGTCCACTACAACGCCTCGGCCGGCCCGGCGGAAGAGGCCGCGTCGAGGATCCGTGCGCTCGGGCGCCGCGCCGCGTCTCTCGCGGCCGACCTCTCGGACGCCGAGGAGCCCGCCGGGCTCGTGCGACGCACGCTCGAGTCGCTCGGAGGGCTCGACCTGCTCGTCCACTCCGCGGCCAACTTCCAGCGGCTCCCGCTCGAGGACACCGACGCGGCGGTCTGGGACCGGTCGATGAACCTGAACGCCCGCGCCGGGATGCTGCTCGCTCGCGCCGCGGCGCCCTCGCTGCGCGAGCGTCGGGGGCGAGTCGTTCTCGTCTCGGACTTCATCGCCCTCCAGCCGATCCGAGGCTACGTGGCGCACTCCGTCTCGAAGGCCGCCGCCGAAGGCCTCGTCCGGGCGCTCGCCGTGGAGCTGGCGCCGGAAGTCTCGGTCAACGGCGTGGCGCCGGGCACGGTCCTCGTGCCCGAGGGAACCTCGGCCGAGCAGGCCGAGCGCTGGGCGCGCGAATCGCTCCTGAAGCGCAACGGCGAACCCGCCGACGTGGCCGCCGCGGTCGTCTTCCTGTGCGGCGGCCCGTCCTTCGTCACGGGCCAGATTCTTCGGGTCGACGGAGGTAAGTCCCTGACCTGATTCGGCCTCCCGGTCGGAGTTACCATGGAGCCACATTCGATTAAGGAGGCTCCATGTTTCCGGCTGCCGCGCGGCGGTCCGCGCTGCTCTTCGGACTGGGTTATGCCTGCGCGGCGGGCGCTCGCGGCGTCCCGCCGGCCGAGCCGGCCTGCGGCCCCGTGGCCGTGACCCAGAACGCGAGCGCGACGCCCGAGCCGGACACCGGGAACTCGTGCCTCCTCAGCGGGACTCTGTTTCACCTCGCCAACAGCTGGTACCGGGCGTTTCCGTCGCCGGGCCCGGCATTCGAGGTCTGCGCCGTCGAGTTCGCCGTCGAGACCGCGCAGAGCGGCGGCGGAGACGGCCAGCCGCTGACGGTCAAGGTCTACGCCAACCCGGACCAGGCCTTTCCGGACAACTTCGCCTGCCTGCCGGCGCAGCTCGTCGGCACCGCCACGCTCTCCCTCACCGATCAGACGATGACGACCGTCCTCGTCCCCCTCGCGGCCTCGATTCCCGCGGGGGCCCAGATGATCGTCGAGATCTACGTGCCGGACGGCTCGCTCACGAACGACGTCTTCTACCCCGGATCCAACTCGCAGGCGCAGTCGGACCCGACCTGGGTCTACGCGCCCGGCTGCGGCGGGACCTCGCCGGTCGACCTCGCCGACCTCGGCGACCCCTCGTCCCACGTCTTCATGTCCGTCCAGGGCACGCTCGACGACCGGCAGCCCGCCGCGCTCTCCGTGCCGGGAGCCGCGGACGGCGTCATCGATCCCGGCGAGGTCGTCGTCCTCGCGCCGTCCTGGAAGAACGTGTCGGGGTCCGACCTGTCGCTGACGGGGACGGCGTCGAACCTCACGGGCCCCGCCGGGCTGACCCTGGAGCTTCTCGACTCGACCGCCGACTACGGGACGATCCCCGCCGGCGCAACGGCGGACTGCGCGGTCGCGACGGAGGACTGCTATAGCGTCCTCATCAGCGGTTCGACGATCGGCCACCGCGACGCGAGCTTCGACGAAACGACCGCGCCGGGAGCCGCGATCGCCGGCTTCGCCACGCGTCACCGGGTGCTGCACGTCGGGGCGAGCTTCGGCGACGTGCCGTCCTCGAACCTCTTCTACCCGTACATCGAGAACGTCCTCCACAACGGCGTGACGGGGGGCTGCGCCACTCCGGGGTACTTCTGCCCGGCGAGCACGACGCTGCGCCAGCAGATGGCGGTCTTCCTCCTGAAGGCCGCCCTGGGCCCCTGCTACGTTCCCCCGCCGGCGAAGGGCGGCTTCGCCGACGTCCCGGCCTCGAACCCGTTCGCGCCGTGGATCGAAGACCTCGCGGGCCGCGGCATCACCACCGGCTGCGGACCGCAGCTCTTCTGCCCCGTCCAGCCGGTGACGCGCAAGCAGATGGCGGTCTTCCTCCTCAAGACGCTCCTCGGGTCGTGGTATCTGCCCCCGGCCCCCACGGGCATCTTCGACGACGTCGCTCCCGACGCCTTCCGGCCCTGGATCGAGGACCTCTACGCGCGCGGGATCACGGGCGGCTGCGCGGGCGGGCCGCTTCCGGCCCCGATCTCCTACTGCCCCGACAACCTCATCACCCGCGGCCAGATGGCGGCCTTCCTGGTCAAGACGTTCGGGCTCTCGCTCTATCGCCCGTAGCGGGCGCGCAATCCGCTCTCAGCGCGGCCCGAACTCGGCGTGCTCGGCCCGGAGCCGGCCCGCGAACTTCCGCATGAGCGCGCACCGCGCCTCGGCCAGACGCCGCCCGGCGTCCGTCCGGAGCGGAGCCGCGGCCGCCGCCTCGATCGCGTCCGCCATCTCGAGGATGTCGAGCCGCTCGCGGTACGCGTCGGCGAGGCCGCGGGCGATCCCGTAGGCCCCCATCGTCTCGAGCTTCAGCGCGTCGTGCACGACCTCCTCCTCGGGCGAGGCGGGCGCCGTCTCGAACCGCGAGAGCGCCGTGAAGACGCGGCGGACCGTCTTCGGCGCAACGCCAAGCGATCCCAGGAAGATCTCCGTGCGGCTCCGGTGGCCCATCCGGGAGACCCACTTCTCCTGCCCCGAGAAGACGGCGAGCAGGAAGAGGAGGTCGGCGTCCAGGCCTTCCGTTCCGGCGGCGATCGTCTGCGTGGCGGAAACCATGCGCTCGACGTCGCCGTAATTCGTGACGCCGTCCAGCCCGACGGCGAGCGGCTTGACGTAGTCGAGTATCGATTTTCGCGCCGCGGCATCCATGAAGGGGATACTAGTGTTCTCATGACCGATGTTGCTACGCGGCTTCCGTACGTAGGGGCGGCCCTTGCGGCCGCCCTCGGGCGGGGACAAGCCCCGCCCCTACTTCCCGCGGACGGCAGCGCCACGCCGGCAAGGAAGTTCCAGGCCATGATCATTCGGAAGAACCCGAACATCCGTTTTCCCAATCCCGATCCCTCGCGGGTGCCGCCGGGCCAGTTCGTCACGCCGCAGTGGCCGGTCCTCCACTTCGGCTCGATCCCGAAGGTCGATCTCGCGACGTGGAAGTTCTCCGTTTGGGGAGAGGTCGAGAACCCGGTCGCCTGGACCTGGGAGGAGTTTCAGAAGCTCCCCCGCGCCGCCCGCCGGAACGACGTTCACTGCGTGACGCACTGGACGAAGCTCGACAACGAATGGGAAGGCGTTCCCGTCCGCGAAGTCCTGAAGATCGCCCGACCGAAGCCTTCGGCCCGGTTCGTCATCGAGCACGCCATCGGCGGCTGGACGACGAACGTTCCGCTCGCCGACTTCGACCGCGACGAGAACCTCCTCGCCACGCACCACGGCGGAGCGCCGCTGTCATTCGAGCACGGCGCGCCGATGCGCATCGTGATCCCGCACCTCTACTTCTGGAAGGGCGCCAAGTGGGCGAGCGGGCTCGAGCTGACGGCCGAGGACCAGGCCGGGTTCTGGGAAGTCAACGGGTACCACATGCGCGGCGACCCGTGGAAGGAAGAGCGCTTCCGCGACGACCTGTAACAGGGAGGGACCAGCCCCTCCCCCGCGGCGGCTAGGCCGGCGTCCGCCGCCGCGGCGGCGGCGTCGGAGCGTCCTCGAGGTCCGAGGCGGCCCCGTCGCGGAGCTGGCGGCGCCGCCGCTGCATCATGGCCCGCGCGTTCTCCCGCATCCGGACGAGCTTCTCCCGCTGCTCGGGCGTGAGGACCGCCTTCATGTCGAGCTCCATCAGGGCGAGCTCCTTCTGCAGCGCCGCGCGGGATTGCTCCCGGGCCTCGATCTTCGCCTCGAGGGCCTTCCGGTCGACGTCGTCGCCCTGCATCGCCTGGTCGTAGTCGAACTGCTTCTTCTCGAAGTCCGCCCGCAGGTCGATGAGCTTCGGCTTGGCGGCGGCGAAGATCTTCTCGAGCTTCTCGCCCTGCTCGGGCGTCAGCGCGAGCTCCTGCGCGATCCGCGGACGCTTCCACCATTTCCCTTCGGCGACGCCCTGCGCCCGCAGCGCCGCGGCGGCGAGGAGCAGGAGCGCGACGCACGCGGTCCGCCTCACAGGCTCTCCTCGAGCGCCAGGTCCGGCTCGTCCCCGCCCTGCGCGATGAACTCCGTGTCCCGCAGGAGGGCGTCGTCATCGCGGTCCGCCGCCGACGCGAAGCCCATGTCCGCGGAGGCTCCGGAGGCGGCCGGGGCCGGGCGCGAGCGCCGCGCCGGCATCGCGAGCGCGACGAGCAGGACGACCGCGGCGGCGCCGGCGATCCAGCGGACGGAAGCCCCCGCCCGGCGAGGGCGCGCGCGGCGGACCGCCGACATCGTGGCCTCGCGCGCCGCGGCCCACTCCTCTTCCGGCCGGTCGTCGATCGCCGCGACGTCTTCCCGCGCGAGCTCGCGCATCGCTCCGCGCCACTCCTGCAGCGCCCGGGCGCACGCCTCGCAGCGCGACAGGTGCTGCGGCAGCGGCTGCGGCTCCCCCGACGCCGGGGCGGCGAGCCCGAAGAGCTCGGCGTCGGTCAGGTGCGGCCCGGGTCCCCTCGTTTCCATCGTTCCCTACTCCCGGAAGTCCGAGAGCCGCTCCCGCATCTTCTGGGCGGCCCGGAAGAGATGGGACTTGATCGTTCCCGCGTCGAGGCCGGTGACCTCGGCGATGTCCGGGATCGACATTTCCTCGAAGTGTTTCATCATGAAGATCGAGCGCTGGCGCGGCGAGAGAGCCTCCATGGCGAGGCGCATTCTCTCGCGGATCTCCCGTCCGGCGGTCCGCCGCTCCGCCGAGGGCTCGCGGCTGACGGCGAGCTCCTGCGGCCCCTCCGACTCGTCGTCCCCGTCGCGCCGGGGGGCTTGATGGAAGTAGAGGACGAGACGGCGCCGCTTCAACCGGTCCTTGCACCAGTTGATGCAGATCCGCGTCAGCCACGTCTCGAACGTCGAGCCTTCGCGGAAGCTCTCGAGGCTCTGGTACGCGCGCAGGAAGCTCTCCTGCGCGGCACAGTCCGCCTCGCCGACGTCGCGCAGGAACCGGTACGCGATCCGCGTGACCTTCTTCTGGTACTGCCGCACGAAGTACTCGTAGAGCTCCGTCCGGCCGGCCAGGATTTCCCGGATCAGCTGCCCTTCGTCGACGGGGGCCGAGGTCTCGTGCGGAATCATGGCCAGAGCCGGCACGAGCATTGGACGAGCGGGCAGACCGCCGGTTTACGCCCCCGCGCACCCGCGCGCGGCCCCCAACCGTCTCGCCGAGAGCGGTTTGCGGCCATGAGCGGCAAGGGTAACATCGGCCGGTGACCGTCCCGCAGGTGATCCTCGTCACGGGCTGCTCCTCCGGGATCGGCCGCGCGACGGCCCTCGAGGCGTCCCGGCGGGGCCACCGGGTCTTCGCCTCGGCCCGCAACCGCAGCGACCTCGCGGATCTCGAGCGGCGGGACAACCTCACGGCGCTCGCCCTCGACGTCACGGATCCGGCCTCCGTCCGCGCCGCCGTCGAGCTCGTCCTCGCCCGCGCGGGCCGGATCGATGCCCTCGTCAACAACGCCGGCTACGCGCAGTACGGGGCGGTCGAGGAGGTGACGCCCGAGGAGTGGCGCGCCGTGTTCGAGGTCAACTTTTTCGGGCTGCTGGACGTGACGCGCGCCGTCCTGCCCGCGATGCGCGCCGCCCGACGCGGCACGATCGTGCTGATCTCCTCGCTCGGCGGCCGGGTCAGCGTTCCCTTCGCCTCCCCGTACTGCGCCTCGAAGCACGCGCTGGAGGCCGTCGCCGACGCCCTCCGCGTCGAAACGGCGCCCTTCGGCGTGCGCGTCGCGACCGTCGAGCCCGGGCCGATCGACACCCGTTTCGCCGACCGGGCGCGGTCGATCGTCGGTCCCCTGATCGCCCGGCCGGGGCCGTACCGGGCCTTCTACGCGAACGCCGAGCGCGCGATGGATGGCGACTTCCGCCGGGGCCACCTTCCGCCCGAGGCGGTCGCGCGCGTCGTGGTCGCCGCGATCGAGTCGCCGCGCCCGCGCCCGCGCTACCGGGTGACCTGGCTCGCCCGCGTGCTCATCCTGATGAAGACGGTCCTCCCGGACCGCTGGCTCGACCGGGTCATGCGGTCCTCCCTGAAGCTCCCGGCCGGCCCCGGCTGAGCGATGCCCGTCCGGCGGACTCTCGCCTCGCGCGTCCCGATCAAGGTCTGGACCGACGACGTCGAAGCCTCGGCCGCGGCGCAGCTCGTCCGGACCGGCGCCCTGCCCTTCGTCTTCCGGCACGTCGCGGCGATGGCCGACACCCACTGGGGGATGGGCGCGACCGTCGGGAGCGTCATCGCCACGAAGGGCGCGATCTGCCCGGCGGCCGTCGGCGTGGACATCGGCTGCGGCATGGCGGCGGTCCGGACCTCGCTCGACGCTTCCGCCCTGGACGGGAAGCTCCCCCGCCTCCGCGCCTCGATCGAGCGGGGCATCCCGGTCGGGTTCCACCAGCGCTCGGAAGTCCACCCGCGGGCGGCGGCGCTTCTCCGGGCCGCGGAGAACGCGGATCTCCCGGCGGTCGCCTCGGAGGCCGAGAAGAAGAAGGCCGCCCACCAGTGCGGGACGCTCGGCGGCGGCAACCATTTCATCGAGATCTGCGTGGGCGAGGACGATGCCCGCGTCTGGGTGCTCCTCCACTCGGGCTCGCGCAACATCGGCAAGGTGACCGCCGAGAGGCACATCGGACGGGCGAAGGGCGTCATGAAGCGCCTCGCCGTCGACCTGCCGGACCCGGACCTCGCGTACTTCGCGACCGGGACGACGGAGTTCGACGACTACGTCCGGGACCTCCGCTGGTGTCAGGACTTCGCCCGCACGAACCGCGACATCATGGTCGAGGAGGTCCTCAAGGACCTGCGCCACGTCACCGGGCCCTTCGAGACCGAGCCCGCGATCAACTGTCATCACAACTACGTCGCCTGGGAGCGCCACTTCGGCGAGGATGTCATGGTCACGCGCAAGGGGGCGATCCGGGCCCGGCGCGGCGACCTCGGCATCATTCCCGGCTCGATGGGCACCGGCTCCTTCATCGTCCGCGGGCTCGGCCAGCCGGACTCCTTCGACAGCGCCCCGCACGGCGCGGGCCGGAGGATGTCCCGCGGCGAGGCCCGCCGCCGCTTCACCCGCGAGGACCTCGCCGCGCAGACCGAGGGCGTCGAGTGCCGCAAGGACGCCGGCGTCATCGACGAGATCCCCGGGGCGTACAAGCCGATCGGCGAGGTGATCGAGAACTCCTCCGACCTCGTCGAGGTCGTCGCGCGGCTCAAGCAAGTGGTGTGCGTCAAGGGGTGATGCGCCGATGCTCCGCGCCCGGCCGCCGCTCGAGCGGCCAGATCGAGAAGTCCGCGCTCGAGAATTGGTGGGACCGGCCGGAGTCGAACCGGCGACCTAGAGTTTAGGAAACTCTTGCTCTATCCAACTGAGCTACGGCCCCTCCGCTTCATGATCCCACAGGCCGAACGCGGATCGCAGACGGGCCGCGCCGGGTCGAGAGCGCCGCGGCCGCCATCGCGAACCGCCGCATGGCGGGGACTCTACCGCGCCGTGCGGATCCGGCCGGTGAACTCGCGGGCGGGCTCGGAGGCGGGCCGGTCGGTGGGCACGCCGAGATAGAAGCCCTGGCCGTAAGGAATGCCGAGGGCACGGCACTCCTCGAGGTCCTCCGGGGTCTCGATCCCTTCCGCCACGCACACGGCGTCGATCCGGCCGGAGAGGTTGACGAGCATCTCGACGACGTCGCGCTTGATCGAGTCGGTCCGGAGGCCCGTGACGAGGGTGTTGGCCACCTTGATGAAGTCGGGCTTGAGCTCGGCGATGGCCTGGAGCGAGGCGTAGCCCGAGCCGGCGTCGTCGATCGCGATGCGGAACCCGAGCTCGCGCAGCCGCGCCAGGGCACTGCGGAAGACGGCGACGTCCCGGATCGCGGAACGCTCGGTGACCTCGAGGACGATCGAGTGCTTCTGGGCGAAGAGCGGGGGGACGGCCTGGGGGCCGTTCTTCGACAGGGTCGCGATCGTGTCGGCCTCGATGTTGATGAAGAGGTTCCCGGGGCTCGCGGGCGAGTAGTTCGAGGCCGAGGACGCGAGGCAGAGCTGCTCGAGCTCCCACACCGACTCGTTCTCGCCGGCGAACTGGAAGAGGAGCTCCGGGCTCTCGAAGGCGGTGTCCGCCGGGCCGCGGGTCAGGGCCTCGTGGCCGAAGACCTCGAGCTTCTCGAGCTGGAAGATGGGCTGGTAGACCGTCCGGATCCGGCCCCGGCGGAGGATGTCGCCGAAGCTCTCCCGCAGGAGGCTCTGGCGCTCCTCCTCCTTGGTCGTCGCCACGGCGATGGCCTGGCGGAGCCCCTTGTAGACGAGGCGCTCGACCCGCATCTGCGGGTTCGGCCGCAGGAGCGCATGCCCCACGAACACGCCGATGCGCTTGTGGATGCGGGCCCCGAAGGCCTCGTCGAGCGAGCCGCGCAGCGATTCCTCGACCTGGCGGGCCTTGCGCTGGAGCCGCGTGGAGGCGTCCTCGCCCGGCTCGAGGCTCGCGAAGACGTAGAAGTCGGAGCCGCCCGCGCGGTTGACCGCGACGAAGTCCTCGGTCGCGAACACCGTCCCGACCATCCGCCGGAGGGTCCGCGCGGTGTGCTTCAGGAGGCCGTCGAAGACCTCCCATCCGTAAGCCTCCTCGATGTGGCTGTACTGCTCGACGTCGATGTACAGGACCCCCATCTCCCGGTTGTCGAGCAGCCGGTCGCGCAGGGCGTCGATGATCACCGGGACGGTCGGAAGCTCCGTCACCGCGTCGAAGAGCAGGTTGTGAAAGCGGACCTCTTCGTTCTCCGAGCCGAGGAAGGACGGCGGGGTCTCGCGCTTCTCGTCGAGGAGCCGCCGCACCGTCGTCAGGAGCTTCTTCCGGGTGAAGGGCTTGGTGATGTAGTCGTCGGCCCCGACCTGCATGCCCGTGATGAGGTCGCGGATCTCGCTCTTGACCGTCAGCATCGCGATCGGGATCTGGCGGGTCTCCGGCGCGCTCTTGAGGGTCGTGCAGACCTCCCAGCCCGAGAGCTCCGGCATCATCACGTCGAGGAGGATCAGGTCGGGCTGGCCGTCGATCGCCTTCTCGACAGCCTCGCGGCCGTTGCGCGCCAGCACCGCCGTATATCCGGCGTTGTCGAGGATTGTCTGAACGATGAGAAGGACGTCTTCGTCATCGTCGACGATGAGGATTCGCTCGGCAGCCATCTTGGAGGAGTGCGCGAATTATAGCATCAGCACCGCGTGCAGCGGGTGGTGGCCGAGCTTCGCGCGGCCCTCCAGCGCGACGAGCTCGATGAAGACGCTGACGCCGATCACTCTCCCGCGGAGCTTCTCGACGAGATCGGCCGCGGCCTTCGCCGTCCCGCCGGTCGCCAGCACGTCGTCGACGACGAGGATCCGTTCTCCGGGAGCGAAAGCGTCGGCGTGGACCTCGAGGCTGTCCTTGCCGTACTCGAGCCCGTACGAGACGCGCTCGGCCTTGCGCGGGAGCTTCCCGGGCTTGCGCGCGGGGACGATCCCCACGCCGAGCTCCCGCGCGAGCGCGGTCCCGAAGAGAAAGCCGCGCGCCTCGATGCCGAGGATCTTGTCGGGCGGCGAAGCGCGGAAGGGCTCCGCCATCGCCCGCGCCGCGTCGCCGAACGCCTGCGCCGACGCGAGCAGCGGCGTGACGTCGCGGAACAGGATCCCGGGCGCGGGAAAGTCGGGCACGTCGTGGATGAACGCGCGGAAGTCCGTCATCGCGTGATCTCGAACCGGGAGAAACCCTGGGGCGGCTCCTCGGCGACCTCGATCCGGTCGACGCGCGAGGAGACCGGCCCGCGCTTGAGGCGCTCGAGGAAGGTCTCGAGCGCCGCGTCGTCGCCCTCGGCGAGGGCCTCGACGGAGCCGTCCGGCCGGTTGCGCACCCAGCCGCGGACACCGAGCTCCCGCGCGGCGCGCTCGGCGAAGAACCGGAAGCCGACGCCCTGCACGCGCCCCTGGACGATCGCCCTCCGGGCCGTCACGCGGGCGTTCCCGCGAACCGGCCCAGCAGCGGAACGAACGTCACGTCCTCGCCCTCCTCCTGCGCGAAGTCGGTCTTGCGCCGGCGGATGACGCGCAGCCGCTGCTTGCCGGCCGGCCCGATCGGCACGACCAGGCGCCCTCCCATCGCGAGCTGCGCGAGCAGGGGCTCCGGGACGGTCTCGGTCCCGGCCGTGACGATGATCCGGTCGTAGGGCGCGGCGGCGGGATAACCGTAGGTCCCGTCGAAGGCCTTGATGGAGACGTTGTGGTACCCGAGCGAGGCCAGGAGGGCCGAGGCGCCGCGGGCGAGCTCGTCGATCCGCTCCAGCGAGTAGACGCTGCGGGCGAGACGCCCCAGGACGGCCGTCTGGTAGCCCGAGCCCGATCCGATCTCGAGGACCTTGTGCTCGGGAGAGACGCCGAGCCTTTGGGTCATCACGCCGACGACGTAGGGCTGGGAGATCGTCTGGCCGAAGCCGATCGGCAGCGAGTGGTCGCCGTAGGCCCGGGAGCGCAGCGGCGCCGGCACGAACAGGTGGCGCGGGACGTCCTGCATCGCGGCGAGCACCTTCGGATCGTCGACACCGCGCGTCGCCACGAACCGGGTGACCATCTCGCGCCGCTGGGCGTCTTCCCGGCCGGCGGCCGGGTCGCGGGCGTCGCGCGAGGGCATTGCCCGCATGATAGCAGGGCGGCCTGGAATCCGGCGCGCGCTCCGTGCGTTCCGGCTCCCTGGCGGAACGGTAGAATGGTCGGCCGATTCGACCGGGTTCTGATTCGAAGCGTTTCGCTGGAGGATGGGTTTGGCAAGTTCGCAGGAGGTGGCCGAGACCGGCCGTGAGACCCGCATCGCCGGGGTTTCCCGGGAAGAAGTCCGGAAGTGGTACGGCCTCATGCACCTCGCGCGGGTGCTCGACGACAAGGCTCCCAACTACCTCAAGCAGGGGCTCGGCTGGAGCTACCACGCGCCGTGCGCGGGACACGACGCGATCCAGCTCGCCCTCGGGATGACGTTCCGGCCCGGCCGGGACTACCTCTTCCCCTACTACCGCGACCTCGCCACCTGTGTCGCCGCCGGGATGACCGCGGAGGAGATCCTGTTGAACGGCATGTCCAAGGCGGACGACGTCGCCTCGGGCGGCCGGCACATGTCGAACCACTTCGCCAAGCCCTCGATCGGCATCCAGAACGTCTCCTCCTGCGTCTCCAACCACTCCCAGCATTCCGCGGGCCTCGCCCGGGCGATCAAGACGTACCGGAAGGACGCGATCGTCTTCTGCTCGGTCGGCGAGTCGTCGACGTCCGAGGGCTACTTCTACGAGGCCGTCAACGGCGCCTCGCGCGAGAAGCTCCCGGTCGTCTTCGTCGTCCAGGACAACTCCTACGGAATCTCGGTCCCGAAGTCGGACCAGACGGCGAACCTCTATGCCTCCGACAACTTCGCGGGCTTCAAGAACCTCAAGATCATCCACTGCGACGGCCTCGACGTCTTCGACTCCTTCCGCGCGATGCGGGAGGCCATCGCGTTCGTGCGCTCGGGCGCCGGCGCCGCCATCGTCCACGCGACCTGCGTGCGCATCCACTCGCACTCCAACTCGGACCGCCAGGAGCTCTACCGGACGCCGGAGGAGCTCGCCGAAGCGAAGGCGTCGGATCCGCTGCCCCGCTTCCGGCGGCTGCTCGTCGAGACGGGCCTCCTGCCCGAGGACGAGCTGCGGTCGATCGAGCAGCAGAACGAGCGGACGTACGAGGAGGCCGCCGACCGGGCGAAGGCCGCGCCGGACCCCGATCCCGCGACGATCCACGACTTCGTGGTCCCGGCGCCCTGGATGCCGGCGGCCTGGCCGGAGGGGATCCCCGACGGCTCGGGCGAGGAGATGACGCTCGTCCACGCGCTGAACGAGACGCTCAAGGAGGAGTTCCGGCACAACCCCGATACCTACATCTGGGGACAGGACGTCGCCTACCGCGACAAGGGCGGCGTCTTCAACGTCACCAAGGGCATGCAGCCGGAGTTCGGCCCCGCCCGCGTCTTCAACGCGCCGATCGCCGAGGACCACATCATGGGCACGGCCGACGGGTTCTCGCGCCTCGACGACCGCATCCGGATCGTCGTCGAGGGCGCGGAGTTCGCGGACTATTTCTGGCCGGCAGCCGAGCAGATGATCGAGATGTCCCACGAGTACTGGAGGACGAAGGGCCAGTTCGTCCCCAACGTGACCGTGCGCCTGCCCTCGGGCGGCTACATCGGCGGCGGCCTCTACCACTCGCAGAACCTGGAGGGCTGGCTCTCGACGCTGCCCGGAATCCGGATCGTCGTGCCGGCCTTCGCCGACGACGCCGCCGGACTCCTGCGCACGGCGATCCGCTCGCGCGGGATCACGCTCTACCTCGAGCCGAAGTTTCTCTACAACAACCCGATGGCGAAGGCGAAAGTCCCGAAGGAGTTCGCCGTGCCGTTCGGGAAGGCGCGCGTCCGGCGCGAGGGCGCCGACCTCACGATCGTGGCGTACGGGACGCCGGTCCACTTCGCCCTCGAGGCCGCGAAGGTCCTCGCAGCTGAGGGTCGGTCGGTCGAAGTCGTCGACCTGCGGTCCCTCGTGCCTCTCGACTGGGAGACCGTGCTGGCCTCGGTGCGCAAGACGAGCCGCGCGCTCGTCGCCCACGAGGACAAGGTCCACGGCGGCTTCGGCGGCGAGATCGCGGCCCAGATCCAGGAGCGCGCCTTCGAGTCGCTCGACGCCCCGGTCGGGCGGGTCGGGTCCGAGTTCACGCCGGTCGGGTTCTCGAGAATCCTCGAGCGGGCCATCCTGCCGTCGAGCGACAAGGTGCTGGAGGCGGCGCGGAAGGTGCTGGCGTACTGACCGGTTCGTAGGGGCGGCCCTTGCGGCCGCCCTTCCCTGCCCCCTCCCTGTATGACCGGCATCATGGCCGGCCCTGCGTCCCGGCGACACGATACGGGTCATGAACGCCACACCCCGTTTCGACCCGAACACTCCCGTCAGGGACATCCTCGCGCGCTATCCGCAGCTCTCCTCGGCGCTCGCGGCGCACGGACTCGACTCCTGCTGCGGGGGCGAGCACCCGCTCGGCGATGCCTGCCGGGCGAAGGGCATCGCGCTCGATGACGTCGTCCGCGACCTCGAGGACGCCTGGCAGGCGGTCGAGGCCCATAGCGTCGTGCCCCCGACGATGTCGATCCGCGAGATGACCCGCCGCTTTCCGGCGACCCGCCCGGTGCTCGAGCGTTACGGCCTCGGGGACTGCGGGGGGGCCGACGGACCGGAGGAGCCGCTGGCCTGGTTCGCGACGGTCCACCGGCTTCCGCTCGAGGACTTTCTCCGCGACGTGCGCGCGGCCGCCGTCAAGGACGTCGCCGCGGCGCCGCCCGACGTCTCGGCGAAGCCCGTCACCCTCTTCTCGCCCCATTTCGTGGCCGGCGCGCTCTTCCTGACGCTCACCCTCGGCGCCACGACCGGGATGATCAACCTGCTCCGGATCGCGGCCGGCGGCGAGGTCCCGATCGACCACCGCCAGGTCCACGGACACACGCAGGTCCTGGGCTTCGCGGCGCTCTTCCTCATGGGCATCGCCTACCACGCGCTTCCCCGGATCCTCGGCGTCGGCGCCTTCGGCAGCCGCGCCCTCATCCGCTCGAGCTTCTGGCTCATGTTCTTCGGCGTGATCCTGCGCAACGCCGGGCAGCTCTTCGGCCTCTATCCCTTCGGCCGGCTGTCCTCGCTGCTCTCGGGCGGGATGGAGCTCGCGTCGGGCGCGATCTTCGTCCGGTTCGTCTTTTCGCTGCTCGCGCGCGTCCGGGAGGGCAAGTACGACCGGAAGGATCCCCTCCTCCGCTTCGTGCGAGCGGGCACCCTCTGCTTCGCCGTCGCGATCGGTCTGAGCGCGGCCCAGGGCCTCTGGCTCGGGGGCCACATCGACACGGTCCTCCCCGCCTCGCTCAACGAGTCCTTCTACTTCGTGGCGCTCTACGGCTTCCTGCTCGCCTGGATCTACGGCTTCGGCCACCGGCTCGTCTCGCTCTTCCTCGGCGTCGGCCCGGCGGCGCCCTTCGCGGCTCCGCTGACGCTCGCGGCCCAGATGACGGGCGTGCTCCTCTATTCCGCGGGATGGGTCCCGGGCGTCCCGGACGCCGCCGCGCTCGCCCTGCGCGACGCCGGGCTCTTCCTCGCCGCCGCCTCGGCCCTCGTCTTCCTCGCCGGCAACGGCTTTCTCTGGCGGCGCTCGGACCTTCCGATGCTGCGGACGCCCGGAAATCCCACGTTCGCGATCCGCGCCGCCTTCGCGTCGCTCGGCCTGTGGGCGGTCCTCGAGGTCGCCGCCGTTCTCCTCACCCGCCTGACCCGCCTGCCGGCCCAGAACCTCTGGTGGGCCGACGCCGGGCGGCACGTCTTCACGATCGGCTTCGTGACGCTCCTGATCGTGGGGATGAGCTTCCGGATCCTGCCGGTCTTCTCCGGGAAGACCCTCTGGTCGCCGCGGCTGGCGCACGCGACGTACGCCCTCCTTCTCGTCGGCGTGGCGATGCGCCTGCTCCAGTACCCGGCGGCGTTCCTGCCCGTGTTCTACGAGATCGGCTCGTACATGGGGATCCCGGTCGTCCTGGCGCTCGTCCTCTTCGTGTTCAACCTCGTCCGCACGATGCGCGGGCGCCCGGCGCCGGAGAAGGCCTCGGCCCGACTGGCCACCGCCCGATTCGCCTCGACGCTCCCGGTGCGATAATCCGCGGCGTGCCGCCGAGGCCGCCGATCCCGTTCAACGCCATCCCCATCCTCGCGCCCCTGACGGGCGAGGATCGCGCCGCGCTCGACCCGATCTGCGAGCTCAAGGCCTACGAGAAGGGCGAGGTGCTCTTCGAGGAAGGCTCGCCCGCGCTCTTCATCCAGTTCGTCTTCGTGGGACGCGTCAAGATCGTCAAGGCCGCCCCGGACCGCGACCTCATCCTCGAGATCCTCGGCCCCGGCGAGCCGGTCGGCGCGGTCGCGGTCTTCGAGCAGCGCCCCTACCCCGCCTCCGCCATCGCCCTCGAGCCGAGCGGAACGATCGCGATTCCCGAGCGCGAGTTCTTCCGCCTCGTCGAGAAGCGGCCCGAGATCACCCGCCGCCTGCTCGCGGGCCTCACGATGCGCCTCATGGCCTTGAACCGCCGGCTCGCCGACATGACCGGGTCCGTCGAATACCGCGCGGCGCGGCTCTTCTCGACGCTCGCGGAGCGGGCCGGCCGCAAGCAGGCCGACGGGATCTTCGTGCCGATCCACCTCTCCCGCCAGGACATCGCCGACCTCGCCGGGACGACGATCGAGACGGCCATCCGGATCATGAGCCGCTGGCAGAAGGAGGGGCTCGTCGAGACCGAGAAAGACGGGTTCCTGATCCGGCAGATCGCCGCCCTGCGCGAGCTCGCTCCGGCCGAATAGCCGCGCGCGCCCGCGCGCCGGCGCCCCGGCGCTCCTAGTGCAGGTGCGCCGAGGGGTTGCCCGGAGGCAGAGCGGCGAAGGCCGGGTGCTCCGGGTTGCCGCGGGTCAGGATCATCGCGTAGAGGAAGGGCCCGAAGCTCGTCCCGCGGCGGCCGTTGACGGCGACGATCGGCGTCCCGTCGGAGTCGAACTGCGCGGCGGCCGCGAGGTCCTGCTGCAGCGCGGCCTGGGTCGCGGGCGAGGCAATGCAGGCGGCCAGCTTCTCGGGGGCCATGAATGGCGCGGCGATCGCCAGCACCGCGTTGCGATTCAGGTCCTTCTGCTTCGCAAAGAGGGCGGCCGCGAATTCGGGCTCCTTGCCCGACGGCTCCATGCAGATGCGCGCGGACGCCGCCACGCAGCGGACGTCGTCGCCCTTTCCGCCTTCGAAGGCGGGGTTGCACCGGCCGTCCAGCGGGTACTGCCGCGCGTCGACGCTGAAGCTTCCGGGGTCCGTGTGCTCGCGCAGCGTCTGCATCGTCTCCTGGAGGCCGGCGCAGTGCTCGCAGAGGATGTCGGTGAACTCCGTGATCCGGACCGGCGCCACGGCCGAGCCCACGAGCGCGCGCGGCGCGGGCAGCATGGCCGGGGGGGCGCTCCGGTAGATCGCGAGCGAGTCGGCGAGCATCTGGCGTCCGGCCGGGTCGAGGGTCGCCACGAGCTCCGCGAGCTTGCGGTCCTTCAGCTCGTCTCCGGTCCCGGTCGAGGCGGCCGACGGGGCCGCGGCCGGCTCGGACGCCGCCGTCCCGCCCGAGGTGGCGGCCTCCGCAATCGCCCGCCGGCCGGCTTCCCCGCTCGTCTTCGGCGTGCGCAGCCCCGGGTACAGCAGCAGCGCGAATGCCGCGGCCATGCAGCCGAGAGCGAGAGTCCAGCCCCGGCCGGCCTCCGGCAGACCCTCGCGCCGCCAGCCGAGGAGCGCGATCGCCGCGTAGGCTCCGACCACCAGATACGTCCCGATGCATCCGACGCAGATCGTCCCCGCCGCCGCGCTCGCGGCGAGAAGGACGGCGACGGCGAGGATCCCGGCCCCGGCCGTCAGGCGCACGGCCGAGACGAGCGCCGCGGGCGGCCGGCCCGACGCGATCCGGGCGAGACCGGCGAGCGGAAGGACGAAGGCGGCGACGCTCCACACGAGCCCCCAGCCCGAGATCGGGAGTCCCGTCAGCCGGTGGACGGAGGAGGCGAGGGCGCCGTTCCAGAGGGCCGTGCAGTCGAACTTCCCGCCGAAGCCGCAAAACGAGCCGCCGCCCGAGCGCGCAACGACCAGCTCCGCCCACAGGAAGAGGGACCAGAGCGCGGAGAGCGCGCCGAGGGCCGTCAGCTTCACCCAGGATTTCGCGGCGAGGGGACCGGTCGGTCGAGCTCCCGTATCGGCTTTAGCCATGCCCGAATCTTGACACGGCTCAGGATGCGGCGGCGGGGCGCGCCTTCCAGGAGACGTAGGGCCGGGCGAGCAGGCGAAGGGCCGAGAGCTTCCCCTCGTACAGCCGCCCGGCGAGCGAGCTCGGAACGAGCCCCCGGGCCTCCTCCGGCTGAACGACGAGCGACACTTCGATCGGCAGGATCCCGATCGGAAGCCCGGCGTCGCGGCAGGCCTCGTAGAGATGGGCGAAAACTTCCCGCATGGCGCCGGGGTCGGGGGGCGCCTCGTGCTCGAGCTCGCTCCCGATCGTCGGCCGGAAGATGCAGACCGTGGGAAACGCTCCGGCCTCGACGATGCGGTCGATCCCGCGCATCGTCGCCTGGATCGGCTCGAGACCGGCGATGATCTCGCCCGAGACGCGGCCCCGCCCGAGCTTCTTCGCGGTGTACTCCATCGCCTCGAAGAACCCCTCCTGGCCGACCGACCGCGCCTTTCCAGGGCAGATCAGCTCGAACCAGCGGGGATCCTCGAGCTCGTAGCAGAACGAGAAGTGGTCCGTGCCGGCCTCGATCAGCGCGTCGTACTCCGAGAACTTGTTCCGCGGGACGGGGTGGGCCTGGACGCCGATGAATCCCCCGACCTCCGCGCGAATCGCCCGCACGTACGGCTCGCACTGGCGAAGGCCGTGGATCGGCTCGAGCCGGTCGACCTCCTCGAAGTGGTAGCCCGTGTTGAGGTGGGTGAAGACCGAGCCCGACTCGTCCCGGGCGGCGCGGGCGACCTCGACGACGTCCTCGACCTTCTTGCGCGCCTGCTCGTTGACGCCGACGTTCTTTCCGGTGGTGCAGAAGCGGCAGGCCTCGTTCCGGGCCCAGTACAGGCACGCGTTCGAGACGTACACCCCGAGGTAGTTGCCCTGCAGGACGCCGATGCGGTTCATCGGGATGCCCGAGGAGGTGGAGCGGCTGTACCAGGCGGGCTCCTCGGGGATCACCACCGGGTAGGACTCGCGGTCCCGGTCGTCGACGACGCAATAGCCGGTTTCCGTCCGGACGAGCTCGAACGGCGACGTCCACGCGAAGACCTCGACGACGGGCACGTTGACCCAGATCGGCTTGCGGCTCGAGGGAATGACGATCTCGAGGCCCGAGCCGAGACCAGCGCGGGTCCGCGAGATCCGCCGGCCGTCCTGCTCGACGGTCGAGTTCTCCGGAAGCCGCAGGCCCCGGCAGAAAAGCTCGATTTCCAGTTCGACGGGCGACAACACCGATTTCAAGCTAGAGCCTGCCCGAACCGGGCGCCATGATGCAAATCATCCAGATGGAGCGAGAGCTCACGCCGGCGTGAACCGCAAAAATCGGTGAAATCGAGCCGGACATGACGGGCATCATAAGCCCCTCACCGGCCCCCGCGGGATCGTTCGATCGAGAACGATGAGCAGGCCCCCCAAGCCGACCGCCCCCCCCGCCGCACGGGAATTCCTTTCGACGGGCGAAGTCGCGCGCCTCTTCGGCGTCTCGCCGTCGGCCGTGACCCGCTGGGCGCGCACCGGGGTCCTCAAGGCCGTCCGCACGCCCGGGGGGCACTACCGATTCCGCGCGAGCACGCTGCGCCGGGCCGCGATCGAGATCCCCGACGAGCCGCAGCGCCTGGACTGACGCCGTGCCGATCGCCGCCCGCCTTCCCGATCTCGCCCACTGGAAAGCCCAGGTCAAGTGCCAGGCCGGCTGCCCCGTCGCGACGGACGCCGGGCGATACGTCCAGCTGATCGCCGACGGGCGCGACGAGGATGCGTTCCTCGTCGCCCGGGCGCCGAACCCCTTCGCCTCGGTCTGCGGCCGCGTCTGCGCGGCGCCCTGCGAGGACGCCTGCCGTCGGGGCGCGATCGACTCGCCGATCTCGATCCGCGCGCTCAAGCGCTTCGTGACCGAGAAGTACGGCGTCGAGTCGATCCGGCCAGCCACCCAGGACGTCCTGCGCGACGCTCTCGTGACCGAGGGCAATCGCTACGCCGGGCACCTTCCCGTGCATCCCCTCTCGGGAAACGGCGGGAAAGCGCGCGTGCGGGTCGCCGTCATCGGAGCCGGCCCGTCGGGCCTCTCGGCCGCGCACGACCTGGCCCTCCTCGGCTACGCCGTCACGGTCTTCGAAGCCTCCGAGGAGCCCGGCGGCATGATGCGCTTCGGCATCCCGGAGTACCGGCTTCCCCGCACGCTCATCCGCGCGGAGATCGAAAAGATCCTCTCGCTCGGCGTCACGCTGAAGCTCCGGACGCCGCTCTCGCCCGACTTCGGTCTCGCTGCGCTCCGGGCCGAAGGGTTCGAGTCCGTCTTCCTTTCGGTCGGAGTCTCCCGCGGCCGCGACCTGCAGGTGCCGGGCGTCGAGAAGGACGGCGTCGTCAAGGCCGTCGACTACCTCTTGAACGTCAACCGGGGCTTCCGGATGGACCTCGGGCGCCGCGTCGTCGTCATCGGCGGCGGCTTCGTCGCCTTCGACGCCGCGCGCACGGCGCTCCGTCTCGGACGGGAGGCGGACGTCGACCGCCTCGAAGCGGATTTCGACGCCGCCGACGAGAGCGCCCGGATGAAGGAGGCGCTCGACTCGGCGCGCGCGGCGATCCGGGGAGGCGCGGCCGAGGTCACGATCGTGTCGCTCGAGAGCTTCGAGGAGATGCCCGTCCTCCGGACGACCCAGGGGCACGAGGAGTTCGAGGAAGCGAAGAAAGAGGGCGTCGTATTCGTCCCCCGGCGCGGTCCGAGCCGTTTCCTGGGCGGCAATCGCCTCGAGGCCGTCGAGCTGAAGCGGGTCGTCTCCGTCTTCGACGAGAACGGCCGGTTCGCCCCGCGCTACGACGAGACCGACCTCATCTCGCTTCCGGCCGACGCCTGCGTTTTGGCCATCGGGCAGCAGCCCGACCTCTCGTTCCTCAAGCCCGCGGACGGCGTCGCGCTGTCGCCGGGCGGGACCATCAAGGTCGACCCCGCGACCCTCGCGACCTCCGCCCCCGGCATCTTCGCGGGGGGCGACGTCGCGTTCGGCCCCCGCAACCTCATCGAGGCCGTCGCCAACGGAAAGCTCGCCGCGCGCTCGATCCACGAGCGCCTCTCGCGGGAGACCCCGCGCCTCGAGTCGCATCTGGAGGTCGAAAAGATCCCGACCGCGAGCTATCGGATGGTCGCGGGCTTCGAGATCTTCGACCGCGAGTCCCCCCCGATGCTCGACGTCGGCCGGCGCACCGGCATCGCCGAGGTCGAAACGGGCTACGCCGAGGTCGAGGCCCGCCGCCAGGCCGCGCGGTGCCTCGTCTGCCACGTCCAGACGATCTACGACCCGGAGAAGTGCGTCCTCTGCAACCGCTGCGTGGACATCTGCCCCGAATACTGCCTGTCGATCGTTCCCTTCGAGGCGCTCGACCTGCCCGCCGAGGAGCGCGCCGCGCTCGCGGCCCGCGCGGAGGCCGACGGGCTGCCGCTCTCGGCCATGGTCAAGGACGACGAGCGCTGCATCCGGTGCGGCCTCTGCGCGATCCGCTGCCCGACCGACGCGATGACGATGGAGCGCTTCTCGATCACGGAGCGATTCCGGTGAAGGAGCCGAAGATGACCGAGACCAAGGACCGCCGGGAGTTCCTCTTGAAGATCGGCATCGGGAGCGGGATCGCCGCCCTCGGCGCGCAGACCGTCGCCTCGATGCGGTCCCTCGTCCCGAACGTCTCGTACGACGCCCCGACGACCGTCAAGATCGGCGCGCCGAACGACTTTCCGGACGGCCTGCAGTTCCTGCCGGACCAGCGCCTCTACGTCTTCCGGGACGGCCGGACGTTCCACGCGATCTCGGCGGTCTGCACGCACCTCGGCTGCACCGTCCGCGCGGAGGCCCTCGCGAAGATCGAGACGGCGACGGTCGACGGCCAGCCGCTCCGGCTGACCCACCGGTTCCTCTGCCCGTGCCACGGCTCCCGGTACAACGGCGACGGCACGAACGTCTCCGGTCCCGCCCCGAAGCCCCTGACCTGGTTCCACCTGTCCGTCGCCCCCGAGGACGGCCAGCTCGTCGTCGACCTCGCCCGTCCCGTCGACCGCGACTTCCGCCTGACCGTGGCCTGAAGGAGACCGCATGAGCGCCAAGCCCGAAAAGACCCAGCCTCCCGCCGCTCCGGGCGTGCACCCGCGGCGCTGGTGGAGCTTTCGTCCCGCCTCCGACCGGCAGGCCGGCGACGCGATCGTGTCCAACTTCATGCTGCACTGGTTCCCGGCCAAGAGCTTCAAAGCCTCGATGGCGTGGAGCTACTCCTTCTGGCTCGGCACGGTCTCCGCGGCGCTCCTCTTCCTGCTCGTCCTCTCGGGCCTGCCGCTCCTCTTCCTCTACATCCCCTCGGTCGAGCGCGCCTACGCCTCGGTCAAGGACATCGAGTACGTCATCACGTTCGGCTCGTGGATCCGCGCGGTGCACCGGATCTCGGCGCACCTGATGGTGGCCGCGGTCTTCCTCCACCTCGTCCGGGTCTTCCTGACCGGCGCCTACAAGAACGGCGTCGTGAGGGGGGCCGGAGGGGACCAACGGTCCCCCCTTCATGGAAGCGGCCAGAAGCGGCAATGGAACTGGGTCATCGGCGTCGTGATGCTGCTCCTGACCCTCTTCCTCTCGTTCACCGGGTACCTCCTTCCCTGGGACCAGCTCGCCTACTGGGCGGTCACGGTCGGAACCAACATCGCCTCCTCCGTCCCCTACGTCGGCCCCGCGATCCGGGAGCTCCTGATCGGGGGACGCACGATCGAGCAGGCGACGCTCATCCGGTTCTACGTCCTCCACGTCCTCTTCCTGCCGATGCTCATCGGCGTCCTCTTCGGCTACCACATGTGGCGCGTCCGGAAGGACGGCGGGCTCGCCCGCGCCGACGGCGCGCGGCTCGCGGAATCCAAGACCGACGCCCCTCCCTCGAAGTCCAAGACGTACACGCTCCTCGGCATCGCCCGGGGGACGTCGCCGCACGTGAAGGCCTCGACGCTCGAGGCCCCCGAGACGACCGTCAACTCCGTCCCGGACCTGACGCGCCGCATCGCGATCGTGATCCTCGGGACGATCGCGCTCGTCGGCATCCTCTCGGTCTTCGTCCGCTCGCCGCTCGAGGAGCCGGCGAACCCGCTGATCACGCCGAACCCCGCCAAGGCGCCCTGGTATTTCCTGTGGCTCCAGGAAATCGTGACCGACACGACGGTCCACATCGGCTCCTTCACGATCAACGGCGCGTTCCTCGGCGGGGTCCTGCTGCCGGGCGCGCTCCTCGCCCTGATGACCATCTGGCCGTGGCTCGACCGGAGCCCCGCCGCCGCGACGGGCGCCTGGTTCGCGAAGACCCGCCGCCGGCAGAACCTCCTCTTCCTCCTTCTCGTCGCGGCCGTGCTCGCCCTGACGGTCGTCGGCACCTTCCTGCGCGGCCCCTACTGGCACTTCTACTGGCCCTGGCAGCCCTGGCCCGAGCTGCCCTCGAGGATCTGACATGGAACAGAGAACCGATTCCCCCTATCCGAAGAAGGACCGGCCGATCCTCGCGATCGTCGGCGTGCTGCTCGTCGTCTCGACGGTCCTCTTCGCGTGGAGCGACCGCAAGCACGACTGGCGCTACTACCAGTACGCCTTCCGCGCCCAGGTGACCGAGAAGCTCGGGGCGGAGAAGGCCGCGACCATCCCGAAGGGCGTCCAACAGATCTGGGTCTCCGAGATGCGCCGCGCCGACCGCTGCATCACCTGTCACCAGGCGATGCTCTGGAAGGGCTTCGAGAAGGCCGAGAACCCCTACAAGTCGCACCCCGTCGAGCCCCTCAAGGGGCATCCAATCGAGAAGTACGGCTGCACCGCCTGCCACGGCGGCCAGGGCTGGGCCATCGACGACGTCGCCGCGCACGGCCCGGTCGAGCACTGGGAGGAGCCCCTCCTGGGGTCGCAGCTCGGCGAGGCCTACACGCTCTCGGCCCAGAAGTCGGCGCTCATGCAGATGAACTGCAACGTGTGCCACCGCTTCGACCGCGAGACGAAGGGGGCCGACGAGATCAACCTGGCGAAGAAGCTCGTCCTCGAGAAGGGCTGCCGCGCCTGCCACGTGATCAACGGCCGCGGCGGAACGATCGGCCCCGACCTCACGTGGGTCGGCGACAAGGCACCCGAGCAGTACGAGTACGGGCGGCTCTCGGGCCAGAAGAGCGCCTACGCCTGGCACGTCGCCCACTTCAAGGACCCCCGGGCCCTCGTGCCGGAGACGGTCATGCCGAACTTCCACTTCACCACCCGCGACGCCCAGGCGCTGGCGATGCTGGCGCTCTCGTGGCGGCGCGCGCCGATTCCGGCCGACTACCGGCCGGGGCTCCCCCGCACCGACCCCCAGACCCCGGAGGAGATCGCCGAAGAGCAGCGGATGAAGACCGGCCCCGGCGCCTGGTTCGTCAAGACGGGCTGCTTCGTCTGCCACTCCATCCAGTCGCTCGGGGTCAAGAGCCCGGCCCAGATCGGGCCCGATCTCTCGACGGCGGTCGAGGACACGCAGGCGCGCTTCGGCCGCACGGTCGACGACTTCCTCCGCGAGCCGACGGGAACGATGGCCGTCGTGCTGTCGCGCCAGATCGTGCTGACGCCGCAGGAGAAGGAGATCGCCGTCCAGAAGCTGCGGGAGGCGTTCGCCGAGCACCAGAAACAGAAGGCCGAGGGAAAACCCGAAGCCGGCGGCCATTGAAACGGTAACCCGAGAGGGAAGGAGAACGACGATGAGTCAGACGAGGAAGAGCTGGATCACATGGAGCGCTCTCGCGGTCTTCGCGGTCGCCGCCGCGCTCGCCGGCCGCTGCGCGCCGAGCGCGCCGAAGGCCGGGGGCAAGAAGGGCGCCCCCGCCGGCGCGTCGGACCTCGCGGTCGCGGCGCAGAAGACCTACGTCCCGCCCGGAGACCTCGACGAGTACTACATGTTCGCCTCGGGCGGACACTCGGGCCAGGTCTACGTCTACGGGATCCCGTCGATGCGCCACCTCTCGACGATCCCGGTCTACACGCCCTACCCCGCCACCGGCTACGGCTTCGACGACGAGTCGAAGGCGATGCTCGGCGGCCGGCTGACGTGGGGCGACGTTCACCATCCGTCCCTCTCGGAGACGGGCGGCGACTACGACGGACGCTGGCTCTTCGTCAACGACATGAACGGCCGGGTCGCCCGCATCGACCTGCGCGACTTCAAGACCAAGCAGATCTTCGGACCCATGCCCAACATCTCGGGCAATCACGGTTCGGCTTTCGTCACGCCCAACACCGAGTACTCGGTCATGGCCTCGCGCTTTTCGATCCCGATCCCCAAGGGAACCGCCGCCCCGATCGACAATTACGCCACCGACTACAAGGGCGTCGTCGCCGCCGTGAAGATCGACCCGAAGACCGGCGAGATGACGCAGGGCTTCGAGATTCTCATGCCTCCCTTCGACTACGACCTCGGCGACGCCGGGAAAAAGGCCTCGGACGGCTGGATGTTCTTCACCTGCTACAACTCCGAGCGCGCGACCGGAAAGCTCGAGGTCACGGCCTCGCAGCGGGACCGGGACTACATCGCCGCCGTCGACTGGAAGGCCGCCGAGAAGGCGATCGCCGAGGGCAAGGGCGACATGATCGGCGGCGTCAAGGTCCTCGATCCGCGGAAGGTCCCCGGGCTCGTCTACTTCATGCCCTGCGGAAAGTCCCCCCACGGCGTCGACGTCTCGCCGGACGGCAAGTACATCATCGGCTCGGGCAAGCTCCAGGGCGTGACGACGGCCTTCAATTTCGAGAAGGTCCAGACCGCCATCCGCAACAAGGACTTCACGGGCGACGAGGACGGGATCCCGGTCCTCAAGTACGAGTCGATCAAGGACGCGGAAGTCCCGGTCGGGCTCGGACCGCTCCACACCCAGTTCGGACCCAACGGCGAGTGCTACACCTCGCTCTTCGTCGACAGCGCGATCGCCAAGTGGAAGCTCGGGACCTGGGAAGTGATCGACAAGGTCCCGATGTCGTACTCCATCGGGCACCTGGCGGCGGCCGAGGGCGACACCGTCTCTCCGGACGGCAAGTACCTCGTCGGACTGAACAAGCTGTCCCACGGCCGGCATCTCTCGGTCGGGCCGTCCCAGCCCGAGTCGTCGCAGCTCGTCGACATCTCCGAAGAGAAGATGAAGATCCTCTACGACGCCTTCACGGAGCCGGAGCCTCATTACGCGCAGATCATCAAGGCCGACAAGATCAAGCCGATCGAGGTCTATCCGAAGGACGAGAACAAGAACCCGAACGCGATCTGGGACGTCAAGGATGCGGGCGTCACGCGCAAGGGCAGCGAGGTCCTCGCGAAGGTCGTCCTCGTCCGCTCGACGATCTCGCCGACGGCGATCGAGGTTGAAGAGGGCGACACGGTCAAGGTGGTCATGACCAACATCGAGCAGACGACCGATGAGCTCCACGGGTTCGGCCTCCTCGACTACAACATCAACATCGTCTGCGACCCCGGCGAGACCAAGACCGTCACCTTCAAGGCCGACAAGCCGGGCGTCTTCCCCTACTACTGCACGAATTTCTGCTCCGCCCTCCACCAGGAGATGCAGGGCTACCTCATCGTCAGGCCCAAAAAGGGCTGACCCGTCCCGAGAACCGGGCGGCGGAACTCCTCCCCCCGCCGCCCGGAACTCACAGGAGATCCCCATGAAGGCCATCCTCGAACGGAGCAACCGGGCGCTCGAACTGCCGCTGGACCTGCTCCCGCGACTGCTGCTTCTGGTGGCCGCGCTGCTTCTCGTCCCGACTTACCTGATGCCGCTCTGGAAGCTGACGATGTTCGCGCCGCAGTACCCGGACGGCCTGCGCCTGAACATCCACAGCTACAAACTCGAGGGCGGCAACGCCGGCCAGGACGTCAAGGAAATCAACATCCTCAATCACTACATCGGGATGAGGGACCTGACGACGGCCGACTTCACCGAATTCAAGTGGATGCCGTTCGTCATCGGCATGCTGGGACTCCTCTTCCTTCGCGCCCTCTTTCACGGGAGAATCGGTGATCTGATCGACGTCGTCGTGCTGTACCTGTACTTCGGCCTCTTCTCGCTGTGGTCCTTTGGCTACAAGCTCTACTCGTACGGCCACAACCTCGCGCCGACCGCGTCGGTGAAGGTCCCGCCCTTCATGCCTCCGCTCTTCGGGTACAAGAAGCTCGCCAACTTCGAGGTCTACTCGTACCCCGCCGCCGCGTCTTACGCCCTCGCCGCCGTCGGCGTGGTCCTTCTCGCCGCCCTCGTGCTGGCCCGGCGCGAGGCCCGCCTCGAGGAGCACGAGGACGCCCGGACGGCCGGATGATCCTGCCCGCCGTCGCCCTCCTCCTCGCCCTGTCCGCAGAGGAAATGACTTCCGCGACGGCGGCCTCCGTCGAGGGACGTCCCGCCGCCGGCGCCGTCTCGCCCCTCCAGGGGCGTGTCGACGCGGCCCCCGCGGGGTCCGTCCTCGAGATCGGGCCCGGCACCTACCGCGGCGACCTCTACATCGATCGTTCCATCACGCTCTCGGGACGCGGCCGCCCGAGGCTTCTGGGCTCGGGCACGGGAAGCGTCGTCCGCATCCGCGCCGCCGGCGTCGTCGTCCAGGGGTTCGACGTCGACGGGGGCGGAGGCGGGGATCTCGGGCGGGACGCCTCGGGAATCCACGTCGCGGCGAAGAACGTCACCGTGCGCGACTGCCGAATCACCAACGCCCTCTTCGGCGTGTACCTGCGCGAGGCCGACGGGTCGGCCGTCGAGCGCACCTCGATCCGGGGGATCCCGGGCAAGGACCCGGGCGAGAAAGGCTCCGGTATCCACGTCTGGAACACGAACGGCTTCCGCCTCGTCGGCAACACGATCGTCGACGTCCGCGACGGCTTCTACATCCAGTCCTCCGCGCACGGCGTCATCCGCGGCAACACGGCGCGGGACCTGCGCTACGGGCTGCATTACATGTTCACGGACGACAACCTCTTCGAGGACAACACGTTCGAGAACGGCGCCGCCGGCACGGCGATCATGTACTCGAAGCGCATCGTCTTCCGGCGCAACCGCTTCCTGCACAACCGGGGGTTCGCGTCCGTGGGACTGCTGTTCAAGGCCTGCGAGGACGTCACGGCCGAGTCGAACCTCATCGCCGACAACGCGCGGGGGATCTTTCTCGAGGGGTCCTATCGCAATCTCTTCAAGGACAACGTCATCGCCGAGTCCGACGTCGCGATCGTCCTCTACGACTCGTGCGCCGACAACCGCTTCGTCGGGAATCTCTTCCTCGGCAACATGACGCCGCTGACGCTCGTGGGCCGCCGGACCGACACCCGGTTCGACGGCAACTACTGGTCGGGCAACGGCGAGCCCGACCTCGACGGCGACGGCCGTAGCGACCGGCCCTATCGCCTCTCCTCGGTCTTCGACCACTTCCGCGGGAACCTGACGGCGGCCGACCTCTTCACGTCGAGCCTCGCCGCGTCCGCCCTCTCGGCCGCCGAGCGGGCGTTCCCCGTCCTCGAGCCCGTGACGGTGGAAGACCGGTCGCCGCTCGCCCGGCCGCCCGTCCTGCCATCCGTCCCGCGCCCGCCCCTTGCCCCTCGCGGCCGCAACGCCGGCGCCCTCGCCGCCTGCGCCGCCGCCGTCGTTCTCGGGAGCGTCGCCGTCTGGGAAGGCCGCCGATGATCCGGTTCAAGGACTTCTCGAAGACGTTCGGCGGGAATCGCGCCGTGGACGGAGTGACGTTCTCGGTCGAGCGCGGCGAGGCCGTCGCGCTCCTCGGGCCCAACGGCTCGGGCAAGACGACCACGCTGAAGGCCGCCGCCGGCCTCATCCGGCCGACGTCCGGCGAGGTTCGCGTGGGCGAGCCGCCCCGCTCGCCGCAGGAGCCCGAGGCGCGAAACGCCATCTCGTACCTCCCCCAGAAGGTCACGTTTCCGGAAGCCGTCACGGGCCGCGAGATCGTCGACTTCTATCGCCGGCTCCGCAACGTCGATCCCGTCCGGGTCGACGAGGTCTTCCACTTCGCCTCGTTGAACGGCGCCTCCGCGCGTCCGGTCGGCACTTACTCGGGCGGCATGCTGCAGCGCCTGGGTCTCGCGATCGCGGTCCTTCCCCAGGCGCCGATCCTGCTGCTCGACGAGCCGACCGCGGCCCTCGATCCCGACGGCCTCTGCGCGTTCTACGGCCTCGTCGAGCGGCGCCGCCGGGAAGGGCACACGCTGCTCTTCACGTCGCACCAGCTCGGCGACGTCGAGCGGCTCGCCGACCGTTTCGTGCTCCTCGTGGAGGGCCGCCTCGCGGCGTCGCTGACCCAGCGCGAGCTCGCGGACCGCCTGTCGCAGCGCGGCGTCCTGCGCCTGCGCCTCGAGCGCCGCGTCCCGGGCCTCGTCGAGCAGCTCCGCGCATTTTCACCGGCCGCCGTCTGGGCGGCGGGCGAGCTCGTCATCGCCGGCCCCGCGGCCGACCGTCCCCGGATCCTCGACGTCGTGCGCGCGGCGGGCGGGCAGATCGTCGGCCTCGCGGCCGAGGAGGGCCGGCTCGACCTTCTCTATCGCGAGCTCGTGCGAGGCGAGGCGTGAGAGCCCGAGGGCTCCTCGCCGCCCTCGCCATGGTCCCGATGATCGCCTGTGCCGGCGGCGACCCGGCGCCGGCCGCCCTCGACACCCGCCACGAAACCTGCCGCTCGTGCCGGATGCCGGTTTCGGACCCGCATCTGGCGGCCCAGCTCACGGCCCCCGGCGAGGAACCGGCCTTCTTCGACGACATCGGCTGCCTGCGCGACTACGTTCGCGAGCACACGCCCGAGGCGGGGGCCGTCGCCTGGGTCGCCGATCACCGGACCGCCGGCTGGGTTCGAGCGGCCGCCGCGACGTATGCGCTCTGTCCGACGATCGAGACGCCGATGGGGTCGCACCTGATCGCCTGGGCCGACGCACCCTCGCGGCAGTCGGACTCCGCGGTGAAGAACTGTGCCTCGCGGTCCGCACCGGAAATCTTCGGAGCGAGCCCTCCCGACGGCCACAAGAGAGGCGGTTGAGAATGGAAACCAAGATCCCCCAGTCGATCCAGATGGAGCACGAGGAGCTCCACGAGCAGCTTGCCCGCGCGATCAAGGCGGGCGGGAAGACGGGCGAAGCGGCCCGCGCCGTCATGAAGGTGCTCCAGCCGCACATGGCGCGGGAAGAGGAGATCGTCGCGCCCTGTCTCGCCCTGCTCCGGCCGGCCGCCGAGGGCACGCTGACCGCGGAGATGGCCGAGGCCCTGTCGCGTGTCGCGCCCCTGAAGGCCGAGATGCCGCGCATGCTGGAGGAGCACGGTCGGATCGTGGACGCGCTGCGCGAGCTCATCCGGGTGGCCACCGAGGAGAACCAGCCCGGGTTCGCGAAGCTCGCCCAGATGCTCGTGGCCCACGCCCAGGAAGAAGAGGAGATCCTCTACCCCGCCGCCATTCTGCTGGCGGAGGTTCTCAAGGCGAGGTTCGGCGCATGACCGCTCCCGACGCGAGGTCGGTCGTCCTTCTCTGCGCGCACCAGGAGCTGGTCCTCGCGGTCCGGTCGCGCTGGACCCAGATCTTCGCGGCCGTCTTCGCCGCGCTGTCGCTGGCGGTGGCCGCGTCCGGCTACGTGCTGTCGGGCGGCGCCGGATTGCAGGACTTCGCGAGGACCGCGGCCTCGCTCGTCCAGCTCGTTCTCCTCCTGACTCCCCTGACCTCGCTCGTGATCGGCGTCCTCGCGCTCGCCCCCGAGCGCGGCGCCGCGGAAATGCTCTTCTCGCAGCCGGTCTCGCGGCGCGCGATCCTGCTCGGCCGCCTCCTCGGCCTCTTCGCCGCCCTCGCCGCGGCGCAGGCGATCGGCCTCGGGGGAGCCGGCCTTCTCGTCTTCTCCCGCGCCGGAGGCACCGGGGCGGCCGGCTACGGCATCCTGTTCCTCGGCGCCCTCGTGCTGACCGCCGTCTTCCTCGGAATCGCCGCGCTGCTCGTCTCCGGAGGGGTCGGCCGACGCGCGAAGTCCCTCGCCGTCGCCCTGATCGTCTGGTTCGGCGCCGTCGTCCTCTTCGACGTCGCGGCCCTCGGTGTCGCGTCCCTGCTCGGCTCGACCGCCGCTTCGCGGCTTCTCATCGCGGCCGTGCTGGTCAATCCCATCGACGCTTTCCGCACGGGCGCCCTCCTCGCAATCCAGGGCACGACGGCGTTCGGCGGCGCGTCCCTCGCCCTCCTGCGATTCACGCGGGGCCCCGGCGGAGCCGCGGCGCTGCTCGGGCTGTCCGCGGTCCTCTGGCTCGTGCTGCCGGCGGCCTTCGCCGCCCGACGGCTCGAACGCGCCGACCTCTGAGGTCCTAGATCCGCTCTTCGCGCCGGGTCGCGTGGAGGACCTGGCCGACGAGGATCAGCAGTCCGACGTCCCGCAGGATCGCGAGCTTCATGTCGTTGAGGCGCTCGGCGTCGGTCTTCTGGACCTTCGCGGTGCCGAAGCAGCCGCAGTCGACGGGCCTCCCGCGCGCGAGGTTGATCGACAGGGCGACGATGAACACGAGGAGGAGGATCCCGAGAACCCGGGCCGCGGAACGCCTCGCGATCCCGAGGAAGAGGGCGATTCCCGCCACGACCTCGAGCCAGGGCAGGATGAGCGCCAGCGCGTTGACCGCCGCGCCGGGCAGGAGCCCGTAGTTGTGGATCTCGTGGGCGAAGCCGGGCGGGTCCGAGATCTTGAAGAAGCCGGCGACGGCGAAGAACGCCGCCAGCACGAACTGGACGCGGACCGTGAGCCAGGGCGAGGAAAGCCCGCCGCTCAAGGCTCGGACCCCTTCGTGACCGGCAGCCCGCGCTTGACCCAGTCCGGGTAGCCGTCCTTGTACACGAGGACGTTGTCGAAGCCGACCATGTAGAGCTTCTCGGAGAGCATGTGCGAGTCTTCGCAGGCGCCCCCGCTGCAGTAGACGACGATCGGCGCGCTCTGGTCGGTGCCCTCGGCGAAGTAGGCCTTGACCTTGTCGTCGATGTCCGACTCCCAGACCGAGAACGGCCGGGCGCCCGCGACGTGGCCGTCGCGATAAACGCTCGTGCGCCGGGCGTCCAGGAAGGGCACGGTCTTGCGCGCGTAGAGCTCGGCCGCTTCCTCGCCCGAGATCTCGAGCCAGGCCTTGTCGGGATGGGGCGAGAACCCCTTGCCGGCCGCGGGCGCCCCGAGCGCGGTCGACGGCGCCGCCGGAGCGGCAGGAGTCGGCCTCGCGGTGACGGCGGACCCGGGCCTCTCGTAGGCCCCGATCCACTTGAGGCGGCGTTCGGGCCCCGCGAGGGCGTTGGAGATCGAAGCCGCGACGATCGACACGAGGACGAACCCCGCGGCCTCGACCCAGAACGGCGCCCGGCTTCTCACCCCGGCATCTTAGCCGAGGCGGCCTTCCGTTCGGCTAGGAACCGTACCGCTGGATGCGGCGCACCAGCTCGTCCGCGCCGTCGTGGCCGAGCAGGTCGTCGACCGACGGATACAGGACGTGCTCCTCCTTGGCGTTGTGCTCGCCGAGCACGGCGTGGAAGCTCGCGCGGAGCGGCGCGACCTGCGCGGCGGCGTCCCCGATCCCGAGCTCGATCGCCTCGAGAAGCCGGAGGATCTCCCGATGCTCGGCCCGCATCACGGCCGTGGGCCCGGCGGTCGGCGGCATTCCCGCGCCGGACTCGAACGCCGGAAAGAGCAGGTCCTCCTCGAAGCCGATGTGGCGGCGAAGCCCGAAGGCGAACTCGGAGTACAGATCGAATGCCGTGGCGAGGTCGCCCTCGGCCCGCGCGCGGAAAGCGGCCGCCTCGAGGGCCTCGAGACGATCGTGGTCCCACGCCAGCGCTTCGTTCACTCCGCGGGCCGCGGCCCGGGACGCGTCGCTGCGCGCGATCTCGATCCGCCACGCCGGCGGTCCCGCCTGCAGGGGCGACCATTCGAACGTCCCCGGGCGAGCGGCCTGGAGCCGCCGGAGCAGCTCGCCGCCGGAATCGCCGCAGGTCAGGACGAACCGTTCCGCGGGACCGAGCGTGTCGAACCACGTGAGCAGCTCCGCCGCCGCATCCTCGGCCGACCGGCCGCGGACGTCGAGCGCGCGCTCCGCCGTCACCAGATGAGTCATGGGACCTCCCTCCGGAGCGGCCCTCCGCCCCGCCGGGACAGGATCGCAGGCCGGCCGCCGCGGGCCTATGACCGGGATCATCCCGGCGGGCCTGATGCGTTTGCATCTATGCGGACGCCGAATCGCGCCCGAGGCTAGCCCCAGTGACCCCGACCGATCCCGACCAGTCCGGGGCGCGTCTCGACGCGCTCGAGGCGAGAATCCGGCGCCTCGAGGAGGCCGTGCTCGGCTCCCGCGAGGCGGCGCCCGCGGCCCCTCCAGAGCCGATCGCCTGGGCCGAGCAGACGGGCGAACCGCTCCGCATTCTGCCCGCCTCGGCGGCGCCCCTCTTCCTCGACGTCCTGGCGCAGGTCGGCTGGAGCGTCCTGACCCTCGCCGGGGCCTTCCTCATCCGCGCCCTCACGGACCGCGGCACCGTGGCCACCACTCCGGGCGTCGGCTTCGGCCTCGCCTACGCCTTCGCCATCATGGTCCTCGCCGACCGCGCCGCCGCGCGCGGCAACCGGCTGACCGCCGCATTCCTCGGCTCCACCGCCGCCTTCATCGCCGACGCCATCGTCGCCGAAACGACGACGCGCTTCGCGATCTTCACGCCGGCCGGAGGCCTCGTGATCCTCGCCGCCGCGACGGCGATCGTTCTCGTCGTGGGCCGCCGCCACGACCTGCCCGCCCTCGACTGGACCGCGACGATCGCGTGCTGTGCGACCGCCGTGTTTCTCGCCCTGATGGCCGGAGTCCCCGCGCTCTCCGGCCTGCTGCTCCTGGCGCTCGCGTCCGCGACGACCTGGCTCGGGATGAGCCGCTGGAGCTGGCGGATGCTGGGCTGGCTGCCCACCTTCTGCGCGGCGGGCCTCTCGATCTGGGCGACCGCCGACGTCCTCGGGGCGGGCCCGGCGGCCCCGGCGGACCGGGCCTCTCTCGCCATGCTCCTGGCCCTCGCCCTCGCGATCCTCTGGCCGGGGAGCGTCCTCCTGCACGCTCTCGCGGGGCGGGCGCAGATCGGCGGACTCGCGATCGTCCAGACGCTCCTCGCCCTGTCGGTCGGCCTCGGCGGCGTGCTGCGGCTCGCGGCCGTGCGCGGCGGCGGAGCGGCCGCCGTGGCCGCGGCCGCGACGGCGAGCGGCGCCGCGAGCTATCTCTTCGCGTTCCTGCGCGAGCGCGCTCCCGAGGCTCGCGCGAGCCGCATCTACTTCGCCTGGCTCGGCCTCGCCCTGACGGTCATCGGGAGCGGGGTCCTCCTGGCGGCGCCGGCCCCCGCCCTCGCGTGGTCGATCCTCTGCGTGGCGGCGGTCGTCCTCGGCCGGACCTTCGAGCCCGCGATCCTCCAGCCCCAGGGCGCGGTCTTCGCCGCCGTCGCGGCCGTCGGTTCGGGGTTGCTCGGCGCTTCGGTACGGGCCTTCACGGGCGCGCCGGCGCGTCTCGCGCTGCCGTCCCCGGCCGCTCTCGTCACCCTGGCGGCCGTGACCGCCGCCGCCGTGCTTCTGCTCGCCGAGGAGCCCGCCGCCGGCTCCTTCCCCGCGCTCGTCGCAACGCTGCTGTGCGCCGTCGGGATCGGCGGCATCGGCGTGGTGCTTCTCGACCGGCCCGCCCACGCCGTCCTGGCCTCGCCCCTGGCGGCGCTTCGGACCGTGATCATCTCCCTTTCGGCGTACGTGCTGGCGCGCCGATGGCGCTCGACCCGGCGGCCGGAGCTCCGCACCCTGGCGTACTTCGCCCTCGTCGCGGGCGGGCTCAAGCTGCTGTTCGAGGACCTCCCGGGCGGGACGCCGATGACGCTCTTCGTCGCCTTCGTGTTCTACGGAGGGGCGCTGCTGCTGATTCCGCGGCTCATGCGGACGGGCGCGCGCCTGCCCGCCTCCGCGCCCTGAACGGGTCTCAGCCCGCGTCGGTCCCGAGGCGGCGTTCCAGGACGAACCGGGGCGCCGGCGCAAATCCCTGGGTGCCGAGGAAGCGGCCGAGCTCGTGCTCGTCCCAGGCGACCTCCGTGCGCAGCCGCTCGATCCCGAGCGCCCGGAGATTGCGCGTGAGGTCCTCGACGAGGGCCGTCCCGACGCCGCGCCGCGCGTAGCCCGGGTCCACGAGGATCGTGTCGAGAATGGCGATCGGTTCGGGCTGCCCGAACTCTCCGTAGTGCAGAGACCCGAGCACGGCGCCGACGAGGAAGCCCTCCATCTCGCAGCCCAGCGAGATCCGGACGTCGGATTCCGCGAGCGCCCGCCGGAGCTTCCCTTCGTACCAGGCCGTGCGGTTTCGCCCGGTGAGCGCGTGGTCCATGCGGACCAGCCGCGGCAGGTCTTCGAGCGTGAGCGTGCGGACCTTCAGATCGTCGCGTTCGCCGTCCATGCGGCCCCCTCCATGCCGACCCTCTGCCGGCGGAATGCTCCCCAGATCGCGGCCCCGATCGCCCCGGCGTACGCCGACAGCGGGTCGCGCGCCAGCTCGAGCGGCGCCGCTCCCCGGGCCGCTCCCTGCGCGAGCGCGGCCGACAGCGCCACCGCGAGCCCGTCGTCGGCGGCGAGGCCCCCGCTCAGGAAGACGGTCCCCTCGACGCCGAGGGAATGGAGCAGCCGCGCGAAGCGTCCGGCCATGCTGTCGTGGATCCCCCGCAGGATGTTGGCGGCGCCGAGGCCCCGCGAAACCATGTTGATCACGTCCGTCTCGGCGAGCACGGCGCAGATCGAGCTGACGGCCTCGGGCTTCTCCGCGGTCTGCGACAGGGCCCCGATGTCGGCCTGGGCGACACCCAGGTAGCGGGCGATGTTCTCGAGGAACTGGCCGGACCCCGAGGCGCACTGACTCGTCATCTTGTAGCCGAGCACCTTGCCCCGCGAGTCCATCGCCACGGCCCGCGCGTGGAGGGCGCCGATGTCGAGAACGGCCCTCGCCCACGGCGCCAGAAAGAGCGCCCCGCGCGCGTGCGTCGTCATTCCGTAGAAGTGGCCCGTGGCGATCGGGCGTCTCCTCCCCTTCGCCTGTCGACGCGACGTAGTCGAGCTCGCGGACGCCCGCGGCCTCGACCGCCGCGTCGAAGGCCTCGGCGACGACCTCGGCGACGTTGCGGCGGCGGACGCGCGCCACCGCGTGGCCGAGCACCCGGTCCTCGCCCTCCCCGACCCGCAGGATCGCCGCCTTGACGGCGCTCGAGCCGACGTCGATCCCGGCCGTGACGCTCATGCCGCCGCTCCCCGAAGCGCGAAGTGCGCCGCCCCCAGCGCTCCCGTGTAGATGCTGTCGGCCGAGATGTTGATCCGGCGCTCGCCGTAGTTCTCGGCAATCAATCCCGTCAGCGCCTGCACCGCCGCGGGGTTGCGCGCCACGCCGCCGGTGAAGGTGAACTCGTTCTCGACGCCGCCCGACCGCGCCAGCAGGCTCAACGCCCGCAGGATCACGGCGCGGTGGAGCCCGGCCAGGATGTCCTCGCGCTTCTCGCCGAGCGAGAGCCGCTCCCGCAGCTCGGCCCCCGCGAAGACCGTGCAGGTCGAGCTGATCCGGACCGGCCGCCGGCTCTCGAGGGCCAGGGGCCCGAGCTCGTGGAGGCCCATGTTCATCTCGTCGGCGATGTACCCGAGGTAGCGCCCGCAGCCGGCGGCGCAGCGGTCGTTCATCTGGAAGCTCGTCACGATCCCGGCCCCGTCGACCTGGATCGCCTTGGTGTCCTGCCCGCCGATGTCGAGGACGGTCCGCGTGGCCGGGAAGAGCACGTGGGCGCCGAGTCCGTGGCAGAGGATCTCGGACCGGATCTGCTCCTTCGGGAACGGGAGCCGCGCGCGGCCGTATCCCGTGCCGACCGTCGCCGCGACCGCGATTTCCGCCGTCACCGCCGCCTCGACGGCAGCCCGCACCCCCGGCGTCTCGCCGACGCGCTCGACGGCCTGGCCGATGTGCTCCCGGAAGCCGAGCTCGAGCGGCTCGTTCTCGACGAGGACGATGCACTTGTCGTAGAGCCCGACCAGCGCGTCGAAGGTGACGCCCGAGCCGCCCTCCCGCGCGGCCTCCTCCGAGAGCCGGGCGTAAGCCGAGCCGGCCGCGTCGCGGAAGAAGTCCGAGCGCTCGGAGGGATTCGCTTCGGCGAAGCGGGCCTCCTCCTCGGGCGCGGAGGCGCTCGAAGATGCGGACGACGGCGGCCCGGAGTCGCCTCGCGCCGGCCGGCGGGATGCCCTTCTCGATCTCCTCCCCGATCTTCGCCTCGAGCGACGAGAGCTGCACGAGCATCTGTTCGAGACGGAACGCTCGCAGGAGGCGGTTGAGCGTCCCGAGCCCGGCCGCCTGCTCGACTTCCCGCTGCAGGAGCCGGAAGCGCGCGCTGACGAAGGCCTCGGTGCGGGCGAGCTCCGCCGCGAGGTCGTAGTTGGAGCGGGAGTTGGTGATCCCGCGACCGAGCACCTCGCCCCGCTCGTCCAGGACGACGGCCTTCGTCGTCGTCGAGCCGAGGTCGATCCCGACGAACGCTTTCACGCGCCGACGCCCGCGGCCGCGCCCGCCCGGCGGGCGTCGAGCATCTGGAAGTAGCTCTCCATGCGGTTCTTGAGGTTGGCGGCCGAGAAGTACCGGGGGTCCACGAGGTCCGACTCGATGAACGCCCCGGGCAGGCCCGTGCGGCGCTCGACCTCGCGCAGCATCATGAGCTGGCCGGCCGAGAAGGAGTTGCAGGACTTGACCGAGTGGATCAGGAACCCGTCCGCGGCGTACTCCTCGGCGTACTGCGCGATCATGTCGACGCGCGACGGGAGGTTCCGGTTGGTGTAGCAGCCGCTGCAGTAGTCCGCGAGCGTGCCGAGAGGATCGGAGGGGTCGTGGCGGAAGCCGAGGTCGTACGTTCCGCCGACCTTCGAGTAGGTGGACGCCACGACGACGGCGCCCTCGTCGGCGAAGAGCTTCCAGAACTCGCGGAAATGGGTCCAGTTGGGCGGGCCCTCGACGACAAGCCGGTGCTTCTGGCGGTCGAGCCGGCCGGACGGCGTCGTCGGGCCTTCCCCGCGCGCCGCGCGCTCCTCGACCTCCTGCCGGAGCGCCCGGTAGTACGCGCCCCCTTCCTCGGTCCCGCGGAAGGCCGAGAAGATGGGCCCGACGTAGTAGACGGCGCCGAAGTAGGCATCGATCGGGCTCGGCGTCTTCTTGGCGGACTCCAGGACCGCCACCAGGTCGTCCTCCGCGGCCGCGCTCCGGGTGAGGTTCTCGCGCAGCCGGTCCTCGTCGTATCGGCGGCCGGTGGCCTTCTCGAGGGCCGGCACGAGGGTTTCGCGGATCTGGCGCTCGACGTACGTCCGCATCGCCGGCGATTGCGTCCCGTCGCCCTGGTACGGGATCTGGAGGAACACCGTCGGGCACTGGTACGCCTCGCGCAGCAGCTCGAACCACTTCATGAACGTGTAGCAGCCGGTGTAGGAGAGAAGCAGCAGGTCCGGCTTCGGCAGCCGCGTCCCCGTCGGGCTGACGTTGCCGGCTTTCAGCATCCCGACGTCGCACTTCACGTACGAGCAGACGTCCTCGGAGTGGCCGGCCTTCTCGGCGGCGGCGATGTAGCCCCCGCTCTTGCCGCGCATGGCCGACTGGAGAGCGTTGATCTCGGGCAGCACCGGCAGCGCGTCGAAGGAGCGGATGAGCTCCGTGAGGTTACCCGGCACGAAGGTGTAGACGACCGGCTCGCCGGTCTCGGGCGCCGCCTCGAGACGGCGATAGTGCTCCGCCAGCATCTCCTTCTGGAGGAGCATCGAGCGGTCTTTTTCGGTCTCGGACATCTATTGTTCTCCCGGCAGGGTGCTGCCTGAGGCGACATGGCGTGCGACCGGCCGACCGGCTCCTGGCCCTCTGGTTTCGCAGTGCCGTTGCCGACCTGCCGAAGCGTTGACGCCGCCTCTATCGAAAAGCACTAGGCGCCTCCCCAGAGCTTGATCGCGTCGGCGAACGTGCCGGCCTGCTCGCGAAACTGCTGGAACTGGCCGGTGTTCTCGGCGAACTGGAACGCGATGCACGGGATGCCCGCGGCTCTCGGCTCCCGCTCGCAGCATCGGCCGGTCGAGCAGCGCCGGGTCGCAGAAGCTCGCCGACGCGAAGATGACGCCGTCGGCCCTCGCCGCCGCCACGCGCTCGGCGAGGAGGCGCCGCTTTCCGTCCGGATCCGGCTCGTAGAGCGTGGAGTTGCGGACCGAGTGCCGCACGAAGGCCTCCGCGAGGTTGTGGAGCGGATCGCCCTCGAGCGGGACATCCCCGTCGATCATCCGGTTGCCGAGAAGGAAATCGTCGTCGACGATGAAGCAGCCCGCGCGCTCGATCGTCTTGACGAGCCCGAGCGGAGGCTGCTCGCAGAAGGCGCCCACGACGACGACCCGCGCCCGGTCGCGCACGCGGCCCGGCTCCGCCTCGACCGCGGCGAGGTACGCGCGCACGCGCTCGAGGAAGTCCTCGAGCGGCACGAGCTCCCCCGCGCGCATCAGGAGGTACAGCTCCTCGGTCGGCACGCTCCAGGGGGCGTCCCGGCGCGCCTGGTAGAGACGCCGGATGAGCGCGCGGGCGGTGTTGTACGCCCCGATCGCCTCGCGGAGGGACTCCTCGGTCGCCGGGGCGCCTCCCACCCGTCCGAGATCGCGCCGCAGCACCTCGAGCTCGTCCCGCCAGAAGGCCGTCTGGATCGACGACTCCCCTCCCTGCGGCAGGTCGAGGTAGCGGACGTACAGGTCGGGATAGAGCAGCTTCCATACCCCCGACAGGTTGCGGATGACGTCGCAGGTCGCCGGGAAGAGGACCGCCGAGAGGAAGTCGAGCCGTCCCGACTGCGCGAGCTCGACGACCGAGCGGGGCAGGTGGCAGATGTAGGACTGGTAGAAGGCGTCCCCGCGGATGATCTCGAGGCGGTCACCGCCCCCGTGGATGCCGACCGGGAGAAGGCCCGAGGCCCGCAGGACCTCCCGGGGCGCGTAGACCGGAAGATATCCCGCCGCCTTCCGGCCGGGCCGCTCCGCGATCCAGGCGCGCGCCGCCGAGAACTCCAGGTCCTCGCAGACGTCTTCGGCCCAGTCGACGATCTCGGCTCGTTTCACGTGTGGGACCAGACCGGAGGCCGGCGCTCGAGAAAGGCGGTCAGGCCCTCGACGGGGTCGCGGTGGGACATGAGGTCGTTCAGGTACTGGGCCTCGAGGACGGGCAGGTCGTCGTCGAGCGACGCGGCGAGGAGCCTCCGCGACGCGCGCCAGGCCGCGCGCACGGCCACGGCCGACTTGTCGGCGAGGCGCTCTCCGTACCAGCGCTGCAGGGCCGCCTCCGCGTCGTGGTTGCAGCCGTCGATCAGTCCCCAGGCGGCCGCGCCCTGCGCGTCGAAGGTGTCGCCCGAGACGATCAGCTGCGTGGCTCTCGCCCCGGTCACGCGCCACGGCAGGACGATCGCGGCGACCGGGGGAAAGACGCCCAGGCGCGTCTCCGGGACGCCGAAGCGCGCCGACGCCTCGCCGAAGACCATCCCGCACCAGAGCGCGAGCTCGAAGGCGCCGCCGAGGCACTGGCCGCGCACCACCGCCGCCGTGGGCGTCCCGAGCGCCTCGAGGTCGCGGAACAGGCCGTGAAACGCGGGCAGCAGCTCGCCGACCCGGTCCGGCATGTGCTCCTGGACCGACGCTCCGAAGCTGAAGTGATCGCCCGCGCCCTCGAACACCAGGAGCTTGAGAGGACCGGGGTTCTTCGCGAGCTCGACCAGGCGCGCGCGGATCGCGCCGATCATCTCCCGGTCGAGGACGTTCGCCTTCGGCCGGTCGAGAACGATCCGCTGGATCTCCCCGCCGCGCTCCGCTCCGCAGCGGATCGGGGACGTCGCAACCGTTTCCGTCATGAAACCTCCTCGGCGTCGGGTACGAGGACGACGCGGCGTTCGACCCGATGCGCCCGAACGTCCTCGAGGACCTCGGCGATCCTCGAGAGCGGCCGCAGCTCGGCGTGCGAAGCGACCTCGATCCGTCCCGCGAGCACCTTTTCCAGGATCTCGGGATAGAGCCCGGGCGCGCAGCCCCAGTTCCCCAGCGCCCGCGCGTCGAAGGCCATGAGGTTCGAGAGCCGCACCGCGACGGTCTCGAGCGTGAAGCCGACGACCATGAGCGTCGCGCCGTGGACGAGGAGGCCGAAGGCCGTCTGCTGGCCCGCGGGCGTGCCCGAGCATTCGAGGATCGTCCAGCCCGTCGCCGGCGCGCCCTTCTCGCGGGCGAAGGCAGCGAGCCGGCCCCGGAGCTCCTTCGCCGGCAATTCGCGGGGGTCGAGCGCGAGGCCCACGCCGATCTTCGAAGCCGCGTCCCTCCGGCGAGCGTCGACGTCGAGGCCGACCACCGCCGCGCCCCGCTCGGCCGCGACCTCCGCGGCGAAGGTCCCGACGCCGCCCAGCCCGACGACGACGGCGAGCTCCCCGAAGCGAACGCCGGACCGCTCGACCGCCTGGTAGGCCGTCGAGACCGCGTCGGCCACGACGGCGAGGTGCCGGAGCGTCAGTCCCGGCGCGTCACCCAGCGGAGCATCCGGATCCTGCCCCGCGCCCGGCACCGGGCACAGGAAGCGTCCCGGCAGCACGACGCGGTCGGCGAAGCCCCCATCCCGGTCGTTGCCCGGCATGATCTGGGACGCGCAGATGGTCGATCGTCCCGCGCGGCAGAGCGCGCACTCGCCGCAGGGCAGCACCGCCGGAACGACGACCGCGCGGCCGACGAGCTCCCGCTGGCGGCTTCCCGCGTCCTCGACGTAACCGCTGATCTCGTGGCCCAGGATCAGCGGCAGCGGATGGCGCGTGCGCACGCCGTCGTTCAGGAAGCCGAGGTCCGTGTGGCAGACGCCGCACCCGGCGACCCGGATCAGGACGTCTTCCGCGTCCAGCGTCCCGACCTCGCGGCGAGCGGGAGCGAGGGCTCCCGCCGTCCCGGCGAACTCGTACCCCCGGATCGTCGTCACGCTCACGCCCCCAGCGCCTGTCCGCCGTCGACGGCGAGGGCCTGGCCCGTGATGTGCGCGGCGCCGGGCCCGGCGAGAAACGCGACGGCCTCCGCGATCTCCTCCGGCCGCGCCGCGCGGCCGAGCAGCGTCTCGGCGAGGGCCTTGCGGCGGACCTCGTCGGAGAGCGCCGCGGTCATCGGCGTGTCGGTGAAGCCCGGCTCCACCACGTTGACCGTGACGCCGCTCGCGGCGAGCTCCCGGGCCGCCGAGCGCGCGAGGCCCAGGAGGCCGGCCTTGGCTGCGGCGTAATTGGCCTGGCCGAATTTGCCGCGCCGCCCGTTGATCGAGGAGATGATGACGACGCGACCCGACGGGCTCCGGCGGAGCGCCGACGCCGCGGCGCGCAGGTAGTTCGCCGCGCCCGAGAGATCCACCGCGATGACCCGATCCCACGCCTCGTCGCTCATCTTCCAGAGGACGCCGTCACGGCAGATCCCGGCGGCGAGCACCAGGAGGTCCAGCGCCTTGCGACGCTCGAGGACGTCGCCGACCGTCCGGCGCGCGGCCTCCGCGTCCGCCACGTCCGCCGCGTAGAGGTTTGCCTTGCCGAACGCGCGGGCGAGACCGCCGAGGCGCCGCGCATCGGCGTCGACGATCGCGACGGCGGCTCCCGCGGCCTTCAGCCGCCGGGCGCAGGCGAGACCGATGCCGCTCGCGCCGCCGGTCACGAGCGCGACCCGACCGGCGAGCTCGCGACGGGGGCTCACTCGAGCTTGCCTCCGCACGCACCGCAGTGGGCGAAGGTCGCCGGCAGCCCTTCCGCGCCGCAGCTCCGGCAGGCCCGCACGTGCGCTCCCCACGGCGTCTCGGGGGACCCGCCCGGCTCGACGGCGCGGCGCCGGACTGCGGCGAAGTCGACCGGCCGCTTGTGGGCGAACGCGCTCATGCCCTCGAAGGGCTCGTAGTCGGTGTAATGGAGGGCCAGCCAGTCCTGCGCGTGGCGCACCGTGAGAGCCCAGGAGAAGTCCTTCCAGAAGTTGACCTGCTGCTTGGTGTAGCGAACGCACTCGGGAAACGTCCGGAGGAGCTCCGCCGCCAGGCGGCCGACTTCCTCGTCGAGGGGCGCGAGGTCGATCGAGTACCCGTCCGCTCGCTTCTGCGCCTTTTCGATCTCCTCGGGCGAGGCGATGGCCACGAGCTCCCCGCCCCGGCGCACCGACGGCGCGACCCGGTTGACGAGCCCCCATTCGAGCGCCAGGCGCGCGGGAATCGGGCGGTTGGTGAAGAGCATCTCGCGGGCGCGCTTGTCGCCGACCGTGATCGGCAGCCACTGCGTGGCGCCGCCGCAGGCGACCGATCCGACGCGGACGCCGACCTGGCCGACGTAGGCGTGCTCGGCGATCACCGCGAGGTCGCAGGCGAGGACCGTCTCGTTTCCGCCGCCGACCGCCACCCCGTTGATCCGCGCAATCACGGGCTTCCCGGTCGAGAGGATCGCGTCGATGTAGGCGCGGAAGAGCGCCATGTACTTCCAGTAGTCCCGGGGCGCCCCGATGTAGGTCTCGGCGTACTCCTTGACGTCGCCGCCCGTGCAGAAGGCGCGGTCCCCCGCGCCCGTCAGGACGATGACGCCGACCGCGTCGTCGAAGGTGGCCTCGCGCAGCCCCGCTGCGAGCTCCTCGAGGCAGGAGGTCGAGTAGGCGTTGTACCGGCCGGGACGGTTGATGGTGATCCGGGCGACACCGTCCTTCTTCTCGTAGAGGATCTCCTTGAAGGACAGGGAGGAGACCTCGCGAGGCGGGAAGGCGCGCATCAGTCTGCAGTCTCGTACGGGGTCCGGCGGGTGCGCATGATCTGCGTCATGGCACAAAGGATCCACTCGAGCGCCCACCCACCGAATGATTGGTTTGCATCAGATCGGGAGATTCCTGATCCCGGGCAAGCGCCGGTGTCGGCCCCTCGGCCGGGGGCCCGGAGGTGCTTCAGTCCTGGAGGCGCGCGGCGATGCCTTCGAGGAGGGACAGCGAGTCGTAGTGGGTCAGGTCGAGGTGGAGCGGCGTGACGGAGATGTAGTTCTCCTCGACCGCCGAGAGGTCCGTGCCTTGCTCGAGCTCCCCGGCCGGCGGCGTCGAGCCGATCCAGTAGTAGGGCCGGCCCCGGGGGTCGATCTTCTCGATCACGGCCTCACCGTACCGGCGCCTTCCCTGGCGACCGACCCGCACCCCGCGGGGCGCCTCGGCGGGGACGTTCACGTTGATCAGCGTTCCCGGCGTCAGCGGCTGCTCGAGAAGGAGCCGGGCGAGCCTCGCCGCGAATGCCGCGGCGGCGTCGAACGTGAAGCCCGTCTCGATCTCCTGCGAGATCGCGACCGACGGGATCCCGATGAGCGTCCCCTCGAAGGCCGCCGACACGGTGCCGGAGTAGGTGACGTCGTCCCCGAGATTCAGCCCCAGGTTGATCCCCGAAAAGAGAAGCTTCGGCCGCTCGTCGCGGAGCAGGTGCAGCACGCCCCAGTTGACGCAGTCGGTCGGCGTCCCGTCGACCGACCAACGCTGCGGCCCGATCAGCTTGGCCCGGAGCGGATGATGGAGCGTCAGGGAGTGCCCCGCGGCGCTGCGCTCCTGGTCCGGCGCCACCGTGAAGACGTCGCCGACCTCGGAGAGGGCCGCCGCCAGCCGCTCGATGCCCTCGGAGAAGACGCCGTCGTCGTTGGTGACGATGATCCGCGGCCGGCTCATGCGGCCGGCGGGGGCGCCGCGTCCGGCGGCGGCATCACGAACATCAGGATGATGTAGGCGAGGATGCCGGGAAACGCGACAGACACGACCGAGATCAGGACGTAGGCCACGCGCACCACGGTCGGATCGAGGCCGAAGTACTCCGCGAGCCCCCCGCAGACCCCCGCGATCATCTTGTGCCGGCTCGACCGCGTCAGGCGCCGCTCGGGGTTCGTCATGGTTCTTCTCCTTCGTAGACCACGCGGTTGCGCTCCGTCTCCTGCAGCGTCACCCGCACCAGCCTCGCCGGCGCGACCTTCCCGGCGAGCTGCCGCCAGATCCCGACGGCGATGTTCTCGGCCGTAGGATTCACCCCTGCCAGGAAGTCGACGTCGTAGTTGAGGTGCCGCCGGTCGAGCCGCCGGATCACCGTCTCCTCGACGGCGTGCTTCAGGTGCCCGAAGTCCATCACGTAGCCCGTCTCCGGGTCGATCTCGCCCTCGACGGTGACCTCGAGCCCGTAGGTATGCCCGTGGCCGTTGGGGTTGTTGCACTTGTCGAAGACGCGCTGGTTGGTCGCCTCGTCCCAGTCGGAGCGATGAAGCCGGTGCGCGGCCGAGAAATGGGAGCTCGAGAGCAGCCGCACCTTCATCGACGCGATTCTAGCGCGCCGCCCCGTGTTGACAGGCTGCGTGGACCCTGCTCAAATGCGGCTCCCGGTCGGGATGTGGCGCAGTCTGGTAGCGTACCTGAATGGGGTTCAGGGGGTCCCGGGTTCGAATCCCGGCATCCCGACCAAATAGAACCCTGCGACTCCGAATCTACCTGCCGTCAGGCGTCTCGCTTCGGCTTCTCCGATCCTTCATCGTCGACTTGCAGCGCTCGCAGACGAAGAATTGATCCGTGGACCCCGCCGGACCCGGCACCGGTCCCTTCATGAAGATCTTGCGGCCTGGAGACTGGGTACAGTTCGGGCAGAGGGGGCTGCCCACATCCAGGAAGCGCGGCGAGCGGGGATTGTCGATGGAGCCGAAGCATATGGTGTCATCTGATTCCTCGGGCAAGAATTGCGGCTTCCACGGAAGTCGGGGATGGATGATCAACTCGCCCCCGATTCGCACTCCGGTGCGTTAACCGACTGAAAGGCCTCGGGGGGGTGCCACTCTTCGAATCCCGGCACGGAAGGCACCCCGAGAGGGCGTTCGATTCGGTCCGACGATCCCTCTGTAGTATCCGTAAGCAGGCCGGGGGGTGACTCGCCATGCGCTACCCACGAGTCCTGGGTCTACTCTTGTTCCTGGGGTCGTCCGGGCTGGCGGTTGCGCAGAGTGCCGACAAGTCGTTCGAGGTTTCGCCCTTCGTCGGCTACCTCTTCGGCGGCGACGTCTGGGAGCGTGCCCCCGACCTGCCGAGCCTCTCGGTCGATGATCACGTCGACTACGGAATCCGTGTCGGCTTCCGCGCGACATCCCACTGGGTCCTCGAGATGCAATGGACCCGGGTTCCAACCGAATTGAGCCTCGGCTTTTCCTTGCCGCAGACCCATCCGGTCAACATGGATTACCTGATCGCCGGCGTCGCTTACGAGCTCACGGGAGGATCCCTGCGGCCGTACGTCCTGCTCGGCGTCGGAGCGGCGTTCTTCGACCCGAAAGAGGTGCCGAGCGAGACCCGCTTCACGGGCAGCCTGGCTCTGGGACTCAAGGCATTCTTCACGCCCGCTTTGGGGCTGCGCGTCGAGGCGCGAGGCTATGCCTCGAGTCTGGACGATACGCCGCTTGGATTCCCGTGCACGACCTTCGACGGCAGCGGCGGCCCTGTCGTGCCTCGGTCCTGCGCAAAGTCATGGCTCTTCAACGGAGACCTGACCGGGGGCCTGATCGTCGCGTTCTAGGCCGACGCAACCGAGCGCCCCGCCCGACCGCGTGGCCGGTCGGCGTTTCATGCCGCCGGGGCCGCGCCAATGTAGCGACTGCCGCCGGCCCCGGACCGTCTCTCACGGAATGTTTAGGAGTGGGCCGTCACCCGCTGGCTCGAGATCGTGAGGTGCGCGGGGCGCGCCGAACCGGAGCGCCCGGTCCCGCCGCCCGGGCTGCATCCCGGGGAGACCCGCCCCACTGTCGGCTCCAGGCACGTCGCAGTTGCAGGTCCGAGCCGAAGCCGGCCTCCGCGGCGGCGCGCGTGACCGTCGCTCCGTATTCCAGCGCCTGGCGGGCGCGCTCGAGCCGGATCAAGCGGAGGTAGTGCAGCGGCGAGATGCCGGCGTGATCGATGAAGAGCCGCAACAGATGGCGCTCCGCGGCGTGGCCGATCTGGGCCAGCGACGCCATGTCCCAGTCGCGCTGCGGGTCGGTGACGATCGCGTTCTGAACCCGGTGCACGGTGGGGTGCAGGTGGCGTCGGTGCATGTGGAAGGGCGACGACTCGGTGTCGCGCGGGGACCGCCGCAGGTAGACGACCATGTCCTCGGCGACGCTCGCCGCCAAAGCCTCGCCGCACTCCTCCGCGATGAGGTGGAGCGCGACGTCGATCCCCGCCGTGATGCCGGCGCTGGACGCGAGCGGACCGTCCACCACGAAGACGCGATTGTCGATGACCTCGGCCTGCGGCGCCAGGGCGCGCAGCATGGGCAGGAGCTCGTGGTGCGTGGTGCAGCGGCGCGTCGAGAGGACCCCCGCCCGCGCGGCCAGCAGGGTGCCCGAGCAGATCGTCAGCAGGCGGTGCGGCGTGTTCGCGTCGAGAAGCGCATCGCGCAGCCGATCGTTCAGCCACCGGGCGGTGACCGCGATGTCCGGCGTGACCTTGGTCATGTGAGGGGTCGGTTGACCGACCACCACGACCCAGGTCGGCGTGCGGAGCTGGTCCGGCAACGGGGCGAGGTCGCCGAGCGCCAGTCCCACCGACGTCGGCACGATGGCGGCCGGCCCCGCGAAGCGCTGACGAAAGCGCGGCGGGAGTCCGAGACGCTCGCGGTGCTGGTTGGCGAGACGAAACGCTTCCGCCGGACCGGCGATGTCGAGCAGCAACGAGTGCCGCACGATGACGAAGAGCACGTCGATGGGCTGGGCGCGCGTGATCATGGCCGAGAGACGAGCGAATCACAGCATACATCGGACGGAACCGGCCGCCGGGTCCACCAGCCGATGTCCGAAAGTGATTCAAAGTTGTCGGCCTTGCGCCGCGACAGGACTTCGGCCCCCCGGTATGTTCGCCGTCGTCATGGCCTACCTTCGCGCAGCCGCGCTGCCGACCCTGCTGACGCTCCTCGCGGCGCTCTCGGCCGGAGACCCGTCCCCGTCCGCCGCCCAGGCGGCGGATGGCCGGACACCGCCGTCGCTCGAGACCACGGTCGACGTGCGCATCATCCCCGGCGAGGATTTCTTCGCCTACGCCAACGGCGCATGGCTCGAGGCGACCGCGATCCCGGCAGGCAAGGAGAAGTGGGGGGCCCGCGACGAGCTCGAGGAGGTTGCCCGCCGCCGCGTCGCCGCGCTGCTCGACGGCGCTGCCGCCGCGCCCGCCGGCTCGGCGGCGCGGAAGGTCGCCGACTTTTATGCCGCGTACGTGAACGAGGGCGGCCTGGAGGCCCGGGGGCTCACGTCGCTGAAGCCGCTGCTCGAGCGCATCGAGAAAGTGTCGGACAAGACGGAGCTGACACGCCTGCTGGGCCGCGACATGCGCGCCGACGTCGACCCCATGGGATTCGGAATCTACAAGTCAGCGAGCGTGCTGGGCCTCTCCGTGGAGCAGAGCATCCACGGAGAGAAGACCAACACCACTTTCCTGGTGCAGGGAGGGCTGGGCCTGCCGGACCGCGAGGACTATCTCGGCGCCGACCCCGGGAAAGAGGCGCTTCGAGCACGGTATCGCGACTACATCCGGACCATGCTCACGCTCGCCGGCTTCGGACATGCCGAGCAGCGCGCGAGAGCGGTGCTGGCGCTGGAAACGGCGATGGCGCAAAGCCAGGCCACGCGCGAGGCGTCGTCCAACGACCACAATGCCGACAACCTCTGGACCCGCTCCGACTTCGCGCAGCGGGCCCCCGGGATCGACTGGGCCGTCTTCTTCGACGAAGCCGGGCTGGCCGGTCAGGGCGAAATCGTCGTCTGGCAGCCGACCGCCGTGACCGGGCTGGCGGCGCAGGTCGCGTCGCAGCCGCTGGAGGCCTGGAAGGACTACCTGCGCTTCCATTCCATGCACGATTTCGCGGACGTTCTGCCGCGCGCCTTTGCCGAGCAGGCGCTGGCGCTGCGGGCCGCCACGGGGGCCTCGCCGCAGCCCTCCCGGGCGGAGCGCGCCCTCGCGGCCACGCAGTCGGCCATGAGGAGCGCGCTCGGGAAGATGTACGTCGAGCGCTACTTCCCCGCCGAACAGAAGGCGCGCGTGGAGAGGATCTCCGACGACGTCCGCGCGGCCCTCACGAAGCGGGTCGAGGCCGCGGCCTGGATGTCCCCCGCCACCCGGGCGAGCGCCCTGTCGAAGCTGCAGACGCTGTACGTCGGCCTCGGGTATCCCGATCAGTGGGAAGACGACTCCTCGCTCGCCGTGGACCCGGCCGACCCGCTCAATAATCTCCGGCGCGTCTCGGACCGCGCCCGCCGCAACGCCCTCGCCCGGCTCGGCCAGCCCGTCAATCTGAAGTACTGGTACATCTCTCCGCAGACGGTCGGCGCGCTGCTCGTGTTCCAGCAGAACGCGTACGTGATGTCGGCCGCGTTGCTGGAGCCTCCCAAGTACGATCACATGTCCTCCGACGCCGCGGCCTACGGTTCCGTCGGGGCGCTCATCGGACACGACCTCACGCACTACATCGACGTGCTCGGCGCCGAGTACGACCCGGAGCACCGGCTGCGACGATGGTGGACGGCCCAGGACCAGCAGCGCTTCCAGGCCCTTACGCAGCCGCTCGTGGATCAGTTCTCGGCGTACCAGCCGCTGCCGGGCCTCTCGATCAACGGCAAGCTGACGCTCACCGAGAACGTCGCCGACCTCGGCGGCCTCGCCGCCGCGTTCGACGCCTACCGCAAGTCGCTCGGCGGCCGGGTGACGGATCCCGACGCCGTGCGCCTGCAGGACCGCGAGTTCTTCATCGCCTACGCGCAGACCCTTCGCCGCAAGATCAGCGAGGGCGCCCTGCGGACGCAGGTCGCCACCAACGACCACGCGCCGGAGAACTACCGGGCCGACACGGTCCGCAATCTCGATGCGTGGTACGACGCGTTCGACGTGCGCCCGGGGCAGCCGCTGTACCTCGAGCCCTCGGCCCGCGTGCGCGTCTGGTAATCGGCGAGCCCCGGGCCTCGAGGCGATCTTGCGCGTCACCGTCTGCGAACTGCCGCACGAGCCCGTAGCCCTGGCCGCCGCGTGGGCCGCACTGTGCGAGCACACAATGCGCCACGCGTCCGAGCTGGTCCTGCTGCCGGAGTTCGCGATGGTCGATGCGGTCTGGCAGGACGAGACTTTCGACGCCGCCCGCTGGACAGTCGCGCAGGCCGCGAGCGACGTCTGGCGCCAGCGCCTCCCCGAGTTGCGTGCCGCGCACGTGGTCGGGACCCGTCCCGTCACCATCGACGGCCGCCCCTTCAATCAGGGGTTCCTCTGGTCGGCTTCCGGCGGCCTGGTGCCGCTCCGCCGCAAGTTCTTCATGCCGGATGAACCGGGCGGCTGGGAAGCGCGCTGGTTCGACCGGGGCGATCCCGATTTCACCGAGTATTCCGCGGGCGGCTGGTCGTTTGGCCTCAACATCTGCAGCGAGCTGTGGGCCGTGGAAACCTACGCCGCGTATGCCGAGCGCGGCGTGCAGCTCGTCCTGTCGCCCCGCGCGACGGCGGCCGCCACGATCGCCCGGTGGCTGGCCGTGGGCGTCGTGGCGGCGGTGCGCTCGGGCGCGTTCAGCCTGTCGTCCAACCGCGTGGATCCGACGGGTGCGTTCGGCGGCGTCGGATGGATCATCGATCCTTACGGGAACTTCCTGGCGCGGACGAGCCCCGACGCACCGTTCGCGACGGTCGACATCGACCTCTTCGCCTCGGCGGCCGCGCGGGACGACTATCCCGGCTACGTATTCCGCGGGCGACGGCGGTGATCGCGGCCGATAGACTCGCTGACCCGGCCCGGCTCGATCGTCGCGTTTCGAGGCGCTGGCGGACGTCAGCCCTCGCGCCGCACGACCCAGGTCGTCATGCACCGCTGATCCTGGACGACCGTCGTCTTCAGGGGGTCGAGGAGAGAACCGCCGAGCTCTCGCGTCAGGGACATCAGGAGCTTCTCGTCGACGAGAAACCGCTCGCTGCCGTCCGGCAGTCGAAACCGGCCTCCGCCGACCGGTCGCATCCGCGTCTCCATCCCGATGTTCGACGCGAGGCGGCAGAAGAACAGTCCTCCCGGCTTCAGCAGGCGCCAGGACCCGCTGACCATCGCCCGGAAGTGCGCCTCGTCGCGAGCGAAGTGGAGGACGGCGCTGCTGACGACGACATCGGCGCACCGGTCCTCGAAGGTCGAGGCCTCCGCGGACTCGACACGGAAGTTCGCCGGCGGCAGTCGGGGCGCGAGCCTCCCGGCCAGCTCCCGGACGGTCTCGATCGCCCCCGCGTCCGGGTCCAGCGCACGGACCTCGTAGCCCTGTCCCAGAAAGTAGGTCAGGTTCCGACCCCGGCCGCAGCCGGCCTCCAGCACCGACCGGCCCGGGAGGATGCGCCCCCGCAGGAGCTGGTCGAAGAGGTAGATGTCGATCCCGCCGAAGATCGCCGTCAGGTCGAGCGGGTTGGCCGGCATCGCCCGGCGAGTCTATCCGCGCGGGCGCGCGCCTTGCAGATGTAGCCTCCGCACTGAAGGAGGACACCGATGCGCATCCTCGGCCCGCGGCTCCACGGTTACATCGACGTCGCCACCATCCTCATCTTCCTCGTCGGCCCGCTTCTCTTCGGCCTCGGCGGCAGCCCGGCCCTGATCAGCTGGGTCCTCGCCGCTGCGCACCTCGTCCTGACGCTCCTGACGCGCTTTCCGCTCGGCGTCGTCAAGAAGATCCCATTCTTCATCCACGGGCTGGTCGAGCTTCTCGTGGCCGTGTTCCTCGCCCTCCTCCCGCGCCTCGACGGGTACGCGCCCGGCTCCCCGGCGCGGCGCTTCTACTGGACGATGGCGATCGTGATCGGCCTCGTCTGGCTGCTGACCGACTATCGCGGGCACGAAGCCGAGACGGCTTGAGCGGTTCGTCGCTGCGGGCCTTCCTCCGGCGCCGGATCTCGCGCGAGGAAGCCGTCGGCCTGTCGTTCACGCTGAGCTTCGTGCTGTGCGCCACCCTCGCGGCCGCCGTGGGATGGCTCGCCCACGAGGTCCTGCTCGCGGGCGGGAAGCCGGGCCCGTTCGACGTGCGGGTCTCCGAGTCCCTGGTCGGGCTCCGCTCGAAGCGGCTCACCGGGCTCATGGCGACCGCGAGCGCGTTCGGCGACCACCGGTTCCTGCTCGTCGCGACTCCCGCGGTCCTCCTCGCCCTCTGGAGCTCCCGCCGGCACGTTTCCGCGCTGCTCTTCGCCGGAAGCGTGGTCGGCGGATTCGGCCTGAGCACGGTGCTCAAGATCGCGATCGCCCGCGCGCGCCCCGAGGCCTGGAAGGCCCTCGTGACCGAGAAGAGCTACAGCTTCCCGAGCGGCCACGCGGTCATGGCGACCGTGTTCTTCGGGGGACTGGCGGCCGTCGTGTTTCACCTCTCGAAGAGCCCGTTGCGGCGCGGGCTCGCCGTTCTCCTCGCGAGCGGGATCGTCCTGACGATCGCCGCGAGCCGGGTCTACCTGGGAGCGCACTGGCCGACCGACACTCTGGCCGGGATGGCGGCTGGCCTCATCTGGGTCGTGATCTACGCGTCCGCGACGGAGACCGTCACGCACATCCAGAGGCGCCGCAAGGGCCTCAGGGAATCGCGGTCACCCGATTGATCTCGAGGGTCGGCGGCTTCTCGGGCGCAGCCTCCGCCGCGCCGGAACGGGCCGCGCGGATCCGGGCGCCGCGATTGCTCCACCATGCCGCGGCCTCCGCCGCTGACCACGCGGGAACGTCCGACGCCGCGGCGAGCGCCGCCTGGATGGCCTCGACGCTCTCGGGCCTGTCCTCCGGGTCTTTCGCGAGCGCCGCGAGAACGAGGGCCTCGATCGAGGGAGGCAGCGTCCGCCCGACCCGCGCCGAGGGCGGGACGGGTTCGTCCCGCAGGAGCTTCGTCATCACGTCGCCGAGGCTGCCGTCGAAAACGGTCGATCCGGTCAGCAGGAAATATGCGGTCGCCCCCAGCGCGTAGATGTCGCAGCGGACGTCGATGCGATTCGGTGAGCGGAGCGCCTCCGGGGCCATGTAGTGCGGTGTGCCCAGGGCCGTGTTCTCGAGGGTGAGGCGGGCGTCGACCGCGGAGGCGCTCTTCACGAGCCCGAAGTCCACGACCTTGGCGACGTCCGGCCTTCCGCCGCGCTCGCAGAGCAGGATGTTGGCCGGCTTAATGTCGCGGTGGATCAGCCCCACGCGATGCGCCTCGCCGAGAGCCTCGCAGACCTGCCGGAGCACGTGGACGACGCGGCCCGGAGGCATCGGCCCGTCGCGCCGGACGAGCTCGTCGAGGTCGATGCCGTCGAGGAACTCCATCGCGTAATAGAAGACCCCGTCGGGCGTGCGGCCGTAGTCGTACACCGAGACGGTGTGCGGCGAGGTCAGGAGCGAGGTCATCTGGACCTCGCGCTCGAAGCGGGCGAGGTCCATCTCCCCCGCCCGTTCCGGCGGCAGGATCTTGATCGCGGTCGGCCGGCGCAGGAGCGCATGGCTCGCCCGGTAGACGGCGCCCATCCCGCCCTCCCCGATCTTCTCGACGAGCGTGTAGGGCCCCAGGCGGCGCGCCTCGCGGACCGTCTGGCGCAGGCCGTAGATGACGCTCGAGATCTTCGTCGAGAGCAGGACCGCGAGGCCGGCGAAAAGGCCGGCAAAGATCGCATAGGAGACCGGGGCGGGCAGGCTCGGCTGGGCGGCCCGCTCGTAGCCGATCAGCGTCAGCACCGGAAGCGGCGCGACCGACACCGCACCGATCCACGCCGTGCGCCGCGGGTCGCTCGGTACGATCGCGGCGCGGTAGAGGAGTATTCCGAAGAGGGCGAGCGCTGCGAGCAGGTCGGGCCGCAGGACGAGCGGAAGGGTGAAGCTCATGGCGAGGATGCCGACCGAGACGAGGAACATGCCGACGCCGTCGACCAGCGCGAGCGCCGACGAGGGCATCAGGGGCCCGCGGGCGGCGAGCCACATCGCCAGAAGCACCACCATGTACGCGAGGTTGAAGAGATGCGGCGTCGCGAGCGGCAGCCCGTGAACGAGAGCGTCGGGCGTCCAGGCCAGAGCCACACCCCAGCCGGCGAGGAAGAAAAAGACGGTCAGGAGGAACACCAGCCGCGCGAACCGTCCGATCCGCTCCTGCAGGAAGGCGCGGCCCTCCTCGGAGCCCCACGGGCTCCCCTCGCCGCTCGCCGCGCGGCGGCGATCCTGTCGATCCCCACCCGGCCGTTCCAAGTTCGTGGCGGAATTCTACAGGCGCCGGCCCGACTCTCCTGCCTCCTGCCTCCTGAGGCTACGGCCCGTACAGGTTCAGCTGAAATCCCTTCGTCAGGAACACGGCCATCTGCCCGCGCCGCGTCGCGGCATTGGGACAGTAGAGGCCGCCGCCGCACCCTGCCGTCACGCCCTCGTCCTTGAGCGCTTCGACCCACGGCGCGAACGGATTGCCGACCGGAACGTCGGAGAAGTCCCCGCTCGCCGCCGGCGGCACCCAGGACGACCCGTGCTCCGTCTTGAGAAGAAACACCGCCATCTGGGCCCGCGTCACGGGATCGTTCGGGCAGAAGTTCGCCCCGGAGCCGCAGCCGGCGGTGACCCCCTCGGCCGCGAGCCGCTCGATCCAGGCCGCCGCGAAGGCGTTGACCGCCACGTCGTCGAAGACCGTACCGGTCGCGGCGGGCGGGACGTAGGCCGATCCGTGCTCGGCGCGCAGCAGGAACACCGCCATCTGGGCCCGCGTCAGGGTGCCGTCGGGGCAGAAGGAGACTCCTCCGCAGCCCGACGTGATGCCCTTGTGGAGCACCGTCTCCACGTAACGGTAGTCGCCCCGCGTCGCGGCCACGTCCTCGAAGCTCCGGCCGATGTGAAGAGGCCACGAGCGTATCGAGGCATCCGAGAGGGTCTCCTCGAACGTCGCGTCCCAGTGGAGCGCGGGCCGGGCGGCGGCGAAGGCCGTCACGCTGTAACAGTTGCCGGTCGCGTCAAAGCACGAGGCGAGCTGGCCGGCCGGGACGCTGCCGTAGTCGCCCGCGGCGTCGACGATCGCGTACGTCGCTCCCGGTCCGGGGCCGGTGAAGGACGTGGCGGTCCCGGTCATGGAGACCGGAGAGGCTCCCTCGTTGAGGTACGACGGCTCGACCGTCGCGGTCTCGCCGCTCTCGAGGACGCCGTTGGGGTACGGGTTCGCGCCCAGGGGATGGCGGTCGACGCCGAGCTCGGGGGAGGGGCCGAGCTCGATCTGCACGACGAGCGCCGAAGCGTCGGCCGAGAGCGGCGTGACGCGCAGGCCCGCCTCCGCGTCGAAGTAGCTCTGCCCCACGACCAGGGCCGCGTTGCCGAAGCCGGCGTCGGTCGGGGTCATGTCGAGCAGGCACGTCGTGCAGCTGAACGCGGGATAGCCCGGAGCCAGGCGCATCATCGCGCCGCTGACGGGATTGCCCGACATGGTTCCGTCGAAGCCGATCGGCTGGCGGTACTCGATCCAGTACGTCCGCTGCGGATCGACCAGCGGGATCTGCACGGCGTAGAGGCTTCGGCCCGCCTGCTCGATCGGCGCGATCGTGTAGGTCGCCATGCCGCCGCCGTGCGTCGCCTTCGTGCCGGCGGGCAGGTAGCCGAGCTGGCTCTTCATGTAGGCGGGAAAGTGGCGCGCCTGGGAGTTGCCCATGATCGAGAACGGGTCGCCGTACTCGCTGACCGTGCACGGGCTCTCCAGGACGGTCGCCCCGCAGTCGAGGGAGCTCGAGTGGCCGACGCCGAAGCAGTGGCCGAGCTCGTGCCCGACGACGAGATTGGACAGCGCCTGGTTGATCCACGCCTGGGATCCGCCGCCGAGGCCCGACCATCCGCACGGAATGTGCGGGAACACGTAGACGCGCTTCTGGTACGCGTACGGGTTGTACCCTGCGTCCGTCGCGCGCGCGTCGGCCTGGGCGGAGACCGTGTAGGGGTCGCACGTCGTCGGCGTGTTGATCGTTGCCGTCAGCCAGTTGGTCACGGTCCCCGAGAGCGTGTGGGTGCCGTACGAGACCTCCTTGTAGTAGTCGGAAACGTTCCCCGCGCCGAACATCCGGGTCTGGACCTGGGCCACGGTGTACGGCTCGGTCGTCGTGTCGAGGAACTTGATGAGGATGGCGATCACCGTCGAGTTGCCGCCGACGGCGGGCGCCTCGACGGCATCCGGCGCCTCCAGCACCTCGAGGTGCTCGACCGCGAAACGGCCCGCTTGTGCCTTTCCCACGACGCGTACGCGGGTGCCCTCGGCGGGCGCTTCCGCGTCGGGGGGCAGGTCGAGAGAGATCCGGGCGCCCCCTTCGTCGGCGAGGGCCACGATCCGCTCCGAGCGGCCGTGCTCGAAGTCGTCGGCGGTGAGGATCTCGATCGTCCCCGAACGCGTCTCGATCGCGGCCCGGGCGGACCCGCCGGCGAGCGCGGCAAGGAACACGAATGCGGCCGCCAGGCGGCCGGGCCGCTCCCCGAGTCTCATGAATTCCTCCGGTTGTAGGAGAAATTATGAGGCTTCGGACGGGCCGATACACCGGCCATTCGGGCAGGGTGATACCCGCGGGCGCGCTCGAATTCGGGGATTCCCCCGGCCCCATCCTCGGGGTCGGGCTGAGATCAGTGCCAGCGTCCCTCGACTCGATGCCACCCGGGCGGAGTGTGCCGCCACGGGGGCGCGGTCCAGGTCGCGTGCCGGACTCGCGATCGCGGCTTCCACTCGCAGGGCAAGCGGAGCTTCTTCGCCGTAAAACGACGCCTTCGACGTAAACGACGCCCGGCGGAGCCGAGGCGCAGCCGGGGAACCGACTTCGTTCCCGTCACCTCCCGGGTCAGGAAGCAACTCCCATGCCGGTCGACACTTCGGCGAACCGGTCGCACGCCGTGATAAACACGGGCCTATGGAGGGCGGCCTCATGCGCCGACACCTGGCACGATTCGCGTTTTCTCTCCTTCTCGTATCCGGAGTCGCGGGCATCGCTCTGCGGGCGCAGGATCAGGACGCCGGGACCGACGAAGCCTCGGCGCGCGGCGACGGACTGCAGTGGCCCCGCGTCGTCGAAGCGGGCGACACGACGTTCACGGTCTACCAGCCGCAGATCGACAAGTTCGAAGACGCAGTGCTCGAAGCTCGCGCCGCGGTGAAGGTCGACACGAAGGTCGGCGACAAGACGCAGACGAGCTACGGCGTCGTCTGGATCACGGCGCACACCCAGATCGACAAGGAGAACGACCTCGTCGAGCTCTTCGACATCCAGCTCACGAAGGCGAACTTCCCGACGGCCCCCGACAAGGCCGAGGAATATCTCGAAACCTTCCGAAAAAACACGGAGCCCACGCGCACGATCTCGCTCGAGCGCGTCGAGGCGAACCTCGGCGTGACGCAGGCCGATCGCAGGGGCAGCGCGGTGCCGCTCAAGAACGACCCCCCCGCGATCTACTACCGGAGCATTCCGGCCCTCCTCGTCCTGATCGACGGCGATCCGGCCCTGCGGCCCGTGGAAGGCGCCGCCGGGCTTCAGCGCGTGGTCAACACGAAGACCCTCATCCTCGAGGCCGGCGGCACCTTTTACATGTCGCTCGCCGATCGCTGGCTCCAGGCGCCCGCGGCGACCGGGCCCTGGCAGCTCGCGGCGTCGGCCCCCGCCCCGGTCACGGCCGTGCGCGACGCCATCGCGAAGGACGAGAACCAGACGCAGGTCGACCTCCTCCAAGACCCCGGCGAGGAGGTCAAGGCGGTCCTCGCCGAGGGCAAGATCCCCGAGATCATCGTCAGCACGGCGCCGGCCGAGCTCATCGTGACGAGCGGCAAGCCGCAGATGAAGCCGATCGCGGGGACGCAGCTTCTCTACGTCGAGAACACGACGGGCGACATCTTCATCGACCTGAAGGACCAGACCTATTACGTGACGCTGACGGGCCGCTGGTACCGCTCGAAGTCCCTCGAGAAGGGCCCCTGGCAGTTCGTCGAGGGCGACCACCTGCCCCCGGACTTCGCGAAGATCCCGGAGGGCGACCCGAAGGCGAGCGTCCTCGCCACCGTCCCCGGCACGCCCGCGGCCCAGGAGGCCGTGATCGCCAACAGCATTCCGCAGACGGCCGAGGTCAACCGCGAGGAGGCGAAGTACGAGGCGAAATACGACGGGGAGCCGAAGTTCGACGACGTGCCGGACACCCCGATCCAGTACGCCGTCAACTCCCCGACGCCGGTCGTGCGCGTCTCGCCGACGTCCTACTACTCGGTGCAGGGCGGCGTCTGGTTCACCGGCGGGTCGGCTTACGGGCCGTGGGAAGTGGCGACCGTCGTGCCGACGGTGATCTACACGATCCCGACCGCGAGCCCGATCCACTACGTCACCTACGTGCGCGTCTACCGGTACACGCCGACGACCGTCTGGTTCGGTTACACGCCGGGCTACCTCGGCACCTGCTACGCGCCCTGGGGCACCGTCGTCTATGGCACGGGCTGGTACTACCGGCCGTGGATCGGGAACTACTGGTACGGAGCGCCGTGGACCTGGGGCTTCGGCGTCGGAATCAGCTGGAGCCCGTGGACCGGCTGGAACGTCGGCTTCGGCTGGGGCGGGTATTACCCGATGTACCGCCCGTGGTGGGGACCGTACTACGGCTGGCGGCCGCGTCCGCCGCGGCCCGGAGCGTACCCGCCTTACTATCGCCCGGGGTACGGACGCCCGACGCCCTACCGGGCGACGAGCATCAACATCACCAACGTCAACGTCTACAACCGGCCGGGCATCGCTCGGCCCGGGGTCCGCCCGGCCGCGCCTCCTTCGCGGCCCGTCACGCGCCCGGCGCCCGGGCAACCGGCGACGCGCCCGGGCACGCGCGCGGCCCCCTCGCAGCCGTCCACGCGGCCTGGCCAACCGGCGACTCGTCCCGCGCCGGGTCAGCCGGCGACGCGCCCGGCGACCCGACCAGCGCCCTCGCGCCCCGACAACGTCTACGCCGGCCCCGACGGGAACGTGTACCGTCCGCAGCCCGGCAAACCCGGAAACTGGGAGACGAACGATCGAGGGACCTGGAAGCCCGTCCAGTCCTCCCGGCCCGAGACGCGCCCGGGCCGGCCGGCGGAGCCCCCCCAGCCCTCGACGCGCCCCGCGCCCTCGCAGCCTTCGGCCCGCCCGAGCCGGCCGACCGTCGACTCCGGCACGCTCAACCAGCTTTCCCGGGACCAGCAGGGACGCCGCGCCGCCGACACCCGCATGAGCCCGCCGCCTTCGCGGCCGCCGACCTCGAGCGCGCGGCCGCCCTCGCGCGCGCCGGCACCCTCGTCGCGCGCGCCGCAGCCGAAGAAGCCGTAGGAGAAACGCGATGGGCCGCTTCTTCATACGTCTCGTCGCCGCGGTCGCGCTGCTGTTCGCGACGTACAACCCGGAGGGCCGTTCGTACTTTCACTGGCTGGCGCAGGGCAACTGGGAGTTCACTGCCCTGAAGGCCTTCGTCGGCGTCTGCCTCCTGGTTGGCTGGGTGTTTCTCCTGCGAGCGACCGTCCAGTCCCTCGGTGCGCTCGGCACCCTGCTCGCCTGCGCCTTCTTCGGGACGCTCATCTGGCTGATCGTCTCCTGGGCGCACCTCGAGCCGAAGACCTCCAAGGGCCTGACCTACCTGATCATGATCGGCCTCGCGGCCGTTCTCTCGACCGGGTCGATCTGGTCGATCTGGCGGCGCCGCATGACCGGCCAGGTCGACGTCGACGACACGCACGCGTAGCCGAACGACTCGAAGTTCGATAAAGGAGACAGCGATGCTCAAAGGCTTTCGAGAATTCATCGCCCGGGGAAACGTCCTGGATCTGGCCGTCGGCGTCATCATCGGCGTCGCGTTCGGCGGAATCATCGACTCGCTCGTCAAGGACATCATCACGCCCATCATCGGAATGATCGGGGGAACGCCGGACTTCTCGGGGCTGAAGGTCGGCTCCGTCGGGATCGGCAACTTCATCAATGCGGTGATCGCGTTCCTCATCAAGGCCGCCGGCCTCTACTTCCTGATCGTCGTCCCCTTCAATCGCTTCGCGAAGAAGCTCGCGGCGGCGCCGCCGCCGCCCGCGCCGCCCACGCAATCCGAAGTCCTTCTCAAGGAGATCCGCGACCTGCTCGCCCGACGCCCGGCATGAGAGCGCGGGGAGCGGCGGCGTTCCTGCTCGTGCTGGTTCTCGGGTCGTGCGCCGGCCCGAAACCGCCGTCTCCCCCGCCGCCCGCCTCTCCGGCCCCCGCGCCCACCGTTCCACCTCCGCCGGCGCTCCCGCCGGTCGCCCCGACCGAGACGCCGGTCGCGCGGCCGACGGCGTTCCTGACGGGCACGGTGGTTTACCCCCAGCGGATGGCGTTGACACCCGAGGCCGAGGTCCAGATCGAGCTGCGCGACGTCTCGATCCCGGACGCGGACTCCACGCTCGTCGCCAAGCAGGTGATCTCGACGCCCGGCCAGGTGCCGATCCCCTTCTCTCTCGAGTACGACCCGACGCTCATCACGCCGGGGCACACGTATGCCGTCTCGGCGCGGATCACCGACCGCGGCCAGCTCCAGTTCGTCACCGACGCGCGGATCTCCGTGCTCACGGACGGTGCGCCGGGACCGGTCGAGATTCTCGTCGTGCCGGTGCGCTAGCTCGAGAAGCTGATCCCGAGCCGGTCGAGCGCCTTCAGGAGAAGTCCCGGCCGCCCGCCGGCGTCGACGCGCCGGAGCGCCCCGGTCACGAGTGCCACGGCCGCCCGGCGGAAAGGCTCGGGCGGGTAGGGGAACGGCTTCTTCTTCACGATCGCGAGGTCGAAGAGGGCGTGATCGAGCTCGAGCGCCCGGTGCGCGAGGATCCGCCCCGCGATGCGCGTCGACGCGATGCCGTGGCCCGTGTAGCCGAGCCCGTAGAAGAGCCGACCGGCCTCCGCGGTGCCGAAGAACGGCGTCAGCCGCGTCGTCGAGGCGATCGGCCCGCCCCAGCGGTACGGGAACGCGAGCGTCGGCAGCTGCGGAAAGTGCCGCCGGAAGCTCGCCTCGAGCGCGGCGTAGTGGCGGGCGGAGTGATCGCACGCGGGGTCGACGCGATTGGAGGGGTAGTACGCCGCCTCGCTCGTGCCGAAGAGGATCCTCCCGTCCGCCGTCAGCCGGTAATAGTTGAAGAAGGTCCGGGCGTCCACGACGCCGCGCCCCGAACGCCAGCCGATCGACTGCCGCTCCCCCGGAGTCAGGGGGTCGCTCACGAGGATGTAGTCGTAGAGCGGCAAGAACCTCCGCGCGAGCGACGGCCGGAGGCGATGCGAGTAGGCGTTGGCCGCGAGCACGACCTTCCGGCACTCGACGGTCCCTCCGCCCGCCGCGAGGAGGACCTTCCCCCGCCGGAACCGGATCGACGCGACGGGGCTGTTCTCGTGGATGCGAACGCCGATGCTCGCCGCGACGAGGCGGAGGCCCTCGGCGAGACGAACGGGGTCGACGAGACCGTTGCGCGGGGCGAGGAGCCCGCCGAGATACAACGGGCTGGCGAGCTCCGCCCGGGCCTCGGCGGCCGAAAGGACCTTCCACCCCGGCGAGCCGACCCGCTCGGCGGCCTCCCGCGCCTTCTCCAGCGCTTCGACGTGCGCGGGAGTGAGCGCGACGAGAAGCTGCCCCGGGCGCTCGAACCCCGCGTTGATCCCGCGCTCGCGCAGGAACGTCTCCATCGCGTCGAGGTTCTCGCGCCCGATGCGCGCCAGCCGCTTCGCCTCGTCGAGGCCGAAGTGCGCGATCGCGAGCTCGTGGGAATGGTCGATCGTCTCCCCCACGATCCCGGCGTTGCGGCCGCTCGCGCCGTGGCCCACGAGGCCCTGTTCGAGGATCGTCACGCGCCGGCGCGGCTCGAGCTCCTTGAGAAAGAGCGCCGTCCAGAGTCCCGTGTAGCCGCCGCCGATGATGGCGACGTCGGCCTCCTCGGCGCCCTGGAGGGGCTCGGGCGCCTTCCGGGCCCGCCGCTGCGCCATCCAGTAGCAGGACTGGTCGATCGGGAGGCTGGCGGCTTCGTTCACGTTCCCGGCGCCGGGACGGGGCTCCCCCCGGCCCGTTCTACAGGCGGTGCGCCTTCTCGACCTCGACGAGCGAGGCTTCGAGGGCCGCGAGGAACTTGTCGATCTCGGGATAGCTGATCGTCAGCGGCGGCTCGACACGGAGCACCTGGGCGTTGATGTAGGTCCCGGAGATCAGGATTCCGCGGCCGAAGAGCGCCTTCGCGACGGCGTATCCGAGGTCGTGGCTCTGGAACTCCATCCCCAGCATGAGGCCGCGCCCGCGCGCGCCGGCCATGACCTTCGGGTGCTTCTGGGCGAGCGTGTTCATCCTCGGCAGGAGGTACTCCCCCTTCTCGCCGGCCTGCTTCGGGAGGTCCTCATCGAGCAGCACGTTGATCGTGGCGATCGCCGCCGCGCAGCACACGGGGTTGCCGCCGAAGGTCGTCGTGTGGAGAAACGGGTTCTCGATGTACTTCTCCCAGGTCTTCGGCGTTCCGACGCACGCCCCGATCGGCATGACGCCGCCGCCGAACCCCTTCCCGAGGGCCATGAGGTCCGGCACGACGCCGTCGTGCTCGCAGCAGAACATCTTTCCGCTCCGGCCCATGCCGCTCTGGACTTCGTCGAAGACCAGCATCGCCCCGTACTTGTCGCAGATCTCGCGGGCCGCGGCGAGATACCCCGGGGGCGCGACGTTGATGCCGCCCTCGCCCTGGATCGGCTCGATGACGACGGCCGCGACCCGGTCGCCCGAGAAGTCTCCGCTCGCGACGATCATCCGGAGGGCATCGACGTCGCCGAACGGAACGTGCGTCCAGCGCTTCAGGGGCAGGAACGGCTCGCGGAACACGGCCTTGGAGGTCCCGCCGAGCGAGCCGAGCGACTTCCCGTGGAACGCGCCGATCGTCCCGACGAAATGGTGCCGGCCGGTCGTGAGGATCGACATCTTGAGGCAGGCCTCGATCGACTCGGTTCCGGAGTTGGTGAAGAAGGCGTACTGGAGATCGCCCGGGGTGATCATCGCGACGAGGTGGGCGAGGTAGGTCCGGAGGGGGTCGATCAGCTCCTGGGAGTGGATCGCCTGGCGGTCGAGCTGCTCCCGGACCGCCTTCAGGACCCTGGGGTGCCGGTGGCCGGTGACGTAGATGCCGAAGCCGCCCAGGATGTCCAGGAACTCCTTGCCCTGGATGTCGTAGAAGACGGATCCCTCGTCCCGCCACTCGACCGCCGTGTAGTCGGTCGACACGGACTTCCGGTACTCGAGGAACGCCGGGTTGACGTTCTCGGTCCAGTAACGGACCGAGTCCTCGATCACCTTCTTCTGCTCGGGCGGCGTGAGGCTCTTCTTACCGATGAGATCCAGCACGTACGCGGACTCCGCGCGCGCGCCCTGAAGGTTCTGGCCCATGGGATGCGTCTCCTGTTCGTGGTGGCGGCCGCCGTCGCGCGGCCGCCCGGAATCATACCGAAGCCCGCGACCGGACCGCCTTCGGCATGAGGAAATACCCGGCGACGATCGTCACGAGCGTCAGGGCGCCGAGGATGATGGCCTCTTTCAAAGGATCCTGGCTCGTCGGCGACGGCACGAAGAAGAGAACGCACGCACCGAAGATGTAGAGCGTGCAGAGCCACGCCGCCGCGGCCGCCGCGACGCGTCCGCCCGGCACGCGGTAGGGGCGCGGCTGGTTGGGCCGGGTTCGGCGCAGGACGAGAAAGGCCGGGAAAACCAGGAGATAGCAGAGGAGCAGGCAGAGCGCCGTCACGCGGAACGTCATCCAGAATATGTTCGACTGGCTGTTCGAGAGGAGCGCACCCCCCACGAGAAGGCCGGTCGACACGACACCCATCGCGACGAACGCGAGATGCGGCGTCTTGAAGCGCGGGTGGAGCCGGCCGAGCACCGCCGGGAGCATCCCCTCCTCGGCCGCGACGGCGGCCACACGGTTGGCCCCCAGGCTCCACGTCACGACGTTGGCGACGCAGGCGTACAGGAACCCGATTCCGAGACAGAACACCGCCAGGTCGCCCGCGCGGCCCCACTGCTTCCCGAGGATGACGAGCGCGTCCCAGGTCCCGGTGACGATCGAGAGCTTTCCCGCCGGGACTGCGAAGAGGATTCCGCCGATCGCGAAGGAGTAGAGGATCGCGATCAGCGCTCCCGACCAGAGAATGACGCTCGGCACGTCGCGTTTTGGGTGGCGCATCTCGCCCCCCGCGGAGCTCATGAGCTCGAAGCCGAAAGTCGAGTAAAGGAGGGCCGGAAGATACGCGACGCTATCGTTCCACTTCGGCACCAGGCTCGACAGCGAGAATTCGTTGGCCGGCGGCTTGCCCCCGAAGAGCGCCGAGAGCCCCAGGACGCCGAGCCCGAGGAAGATGAGGGCCTTGACGACCGCGCCGAGGTTCGGCAGCCACTTCGAGACCTCGAGCCGGACGATCCCCACGAGGACCGTCAGCCAGGTCAGAACGATCGCGATTCCGGCCTCCTGCCAGGTCGAGTGGGTCTTCAGGAAGATCTGGCCGAACGTCCCGGCGAAGATCAGATAGACCGAGGGGGCCCAGGTCGCGTTGTTGATCCAGTACATCCAGGCGGCCATGGAGCCCCACTTCGGCCCGAACGCCTCGCGAACCCAGACGTAGACGCCGCCCTCCCCCGGCCAGGCCGAGCCCAGCTCGGCCGTGATCAGGCCGTACGGGATGAAGAAGACCGTCATCGTGATGACCCACCAGGAGAACCACGAGTAGCCCATCGCGGCCGAGGAGGCGAGGGTGTCGATCGTGAGGATCGCGCAGACGGTGAAGAGGACGAGGTCGGTCCGGCCCAGGACGCGCTCCAGGGCCGGCAGGGCCGTCCCCGGGATCGTCTCAGTATGCCCGCCGGTCATATTGGTCACGCAATCCTATCCTCGCAAAGCGCTCCGGCACAACAACTTCCGGGCGTTCCGCGCGAGTTCCCGGGCCCGGCGGAGGGGGTTCCGCGTGATAGGCTCGGCCCTCCTTTCAGCCGGCCAGGAACTTCACATGCCCGCTTCGATTCGCCTGAAAACCGCCGTCCCCGGTCCCCGTTCCCGGGCACTCGCCGCCCGGCGGGATGCCGCGGTCCCCCGGGGGATCGGCCACTCCACCCCGGTCTACGCCGAAAGCGCCCTGGGGGCCCTCCTGACCGACGTCGACGGCAACGTCTTCATCGACTTCGCCGGGGGTATCGGGACCCTGAATGCCGGCCACGCCAACCCGGAGGTTGTCCGGGCCGCCTCGGAGCAGCTCTCGCGGATGACGCACACCTGCTTCTCGGTCGCCCCCTACGAGGGCTACGTCGCCCTGGCCGAGACCCTCAACCGGATCACGCCGGGCCGCCACGCCAAGAAGACCATGCTCGCCAACAGCGGCGCCGAGGCCCTCGAGAACGCCGTGAAGATCGCCCGGCACGCGACCGGGCGAGATGCGGTCGTCGTCTTCGAGCACGCCTTCCACGGACGCACGCTCCTGACGATGAGCATGACGTCGAAAGTCCGGCCCTACAAGTTCGGCTTCGGGCCCTTCGCCGCCGAGATCTACCGGCTGCCCTTCCCCTACGAATACCGCGGCCACTACGCCGGCCCGGCCGCCGCCGCGGCCGAGCTCGAGGAGTTCTTCAAGACCCAGGTCGCCGCCGAGAAAGTCGCCTGTATCGTCGTCGAGCTCGTGCTCGGCGAGGGCGGCTTCATCGTCGCGCCGCTCGACTGGGTGAATCTCCTCATCCGGTTCTGCCGCGACCACGGGATCCTGCTCGTCGTCGACGAGGTCCAGACCGGCTTCGGACGGACCGGGCGGATGTTCGCGTCCGAGCACTACGACCTCGAACCCGACATCATGACGATGGCCAAGTCGCTCGGGGGCGGGCTGCCGATCTCCGCGATCACCGGCCGCGCCGAGATCATGGACAGCGCGCAGGTCGGCGGCCTCGGCGGCACCTACACCGGCAACCCTGTCGCCTGCGCCGCGGCCCTGGCGGCCATCGGATCGATCGAGCGGCACCGCCTCCCCGAGCGGGCGAGCGCCATCGGGACCGAGGTCGAGAGGCGTTTCCGCGGTTTCCTCGACCGCTTTCCCTTCGTCGGCGACGAACGGGGTCTCGGCGCGATGCGCGCCCTCGAGCTCGTCAAGCACCGCGACACGAAGGAGCCCGACAAGGAGCGCACCGACCGCGTGATCCGGAAGGCGTACGAGACGGGACTCCTCCTCGTGGGGGCCGGGACCTACGGCAACGTCATCCGCACGCTCATGCCCCTCGTCATCACCGACGGCGAGCTCACGGAAGGCCTGGATGTTCTCGAGAATGCGCTCGCCGAAGCCTGAGGACTCTCGGGCCCTGGTACGTAGGGGCGGGGCTCGTCCCCGCCCTCGCGCGGCCGCGGTCCGTCCACCAGAGTCCGGCCCCTGGCAGAAGGAGGCGCCGTCCGCAGGACGGCGACAACCCAGGGCCGCCCCGACAACCGGGGGCCGGACTCGCAGGCACCTCTTCTGCGTCGGGGACTCTTAGCGGCCGTCCCCCAGCGGCTCACGGAATCTTGGATCCGCACCACGAACGGGGACGCACATGAATACGCAGGAGCTCATCCGGGAATCCCAGCGGTGGCTCGACATCATCTCGGCGCCCACCTTGACGGCCGAGCAGAAGGAAGCGATCCAGAAGGACACGGTCGACAACTTTCAGTTCTATTACAACCGCGGCTACCTCGAGTACCGCAAGTCCGTCGTCGAGATGCGCGAAGACCCCGCGCTCGAATGGGTCGGCGAGGGCTCGACGTTCGAGGACCTCTCGGGCCGCACCTACATCGACTGCCTCGGCGGTTACGGCATCTACAGCGCCGGCATCCGGCACCCCAAGGTCGTCCGGGCCGTCGCGGACCAGCTCCAGCGGATGCCGCTTTCGAGCCAGGAGTTGCTGGATCCCTTGCGCGGGGCGCTCGCGGAGCTTCTCGGCGAGATCACGCCGGGAGACCTCCAGTACTCCTTCTTCATCAACAACGGGACCGACGCGGTCGAGGGGGCGATCAAGCTTGCCCGGGTCTATACCGGCAAGACGAACTTCATCAGCTCGCTCCGCGGCTTCCACGGCAAGAGCTGCGGTTCGCTGTCGCTGCTCGGTCGCTGGGAGTACCGCGAGCCGTTCCTGCCGCTCCTGCCCGGAATCCACTTCGTCGAGTTCGGCGACGCCGAGGCGGTCGAGGACGAGCTCTACAAGGCCGACCAGACCGGCAAGGGCATCGCGGCCGTCATCATGGAGCCCATCCAGGGCGAGGCCGGCGCCATCGTCCCGCCCGACGACTTCTGGCCCCGCATCCGCAAGGCCTGCGACGAGTACGGGACGCTGCTGATTGCCGACGAGGTCCAGACGGGCCTCGGCCGGACCGGGAAGCTCTTCGGCGTCGACCACTGGAAGGTCGTGCCCGACATCATGTGCCTCGGCAAGGCGCTCGGCGGCGGGGTCATGCCGCTGTCGGCCTTCATCTCGACGCCCAAGATCTGGGGCGTCCTCGAGAAGAACCCGTTCATTCATTCGTCGACGTTCGGCGGCAACCCGCTCGCCTGCGCGGCCGGCATCGCCGCCATCAACGTGACCCTCGAGGAAGACCTGTCGGGCCAGGCGGCCCGCAAGGGGAAGTACCTCCTGGCGCAACTGATCCGCCTGAAGATGCGCTTTGACCGCCTGCTCCACCGCGTGGGCGGCCGGGGGCTTCTGCTCGGGCTCGAGTTCATGAACACCGAGATCGGCTACAAGGTCGTGGCCGGTCTCTTCCGGCGCGGCGTCCTCGTCGCCGGAACCCTGACGAACTCCAAGGTCGTCCGCATCGAGCCGGCCCTCAACATCCCGGACCGTTACATCAAGGACATCCTCGGCGCCCTCGAGGAAACGCTCAAGGAGGTCGACGCCGAGACGCCCGACATCAAGCCGGACGAGGAGTGATGCGGATCGCGGTCCTCGGCGCCGCCGGCGCCATGGCCCAGGTCGTCGTGCGCGACCTGCTCGAGTTCGTCTCCGCCGTGGAGATCACGGCCGCCGACCGGCGGGCCGTCACCCACGCCGACCCGCGGGTCCGCCCCGCCGTGCTCGACGCCCGGGACGAGGCCGCCACGGCCCGTCTTCTCGAGGGGCACGACGCGGTTCTGAACTGCGTCACCTACTATTTCAACCTGCCGATCATGCGGGCCGCGCTCGCGGCGCGGGTGCCGTACAGCGACCTCGGCGGCCTGTACCACGGCTCGATCCAGCAGTTCGGCCTTCACGACGCGTTCGTCGCGGCCGGCGTGCCGGCGCTCCTCGGGATGGGCTCGACGCCCGGGATCACGAACGTGATGGCCGGCGAGCTCGCGCGCGGGCTCGACTCGGTCGAGGCCATTCACGTCCGCGTGGGATGCATCGACCGGTCGGCCTCGGGGCCGCTTCCCGTCCCCTACGCCCTCGACACCGTGCTCGACGAGTTCTCCCTCGAGCCGATGGTTTTCCGGGACGGCCGCGCCGGAGCGGTTGTTCCCATGAGCGGCCGGGAGGCGATCGAATTTCCGGAGCCGGTGGGACGCGCCGAGGCCCTCTACACGCTGCACTCCGAGGTCGCCATGTTTCCGCGCTCCTTCCCTGGCCTGCGCGAGGCGAGCTTCAAGGTCGCCTTCGAGCCCGAGTTCACGAAGAAGGTCGCCTTTCTCGTGGAGCTCGGGTTCGCTTCCCGCGAGAAAATCGGAGGGATGTCGCCGCGCGAGATGCTCCTCGAGGTCGCCGCCCGCCAATCGATGCCTGCCGGCGACCCGCAGGACTGCGACGCCCTGCGGGTCGAGCTGACGGGCTCGCAGGGAGGACGAACGGTTCACCGCCAGGCGGAGATGGTCGTCCTCCCCCACCCCGACTGGAAGGTTGCGGCCGGCTCGCTCGACACGGGTGTCCCGCTCTCGATCGCCGGACAGCTCCTCGCCGCGAAAACGATCCGCACGCCGGGCGTGCTCTGCCCCGAGACGGCCGTGCCGACCGAGCTCTTCTTCGAGATGCTCGCCCGGCGCCACATGCGCGCGCAGTTCCGCTAGAGTCGAGAAAGGAAAGAGCCGTGGCCATCGCTTCCGTCAACCCCGCGACCGGAAAGACCCTCAAGGCGTTCGAGCCCCACTCCGAGGCCGAGATCGAGCGCCGGGTCGCGCTCGCGGCGGAGGAGTTCGTCCGCTGGCGGCGCCGTCCCTGGGCCGAGCGCGCCTCCCGGATGGCGAAGGCCGGGGACGTGCTCGACGCCCGGAAGGCCGAGTGGGGGCGCCGAATGACGCTCGAGATGGGCAAGCCGATCGCCGCCGGCGTGGCCGAGGCCGAGAAGTGCGCCTGGGTCTGCCGCTTTTACGCCGAGAACGCGGAGCGCTTCCTGGCCGACGAGCCGGTCGAAACCGACGCCCGCCGCAGCTTCGTCCGCTACGACTCTCTCGGGCCCGTCCTCGCCGTGATGCCCTGGAATTTCCCGTTCTGGCAGGTCTTCCGTTTCGCCGCGCCGGCGCTGATGGCCGGCAACGTCGGCCTCCTCAAGCACGCGTCGAACGTCCCCGACTGCGCGCTCGGGATCGAGGAGATTTTCCGGGAGGCGGGGTTCCCCGAGGGCGCGTTCCAGACGCTCCTCGTCGGGCCGGACCGCGTGGCGCGGCTCATCGACGATCCCCGCATCGCGGCCGTGACGCTGACGGGAAGCGAGGGCGCGGGCGTGTCCGTCGGCCGGAGCGCGGGCGCCCAGATCAAGAAGGCCGTGCTGGAGCTCGGCGGGAGCGACCCCTTCATCGTCATGCCGAGCGCGGACCTCGAAGCCGCGGCCTCGACCGCCGTCAAGGCGCGGACGATCAACAACGGCCAGTCCTGCATCGCGGCCAAGCGCTTCATCGTCCACCGGGACGTGGCCGACGCCTTCGAGAAGCGCTTCGTCGAGAAGATGCGGGCGTTGAAGGTCGGCGACCCGATGGATCCCTCGGTCGAGGTCGGCCCGCTCGCCACGCCCGCGATCCGCGACGAGGTCGACGGCCTCGTCCGCCGCACGGTCGCCGCGGGCGCGCGTGTGCTCCTCGGCGGAAAGCCCGCGGAGGGGCCCGGGAACTTCTATCCGCCGACGGTCCTCGCCGACGTTCCGGCCGGCAGCCCCGCCGACGTCGAGGAGATCTTCGGCCCCGTCGCGAGCCTCTTCCGCGTCAAGGACATCGGCGAGGCCATCGCCGTCGCCAACCGCACCCGCTTCGGCCTCGGCTCTTCGGCCTGGACGAACGAGCCCGCCGAGCGCGACCGCTTCGAGCGCGATCTCGAGGCCGGCGCCGTCTTCATCAACGGCATGGTCAAGAGCGACCCGAGGCTGCCGTTCGGCGGAGTGAAGAAGTCCGGCTTTGGCCGCGAGCTCGCGGAGCACGGCATCCGCGAGTTCGTCAACGTCAAGACGATCTGGGAGGCATGAGGAGGGCGGGGACGAGCCCCGCCCCTACGCCGGAGCGGCGAATCCGCTACGGCAGAGTAGGGGCGGCCCTCGCAGCCGCCCTCCCCCCCTAGCTCGGCAGGAAGCTCGCCCCCACGGTCTGCGCGATCCGCGCCATGACGTGCTTGACCTGCGTGTAGTCCTCGATCGCGTACATCGACATGTCCTTGCCGTAGCCCGACTGCTTGTAGCCGCCGTGCGGCATCTCGGAGACGAGCGGCAGGTGATCGTTGATCCAGACCGTCCCGAAGCGCAGCTTGCGCGCCGCGTTCAGGGCGCGGTTGACGTTCGTCGTCCAGACGGAGGCCGAGAGGCCGTAGTCGACGTCGTTGGCCCAGGCGATCGCCTCCTCGTCGTCCTTGAAGCGCGTCACGGTGATCACCGGACCGAACACTTCCTTCTTCACGATCTCGTCGGTCTGCTTCGCGTCGGCCACGACCGTCGGCTCGAACCAGAAACCCTTTCCCTTGCGTGCCTTTCCTCCGGTCAGGACCTTGACGTGGCCCTTCGACGTGGCGCGGTCGAGGAACCCGGCAACGCGCTTGCGGTGCTCGGCCGAGATGACCGGCCCCATGTTCGTGTCTTCCTTCTGGATGTCGCCGACGACGATCGACTCGACGGCGGGAACGAGCGCGGACAGCAGCTTGTCGTAGATGCGCCCGCTCGCGTAAAGCCGCGTCGCGGCGGTGCAGTCCTGGCCGCTGTTGGCGAAGCCCGCCATCTTGATCCCCGGGATGACGAGGTCCATGTCGGCGTCGTCGAAGATCAGGACGGGCGCCTTGCCGCCGAGCTCGAGGTGGACCTTCTTCAGCGTCGCGGCGGCGGCTTTCGCGACTTCCTTGCCCGTCGCGACGTCTCCCGTCAGTGACACCATGTTGACGCGCGGGTGCTTGACCAGGGGCGCGCCGACGGGCTCTCCATGGCCGGTGATGACATTGAAGACGCCGGGCGGGAAGACGTCGCCGGCGAGCTCCGCCAGTCGCAGCGTCGTCAGCGGCGTCTGCTCCGAGGGCTTGAGGACGACCGTGTTCCCGGCCGCCAGCGCGGGTCCGATCTTCCAGATCGCCATCATGAGCGGGTAGTTCCAGGGCGCGATCGATCCCACGACGCCGACCGGCTCCCGCCGGATCATGCTCGTGTAGCCGGCGAGGTACTCCCCGGCCGCCTTGCCCTCGAGGCACCGGCAGGCGCCCGCGAAGAACCGGAGGTTGTCCACCATGAACGGGACCTCGCTCTTCGCGAGCCCGATCGGCTTGCCGACGTTGTCGGCCTCGAGCGCCGCGAGCTCGTCGGCGTTCTTCTCGATGACGTCGGCGAGCTTGAGGAGCATGAGGCTGCGTTCGCCCGGTGTGGAGTCCTGCCACTTCCCGAACGCCGCCGCGGCGGCGTCGACGGCGCGGTCCACGTCCTCGGCGTCGCACGTCGGGACTTTCGCGAGGGTCCGCTCGTCGACCGGACTGATGATCGCCTCCTCGCGCCCGCTGACGGACTTGACCATCTTCCCGTTGACGAAGTTCTTGTAGCTCTTCACCGGTTGCTCCTTTCGCGGGTTCCTATCCTAGCAACGACTTGCCGAGAACCGTTCTCCGCTCCCGTCGCGCGCGTCGAGCGCGCCTCAGAGCGACTTGATCTCCGTCCAGTACTCGTCCATCACTTCGGTGGCCTCGCCGATGTCCCGGACGAACTCGCAGCGCCCGAGGGCCGAGGCCGGCGGGTAAATGGCGGCGTCCTCGAGGATCTCCGGCCGGATGAAGCGGCGCGCCGGGACGTTGGCGCTCGCATAGCTGATGCCGTTGACGATGCGCGCCTCGACCTCGGGCTCCAGGATGTAGTCGAGGAAGGCGTAGATCGACTCGACGTTGCGGGCCCGGGCCGGGATGCAGACGCTGTCCATCCAGAGGGTGGCGCCCTCCCTCGGGAGAACGTAGGCGAACTTCGCCGGCTCCCGCGCGACGAGCTTGGCGAGCTGGCCGTTGTAGCCGTGGGCGAAGACGACGTCGCCGGCCGCCAGGATGTTCTCGTAGTCGCCGCTGTTGTAGGTCTTGACGAGGGGCTTCTGCTTCTTCAGGAGGTCCGCGGCCTGCCGGAGGACGGCCGGCTCGGTGCTGTTGAGCGAGTGGCCGAGGTGCTTGAGGGCCGCCGCGAAGCACTCCCGCATGTCGTCGAGCATAAGGATCTGGTCCCTGTTGGCCGCATCGAAGAGGGGCGCCCAGCTATCCTCGGATCGCCCGGCGCGTGGGATGTTGTACCCGTAGCCCGTCGTGCCCCAGACGTACGGCAGCGAGTAGCGGTTGCCGGGGTCGAACTCCTGGTCGAGAAAGCGCGGGTCGAGGTTGCCGAAGTTCCGAAGCCTCCCCTTCTCGAGAGGCCGCAGAAGCTTCGAGAGGACGAGGATCCGCACCATGTAGTCCGAGGGGACGACGAGGTCGTAGTCGGCCACGCCCGACTGGAGTTTCGCCAGGACCGGCTCGTTCGAGTCGTAGAGGTCGTAGCGGACCGCGATGCCGGTTCGCCGCGTGAACTCGTCGATGACCTCCTTCGGGAGGTACTCCGACCAGATGTACAGGTTGAGCTTCTTCTCGCCGGGCCCGGGATAGGGCAGCTCGTCGCCCCCCGGGCCGCAGGCGCCTCCGGCGAGCGCCAGCGCTCCGGTCGTCAGCCACCACCGGCGCGACTTCAACTCTCGGCCCGCTCCGGCGGCGGCTGCTGGAGCCGCTGCGCGACGAGGATGAGGACGATGGTCACGGCGAGAAGGAGCGTCGATACCGCGTTGACCTCCGGCGTCACGCCGACCTTGAGCATCGAGTAGATCTGGAGCGGCAGCGTCGTCGCGCCCACGCCCGCCACGAACGAGGTGATGACGTAGTCGTCGATCGACACGGTGAAGGCGAGAAGTGCCCCCGAGACGACCCCCGGCAGGATCAGCGGCAGCGTGACCCGGACGAATGTCTGAAACGGCCGCGCCCCGAGGTCGAGCGCCGCCTCCTCCAGAGAGCGATCGAAGCCCGAAAGCCGCGCCCGGACGACGATGGCGACGTAGGAGATGCTGAAGACGACGTGAGCGATGACGACCGTCGTGAGCGAGAGTCGCAGCCGCGCCACCCCGAAGAAGGTCACCAGGGCCGCGCCGATGACGATCTCCGGGATGATGATCGGCAGGTACAGCAGGTTCTTCGTCGCCGCCTCCCCGCCAAACGCGTAGCGCCCGAGGGCGAGGGCGACCATGGTCCCGAGGACGGTGGCGATCGCGGTCGTCGCCGCCCCGACGATCAGGCTGTTGCGCACGGCGCCGAGGATGAGGTCGTCGTGCAGCAGGCTCCGGTACCAGTCCAGGGTGAAGCCCTGCCACACCGCCGTCTGGCTCGTCCGGTTGAAGGAAAAGAGCACCAGGATCGCGATCGGCGCGTAGAGGAAGACGTACACGAGGAAGGCGTGCGCGCGGAGCAGCGTTCCCGGCCTCACAGGAGGACGTCCTCGCCGCGACGCCGGGTGTAGCGGGCGTAAAGGAAGAGGAGCAGCAGGACCGCCGCCGTCAACTCGAAGGCGATGGCCGAGCCGAAGGGTTTGTTCCGGGCGACCGCGAACTGGTTCTGGATGAGGTTGCCGGCGAGGATCGTCTTGGCCCCGCCGAGGAGGTCCGAGACGATGAACTGGCCGAGGCTCGGCACGAAGACGAGGATGATGCCCGCCACGATCCCCGGCATCGTCTGCGGCACGGTGACCCGCCAGAACGCCGAACCCGCCGGAGCGCCGAGGTCCGCGGCCGCCTCGAGGAGCGAGAGGTCGAGCTTCTCGAGGGAGGCGTAGAGCGGCAGGATCATGAACGGGAGCTCGCCGTAGACCAGGCCGAGGAGGACCGAGAAGTCGTTGTACAGGAGCTCGATCGGTCCGGACGTCAGCCCCGAGCCCACGAGGAGCCGGTTGATCAGGCCCTCCGTTCGCAGGATGAACATCCAGGCGTAGGTCCGGATGAGGAAGCTCGTCCAGAACGGCACGACGACGAGGCCGAGCAAGAGGTTGCGCCTTCGGGCCGGGGCGACGACCGCGACGTAGTACGCGACCGGGTAGCTGATCAGGAGGCACAGCCCGGTCGTGACGACGGCCATCCAGATCGACCGCCAGAAGATCTGCAGGTAGATCGGGTGCAGCGAGCGCGCGTACTGCGCCAGGAACTTCCCCGAGGCGAGGTAGGCCCCGAGGTCCTCGATCGGCTTGAGCCCCCCGTAGATCGCGCGCTGCCCGAAGCTGATGAGGAAGAGAACGACGAGGGGCGCGAGGAAGAAAACGCCGAGGACGATCCAGGTCGGGAGCGCCAGGGCGTAAGCGGCCCGTCCGGACCCTTTCTCGTCGCTCACGATCGGCCGGCCTCTTCCCGAATGAGGACGGCGTGGCGGGGGTCCCAGCAGGCGTCCAGGCCGCTCCCGACCGGGTGGCGCGACGACTCCTCGAACGGCTTCTCGTTCTGCTCGTAGACGGTCAGCCGCTCCCCCGCCGCGTCGCGGACGATCCAGACCGTCGAGACTCCCTGGTAGACCCGCTCCTCGACCGTGACCGCGACCGACGAGACTCCGCGGTCGGACGCCCCGCTCCGGGGGCGCAGCTCGAGCTTCTCGGGCCGCACGACGAAACGCACCGCGTCGCCGGCGCGGGGCCGGGCCTGGCCGGGCGCGAGCGGCACGCGCGTGTCGCCTCCGGCCGCGAGCTCCAGCGTCACCGCGTCCCCCGACGCCTCCCGAACGCGGGCGGCAAAGAAGTTCGACGCCCCCATGAAGTTCGCGACGAACTCGGTCGCCGGCCGCTCGAAGACGGTCGAGGCGTCGTCGGCCTGCTCGACCCGTCCCCGGTTCATGACGGCGATCCGGTCGCTCATCGTCAACGCCTCCTCCTGATCGTGCGTGACGAAGATGAAGGTGATGCCGAGCTCCCGCTGCAGGTGCTTGAGCTGGACCTGCACCTCCTTGCGGAGCTTCTGGTCGAGGGCGCCGAGGGGCTCGTCGAGGAGCAGGACCTCGGGCTCCAGGGCCAGCGCGCGGGCCAGCGCGATCCGCTGCCGCTGGCCGCCGGAGAGCTGGTGCGGCCGGCGCTTCTCGAAGCCCGTGAGCTGAACGAGGCCGAGGACGTCCGCGACGCGACGCGCCTGCGCCTCCCGGCCCAGGTCCCGGTAGCGCAGGCCGAACGCGACGTTCTCCTCGACCGAGAGGTGGGGAAAGAGGGCGTAGTGCTGGAAGACCATGTTGACCGGGCGCCGGTAGGGCGGCGTGTGCGTCACGTCCGCCCCCCCGATGCGCAGGGACCCGGCCGTCGGCCGCTCGAACCCGCCGATCATCCGGAGCAGCGTCGTCTTGCCGCAGCCCGACGGGCCGAGCAGGGAGAAGAACTCCCCGCGGCGGATGTCGAGGGAGACGTCGTCGACGGCCGCGGTTTCGCCGAAGCGCTTCGTCAGCCCGCGGATCTCGACGCTGATCTCGCTCGCCATGGACACCCGGGAGAGGGTCAGGTCTTCAAATTTCGGATCTCCCGGGTCGAGAACCGAAAAATGAAGACCTGACCCCCGGGGCCTAGAAGCTCACCCGCAGTCCGAAACGGAGAGTCCGGGGCTGCTGCCACTGGGTGCCCTGACCGTATTGCTCGTTGGTCGGCGTCGGCGATTCGTTGTCGGCCTGGTCGAAGGCCCACACCTGGTCGACCTGCGTGGTCTGCTGCCGGTTGAGCACGTTGAAGAGGCTCGCGAGGAAGTGGACCGTGACCGGCCCGAGCCGCAAACCGTAGTCCGCCTGGAGGTCGAACTCGTAGGTGTCGGGCGTCCGGCCCTCGCTGCCCCGCGGCGTGATGAAGATCTCGGGACCCGCGTAGCCGTTCCACCAGCCGATACGGGAGAGCGGCGTGCCGCTCTGGTAATACCCCGAGGCCGACATCGTCAGGCCGAACGGGAACGCGTACGCCGTCTGGAGCTTCGCCTGGTTGGTCCGGTCGAGCCCGAGGCTGCCGTTGGCGTTGACCTGGAACTCCGGATAGTCGAAGTCGTCCGTGATGAAGGGATTCCGCGCGAAGAAGCCGCCGATCGTCCGGAAGGAGCCGTCGTAGTTGCCGCGCAGCGTCGAGTACATGTAGCTCGCGTAGATCATCCAGTTGTCCGACATCCGCTTCTGCGCCGTCAGCTCGATGCCGCGGAAGTAGCGCTTGCCGGGCGCGAACTCGGGCGCGAGGACGCTCGAGCCCGGGTTGAAGAACGCGTAGTTGTCGAGCTCCGGGATGTACGTGTCCTCGAGGACCCGGCCGAGGGCCCGGTAGATTCCCCGCAGGCCGACCATCCAGGTGTTTCCGAACTGGAATTCCACGCCCGCGAGGATCTCCTCCGAGTACGGCGACTTGAGGTTCGGGTCGATGTCGTCGACCGCCGTGCCCCGGATCTCGCAGGGCGTGTCGGGCGTGTCGGCCGCCGGGTCGCAGTTGATGTCGGTCGGCGAGAAATTGAACGTCGACCCGTCGCGCTCGCCGTTCAACGACCGGACGTTCATGTCCATCGGGATCAGCGGCACGAACTGGCTGTAGGAGGCGTAGGCCTTGGACTTCCCGTTGTTCAGGAAGTCCCAGGTGACGCCGACGCGCGGGGAGAAATGGTTGATGTCGATGTAGGTGATGTCGTCGAGGCCCTTGATCTCCTGCTTCTCCCACCGCACGCCCGCGTTGATGGTCAGGTTCGGAAGGACGCTCCAGCGGTCCTGCAGGAACACCGCGAACACGTTGTTCTGGGGCGTCGCGATGACGGGGGCGATCGTCGCGTTGTCGATCGTCGCGTCGGGCCCGGCGAAGAAGAGGTGGCTGTAGACCGGCCGCTGCAGGGGGTCGTCTTCGAAGGGCGCCAGGATCGAGACGAACTGTCCGCCGCTCGTGTCCCGCACGACGTCGGCGTCGATGCGCTGGTATCCGAACCCGGCCTTGAGGTCGTGATTCCCGAGGTAGTAGCTGACGTCGGCGAGGTAGTCGTAGCGGGTGAACGTCTTGGAGGCGAACTGACCGTCGCCGGCCGTTCCGCCGAAACCGCCGGACGCGGTCAGGACGTCGCCCGTGTTGTCGACGTAATAGATCTGGTTGCCGCCGGGTCCCGGCAGCGTGTCGACGTTCTCGCGGTGGTAGCCGAACTGGGCCGTCGCGAGCCACTTCGAGGAGAAGGTCCCCTGGTACCGGCCGCCGAAGTCCGTGCCGCCGACCGTCACCGTTCCGTTGTAGGTCGTGGGCGGGCCGATGACCGGGCCGACCGCTCCCGTGTCGTCGGTCGGATCGCCGAAGACCGTCCCGATGAACGTGTTCGACGAGTTGATCGTCCAGGTCACCTTGCCGGAGTAAAGATTGCTCGACGTATCGAGGTCCGTGATCGTCCCGGCCTCGGGCCCCTGCGTGACCTGGCGCTGGTCGGTGTTCTTGACGTGGTCGTAGGCCGCGAAGAACCAGAGCCGGTCCTTCAGGACGAAGCCGCCGATGTCCACGCCGTAGTCGGACCGCGTGAACCCGGCCGGGACGCCCCCGGAGGTGATCTCGTCGAGGTGCTTGTTCTCCGCCTGGAGGGAATCGTCGTCGAAATACCCGAAGGCGTCGCCGTGAAACTCGTTGCCGCCGGACTTGGTGACGACGTTCAGGATGCCGCCCTGCGCGCCGGTGTACTCGGCCTCGTAGCCGCCGGCCTTCAGCTCGACCTCCTGGATGAACTCGAAATTGAGGACCTTGCCCTGGTTTCCGATCTCGACGCCCGTCGTGTTCGCGCCGTCGACGAGGTATGCGTTTTCGAGGCCGGTCGAGCCGTAGACGGTGATCGAGGTGTTGCGCACGTCGGAGTCGTCGGTGTTGACCCCGCTCGCGAGCTGCGCGACCGAGGCGTAATTGCGCCCGGTCGGAAGGGCCTGGAACGCGGCCGCATCGAGGTTGCGCCCGATGTCGTTCGACTCGGTCTCGACGGTCGCCGCCTGCGCCGAGACCATGACCTCGGCGCTCGCCGCCGCGATCAGCTCGACCTTGAGCGCAGCCGCCTGGTCGAGCGCCAGCCGGATGGTCTGCGTGTTCGGCGCGAACCCGGCGAGCGTCGCGGTGACGGTGTACGTGCCCGGCGGCAGCAGCGTCAGGTTGAATCGGCCGTCGGCGTCGGTGACCGAGGAACGCACGCCCTGGAGGTTCGGGCTTCGGGCCTCGACGCTCACTCCCGGAAGGGGCGTGCCGCCGGTTTCGACCGTTCCGCGGATGGAGCCGGTCGTCTGCGCGGCGAGGGGCCGCCCGAACGCCGCCAGAAGACCAAGAACGCCGAGGACCCGCGTCGCGGTCGATTTCATATCGCGCTCCTTCGTTCGGGTTCGATTTCCCGTAACGCTACGGCCGCCGCGATTGGACTGTCAAGGTGACCGACAGTCAGCGGCGGCTCACTTCGCGCGGGTGCGGTCGAGCAGGCGCACGATCTCTTTGAGCTCGCGCACCACGGTCTTGCGATCGAAGCTGGAGGCCGCGGAGGCCGCAGGCGCGGCCGTCCGCGGGGCGGCGACGGGCGCCGGATCGGCGGACTGAAGCGCGGACCCACCCCGGGCGGGGGCGCGTTCGGGCTTCTCCGCTCTTCGGGGCGCGGCCGCCGGGCCCGCCCTGCGCTGCTCCGACACCGGCGGCGCCGGAGCGAGCCCGTCGTCGAAGCGGCCCTCGGTGATCTCCGCGTCGAGGCGCTTCTTGGCCCCCGCCACGGTGAACCCCTCGTCGTAGAGGAGCTCGCGGATGCGGGCGATGATCCGGACGTCCCGCGCGGTGTAGAGCTTGGAGGCGCCCTTGTCCTTGCCCTCGGAGAGCGCCGGGAACTCCGTCTCCCAGTAGCGCAGGACGTATGGCGCCACTTCCGCGATCCGGCACGCCTCGGCGGGCCTGTAGACCTCGGCTTCCCCCTTGCCCACGAGGTTAATCTACCCCGAACTCGCCCGGCGGCGGGAGGACTTTGCGCGGCTCGGCGCGTCTTCGTCCCGGGAGCGGGCCCGGACGAGGATGCGGATCGGCGAGCCCTCGAAATCGGCCGAGCCGCGGATCAGGTTCTCGATGCGCCGCTCCTCCGAGAAGTGGAGCGGCTCGCGGTGATCGGCGACGATCGTGAAGGTCGGCGGCGCCGCGCCGGTCTGCGCGACGTAGAAGACCTTGAGCATCCTCCCCTTCGTGGTCCGGGGCGCTTTGTCGCGCAGCGCCCGGCCGAGGATCCGGTTGAGCTCGCCGGTCGTGATCCGCCGCATCCGGTTGTCGGCCACCCGGGCCGCCGTCTCGAGCACGCGGGCGATGCCGCGGCCGGTCTTCGCCGAAACGAGGAGGATCGGGGCCTGCCGGGCGAAGGGGATCTGTGTGGCGAGGGCGGTCTGGAAGTCTTCCGCCGTGCCGATCTCGCGCTTGCCGGCGAGGTCCCACTTGTTGGCCACCAGGACGAGCCCCTTGCCTTCCTTGTCGGCCATGGAGGCCACGCTCGCGTCCTGTCCCGTCGGGCCCTCCTCGGCGTCGACGACGAGGAGAGCGACGTCGCACTCCTCGATCCGCTTCCTCGCCTGGACGACCGAAAGCACCTCGGCGCCCTTCTCGGTCCGGCCCCGGCGGCGGATCCCGGCCGTATCGACGAGGCGGAAGCGCCGGCCTCCCGCTTCGATCGCCGTGTCGATCGAGTCCCGGGTCGTCCCGGCGGTTTCCGACACGATCGCCCGCTCTTCGCCGAGCAGCGCGTTCAGGAGCGACGACTTCCCCACGTTCGGCCGTCCCACGACCGCGAGCGCGATCTCGCGCGGGAGCGCCTCCGGTTCCGGCGCCTCGGGGTCGACTTCCGCGGCCTCCGGCATCCGCTGCGCGATCGCCGTCTGGATGTCGTCGACGCCGGTCCCGTGCTCCGCGGACACGCCGTACATCTCCGGGAACCCGAGGGCCCAGGCCTCCTGCTCCCCTTCGCTTCCCTCGCGGCGGTCGATCTTGTTCGCGACGACGACGCACTCGCGGCCCGACTCGCGGATGACCCGCGCCGCCGCGCGGTCGCCCGGAAGCACTCCGGCCGAGGCGTCCACGACGAGGAGGACGAGATCGGCGTTCTTGATGGCGCCGACAGCTTTCTCGCGCACCGCGGCCGGGATCTTCTCCTTGCCGGAGGGGTCGTAGCCGCCGGTGTCCGAGACGAGGTACTTCCGGCCGTCCGGCAGCTCGGCCTCCATCTCGAGGACGTCGCGGGTCATGCCGGCCATGTCGTGGACGATCGACCGGCGGCGCCGGGTGAGGCGGTTGAAGAGAGCCGACTTACCGACGTTGGGCCGACCGGCAATGACCACCCGGTAGGGCGATTTCGCCTGAGGGACGGTCACTTGGACGACCGCGGTACGCCCCCTTCGAGCAGCAGCTTGAAGCGCGGATGCGAGAAGGGATGGACATCCGGAAAGCGCTTGAAGATCCAGCCGCCGAAGATCTCTTTCCCCGATTCGAGCACCGTGATGCGCGCGGCCTCGTTCTGCGGCTCGACGCCCTCCGACGTGACGACGCCGCCCGCCATCGTGAAGGCCGGCAGGAAGGCGTCGGCCCGCACGACGAGCGACGCCTCCGGCAGCGGCGCGGTCGCGCCGATCGGCACCTCGATGACGCCCTCTTTGCCGTCTTTGGCGTCTTTCCAGGCGAGCCGGATGCCGCTGAAGGCCTGGGTGACCGCGGGCGGGACCTCGAGGCGTGTCGGGGCCGTCGGCGCCGCGCCGCGCCTCCTGTGGACGCGTTCTCGGCGGCCGCGGCTCGTGGGAGATGGCCATGCGGATGGCGGGATCGGGCCGTCCCTTCTCGCGGCACGCGGCGAGGAGGAAGCAGGCCGTCAAAGCGGCCGCCGCTGCCCGGCGGCGCGTCACCGCTTCCTCCGAACGCGCGGACGCCGGCCGAAGTCGGCGGCCGCCGGCTCGGGACGGGCCGCGCGGGCCGGCGCTTCGGAGCGCGGAGGGCGGGCTGTCGACTTCGCCGCCGCCGGCGTTCCCGCCAGCCGGAAGTTCAGGCGCCGGCGGACCTCGTCGATCTCGACGAGGCGCACCCGGATCGAGTCGCCGAGGCGAAACGTCGCGCCCGAGGACCGGCCCCGCAGGCGGTGCTGCTTCTCCTCGTACACGAAGAAATCGTTGCCGAGCGCGGTCATCGGGACGAGCCCCTCCACGAAAAAGTCCTTGAGCGTCACGAACACGCCGAACGATGCCACACCCGTGACGTAGGCGTCGAACTCCCGCTCGATCTTGTCCTTCATGAAGACGATCTTTTTCCAGAGCAGGCTCTCCCGCTCGGCCTGCTCGGCGCGCCGCTCGCGCTCCGAGGAGAAGGCCCCGACCTCGCGCATCCGGTCGTTGACCGCGTCGAAGTCCTTCGCCGCCACGGGCCGGCCGGCCTCGAGCAGGCGCGAGAGCTGCCGGTGGACGATGAGGTCCGGGTACCGCCGGATGGGCGAGGTGAAGTGGCAGTAGTACGGCGCCGCCAGGGCGTAGTGCCCCCGGCACTCCTCGGCGTAGAGCGCCTTGCGCTGGGCGCGCAGCAGGAGGTCGTGGAGGAGGCGCTCCTCGGGCTTGCCCTCGATCTCCGTCAGCAGCTTCTGGAAGGCCTTCGGCGGGACCTCCGCGAGGTCGCCCTTGAGCTCGTAGCCGAAGGTCTCGAGGATCTCGCGCAGGTCGACGAGCCGGTCCGGATCCGGCCGGTCGTGGACGCGGTAGATCGCCGGCTGCCGGGCGAAGAGCAGCTTCTTCGCCACCGCCTCGTTGGCCGCCAGCATGAACTCCTCGATCAGCCGGTGGGCCACGTTGCGCGACTCGGGGACGATGCCCGACGACGAGGCCCGCGTCGTCGAGCACGATGTCGGCGTCCGGGAGGTCGAAGTCGATCGAACCGCGCGCCTCGCGTCGCCGGCGCAGGAGCGCCGCGACCTCGCCCATGAGCCGGAAGTCCCCGAGGTACGGTCCGTACTTGCGCTCGTCCTCCGGACCCGGGCCCTTTTCGAGCAGTCGGGCGACTTCCGTGTAGGTCATCCGGTGGCCGCTGCGGATCACGCCCTTCGTGAAGTCCGAGCCCACGACGCGGCCATGGTCGTCGAGCTCCAGGAGGGCCGACAGGACCAGCCGGTCGACGCGTGGGTTCAGCGAGCAGAGCCCGTTCGAGAGCCGCTCGGGCAGCATCGGCAGCACGCGGCCGGGGAAATAGACCGACGTGCCGCGCGAGCGGGCCTCGTCGTCGAGGACGCTGCCCTCCGCGACATAGTGCGAGACGTCGGCGATGTGCACGCCGATCCGGTAGCCCGTCGGCGTCCGCTCCACCTCGATGGCGTCGTCGAAGTCCTTGGCCGTCTCCCCGTCGATCGTCACGATTCTCCGGTCGCGGAAGTCGCGCCGGCCGCGGGTGTCCTCCGCGCGAACTTCCTCCGGGAAGCGCTCCGACTCCGCGACGACGGGCTGGGGAAAACGCGGCGGGAGATTGTGCGAGCGCAGGACGATCTCGATGTCGACCCCTGGCTCTCCCAGGAAGCCGAGACGGTCTTCGACCTCGCCCCGGGCGACGCGGCGGGCGTCCGGAAACGCGGTCAGCCGCGCCTCGACGATCTCGTTCTCGCGCGCGCCGGCGGTCTTGCCGTCGACGATCCGGATCACCGCGTCGATCTTGGGGTCGTAGGGGAAGACGACCTTGGCGCCGTCCCGGGTCTCGAACCGCCCCACGACGCGCTCCCGGGCGCGCTCGAGGATTCGAACGACGGCGCCCGACCGCCGTTCCGGCCCGCCCCGCCGCCGTCCCGCTCCCGCCGCCCGCGAGCGTTCCTCGCGCGCGAGGACGGTGTCCCCGTCCAGGGCGCCGTGCATCCCCGTGCGCGGGACGTAGAGGTCCTCGCCGTCCTTGACGAGCACGAAGCCGAATCCCTCGGGCCGGACGGTCAGGCGGCCGGCGACGAGCTCGGAATACTCGATCGCCGAGTACTTCTCGCCGCGAACCCGCACGATCTCGCCGCGCCGCTCGAGGAGGTCGAGCTTCTCGCGCAGCGAGTCCTCCTCCGGCTCGAGGACTCCGAAGGCCTCGACGAGGTCGCGGAAGGACAGGACACGCGAGCCCTTCTTGCGGAGGCGCTCGAGGACTTCGGAATCGCGGGGCAGCACGCCGGGGAGTCTATCCGGCCCGGATCACCCCTTGGTGGGCTCGATCGGGGTGAAGAGCCCCGGCCAGTCGTCGAGGTTCTCGGGCTCGGGCGCGCGGATCTTGCGCTCCCAGCCGCAGGAATGGCACCGAATCACCCCGTTCACGGGCACGGAGGCCGGATTGTGCGGTTCCTCGCAGTAAGGGTTGGGACAGTTCCATGGAAGGACAGGAGTTGGCATCGAGTGCGAGGGCCCCCGACCAAATTTTACGCCTTCGGAACGCCCTGGGGGGGACCGATCCGGGAACGGCTCGGACGCCCCTCAGGGAAGCCGGCCGGACCGAAGAGCCTCCCGGTGCTTCGCGTAGAGATCGAGCGCGTCCCGGACGACCTCGACCGCCTGCGGCCGGTCGAGGAACTCGTCGACGGTCACGGTTTTCTGCTCGAGCGCCTTGTAGTCCTCGAAGAAGCGGCGCAGCTCGGCGATCCGATGGGGCGGCAGCTCCCGGATCGAGGTGTAGTGCACGTATTCCGGGTCGTCGGCGTGGACCGCGATGATCTTGTCGTCCTCCTCGCCCTGGTCGCTCATCTTCATGACACCGATCGGCCGCGCGCGCAGGATCGACAGCGGGACGACCTCTTCCTGGCCGAGGACCAGGATGTCGAGCGGATCGTGGTCCTCGCAGTACGACTGCGGGATGAAGCCGTAGTTGGCCGGGTAGTGCACGGCCGAAAAGAGAATGCGGTCGACGCGGATCAACCCGCTCGCCTTGTCGAGCTCGTACTTGACCTTCGAGCCGCGCGGAATCTCGATGATCGCGTGGAGAAGGGCCGGCGCTTCGGCCCCGACGGCGACATCGTGCCACGGGTGCATCGCCCGCGATCATAGCCGCGTTACACTGTCTTCCGGATGACGTCGCGCGCAGCGATCCTGGCCCTGGCAGCGCTCGGAACCGCCGCCCTTCTTCCGGCCGAGACGGTCACGCTCCCGGCGGCGGCCTCGATCGTCGGCGGCGCGCCCTTCTACTCGGACGTCCGGGCGTTCAACACCTCGTATTCCGACCCGCTCGATGTCACCGCGACGTACCGGTGCTTCATCGGCGATCCCTGCCCCGCCGCATCGCCGACGCTCTCGTTCCGGCTCGCGCCGCGCCAGTCGATCGGCTTCGACGACGTCGTCGCCGCGGCGTTCAACGCCCCCGACACGGCCGGCGGCATCGAGTTCGCCTTCGCCGGCGACGCGACCGCGCTCGTCGTCACGAGCCGCCTCTACTCGACGGCGCCCGTGCCGACCGTCGGGATGTACGTCCCCGGCCTCACCGCTTCCTCGGCCCGCGAGCGCACGGTCCTCACCTCGATCCGCAATGGAGGCTCCGGCCAGGGCTTCCGCACCAACGTCGGACTGTTCAACCCGGGCGACGGGCCCGTCACGGCGACCTTCGAGATCCTGGACTCGGACGGGTCACCCCACGGGAATCCCGTCATCCGCTCGGTCGATGGCCGCTCCGGGGTCCAAGTGTCCGGCATTTTCACCGTCGCGGGGGCTGCCGACTTCGAGACCGAGGATGCGGTGATCACGGTCGTCGCGACCGGGCCGGTCTTCTCCTACGCCGCGGTCATCGACAACGCGACGACCGACCCCATCTTCGTCGTGGGCGCCCCGGACGCGATCCCCGGAACGCCGACCATCACGAACACGCCGACGATCACCTTCACGCCGTCCGTGACCTTCACGCCCTCCCTGACCTTCACGCCGAGCCAGACCTTCACCCCGTCCCTCACGCCCACCATCACCCCGACGTTCACGATCACCCCGACCTTCACGATCTCGCAGACCCCGACGATCACGCTCAGTCCCACGATCACCCACACGCCCATCATCACGAACCTCGCCACCCGGACCCCGACGGTCAATCCGAATCGGATCGTGCTCGTGGGGAGCAACGGGACGGCGTCCTTCTTCGACACGGTCGACCACGGGCCGAACACGACGATCCTGGTCGGTACGACGGTCCAGTGGGATTGGGCGCAGGGGGCGGGATTCCACTCGACGACCAGCGGGACCTGCACCAACACCCTTTGCTCGCCGGACGGCAACTGGAGCTCGCTGGTCCAGAACTACCCCTACAGCTTCACCCACGCGTTCAACACGCCGGGGACGTTTCAGTACTACTGTCAGATCCATGGCGTGATGATGCAGGGAGCCGTCAACGTCATTCAGCCCCCTCCCGGCCGGCCTCGGCGCTAGCTGGCCCGGTGGGGGGGCCTTTTCGCACACACCAAGGCGAAAGTCGGATCAAGGCAATTGGTGCGAAAGGGGGGACTCGTGCCGGCCGCTCGCTTCGCGAGACGGCGACCTGCGGTCGCCGGCCGGCCCTCCTCAGGCGAGGGGGCTACGCCCCCTCGGACACCCCTGGGGGTTCTCGCCCTCCCCTTTCGCACGCAGCGCGGCCAGAAGGCAGGATCAGGCAGTTGGTGCGAAAGGGGGGACTCGAACCCCCACAGGTGTTACCCCACAGGCTTCTGAGACCTGCGCGTCTACCAGTTCCGCCACTTTCGCGGGGAACGGGAGGATAGCGGGAGGCGGCACGGGGGTCAACCGCAGGGGGTTGGCAGGGTTCTGGCATCCCGGAGAGACGAAATGCTCGGTCAGTGGAAAAAGCGGCTGCGGAATTTTCAGAAGGCCCCGGCCGGCGAGCGGTTCGTCCGGCGCTACCGGGCGCAGAAGGACTCGGGGCGTCCCTGGGCTCGAATCGCCTTCGTGGTCGTGGGGATTCTCCTCATCGTGGGCGGAGCCATCCTGCTGGTGATCCCGGGGCCGGGCCTCCTCGTCATCGCGTTCGGCGGGGCCCTGGTGGCGCAGGAGTTTCTCGTGGTCGCGAAGGCTCTCGACTGGCTCGAAGTCGAGCTGCGCAGGCTCTACCGCGCCGCGAAACGGCTCTGGAAGCACGCCTCGAGCCTCGCGCGGGCCGCCATCACCGCCGGAGCGGCCCTGTGCGCCGCCGGCGCCGGTTACCTGGCCTGGCTCTGGTTCTTCGAAAGGTAGCGCTAGCCCGGGCGCCGAATCTCCCGCACGCCCGCGCCCCCCGCGACCAGGATTTCCGAGGCGATCCCGCAGAAGAGACCATGCTCGACGATGCCGGCCCGCGCGGCCAGGCGCGCCGCCAGCGCGACCGGATCGGGCGTCGGCCCCGTCGCGCAATCGAAGATCCAGTTGCCCTGGTCCGTCTCGTACGGCGTTCCGTCCGCGGTTTGCCGAAGGACCGGCTTGCCGCCGATCGACGCGAGGAAGCGCTGCTGCGACTGCCAGCCGAATCGGGACACCTCGACGGGAATCGGATGCCGCGTGCCGAGCGCCGGCGAGAGCTTCGTCTCGTCGACCACGATCACGACGCGGCGGCTCGCCTGCGCCACGATCTTTTCCCGGAAGAGCGCTCCCCCGCCGCCCTTGATCAGGTTCAGGGCCGGGTCGACTTCGTCCGCCCCGTCGATGGTCAGGTCGATCTCGCGCGGAATGTCCTCTCCGAGGAGCGGGATCCCGAGCCGACTCGCCTCCGTCTCCGTCGCGCGGGAGGTGGGGACGCCTACGACGCTCTGGAGGCGCCCCGACGACAGCAGCTCCCCGATCTTGCGCGTCGCGAAGATCGCGGTCGACCCCGTGCCGAGACCGACGACCATCCCGTCCTGCACGAGCGCGGCGGCCTTCTCGCCGGCTTCCCGCTTGAACGCGGCGATGCGATCGTCGGCTGGCGTCGTCACTTGGAGCCGGTCCGCGCCTTTCGGTAGCGGCGAATCAGGGCGTTCGTCGAGCCGTCGTGCTTCAACGGCGGCTCGGCGGCGCTCTGGAGCTCCGGAATGATGTTGACGGCGAGCTTCTTTCCGAGCTCGACGCCCCACTGGTCGAAGGAGTCGATGCCCCAGATGACGCCCTGCGTGAAGACGCTGTGCTCGTACAGCGCCACGAGCTCGCCGAGCGTCTCGGGCGTCAGCGCGTCGGCGAGGATCGTCGACGTGGGGCGGTTGCCCTCGCAGACGCGGTGCGGCACGAGCCAGTCGGGCGTGCCGTCGGCCTTGACCTGCTCGGCCGTCTTGCCGAAGGCGAGGGCCTCGGTCTGGGCGAAGAGGTTCGCCATCAGCAGGTCGTGGTGCGGCCCGACCGGGTTCGCGGTGTGAAGGAAGCCCAGAAAGTCCGACGGGATGAGCTTCGTTCCCTGATGAATGAGCTGGTAGAAGGAGTGCTGGCCGTTCGTTCCCGGCTCGCCCCAGAAGATCGGGCCCGTCTCCCAGCCGACGGTCTCGGAGTCGAGCGTCACGTGTTTCCCGTTCGACTCCATCGTGAGCTGCTGCAGGTAGGCCGGGAAACGCTTCAAGTACTGGCTGTAGGGAAAGACGCCGACCGTCTGCGCGCCGAAGAAGTTGTCGTACCAGACGGCGAGGAGCCCCATCAGCACCGGCAGGTTCCTCTCGAAGGGCGCCGTCCGGAAATGCTCGTCGATCGCGTGGAACCCGGCGAGCATGGAGCGGAAGTTCGCCGGACCGATCGCCAGCATGGTCGAAAGGCCGATCGCGGAGTCCATGGAGTAACGCCCGCCGACCCAGTCCCAGAAGCCGAACATGTTGGCCGTGTCGATGCCGAACTTGCGGACCTCCTCGGCGTTGGTCGAGACCGCCACGAAGTGCTTCGCGACCGCCTTCTCGTCCTTCAACGACGCCAGGCACCAGTCGCGCGCGGTCTTCGCGTTGGTCATGGTCTCGAGCGTCACGAACGTCTTCGAGGAGATGACGAACAGGGTCTCGGCCGGGTCCATCCCCCACGTCGACTCGACGAAGTCGGTGCCGTCCACGTTCGAGACGAACTCGAAGCGCATGTTCCGGTCGCTGAAGTGGCGGAGCGCCTCGTGGGCCATGACCGGCCCGAGGTCCGAGCCCCCGATGCCGACGTTGACCACGTTCCGGATGCGCTTGCCGGTGTGACCGGTCCAGGCGCCGCCCCGGACGCGATCGCAGAAGGCCGACATCCGGTCGAGCACCTCGTGGACCGCGGGCACGACGTTCTCCCCGTCGACGACGATCGAGGCCCCCTTCGGCGCGCGCAGCGCCACGTGGAGCACCGCGCGCTTTTCCGTGACGTTGATCTTGTCGCCGCGGAACATCGCGTCGATCCGCTCGCGCAGGCCGCACTCGCGCGCGAGCGCGAGAAGGAGCCGCAGCGTCTCGTCCGTGACGCGGTGCTTCGAATAGTCGAGAAACAGGCCCGCGCCCTCCACCGAGAGGCGCTCGGCGCGGCCGGGCTCGGCGGCGAAGAGATCGCGCAGGTGAAGGTCCCGGACGGCCGGGGCGTGGGCCTGGAGCGCCTTCCAGGCGGGCCGATCCGTCAGGCGCAAGGGGACCTCCTTCTCGGGGCCCGGCCGCTCAGGCCGGGGGCAGTCCGAGCTCGACGTCGGATTTCGGCAGGACGATCGCCGTCTCGCGGAAGCCGCGATCGACGCACACGAAGCAGGCCTTGAACACGTTGTCGCTGCCCATCTTCAGCTCGCGGTCCGTGACGAAGACGTCGCGGGGCGGATACCGCTCGTCGACGCGCTGGAGTGTCAGCAGGACTCCGCCGGGCACCCGCGCCCGGCCGGCGATCGTGAACCGGTGGGGCGGCTCGTGCGTGCACTCGCAGGCCGCGGCGACCTCAGCGCTCACGCGTCGACTCCTCGCCGGGGAGGTCCGCGGCCTTGACCGCCGCCTCGATCGTCGGGAAGGTCCGGAAGATCGAGTCGAGGTGCGTGATCCGGAAGACCGACGCCACGCGTTCCCGCGGGCTCACGAGATAGAAGCGGCGCCCCTGGGCCTCGAAGCGCTTGAGCCCGCCGACCAGGACTCCGATCGCCGTCGAGTCGAGGTGCTCGAGGCCGGACATCTCGAGAATGAGCGCGCTCCCGCCGGCCTCCGAGATCTTCTCGAACCGTTCCTGAAGCGCCCGCGTGGCCTCGCCGAGCGCGAGGGTGCCGGAGATCCGCAGGATGGTGTGGGCGCCCTTCTGTTCTTCCTTGACGTTCATGGCTCCGCCACCTCCGCCTCGCCCTTGCGGACGAGAACGCTCCCCCGGGCGAGGACCCCGTCCTCTCCGTGCACCTCGCCGTCGAACCGGACGATCGATCCGAAACGCGCGTGGAGGCGAACGGCGACGTCGAGGGTCTCGCCGGCGCGCGGCGCGCGCTCGAGCGACATCTCCTGGATCCCGGCGAGGTAGCCGCGCCGTCCCGCCTCGGCGTCGCCGCCTTCGAGCAGGAGCGCGGCCTGGGCGATGGCCTCGGCGAGCAGCAACGGACTCTGCCAGCTCTCCCCCATCGCCGCCCGCGCGTTGGCGGTCACGCGGATCCGGACCCGGCCGCCCCGGAACGCGGCATCCGGCCGCTGCGCCACCGTGTCCACGAAACGGAACGGGTAGGCATGCGGGAATGCCGCCGTCGTCATTCAGGCCGTCTTCTTCTGCTCGATGAAGTCGCAAAGGGCGTTGACGGAGGCGAAGGCCTTGACCCCCACCTCTTCGTCCTCGACCTTGATCTTGAATTCCTGCTCGAGCCCGAGAACGAGCTCGAGCGCGTCGATCGAATCGAGGCCGAGGCCCTCGCCGAAAAGCGGAGCCGCATCGTCGATCGACGTCGGATCGATCTCGAGCTTCAAACGCCGCACGATCAGGTCTTTGACCCGCGGCGCCAGTTCTTCCCGGGACATGGGGGCTCCTTCCGGGCGGGATTATAGTCGGCCAGGGCTCAGGCCATTCCCCCGTCGGCCCGCCAGACCTGACCGGTGACGTACGACGCCCTGTCCGAGGCGAGGAAGCCGACGAGGGCCGCGATCTCCTCCGGCCGGCCGAACCGCGCCATCGGGATGCGCGAAATGAACTCCTTTCGCGCCGAATCCTTGAGGTGCGCGATGATTTCCGTGTCCACGAGGCCGGGCGCCACGGCGTTGACGGTGATCGCCCGGGGCGCGAGCTCCAGCGCCAGCGCCTTGGTGAACGCGATCAACCCTCCCTTGGCGGCCGAGTAGTTGGCCTGGCCGGCGTGGCCCGAGATCCCGCTGACCGAGACGATGTTGACGATGCGGCCGGAGGTCTTGTGGAGCATGCCCCGGATGAGCGCCCGCGTCACGCGGAAGGCGCCTTTGAGGTCGACGTCGAGGACGTAGTCCCAGTCCTCTTCCTTCATGAAGGGGAAGAGAGCGTCCTTGATGACGCCGGCGTTGTTGACCAGGATGTCCGTCCCGCCGAAATCGGCGGCGACGCGGTCGGCGAGGGCCGCGACGTCGTCGGGCTTCCGGACGTCGACCTTCATGGCCACGGCTTCCCCGCCGCCGCGGCGAATCTCGGCCGCGGTCTCCTCGGCGCGGGCGAGGTCCTGGAGGCAGGTCAACACGATGCGGGCGCCCCCCGCCGCGAGCTCCTGCGAGATGGCCTTCCCGATGCCCCGCGAGCCTCCGGTCACGACCGCGGTCTTCATCCGGCCGCGACTATATCCACGGCCGCCCGGATCGACCGCACCGAACCCGCCGGCACGCAGCGGGTCGACCGATCGATCCAGCGCACCATCTTCGACAGCATCTCGCCCGGCCCGGCCTCGAGGAAGAGGCGGTGCGAGCCTGCGACCATCGCCTCGAACGTCTCCTTCCAGAGCGTCGGGAAGCAGAAGGCCGTGCCGAGGAGGCGGCGGACGTCCTCCCCGCCGGCGACGGCGCGGCCCTCCGGGCCGTAGTACGGCACCCGCGGGTCCCGGATGGTCCGCAGAGCCGCGATCCGGGGCGCGATCGCGTCGGCCACCGGGCGCATCAGCTCGCTGTGAATCGGCCAGCTCATGGTCAGCGGGAGGACCGAGAGCGCCCGCGGGCGGATGCCCTCGATCGCCGCGGCGACGCCCTCGGCCGAGCCCGTCAGGACGAACTGGGTCGACGCGTTCACGTTGCCGATCCAGACCTGGAGCCCGCGCTCGCGCTGGGCCAGGCACTCGGCGTCCACGACCTCGCGGCGCGCGCCGATCACTGCCGCCATCCGGCCGCGGATCCCGAGACGCTCGGTTTCCTGCCACACGGCGACGAGCACCTCCAGGGCCTCCTCGTAGTCGATCGCCCCGGCCGCCACCATCGCGGCGTAGTTGCCGAGGCTGTACCCCGCGGTCGCCGCGGCGGCGACTCCCTGCCGCTCGAGCGACCGGGCGGCGAGCGTCGAGACGAGGTACACGCTCGCCTGGGCGGCGAGGTTCTCCCGGAGCGCGTCCTCGGGGCCTTCGAGCATCAGGCGGCGAAGGTCGCGGCCGCAGCGCTCGGACGTCAGGGCGCAGAGGTCCCGCGCCTCGCGGTCGGCGTCGAGGAAGTCCTGGCCCATGCCGATCCACTCGGAGAGCTGACCCGGGAAGAGGAAGGCGGCCCGGCCGCTCATGCCGGCGCCAGCCCCGCCAGCGCATCCTCGAGCGCGACGCACCGGTCGCCCGCGAGCCAGCGCGAGAACCGCTCCGGCAGCGTGGCGAGCCCCAGGAAGTGGACCGTCCGCTGGATCGGCGAAAGGCCCGGCATGGGCGGGTGCGCCCGGTCGAACTCCCACGGGTGAAAGGTGAAGACCGCCGGCTCGCCGCGGTCGCGGGCCGCGCGCTCGGCCTCCGCCAGGCGGCGGACCGGAAGGATGCGGAAGGGCCAGGCGCCCCCGAGCGGCAGCGGCAGGCCCAGCACCGAGCCCGAGAGCGGCGGGACCTCCGTCAGGGACCAGCCCTCGCCCTCGATCCGGTGGGGCCCGCGGAGGTTCGTCCGGCGGCCGAGCGGCGGCACGGGCATCATCGAGGCGTCGCAGCGGAAGCCGGCCGCGGCGAGCGCCGGCAGGGCCTCGGACCCCGGATGACGGATCGACCACTCCGCAGCGCGGTGCGTCTTCGCCCCCGTCCCTCCCGCGGCCTCGATGGCGTCGCGCGCGCGGGAAAGGTCGTCGCGGAACTCGGACGGAGTCATCTCGTCGGCCCGGCGGTGCGCGTGGCCGTGCACCCCGATCTCGTGGCCGCGCCGCGCCGCCTCGCGCACGAGCTGCGGGTGGCGCTCCGCGATCCAGCCGAGAAAGAAGATCGTGGCGCGGTGACGTCCCGCGGCGAGCGCGTCGAAGAGCCAGCCGAGCGTCGTCTCGATGCGGGAGACGTAGCCGTCCCACCGGCGCGGGTCCGAGTACTGGTCGTGCCCGCAGACGTGAAACCAGTCCTCGGCGTCGATCGTGAGCACGCGAGGGCCTCGGCCGGCGGAACGGAGCGGCGTAATCGTCGGTTGGGGCACGGACTGGCGATTCTAGCGGCTGCCGCGCTTTCCGCCACGGGATGTCGCCATGCGGCCTCCCGCTCCCGTTCGGCGGCGTCGAGCCGCCGCTTCAAGTAACCCGCCGCTTCAAGCTAGTCCAGCTCGAACACCTTGTAGTAGACCGCCCCCCAGGAAATGATCCAGGTGTCGCGAAACGGCCGGTAGTGCGACGGGCCGCCGTAGATCGCGCGCACCGGCACGTGGCGGAACCGCTTCAAGTGCGGCGCCGCCTTCAGCAGCATCTCGGTCTCGATGATGTACCCCCGCGCGTTGAGCGCGAGCCGCCGGAGAAGGTCCGCGGAGACCACGCGATATCCCGACTGGGCGTCCTCGACGTCGAGCCCCGTCATCCGCGACAGAACCTGGCTTCCGATCTCGTTGGTCCGGTATCGATAGCGCGGGATCGCGTCCGGGTCGGCCATCCGCGAGCCGATCACGAAATCGTCCCCCGCCCGCGCGGCCGCGAGGAGGGCCGGAAGATCGTCGGGATCATGCTGCCCGTCGGCGTCGACGAACGCAACGTGAGTCGCCGGCGACGCGAGGATCCACTCGAGGCCCGTCCGGATCGCCGCACCCTTCCCGCCGTTCTGCGGTCGACGCAGGACGTCAGCCCCGGCGGCCGCGGCCGCTTCCGCCGTGCCGTCCGAGGATCCGTCGTCGACGACGACCACGCGGTCGACGGCCTCCTTGAGGCCCCGGACCACGGCGCCGACCGTGGCCTCCGCGTTGAACGCGGGCACCAGCGCGAGGGGATCGAAGGCCTTCGGCACGGGCGGATGGTAACGCGACGGAGGCACCCGCTAGGCCCTTTGGGCTCTTCGACATGCGTTGACTCGCTCCGGCCCTTGTGAAAAAGTTGCCACCGCTCCAATGCCTCTCTCATTCGCTCCGATTCTCATTCTGCTGGGTGTCGCCGCGGGCATGGCGGCCGTCATCCAGATCCTCAACGTCGTCCTCGGCAAGAAGCTGCGGACGAAGCAGAAGGGCTCGACCTACGAGAGCGGCGTCCCCCTGATCGACTCGTCGCACAAGCGCGTCTCGATCCAGTTCTTCGTCATCGCGATGGTCTTCATCCTGTTCGACGTCGAAATCGCGTTCATCTACCCCTGGGCGCTCGTGTTCAAGTCGATCGGCTGGCCTCTCTTCCTCGAGATGCTGGCCTTCCTCGCCATCCTGGCGGTCGGATACGCCTACATCTGGAAGAAGGGAGCGTTCGACTGGTGAGCCACACCCGTTACCGGGTGGAGGCGGCCGGCGAGCCCCGCCCGTTCCCGCCCGCGGCGCTGGCCCGGATCGAAGGCATCCTGAAGCGTTACCCCACCAAGCAGGCGGCGCTCCTGCCGGTCCTCTGGCTGGCGCAGGAGACGTACGGCTGGATCTCGAAGGAGTCGGCCGAGGAGGTGGCGCGGATCCTGGAGCTGCCGGTCTCGCACGTCGACGGCGTCCTGACCTTCTACACGATGTTCAACCTGCGCCCGATGGGGAAGAACCTGCTCCAGGTCTGCACCTCGATCTCCTGCCACCTCCTGGGGGCGGAGAGGCTCGTCGAGCGCTGCCGCCGCAAGCTCGGCATCGACCTCGAGGAGACCAGCAAGGACGGGAAGTTCACTCTGGTCGAAGTCGAGTGCATCGCGGGGTGCGATCGCGCGCCCTCGATGATGGTCAACGACAAGTACTACGAGCCGATGGACGAGGCGAAGCTGGATCAGCTCCTCGACCGGCTCGCCCGGGAGTCCTGACTTGGACAAGGTCCTCAGCCGCCGCGTCGGCACGCCCAACTCGCAGTCGATCGACACCTACCTCGCCGACGGCGGGTACGCGGGCCTGCGCCGGGTCCTGGCGGGCGGCATGACGCCCGAGCAGATCACCGAGGAGGTCAAGAAGTCCGGCCTCCGGGGCCGCGGCGGCGCCGGGTTCTCGGCCGGCGTCAAGTGGGGCTTCCTCCCGAAGGACACGAAGGGCAAGCCCGTCTACCTCCTCTGCAACGCCGACGAGTCGGAGCCCGGGACGTTCAAGGACCGGCTCCTCATGGAAAACGACCCGCACCAGCTGATCGAGGGGATGATCCTCTGCTCCTACGCCATCCGGTGCAAGACCGCCTACATCTACATCCGCGGCGAGTTCTACGACGGCGCCCGCATCCTCAACCGCGCCGTCGAGGAGGCCTACGCGAAGGGCTTCCTCGGCCAGAACATCCTCGACTCCGGCTTCTCGCTCGACATCACGGTCCACCGCGGCGCCGGCGCCTACATCTGCGGCGAAGAGACGGGGCTCATCGAGTCGCTCGAGGGAAAGCGCGGGCAGCCGCGCATCAAGCCGCCCTTCCCCGCCATCTCGGGAGTCTTCGCGGCCCCGACGATCGTCAACAACGTCGAGACGCTGTGCTGCGTCAAGCACGTCATCGACCGGGGCGCCGACTGGTTCCTGAAGCTCGGACGAAACGAGAAGAACACGGGGCCCAAGCTCTTCTGCGTCTCGGGCCACGTCAACCGTCCCGGGGTCTACGAGGCCGCGATGGGCCTGCCCTTCAAGGAGCTCCTCTACGGCGCGGACTATGCCCAGGGGATCCGCGGCGGCAGGAAGCTGAAGGCCGTCATTCCCGGGGGCGCCTCGGCGGCGATCCTGACGCCGGCCGAGATCGAGGACTGTCCGCTCGACTTCGACGGCGTCGCCGCCAGGGGCTCCATGCTCGGGTCGGCCGCGATCATCGTCATGGACGAGGACACCTGCATCGTCGCGGCGATCCAGAACATCCTGAAGTTCTTCTCCCACGAGTCCTGCGGCCAGTGCACGCCCTGCCGCGAGGGAACGACCTGGCTCCACCGCGTCCTGTCGCGGATCGAGACCGGCGAGGGTCGCGTCGAGGACGTGGACCTCCTGACCCGCGTCGCCGGCAACATGAACAACGGAATGACGATCTGCGTGCTCGCCGACGGCGCGGCCGCGCCGGTCCTGTCGGCGGTGCCGAAGTTCCGCGACGAGTTCCTCCACCACGTCACGCACAAGTCCTGTCTGTCGGGGGCGAAGGCTTCTGAAGCCGCCGCTCGACGCGGCGGAACGAGAGAGGGGACGGTGGCGCATGGACCGTCTCCCTCCGACTCACGGGAGGGCACGCGCCCGTGAGCGCCGAACCGAAGCCTCCTACGCCGCCTCCGCCGGCGTCTCCCGCGAAGGACACCTTCACGGTGGTCTTCGACGGCCGGCCCGTCGAGGTGCCGAAGAACCTCAACCTGATCGACGCCGCGAAGCTCGCCGGCGTCGACATTCCCCACTTCTGCTATCACCCGCGCCTCTCGGTCGTGGGCCAGTGCCGGATGTGCCTCGTCGAGATCGAGGGCATCCCCAAGATCCAGGCCGCGTGCACGACGCCGCTGAAGGACGGCCTCTCGGTCAAGACCACGACCGACAAGGTCAAGAGCTCCCGCGCCGCCACGATGGAGTTCCTCCTCATCAACCACCCCCTCGACTGCCCGATCTGCGACCAGGCCGGCGAGTGCACGCTCCAGGACAACTCCTTCGGCTACGGGCAGCAGCTCTCCAACTACGACGAGCAGAAGCGCCAGTACCCGACCTTCGATCGCACGATGATCGGGCCCCACGTCATCGCCGACATGACGCGCTGCATCCAGTGCACGCGCTGCATCCGGTTCACGCACGAGATCGCCGGGACGAGCGAGCTGACGTTCCTCGACCGCGGCGGCCGCACGCTCGTGTGGACGCACGCGGGCCAGGCCCTCGACAACGACTGGTCCGGGTGCGCCGCGGACGTCTGCCCGGTCGGCGCCCTGACGACGCGCGAGTTCCGGTTCCGCAGCCGCGTCTGGTACCTGAAGAAGACGCCCTCGGTCTGCCCCGGCTGCAACGTCGGCTGCAACACGTCGGTCGAATCGAAGGAGGACGTCGTCTACCGCTTCCTCCCGCGCCTGAACCCGAACGTCAACGACTACTGGCTCTGCGACCACGGCCGCTTCCTCTCCGAGAGCCTCAACGCCCGCGACGTCCACAAGGCGACGCTCCGCGAGGGCAACGCGGTGCAGGAAACGATCGTCCCGGCGGCCGTCGAACGGATCTCGCGCGAGATCCGAAAGACGGTCGAGTCGGCCGGCCCGCCGGGGCTCTTCTTCCTGGGCTCGGCTCACATCTCCAACGAAGAGAACTTCCTGCTCCGCAAGATCGCCGACCACCTCGCCTGCCCCAACCGCGACGTCGTCGTCGACGAGTCCCGGGTGCGGAAGATCAAGTCGCAGAAGGAATGGATCGAGGGCGACGAGGCCGCGGCGAATTTCCGCGGCGCGCGCGACATGGGCCTCTCCCCGGGCCAGGGCGGTTACGGCCTCGAGGCCGTGCTGTCCGGCAAAGCGACGCCCGAGGTGATCGTGATCGCGGACGCCGACTTCTCGGCGATCGCCGACGATTCCGCGAAGGTCGGCGAGCTCCGCAAGGCGCGGTTCCTGGCCGTCGCGGCCCGCACCTCGAACGCCCTGACGCGCGCCGCGGACGTCGTGCTCCCGGCCGCCTCGCTCGCCGAGAAGGAAGGCACCTTCACGAACGTCCAGGGGCGCGTGCAGAAGTTCGAGCAGGCGTTCCTTCCGAAGCCGCCCGTGCGCGCGCACTGGGAGCTCCTCCTCCAGCTCGCCGTCGCCCTCGGGTACGGGGACCGGAACTGGACTCCGCAGGACATCCTCGCCGCGATCGCCCGCGAGGTGCCGGCCTACGCGGGGATCGACCCGAAGGACCTCGAGGGCGGGAAGCTTCTGAAGAAGGGCGACTTCGTCTGGGCGGGGACCCTGTGACGGCCGTCGACTGGCTGATCGTCACGCTGCGCGTCGCCCTGCCGGCGCTCATCTTCCCGGTCCTCGTCATTCCTCTGACCTGGATCGAGCGCCGCGGCGCCGCTTTCATCCAGGACCGGCTCGGCCCCAACCGCGTCGGCCCCTTCGGCCTCTTCCAGGCCGTGGCCGACATGGTCAAGATGTTCACCAAGGAGGCCGTCACGCCGGCCGCGGCGGACAGGCCCCTGTTTCTGCTCGCCCCGGTGATCGCGGCCTTCGCCGCGCTCTCGACCTTCGCCGTGGTCCCGTACGGCGCGACGCTGCCGATCGGCGACCGCCAGATCCCCCTGATCGGCGCGGACGTCTCGATCGGCGTCCTCTACGTCTTCGCGATCACGTCGCTCTCGGTCTACGCGATCGTTCTCGCGGGCTGGTCGTCGAACAACAAGTTCTCGCTGATGGGCGGCATCCGCTCGAGCGCGCAGATCATTTCCTACGAGCTCGCCATGACGACGGCGGCCGCGGGCGTGATCCTCGCCGCGAGCTCCTTCCGCCTGAACGACGTCGTCGCGCTGCAGCAGGGAGTCTGGCTGGGGTTCATCCCCCGCTGGAACGTCTTCATCCAGCCGCTCGGCTTCCTGATCTTCTTCGTCTCCGCCTTCGCCGAGACGAACAGGCTTCCGTTCGACCTGCCGGAGGCCGAGCCCGAGCTCGTGGCGGGGTACCACACCGAATACTCGGCGATGCGGTTCGGCGCCTTCCAGATGGCCGAGTACGTCAACGTCGTCGTCGCTTCGGCGATGACCGTGACCCTCTACCTCGGCGGCTGGTCCCTCCCGGGCTTCACTCCCACGAGCCTCTGGGGCGCCATCGCCTCGATCCTGATCTTCGCCGCCAAGACGGCCGTTCTCGTCCTGGTCTTCGTCTGGGTCCGCTGGACGCTGCCCCGCTTCCGCTACGACCAGCTCATGCGCCTCGGCTGGAAGGCCCTCCTGCCGCTCGCCCTCCTGAACCTCTTCTGGGTGGCGGCGGTCGAGATGTGGAGGATCGGCCGGTGACGGCGGCGCGGATCGTCTTCGACGCGGCGGCGGCGGTCGCGATCCTCTTCGGCGGCCTCATGGTCGTGACGAAGAACCCGGTGCGGAGCGTCCTGACGCTCGTCGTCGCGTTCTTCGGCCTGGCGGCGTCCTACGTCATGCTGCTGTCGCCCTTCATCGCGGTGATCCAGGTCATCGTCTACGCCGGGGCGATCCTCGTCCTCTTCCTCTTCGTCCTCATGCTCCTGAACATCGGTCACCGCCCGGGCGAAGGAAGCCGCCGGCCGATCCAGACCCTTCTCGGGGGGCTCGCCGTCGTCGCATTCGCGTTCCTGCTGCTCGCGACGCTGCGCGGCTCGGGCTCCAACATCCCCGGGACCTCCGGCGAGGACCCGACCGCGTTCGCCGACCCGTCCGCCCTGGCCCGCCTCCTGTATTCGGGCTACCTCCTCCACTTCGAGGCGGTCTCGGTCCTGCTGCTCTCGGCCCTCGTCGGGGCCTTCGTTCTGGCCCGCCGGGAGAAGCGCCCGTGATCGGCACGATCCCCCTCTCCGACGTCCTGCTCGCCTCGGGCGCGCTGTTCTGCATCGGCATCGCCGGGGCGCTGCTGCGCCGAAACGCCATCCAGATCTTCCTGTCGATCGAGCTCATGATGAACGCGGCGAACCTGGCCCTCCTCGGCTACGGCGCCGCCATGGGGTCGCGCGAAGGCCAGATCGTCGTCTTCTTCGTCATCGCGATCGCCGCCGCCGAGGCGGCCGTGGGCCTCGCGATCTTCGTCGCCCTGTTCCGCCACACCGAAACGATCGACGTGAACAAGATCAACCTGCTGAAGTGGTGACGGGAGAGCGATGACCGTTCCCCTGTGGCTCATCCCGATCATCCCGCTCGCGGGCTTCGCGGTGAACGCGCTCGCCGGGACGCGGCTCGGCAAGTCCTTCGTCTCGGCCGTCGGCGTCGGCGCGGTCGGCCTGACGACCCTGGCGGCGTACTCGCGCCTCATCCCCTACCTCCGGGGCGATCACGGGGTCGTCCTCGAGACCTACGCAAGCTGGATCGTCTCGGGCAACCTGACGCTCGACCTGGCCTTCCGCCTCGATCCCCTCTCGGCCCTGATGCTGTCGTTCGTGACGTTCGTCGGCTTCCTCATCCACGTCTACGCGATCGGGTACATGCACCACGAGGCGACCGACGCCGGGTATGCGCGCTTCTTCTCCTACCTGAACCTCTTCCTCTTCGCGATGCTCGTCCTCGTTCTGGCCGAGAGCTACGCGCTGCTCTTCGTGGGCTGGGAAGGGGTCGGTCTCTGCTCCTACCTTCTCATCGGCTACTACTTCGACAAGGAGTACGCCGCCGCGGCCGGCAAGAAGGCCTTCGTCGTCAACCGGATCGGCGACTACGGCTTCCTCCTCGGCATGTTCGGCGTCTTCACGGCGTTCGGCTCGCTGAACTTCACCGAGGTCTTCGGCAAGGCGGCCGCCGACCCGTCCCGCTACGCGCCGGCGCTCTCGCTCATCTGTCTCTGCCTCTTCGTCGGCGCCGTCGGCAAGAGCGCCCAGTTCCCGCTCTACGTCTGGCTGCCGGACGCCATGGCCGGCCCGACGCCCGTGTCCGCGCTCATCCACGCGGCCACGATGGTCACGGCGGGCGTCTACATGATCGCCCGCTCGAACGTGCTCTTCCGGCTGGCGCCGGACACGATGCTCGTCGTCGCCGTCATCGGCTGCTTCACCGCGATCTTCGCGGCCGTGATCGCGCTCGCCCAGAACGACCTGAAGAAGGTGCTCGCCTACTCGACGATGTCGCAGCTCGGCTACATGGTCCTCGCCTGCGGCGTGGGGGCCTTCACCGTCGGCATGTTCCACGTCATGACGCACGCCTTCTTCAAGGCCTGCCTCTTCCTCGGCGCCGGGTCCGTCATGCACGCGATGAGCGGCGACCTCGACATCCGGCACATGGGCGGCCTGAAGTCCCGGCTGCCGATCACCTACTGGACCTTCCTGATCTCGACCTTCGCGATCGCAGGCATCCCGCCCTTCGCGGGCTTCTTCTCCAAGGACGCGATCCTCGCGAGCGCCTTCGAGACGCACCAGCCGCTCGGCAAGGTCTTCTGGTTCGTCGGCCTCCTCACGGCCGGCCTGACGGCCTTCTACATGCTGCGCGCCGTCTCGATGACCTTCTACGGGAAGTTCCGCGGCACCCACGAGCAGGACCACCACGTGCACGAGTCCCCGACGTCGATGACGCTGCCCCTCGTCGTCCTCGCGATCCTGGCGACGGTCGGGGGCTTCGTCGGGCTGCCGGCGGTCTTCGGCGAGAACGCGAACGTCCTCGGCCGTTTCCTCGCGCCGATCATCACGCCCATCGCGGGCCACGAGGCCGGTCACGAGGCCCTCCCCCACGCCACGGAATGGCTCCTGATGGCCGTCTCGGTCGCCGTCGCGGCGTCGGGCATCTACCTCGGGTGGCGCTGGTACGCGAAGGACGAGGGCCGGGTCCCGGCCCGGATCGCCGCCGGGATGCCGGGCGTCTACGGCCTGGTCGCCGACAAGTTCCGCGTCGACGAGCTCTACGACGTCCTCCTCGTCCGCCCGTTCGAGTGGCTCGCGCGGATCCTGTGGAAGGTCGTCGACGTCCTGGTGATCGACGGCATCCTGAACGCTTCCGCGTTTCTCGTCGAGCTCGCCGGCGATTTCCTGCGCTTCCTGCAGACCGGCAACGTCCGCAACTACGCCCTGAGCTTCCTGCTCGGCCTCGTCGCGCTCCTCGCGTTCGTCGTGGGGGCCATGTGACGGGCCTTCTCGGCGCGCACCTTCTGTCCGTCCTCGTCTTCCTGCCGGCCGCGGGCGCCGCCCTGCTGCTCTTCTTTCCGCGCTCCATGGAGCGGGAGGCGAAGGTCTTCGCCCTGGTCGTGGCCGCCGCCGACGCCGTCCTGTCGCTGCCGCTCTGGACCCGGTTCGACATCGCCCAGCGAGGCTTCCAGTTCCGCGAAAAGATCGACTGGATCCCCGCGCTGGGCATCTCGTACTCGGTCGGCATCGACGGGATCTCCCTCCTGATCATTCTCCTGACGACCATCCTGACGCCGGTGGCCCTCCTCTTCTCGCTCACCCACGTCGAGAAGGAGGTCCGGGGCTACTCGATCGCCTTCCTGATGCTCGAGACGGGCATGCTCGGGAGCCTCGTCGCGCTCGACCTCGCGCTCTTCTACGTGTTCTGGGAGGTCATGCTCGTCCCGATGTACTTCATCATCGGGATCTGGGGCGGGGCCCGGCGGATCTACGCGGCCATGAAGTTCTTCCTCTTCACGATGGCGGGAAGCCTCCTGATGTTCCTGGCCATCCTCTTCATCGCCATCCGACACCACGCGGCCACGGGGACCTGGTCCTTCGCCCTCGAAGACCTCTACCGCCTGACGTTCACGGGCCGCATCGAGGCCCTCCTCTTCGGCGCGTTCGCCCTCGCGTTCGCGATCAAGGTGCCGGTCTTCCCGCTCCACACCTGGCTGCCCGACGCCCACACCGAGGCGCCGACGGCCGGCTCGATCATCCTCGCGGGAGTCCTGCTGAAGCTCGGCGTGTACGGCTATCTCCGGTTTGCGCTCCCGCTCTTTCCCGGGGCGGCCGTGCACTACGCCCCGTGGGTCGGCGTTCTCGGCGTCATCGGCGTCGTATACGGCGCGTTCGTCGCCTATCCCCAGCACGACATGAAGCGCCTGGTGGCCTACTCCTCGGTGTCCCACCTCGGCCTCGTCGTCATGGGGATCGGCGCCTTCACGACGATGTCGCTCCAGGGCTCGATCCTCCAGATGATCAACCACGGCCTCTCGACCGGCGCGCTCTTCCTTCTCGTGGGCGTGCTCTACGAGCGCACGCACACGCGCGAGATCTCGGCCTACGGCGGCATCGCGGGCGTCGTCCCGGTGACGACCGCCCTCTTCCTGATCGCGACGCTCTCGTCGATCGGGCTGCCGGGCCTCAACGGGTTCGTGGGCGAGTTCCTGATCCTGATCGGGACGTGGGCCTCGGCCCACCGCTGGTGGGCGGTGGTCGCCGCGACCGGCGTCATCCTTTCGGCGATCTACATGCTGTCGCTCGTCCAGCGGGTCTTCTGGAATCCCATGACCCACGAAGAGAACAAGACGTTGAAGGACATCCGGCCGAGCGAGTTCATCGCGGCGGCGATCCTCGTCGCGCTGATGGTGTGGATCGGCGTGCGGCCCAACGACTTCCTGGACAAGCTCCGAACCTCCGTCGAGTCCCTCCAGGAGACCGTCGCGTCCAAGCAGATCGCGAGCGCCCGGCCATGACGCCTCTCATCCCGTTCAGCCCGGCGGACCTCGCGTCGATCCTGCCCGAGATCGTCCTCGCGGGAACGGGCTGCGTCATCCTGCTCCTCGAGGCCTTCGCGCCGGCCCTTCGCCGCTGGTTCGCCACGCTCGCGCTCGCCGGAATCGCCGGCTCGCTCTACGCCCTCGCCGTCGCGCCCATGGGAACGACCTTCGGCGGCCGCTTCGAGACGTCCCCGCTGACGCTCCTCGTCGGCCTCTTCGCCGGGGCCTGCGTCGGCCTCGCGGTCCTCGTCGCGAAGCCCTACCTCGAGCGCGCCGGCGACGAAAAGGGGCGAGTTCTACGCGCTCCTCCTCTGGGGGCATCTCGGCGTCTCGCTGATGACGCGGGGGCTCGACCTCCTGCTCATCTTCATCGGCCTCGAGATGCTGTCGCTGTCCTTCTACGTGCTCGCGGCGTACTTCCGCGGCGTCGAGGCTTCCTCCGAGGCCGGCCTCAAGTACTTCCTGACGGGGGCCTTCGGCTCGGCGTTCACGCTCTACGGGGTCGTGCTCCTCTACGGTGCGAGCGGCGGCACGAAGATCGAGGGACTGGCCAGGGCCGGTCTGGCGTCCAGCCCCTCCGTGGCGTTCGGCCTGCTGCTGCTCCTGGTCGGGTTCGGGTTCAAGATGTCGCTCGCGCCCTTCCACGCCTGGGCGCCCGACGTCTACCAGGGCATGCCGACGCCGGCCGTTCTCTACCTCTCGATCGCCCCCAAGGCCGCGAGCGTCTTCGTTCTCTACCGCGTCTTCGGCGCCGTCTTCGAGTCGGGGATGCCCGACCGCTTCCGCACCGCGATCGCGGCCCTCGCCATTCTCTCGATGACCCTCGGCAACGTGGTCGCGCTCGCCCAGCGGGACATCAAGCGACTGCTCGCGTACTCCGGCATCGCGCACATGGGCTACGTCACGATCGCGCTCGTCGTCTTCGGGCGGGATGCGCTGGCGGCCGTCATCGTCTACTTCTTCGCCTACCTCGTCTCCAACGCCGGAGCCTTCGCGGCCGTTTCGGCGCTCTACCGCGACGAGACCAAGGCCCATCCCATCGCGATGCTCGCGGGCGACGGACGGCGGGCCCCCTTCGCGGCGGCGATCATGGCCCTGTGCTTCTTCTCGCTCGCCGGGATCCCGGCCACGGCCGGCTTCATCGGAAAGTTTTTCGTGTTCAAGGCCGCCCTCGAGAAAGGCCTCTACGCCCTGGCCCTGATCGGCGTCGCCAACAGCCTCGTGTCCGTCGGGTACTACCTCAAGGTCGTCTACATCCTCTACATGCGCGAGCCCGTCGAGGCCGAGCCGCCCCCGGCGCTCGCCGCCGCCGACCGCCTCGCGCTCGCGCTCTGCGCCGCGGGCATCCTCGCCCTCGGCGTCTTCCCCTCCGGCCTGTGGCAGCTCGCCCGGCAGGCGGCCGCGACGATCCCCCTGTCCGGTCCCTGATCGACGTCGCTCATCCCCTCCCAACTGCGCCTGGCGCGAAGGAGAGACGAATGGCACGGAAGCCCCGACGCTCGACCGTCCCGACGAAGAAGCCGGCCGCCCCTGCCGCGCCCCCCGTGCCCGAGAACCTGAACCCCTTCGACGTCGCCCAGCGCCAGTTCGAGCGCGCGGCCGACCATCTCGGGCTCGATCCCGGCATGCGCGAGGTCCTCCGGAGCCCCAAGCGGCAGCTGATCGTCTCGATCCCGGTCCGCATGGACAACAAGCGGATCAAGGTCTTCACGGGATACCGGGTCCAGCACAACATCGCGCGCGGGCCCTCCAAGGGCGGCATCCGCTTCCATCCGGGCGTCACGATCGACGAGGTCAAGGCGCTCGCGATGTGGATGACGTGGAAGTGCGCCGTCGTCAACATCCCCTTCGGCGGCGCCAAGGGCGGCGTCACGGTCGATCCCAAGAAGCTGTCCATGGACGAGAACGAACGGCTGACCCGCCGCTACACCTCGGAGATCGCGATCGTGCTCGGCCACGACCGCGACATCCCCGCGCCCGACGTCTACACGACGCCACAGCACATGGCCTGGATCATGGACACGTTTCTCGATGACCCAGGGCTACTCGACGCTCGGCGTCGTCACGGGAAAGCCCATCCCGCTCGGAGGCTCGGCCGGCCGCAACGACGCCACCGCCGAGGGCTGTTTCGTCGCGATCGACGAGGCCGCCAAGCGCCTGCGCCTCCCCCTGAAGGGCGCGACCGCGGCGGTCCAGGGCTTCGGCAACGCCGGCGCCGCTTCCGCCCGCTTTCTGGAGGAGGCCGGGGTCCGCGTCGTCGCCGTTTCGGACTCGCACGGCGGAATCTACGACAAGAAGGGCCTCCGGGTGGACCTCGTCAACGCGGCGAAGGCGAAGAGGGGCTCCGTCACCGCGGGCCGCGGCCAGAAGATCTCGAACGAGGAGATCCTCGAGCTTCCGGTCGACATCCTCGTTCCGGCGGCCCTCGAAGGCGTGATCAGCCGCGAGAACGCCCCTCGCGTCAAGGCGAAGATCATCGCGGAGGCGGCCAACGGGCCCACGACTCCGGACGCCGACGACATCCTCCGCTCCAACGGCTGCGTCGTGATTCCCGACATCCTCGCCAACGCCGGCGGCGTCACGGTCTCCTACTTCGAGTGGGTCCAGGACCTCTACTCGTTCTTCTGGGATTCCGACGTCGTGCGCAATCACCTCGAGCGCACGATCCGACGGGCCTACGAGGACGTCGCCGAGACCGCCCGCCGGCACGACACGGACCTGCGCACCGGAGCGCTCATCCTCGCGGTCGGACGGGTCGAGGAAGCCACGCGCCTGCGGGGGCTCTTCCCCTAGGCGGGCTCAGGTCTCGATGAGGATGGCCCGGACGGGCGAGGCGTCGAGGTCCCGGAACCGCAGCGGCAGGGCGACGAGCTCGTAGTCGCCGTCCGGCACGGCCGACAGGTCCAGGTCCTCGAGGAGCGCGACGCCCCGGGACAGGAGCGCGCGGTGAGCCGGGAGGTCCTCGGCGTCCTCGGGGTCGATCGATGCGCCGTCGGTTCCGACGAGCATGGCGCCGGCCTCCGCCAGCCGGATCGCCGCGAGAGGCGAAAGCGAAGCCTTCGCGAAGCTCCGAAACAGCACTCGGGACGGCCCGATGCTCCGCCGCGGGAGGGCATCCGGCCCGACCTCGCCGACCCCCGGCAGCGCCAGGACGCGGGCCGGTCCCACGTAGGCCGCGAGAGGCGCCTCGGCGATGGCCACTCCGTCCTCGAAGAGATGGCTCGGTGCGTCGGCGTGCGTCCCGCAGTGCGCGCTCATCGTGAAGCAGGTCGAGCCCCAGGGCGCGCCCACGCCGGCACCCGCGCGCGCCGTCTCCCGCCACGAGAAGGCGACGTCCCCCGGCCAGACCGCCGTCTCTTCCGAGATCGGCCGCGAGATATCGTAGATCTTCCTCACCGCATTCGCCGCACCGTCTTTCGCTCGGCGTATCGCTCGGCGATGTGCGGATCGTAGCCTTTGTGGCTCGGGTTGACGGGCACGTCGCGGTACTCCGCGTCGCACCGGTAGCAGATCGTCACCGGGCGGATGCGGGTGGCCACGATCCAGTCCACGACGACGCTCACCAGGAGCACGGGCGTGAACCAGATCCAGCCGACTTTCCAGCCGACGACGAGCGCGGCGGCGAGCGACGTGGCCATGATCAGGCACCCGAGCCGCTGGTCGAAGTCCTTCTGGAGGAAGAGCGCGCGGTTGTCGCAGAACCCGCATTGCTCGATCCCCGCGGCGCCCGTCGCGCCGGGGAGGTTCACCTGATATGTCCGGCCGCACTTCGCACATGCGAAGGAGCCGGCGTCGCTCTCGGCATGCTCCCGCGCCGTCAGGCAATCGGGGCAGTAATACCTCGCCCGCATCGAGACGCCGCCGGCCCTAGGCCGGGAACCCCGTCGCGACCGTCAGGTACGAGGACAGGAGCTCGCCGATCAGGACGAACACGAGGGCGACGTAGAGGAGACCGGTCGCCGCCTGGTTCGACTTCAGCTCGGCCGTCCGCCAGATGAAGTAGGAGAGCGCCAGCGGACCGGCGATGCCCCAGAGCACGCGGAAGAGGAAGAAGAGCGCGTCCCGCTCGAGGGAGACCAGCGTCTGCACGCCCTCCGAGTGCCGCTGGACGGTCACGGCGACCGCGAGGTACGCGGTCCGAAAGATCGCGAGCCCGGCGAAGAGCGCGGCGCCGCGCGCCAGCAGCTCGAAGGGCAGCGAGCGGGAAACGAGGTACCAGTGGCCGAGGTTCATCACCACGAGCACGGAGCCGAAAAACAGTCCGCCCGCCACCGCGCCAACGACCGTCCACGCGTCGCCCGAGTCCCGCGGCGCGACCAGAGCGACCCGCGCCAGGGCCCAGCCCGCGCAGCCCGCTCCGGCGAGCAGAAGGATCCTCGCCCGGCCGGCCTCTCCCCCGTTCGCCAGAATCGTATAGGCCGCCAGGAACCCCGTCGCCGCGGCCGTCAGCGCGAACGGCAGCCCCGCCGGGCGGACGGCGAGAGCCAGACCGCAGAAGATCGTGGCCAGCGCGCCGTGAAGGGAGAAGAAGCCGCGGCCCAGGACTTTTGGAGGGAAGAACAACAGCAGGAAGGCCGTGCCCGTGCAGGCCTCCAGCAGGAAGAGCCCCAGACCCGATAGCGCCATGAGGCGCCGATTCTATCCGGTGAAGGCCCGCTGCCCTCCCATTCTCACCGTGCCTCCGACACGGCGCGAATCGCTCGAGTGATCTGCGGAACGAAGTCGACCAGCCCGTGATCGCCCTCCGGAATCGGGACGAACCTGGACCCCGGAGCGAGTCGGCCGCTCTCCTCCCAGCGCTTCCAGGTCGTCTTCACACCTTCGAACGGCACGCTCTCGTCCCGCTCCCCCATGAGCACCGTGACGCGCTGAGGAGGAGGATCCCGGTCGACGTCGAGCGCCGCCATCTCCTCGAAGAAGCGCCGATGGATCTCGAGCTCCTGCCCCTGCCCGTGGTGGAAGAACCGCACCGGATCGCCGGGAGCGAGCTTGTCGATCCACCGCGAGCCGAATGCCAGCGCCGGTGCGATGAGGACGAGCGGGGCACTCATCCCCCTCTTCGCCGCCGCGAGCGCCGCGAGGGCCCCGAGCGAGCTGCCAACGACGACGGAGGGCGATTCGGACGAAGCCGCGCGCACGGCCTCCTCCACGATCGCGTCGAAGCTCAGATATCGGAACGAGGGCCGGTTCAGGTCCGGCGCGACGACCCGATCGCCGAGCGGCTCGAGCGCCTCGCGAAGGAGCGCGATCTTGCGCCCGTTCGGCGAGGAGGCGAAGCCGTGCAGGTACAGGATCGTTCCCACGCGGGAACAATATCGTCGAGGGCCGATCAGAACCCGAAGGGCACCATCCGGTCTCGCGGTGGGATCGGGGGCGGAGGAGGAGGACCAGGCGGGCGGCGCGACCGTCGGAACAGTGCGAGGAGGCGACGCCAGAGAGTCAGAGGCGGCCCTCGGCCTGCATGTTTCTCAACTCTGCACGCAGCTGACGTACGGCATCCGCCCCAGGCTGTTGCCGTCGTACTGCTTCTCGAAGAATACCGATTGCCGCAGCTGCCTCTTGAGTCAAGTCTTGCTTCTCGATTATCGGCAGAGCCGTGAGAATTTCGACTACAGCTCGTGACGGGAGGTTAACCATCAGCAAAACTTCAGCAAGCACTATCCGGGTGTAGGCAGCCAAGAATCGCATTTCGAGCGCTTCGTAAGACCGAACACTTGCGGAGTACGCCTCTATGGATGCAGGAATCTGACCGTTGTCCCGCAAGATTTCACCGAGCGTCCCCTGAACGTTGGCCACAACCCACCTGCAGCCGGATCTGTCAGCAAGATCGATGGCTTCGTTCCATGCGGCCATGGTTTGCGCTAGAGCGCCTCGGCTGTTCAGCATTTCTGCTCGGTCGCACAATGCCAGAGCTGCGGTCAGGAAGTCACCGTTCTTCAGACAGTCGGCGTGGACTCGCTGAAGCACGCGAAGCCCTTCCTCATGCTCACCACACTCCTTTAGTGTGCGACCATGAAGAAGACTCGCTCTCACCGCTTTGTCGTGCATACCGAGAGTACAGAGCTCATTTATCAGAGCAGGGATCCTCAACTTGACCTCCGCGTACGCCCGATCTTGGTAGAGATTGATAAGTTGTACTTGCTCGATCGAAGCACGGAAAGGGCCGGATCCACTGCAGAGCTGCGCGTGGTTCGTGGCCAGAGCAAGCAACTCCTGCCGGCTCCTGTCGCGACCCAGTTGGCTCTCTGCAACAGCCGCAGAAATGGCCGTTCCGGAGGCCAAGAAGTGCATCAACTCTTCGCGTAGACCACTCGCGACGCCATCTTCGATCAACCACCTGTAAAGAGCTTCAGCTTCACGTCTGACCACCGCCGGCTCGCGATTAGTCCGTTCGCCCGTTACGCTTGCGTAAACGGTGAGAAGGACCGGCTCGTCGCTGAGGAATCGTCTGTCTACTGCGGCCGTTCTTACCTGGGTGCCAAGATTCAAGTAGTCACGGGTGTGCTCTTGCTGCAAAACGTGGCTAACGCAACGAGTCTGCCACTCTTTCGCGTCGCGGTACGCCCCCCTCCTTCGCCAGTGGTCCCAAGATAGGAAGGCGAGGCGGGCCAAGATCTGATGCTTCTCTCCGACCTCATCGTCCCACGCTACGGCGGCTGCAACCTCATAGGTTCGGTTTAGCTCGGTTGCTCTTCCCGGGCAGCCGGAGTCCCGATCGCGATCGAGAAGCTCGGCGAGAGCGTGATAGATGTCCGGTGGGTGACAGGCCGCCTCCACCACGAGCTCCGCCATCGCGTAGGGATCGCCCTCGTTAAGGCCTCGAATGCGATCCTTGAGAGTCGCCGCTCTGCGCAACCAATCTTCAGGCGACGACGAGTCGGCTACATCCGAGGCCTGGGCTATGGTCACCCAACGTTGAATCCTGTTCAGTAAGTCCCGGCTAGGAATCGTCGACTTCATCTTCTTTCTCTCTCGACTCAGCCTGCGTCCCCCACTTCCTACTTAGTGTCGCTCGCCGAACCGTCTTCCTGCGGTAGTTAAGTGAGAGGTGGTCAACAACTTGAATTAGCCAAGCCTTCGGGTTTCCGGTACCACGCAGTCTAGTCAGGGCTAGCACAAACGCATCTTGAACAATGTCTCTAGCGTCTTCGGGCGGAAGGCGATGTTTCCATATCGCTCGGCGAACCAGCGGCTGAAAAATCCCTCGGTAGAAACCGTCCAACTCCTGATCGGACACCGGCTCGCGCGGGTTGGCTACTCCCTCTTCAGGGGACGCCTTTCGGCCGTGACGCACAGACATCCGAGCCCCCTCTTTGCACACTCCAGGAGCCTCTAACTACATATTGTCACCAGAGGTTCGAGGTAGCGACAAAACCAGTGCGGACCCGGGACGGGGGCCTGGCGGCCAGGCCTATCTTGCTGAAATTATAGCTACTTGATATTCCTGAGGGCGATACGCAGGTTGGTGAGCGCCGTGAGATCGGTTTCCCGCGACCTTACAGATTCCCGTAGGAGACCGATAGCCACAGCTGCTTCTGGAGCCATTTCCTGCTCTTCGATTGTTGGGAGAGCTTTCAGGATCTGCCACTCGGCCTCTCTCGGCCGGCCAGCTTGCAACAGGGCCTGAGCCATCACCACGCGGAGATAAGCAACCCAAGTGGCCATCCCCAGGTCCTCGTACGACGAAGCAGCAGATGCGTATGCCTCAACCGCCGCCGCGATCTTCCCTTGTCTCTGAAGGATTTCGCCGATCGTTGCCTTCAGATGAGCCAGGGCCGCAGGCTTGTTGGCCTTCCGAAGGAGCGGAAGGGCCTTGGAGCAATACTCGTTCGCCAGATCGTCTCGCCCTTCAGCAGCTTCCAGCTCCGCAGCGCTAACCAGGGCAAACCCTACTAGTCCGGGTTCCGATTCGAGCACCTCGACCCTAGCCAAGGACACGAAGACGGCGAGCGCCGCGTCGGAGCGACCGAGTTCTTTCAAGGAAACACCGTGAAGAAAGACACACTTCGCCTCGTCGCGAACCATGCCCAGACGGGAAAAAGTTGCGGCCAACATTGGTGCGAGTTCGGCCACTTCCTCGTAACGTCCCGACTCACAGCGCGAGGACAGCCTTTGATAGGTAACCCTGGAGAGGAGCGGAGCGGGATTAACCGTCTGGCGGAAACCGGCCTCTGCCCGATCCAACCAAAGCTCGGACTCCCCTCGTCTGCCGATTATTCTGCTTGCTGTTCCGGCCAGCAGTGCCAGCTCGCCCAAGAAAAAATCTCTCTCGTCGAATCCGCCGATCCGTTCCGTCGAATTAGCAATCGCTCGATAGAGTTCCTGCGCTTCAGCACTCACCACCGCCGCGCAAGCATCAATTTTCTCTCGCAGTAGTCCGCAAACTGCGAGCAGCACGTCCGGCGCGCGAAGCAGATTGCGACGGCCCTCGGCCGAGATGCCAGACTCCAGAGCCAGCAAGTATTCATTGGCCCGCTCACACGCTTCTGCCCGGCTCATCCCAAGCGGGGATTGCGGCCGCGGGAAGTTGAGAATTCTCGCCGTCTCAGGCATCTGAACGTCGGAAGTCATAAAGCTTCAGACTGCGAGAAAAGTCGTGCGCCACGTCTGCAGGCTCTCCGCTAGGAGGATCTGCGAGCTTCTGGTCGGAGTCACGTACGCCAGTGCCAACGATGTACTTTTGATATTCGCGCGCAAATTGACAGCACGCCACGAGCAGGAAGGGCCGGTTTTCTCGGGGAGAGGCACCAGGCCGATAGCAGAAGCGACGGAACCAAACGAAGAGGTCCTTCTCAAGTTCAGTTGCTTCTTGTTCAACCAGGCGATAGTGGGAGACCAGCGCGATATGAATGAGTCCGAGCGTTTCTTGGAAGACCGCTTGCACGTCTCGCTCGAACAGATTCTCGGCTGACTCCGCGCCACTGACTTCGTCCGATATTTCCATTTTGCCCGCTCCTGCTTGTGTCTTGGCAATCTTAGTCCGCCATGAAAATAAAGCAAGAGCTATCTGCCCAAACGGGCAGTAGCTAACAAGTCACGTAGATTCAGCTGGTTAGGCCTGTGTTAGCAGGGAATGTGACCAGTGAACGAGTTCAAGCAAGCCACCTTTCGCCAAATGACCAGGGCAAATCGCCCGGGTCGAAAACCTGCACCTGAGGTCAGCGCCCACCGCACGAAAGCTCGCCAAAGCGAAGCTCCGCCGGTACGCCAGCTCCAACATCAGGATTCCCACCTACTTGAGCGGACCGCCGCGCGGTCCGGTAAACGAATCAATGTGTATTTGATCACACCCGCGGCGAGGGGTGTCAAGGGATTTTGTCGCCCCGGGAGGGCGGCCGGCCGGTTACCCCTTCTGGATCAGGGTCCGGACGAGGCGGTCCTGGTAGGCGTGCCCACGGGACTCGCTGACGCCGGGCCCGTTGAGCAGGATGGCGAAGGCGTAGGTTTTCCCGGAGCCCGCCTGGGCATAGCCGGCGAGGGTCGAGACGCCGTTGAGGGTGCCCGTCTTGGCCGTCACCTGGCCCCGGCTGCGGCTGTCGAGCAGGCGGCCCCGGAGGGACCCGTCGGCCTCGCCCGAGATGGCCAGGGTCGACCGCCAGAGCGCCCCCTGGGGGTGGCTGTTCATGGCCTTGAGGAAGCTGACGAGGTCCCCGGCCGAGACCCGGTTGTTCGCAGAGAGGCCCGACCCGTCGCGCAGCTCGAACCGCTCGGCGTCGAGGCCGAGGCCGGCCAGGAACTGTTTCTCGAGGGACAGGGCGCCGGTCCAGCTCCCCTTCCCCGTCTTCTCGTAGGCGAGAGTCTTGAAGATCTGCTCGGCGTAGAAGCTCTGGCTGCGCTTGTTGGCGATCGAGAGCGTCGGGAGGATGTCGGACTCGGTCGTCGCCACCAGCAGCCAGGCGTTGTCGGCCGGCACGGCGCGCTCGACGACGTTGCCCGTCAGCTCGATTCCCGCCGCGCGCAGGCGGCTGCGCAGCGCCGCTCCGAAGAACTTCGGCGGATCGTCGATGGCGAGCGGCGCGGCCCAGCGGAAGTAGCGGGCGGGCACGGTCCCCGAGACCGTCACCACGTCCGAGCCGCTCGGGCGCGCGACGGCGATTCGCACCTTGCCGCCCTTGCCGACCGTGCGCGCCCGGGCGAGCGCCTGCACGATGTCGGTGTCGGGATCGATCGTGACGCTCGCCGGAGCGCCCGGAATGGCGCCGCGGCCGACCGAGACCACGACCACGTTGTCGTTGTACGAGAGGGCCGAGATCGGGGCCTGGTACCAGCGCGAATCCCGCTCCGGCGGCCAGTCCGGATGGCGGTATTCCTCGTCGAACGAGCTCGCGTTGAGGATCAGGTCGCCCGTGACCCGCATGATGCCGGCCTGGCGCAGTCCCGCGGCCCACTTGTCGAAGATGGCGAACGAATCATCGTCGTAGAAGCGCCCGGAGATGTTGGGGTCTCCGCCGCCGACGACGAGGAGCGAGCCGAGCAGGTTTCCGTCCTTGATGTCGCCGCGGCGCCAGAAGGTCGTCCGGAACTTGTAGCTCGGCCCGAGATAGTGCAGCGCCGTCGCGGTCGAAATCATCTTCGTGACCGAGGCGATCGTTTCCGGCGTCGACGGGTTGCGCTCGAAGACGATCTCGCCCGTCGCGAGATCCGCGACGGCGATCGAGACGCCCGACTTCCTTGCCGGCGGACGGAAGGCGGCGCTCTCGAGCGCCGAGCGCAGCGACGGGGCTTCCTTCGTCGTGCGAGTCCGCGCCGAAAGCGGCGAAACGAGGAGCAGGAGGACGGCGTGGAGCGCCGCAACGCGGACGTATCTGCGCGCAGCGCTCGTCACTCTGAAATTATAATCGACAGGTTGCGCTTTGACGAGGAATCCCGCGTCTTCGAAATCTCCGTGCGAGAGCTGGCGGAAGACGAGGGATTCCGCCGGGTCGGGTTCGACCGCGGCGACGGCTGGCGGCGCCTCGGTCTCGGCAGCCAGATCCACAGCCGTGTCCTCGCCGAGAGACAGGTCATTCACCCGTCCTACCGCTGCGAGGTCCACCTCGAGGCCCGGATCCCGGTCGAGGAGTGGACCGCCGTCCTGACCGGCCGCCTCGACGGCTGCATCGAGCGTGAGCCGGGTCACTGGCTGATCGAAGAGCTCAAGTCGACGAACCTCTCGGTCGACGGCGTCCGGCCCCAGGGCTACGCCTTCGAGCGCGACCGGCGGCAGCTCCTCGGCTACTGCTACCTCTGGAAGCGGCTGGGTCACGGACGGGTCGCCGGGGCGGTCGTCTACGTCGACATCGAGACGGGCGAGGAGCTTTCGCTGCAGGTCCCCTTCGACGAGGACGTCGAGCGGGAGGTCGAGCGCCGGCTCGCGCGGGCCCTCGGCATCTGGCGGGGGCAACAGGTCGTCCGCCAGCGCAAGGCGGCGGCGGCCGAGAGGCTCCCCTTCCCGCACGCGGCGCCGCGGCCCGGCCAGGAACGGATGATCGAAGCCGTGCGCCGGGCGGTGCAGAACCGGGAGCACCTCCTGGCCGAGGCCCCGACGGGCTCGGGCAAGACCGCGGCGGCGCTCCACCCGGCGCTCGCGGAAGGCCTCGCGAGCGGCCGGCAGGTCGTGTTCCTCACGTCGAAGACGCTGCAGCAGAAGATGGCGGTCTCCGCGCTCGTGTCCATGAACGAACGGGCGTTTCACACCGTCCAGATCCGCGCCAAGGAACGAATGTGCGCCAACGACCGGATCATCTGCCATGAGGACTTCTGCCGTTTCGCCCGGGGCTACCCCGAGAAGATGGAGCGCTCGAATCTCCTCGGGCGCCTTCGCGAGACCTACTCCCACCACGAGCCGGACGTCGTCTTCGAGGAGGCGCGCCGGGAGGAGGTCTGCCCCTTCGAGGTCCAGCTCGAGCTCGCCCACCGCGCCGACGCGATCGTGGCCGACTACAACTACGTGTTCGAGCCGGCCGCCGCCCTGCGGCACCTGACGGGCGAGGACCTGCGCGAAGCGATCCTCCTCGTCGACGAGGCCCACAACCTCCCGGACCGGGCGCGGCAGATCTTTTCGCCCGAGATCCTCGAGTCCGACCTCGCCACGCTCCGCAACCGGCTGGTTCTCCAGCCCGGAGAGCTCTTCGCCGACATCGTGGCCTCGATCGACGACCTCGCCGCCATCCTCGCCGAGTGCGCCGAGGACCTGCCCGAGGGCGAGGCGATCGCCGAGGTCGACCCGCCCCGCGAGGCGTTGCTCGAGCTGCGCGCGGCCTGGGAGCAGAAGCTGATGCGCTACCTCGCGTGGAAGCGCGAGACGCGCCTGGCGCTCGTCGACGACCCGGTCCTGGATTTCCACTTCACCCTGCAGCGGTTCGTCGCCGTCCTCTCGATGCTCGGCCCGGACTTTTCGACCGTCGTCGAGCGGCGCTCCTCCGGCATCCGGCTCGCCCTCGTCTGTCTCGACCCGGCGCGGCCTCTCTCCTCGATCTTCCGGGAAACCTCCTCCGCGGTCCTCCTCTCGGCGACGCTGACGCCCCCCGAGAACATCCGCCGCGTCCTGGGCCTCGAGGCCGACCGCACGTCCTCGATCTCGCTGCCGCCGCCCTTCCCGCCCGAGAACCGCAAGGTGATGATCGTGCCCTGGGTCCGCACGACCTACACCGCGCGCGAGCGCAATTACGGCCGGATCGCGACGCTCCTCGGCGAGATGTCCGACGCGCACGGCGGAAACGACCTCGTGCTCTTTCCGTCCTACCGGTTTCTGACCGAGGTCGCCTCGCGGATGCCCCCGACCCGCTCGTGTCTCCTGGTCCAGCGCCCCGACCTGACGGACTTCGAGCGCCAGCAGCTGCTCGGGGCGCTCGCCTCGCCGCCGCCGGGCGGCACGCTTCTCTTCGCGGTCTCGGGTGGAATGTACGCCGAGGGCGTCGACTATCCGGGGGACCTGCTCTCGGCCGTCTTCGTCGTCTCGCCCGCCCTCCCCCAGGTTTCGTTCGAGCGGGAGCTCCTTCGCCGCTACTTCGAGGACCAGGAGGAGGCGGGCTTCGACTACGCCTACCTGCAGCCCGGGATGACGCGCGTCGTGCAGGCCGCCGGCCGCCTGATCCGCAGCGAGACCGACCGCGGCGTCATCGCGCTCGTGTGCGCGCGCTTCATGGAGGAGCCTTACGTGAGCCGGCTTCCCCGCGACTGGTACGACGAGACTCCCTCCGAGCTCGTCACGCGGCGGCCCGCCGAAGAGATCCGGGAGTTTTTCGAGAGGTACGGATGACGAACCCTTACACGAAGAAGCGCATGCCCCGCCTCACGGTCGACTCCTGGATCCGCGACCGACGCGGCCGGGTCCTGCTCGTCCAGCGAGGCCGGCCGCCTTTCCAGGGACGCTGGGGCCTGCCCGGCGGATTCTGCGAGTGGAAGGAGACGACGGAACAGTGCTGCGCGCGCGAGACGCTCGAGGAGACGGGCCTGCGCGTCCGGGTCGGCGAGCTCCTCGGCGTCTACTCCCGTCCCGACCGCGATCCCCGCGGCCACAACGTCACGGTCCTCTACCGCGCCACGCCGCGCTCGGGCCGGGCCAAAGGGGGCGACGACGCCGCCGACGCCCGCTGGTTCACGCCGCGCGAGATTTCCCGCGTGAAGTTCGCCTTCGACCATCGCCAGATCGTGCGGGAGCAGCTCGCCCGCGACCGCCGGCGAAAGCGCCGCCGCTCCTAGGGCCGCGCCGGGGGGATCAGTCGCGCCGGAGCCGGCCGGTGTCGAGCGTGGCGGAGAAGGCTTTCGCGAGCACGCCTTCGTCGGTGACGGCCCAGACGGTGTACCGGTAGAACGTGTCCGGCGCGGCCGCGGTGTCGACGAAGGCGTAGCCGAAGGAGTCGGGCGCTCTCTCGGAGGACGGCACGAGCTCGGGCCCCGTCCGCGCGACGCGGCCGTCCGCCAGGACCTCCTCGCGGAACACGGCCCAGCCCCAGATTCCGTCGTGGGAGGCCGTGGTCCACGTCAGCCGGGGACCTCCGCTACCCGCCGTGGCGCGGGCCTCGAGCCGCGAGAACGGCGCGCTGGCGTCGCGCACGCAGTCGACCGGCGCCCGCAGGCCCACCACCCCCTGGTCGCTGCCCGCGACGACGAAATCGACGCGCGCGACTCCCGAGAGGGGAATCGTCCGCCGGTCCCCGCCGGCGAAGAAGACGACGTCCGGCGGCAGCGCCCGGTCCACGTACCGCACGACGGCCGCCGCGTCGGCCCCGTCCGGCGGCCAGGCGAGAACCAGCGAGTCGGTTTCACCGTCGGGGAGGATCGAGCGGTGGCGCACCGAGAGCGCGGGGGGAGGCGCGGCATCGAGCGCCCCGGCCTCGACGTCGGCGAGCTTCAGGCGCGAGGGTGACGCCTCGGGCTCGAGCGACACGAAGAGACGCGTGGCCGCGCGGAGAAGAAGGCGCGCGTCGTTTCGCGCGAAATCCGTGACCAGCCGCGCCAGTGCGTCCTTCGGCTTCTCTCCGCCGGAAGCCGCCTCTTCGCGCGCGCGACGCCAGAGGCCGCCGCCGCCGGCCGAGAGCGCCGCCTCCTGGACCCAGAGCCGCCCGAGCGCCGCCGGGTGGGCCCGGAAATCGATGAGAGGCGCCGCGGCGAGCGTCCAGAGGTCGTCGCCGGAGGCGGCGCGTGAAGACGCGTCGCCCACGAAAGCCTCGACCGCCTGGTCGACGAAGGCCGGATCGGGATCGGCCGGCGCCGGGGTGACGGCCCGAGCGGCCTCGCATCCCAGGAGGACGCCGGCGAGGAAGAGGCCGGACGGGCGCAATCGGACCATTTCCTGAGGGTAGCCCCCGGACGAGAGATCGTCAACCGTTGTACGGATTTGCGGGCGGAGGCGTCGCCTCTACTTCAGGACCTTCTCCGAAACGTCCGCCTTGACGACTTTCTGCACGCGGTCGACCTTCTCGAGGGTCGCGCGGCCGGGGATGCGGACGTAGACCACCGTGATGTTGTCGACCCCGCCCTTCTCGTTGGCGAGATCCACGAGGCCCTGGCACAGCGCCTCCGCCGTCCGCGTCTCGTCGACGGCGATCGAGTCGCGGATCTCCTCGTCGGAGAGCATCGTCGTCAGTCCGTCGGAGCAGAACAGGAAGGCGTCCCCGCGCGAGAACTCCATCTCGCGCAGGTCGGGGGCGACCGACGGGCCGCCGCCGAGCGCCCGCGTCACCACGTTCTTGAGCGGATGGGTCTTCGCTTCCTCCTCCGTGAGGATGCCGGCGGAAACCTGCTCGTGGACCCAGGAGTGGTCGTCGGTCAGGCGCGTCAGCTCGCCGGCGCGGTAGAGGTACGCGCGGCTGTCGCCGACGTGCGCGAGCGACAGGATCTTTTCGTTGAGGAGGCCCGCGACCACGGTCGTGCCCATCCCCTTGAGCCAGGGCTGGGCGGCGACGGCCGACATCACGCGCTCGTTCGCCTTCTCGATCGCGATCGCCAGCCGGTTACTGTTGAAGTGAAGCTCGTGGTTGTACTTGAACGGCCACGTCGCCTCTTCCTTCTGGCGCGTGGCGGCGATGAACTCCCCGATCGTCTCGACGGTGATCTTCGCGGCGACTTCGCCGGCGGCGTGGCCGCCCATGCCGTCGGCCACGATGAAGAGGCCCTCGCTTTCGTCGAGCGCGTAGGCGTCCTCGTTGTGCTTGCGCTTCTTGCCGACGTCCGTCAGGCCATACGCGTCGATCTGGGCCATCGTCGGCACTACCCTTTGCCTGCCCGCTGCACGCGAACCTCTTCGAGCGCCTTGCGCGCGTCGCCCGCCGACGGGTCCCATCGCAGGGCCTCCTGGTAGGCCTTCTCGGCCTTCAGGAGCAGGCCTGCCTGGCGGAAGATCGCCCCCGCGTCCTTGAGCATCCCGCCATTGTGAGGCTCGATCGACAGGGCGGTCTCGATCGCCTTGACCGCCGCCCGCATGTCGCCGGCGCGGGCCGAAGCCAGCCCGAGGTAATGCTGGGCCTTCACGTCCCGGGGATTGCGGTGCACGGCGAGCTGGAAGTTGCCCGCCGCCTCCGCGAACTTGCGCTCCTTGTAGGCGGCGATGCCCTGGGAAACGTAGTTCTGCGACACGGCGTCGCCCCCGATCTCCGGCGCGCTTCGCGCGGCCGCGAGGTCGAAGTCGTAGGCTTTTCGTCTTTCGGGGCTCGTCAGCACGTTCACTGCCTCGGTCAGATCCTGAAACTTGGCTTCCGCCTCGGCCTTTCGCGCCGCCGGTGCCCGGTCCGGATGGGCCTCTCTCGCCAGCGACCGAAACCGTTCCCGGATTTCGGCTTCACTGGCGTCCCTCGGTACACCGAGGAGCGCGTAATAATCAGCTTCTCGCGACATCGTGGGAGCCCTTCAAGCGCGCGACGGAAATTTTCAACGAAGGTTAACATACGGGAAAGACGGCCCCCCCGGCAAGCGCCGGCGGCCCGGCGCGCCTCGCCGATCCGCTTCACCCTCTCTTTTCGAACAGGATTTTTCGTGCCGCCAGCCGGATCCCCTCGGGGAGGTTGCGGTCCCGGCCGATGTTCCGCAGGTCGCGCATGCCGAGGAACTTGACCAGCGGAAGGGTGATCGAGAGAGGAACGGCGGGGTTCATGACGAGGGCGAGCTGAATGCGGGGCTTCTTGACCCACTCCCGCGTCGTCGCCACCTCGTGGAAGATCTCGGTGGCGAGGTGGCGCATCGAGCAGAACGTCTCGATTTCGGCCTGCGACAGCGACTCGCAGTTCAGGACGGCCATGCTCACGATCTTGTTGGCGTCGCCGATCAGGATCCGCCGCTCCTCCTTGTTGCCTTTCTGGGCGAGTTCGACCTTCTCCTTCACGGTCATCATGGAGATGCGCCTGTAGATGGCGCCCAGTCCCGCGTCCTCCTCCGGAGCGGGCTCCGCGGACTCCCCGGGCTCCGCCGCGCCGGCGACGGGCTCCTCCTCCGCCTCGTCGAAGACGATTCCCTGCTCCTCCTGGCGTGCCCGGCGCTCTTCCTCCTCGCGCCGGCGTCGCTCCTGCTCGCGCCGGCGCTCCTCCTTTTCGAAGAACTCCTCGCGCATCTCGGCGAGCCGACGCCGGCCGTCCGCGGTCAGGCCCGGGTTGGCGAGGAGGGCGTCGATCAGCGCCGGCTGACGGATCAGCCGCACGTGGTTGACGATCAGCGCCTCCTGCGGGTCACCGCTGAGGGTCGCGGCGAGCCGGAGGAGAGTCGCGTCCGCGGTGTCCGGGTGGCGGACGATCTCCTCGAGGACGAACGGGTCATCGCTGATGCGGCTGACGGTGTCGAGCTCGGTTTCCGTCGGATGCGACTCGTCGAGGAACCGGACGATGTCGTCCGGCGGGAGCGAAGCGAAGGTCTCGATCGCCGGGGCGCCGATGCCGGGGTCTTCGTCCGTCACGACTGCCAGCAGCGCGCGGAGTCGGTCGTCGCGCTCGAGCGGCAGCAGGCCGCGGGCGGCGAAGATCCGGAGGTCCCGGGGCGCGTCGGGCGAACGGACGAGGGAGACGAGGTCCTGGGGCTCGGCCGCGGGTGGGGGCTCGGGTTCGGCCAAGCGGGAGCCGGAGAGCTAGCTCTGCAGCCGCGGGTCGGGCACGGGCCGATTCCGGACGACCTGGCCCGCCGCTCCGAGCGGCTCGAGAGCGCGGCCGTCGACCGTGACGCGGACGCCGCCGGCGTTGCCGAGCGTCAGCCGGAATCCCTCGCGCGCCTCGAACTCGCGCCGGGTGCCGCGGCGAATCAGGCCGGCGAAGACCGGCGTGCCGTCGGCGGATACCTCGGTCCACGAGTCCTCGGAGAACTCGAGCGTCATCTTCACGCCCGACGACGTCGGAGCGGGCTCCGCGGGAGCCGGGGATTCGTCCTGGATCCGCGGCGCCGGACCCGGCGACACGGCCACGTTCTTGAAGCTGACGGGCGCGACGGTCCGCGCCGCCGTCACCGAGCTGGGCGTGCCGCGGCGCTCGGGGCGGGCGATCAATCCGAGGAGAAGCAGAATTCCCGTGACGCTGACGACGAGCGTGCCGGCGGCTCCGCGGCGCCCGCGGAAGAAGCGGGAGCGCCGGATGCCCTTCTTCGCTCCCGCGCCGTCGCGGGCCTTGTCCGGAGCGAGGTCCGCCCGATACGCGTTGACCATCTCCTCGGGGTCGAGACCGAGGTGGCGGGAGTAGGACCGGATGAACCCGCGGGTGAAGACCGGCGCGGGAAGCTTCTTGACGTCGCTCGACTCGAGGGCCGTCAGGAGGCGGACCGAGATCTTGGTCGCCGAGGAGATTTCCTCCAGGGAAACCTCGCGAATGAGCCTCTCCCGGCGGAGTTCTTCTCCGAACGTCAGGATTGGTGTCTCGCCCATTCGCTTCTCTCCGGACTGTGGATCTTTGATGCTAGACCTGCGCGGCCCGCTCCGCAAGGACTCTTTCCGCGCAGGCCCGCAGGAGCCGGGACCGTCGCGGCGAATCACGAATTCCCCGAAGGTCGTCGAGGCTCGCCCGGGAAAGCAGGGTCAGCGCGAGCGCGTCCGGCAGGTTCGGGCTCCGGAGCACGGCGCTTCGAACCCCCGGACGGGCGCCCCATCGGGGGTGCCGGACGATCAGATCGAGCGATTCGGCCCTCGCGGAGGGCTGCACGGCGGCCTGGATCACATCCGCCTCGATCGTGAAGCGATTGTCGAGGACCGAGGCGAGAACCCTCGGGTCCGGATCCAGGCGCAGCAGGAGAAGCGAGCCGCGGCCGACGTTGCGGGCCAGGTCGACCCTCTCCGCGATCGCCATCTCGGGGACTCTTCGGAGGATGTCCTGGTCGGCGGCCCGCCGGATGGCGGGATGCACCCGGGCGTCGGCCGAGAGGTGAGCCAGGTCACGCCAGAAGAGGGTCGAGACGAGCGCGAGGGCCTGCGTGCGGGGCGTGCGGGGGTGGGCCGCCAGGGCCGTTCGCACCGCGTGATGTTTGCGGGCGGCCCGGTCCCCCAGGATGCTTTCGAGGATCTCCTGCGGAAGGTCGGGCCGGCGCAGGAGCTTCAGCCACTCCCCTTCGGTCCGCATCAGCTCTTCCGGCGGCACGCCTGCGCCAGACGGCGCGCCAGTCCGCCCACGGCCGCGTCGCGGGCTCGTCCGGCCGCTTCGGCGGCGGCGACGAGGGCCGACCCGACGACCACGCCGTCGGCGAGGGCGGCGGCCCGAGCGGCCGATGCCGGCGTCGAGATTCCGAAGCCGATCGCGAGGGGAAGCCGGCCCGAAACGCGCCGCGCGCGGCGCACCGTGGCCGCGAGGTCCCGGGGCAGCTGCGCGCGCGCCCCCGTCGTGCCGCGGCGCGACACGACGTAGAGGAACCCGGTCGAGAGCCGGGCGGCCTCGCGCATCCGCTCGAGCGGCGAGGTCGGCGAGACGAGGAAGATCGTGTCGAGCCGCGCGCGGCGCAAGCCGGGGACGACCGTGCGGGCCTCCTCGGGCGGAACGTCCGTCAGGAGGACGCCGTCGAACCCGGCGTCACGCGCTCCGGCCGCAGCCCGGTCGAAGCCCATGCGGTGAAGCGGGTTGGCGTACGAGAAGAGGACCAGCGCGAGGCCGGTTTCCGCGCGGATGCGTCGCGCCAGGTCGAAGACCGTCGCGAGCGTCGTCCCGGCCTCGAGGGCCCGCGAGGCCGACCGCTGCAGCACGGGACCGTCGGCGATCGGGTCGGAGAAGGGCACGCCGAGCTCGAGGATGTCCGCGCCCGCCTTCTCGAGCGCGCGGGCGAGCCCCAGGGTCGCCTCCGGCGACGGGTCGCCCGCCGTCAGATACGCGATGAACGCGGCCCGGCCCTGCCGCTTCGCGCGGCCGAAGGCCTCGGAGATCCGGCTCATGCCGGCCCGTCGCCCCGCAGGCGGAGCACCTCGTCGAGGTCCTTGTCGCCGCGCCCGGAGAGGTTGACGAGAATCCACTTCGAGCGCGGCGACTTGCGCGCCAGGCGCGACGCGAAGGCGATCGCGTGCGCGGACTCGAGCGCGGGGAGGATCCCTTCGGTCGACGAGAGAAGCGCGAACGCCCCGAGCGCTTCCTCGTCCGAAACTTTCGTGTAGGAGACGCGTCCGCTCGCGTGCAGCAGAGCGTGCTCGGGGCCGACGGCCGGGTAGTCGAGCCCCGCCGAGACCGAGTGCGTCGCGAGCGTCTGGCCCGCGGCGTCCTGCAGGAGCATGGTGCGGGTCCCGTGGAGGATGCCGGGCGAGCCTCCCGCGAACCGCGCGGCGTGCTCCCCTTCGCCGGTCCCCCGTCCCCCGGCCTCGACGCCGTAGAGGGGCACGCGCGTGCCGAGGTAGGCGGAGAAGATGCCGATGGCGTTCGATCCGCCGCCGACGCAGGCCACGACCGCGTGCGGATCCCGGCCCGCGAGCCGGCGAAACTGCGCCCTCGCCTCCCGCCCGATGACCGCCTGGAACTCGCGAACGATCGTCGGGTAGGGATGCGGGCCGAGCGCGGACCCGAGCACGTAGTGCGTCGTGGCCACGTTCTCCGTCCAGTCCCGCATCGCCTCGTTGATGGCGTCCTTCAGCGTCTTCGAGCCGGAGTCGACGCCGCAGACCTCGGCGCCGAGCAGCCGCATCCGCGACACGTTCGGGGCCTGACGCGCCATGTCGGTCACGCCCATGTAGACACGGCAGGCGACCCCGAGCTTGGCGGCCGCGGCCGCCGTCGCGACGCCGTGCTGGCCCGCTCCGGTCTCCGCGACGACCCGGGACTTCCCCATCCGCCGCGCGAGGAGGACCTGGCCGAGCGCGTTGTTGAGCTTGTGCGCCCCGGTGTGCAGGAGGTCCTCGCGCTTCAACGCGATCCGCGCACCGGCGAGGCGCCCGGTCAGCCGATCGGCGAACGTGACGGGGGTGGGCCGCCCGGCGTAGCTGTGGAGCAGGTCGGCGAGCTCCGCGCGAAACCGCCGGTCCCGGCGCCACTTCTCGAAGCCGCGCTCGAGCTCGTCGAGCGGAGCCATGAGCGTTTCGGGCGCGAAGCGGCCGCCGTACTCGCCGAAGTAGCCGCGCCGCCTAGCCACGGTCGGCCTCCCGCACGGCCTCGAAGAAGCGCTCGAGCCGTCCGCGGTCCTTGATGCCGGGCGCGCGTTCGACGCCCGAGGCCACGTCGACGCCGGCCGGGCGGAGACGCCGGATGACGTCGCCGACGTTGTCCGGGTCGAGACCGCCCGCGACGAAGACGGGAACCGGAAGGGGGCCCGCGGCTTCGACGAGCCCCCAGTCGGGCACGCGTCCCCGGCCGGCGCTCGAGTCCCAGAGGAGACCGCGGCACCTTTCGAGGACGTCGGACGGCGGAAGCCCTGTCGGCCCCGCCTCGAGGCGGACCGCGGGCACGATTCCGGCGCCGAGGGTCTCGACGTCGTCCCGCGTCACGGTGCGATGAAGCTGCACGACCTGGAGGCCGACCTCCGCGATCGTTCGCCCGACCTCGGTCCGGTCGGCCTCGGCGAAGACCCCGGCGCGCAGGATTCCCGCGGGCACCGAACCGGCGAGCTCCCGGGCGAGCGCCATCGAGACCCGACGGGGCGACGCCTCGACGAAGTTGAACCCGAGGATCGCCGCCCCGAGCTCGGCCGCGGCCGCGACGTCCTCCGCCCGCGTCAGCCCGCAGACCTTGACGGCCGTCATCCGCGGAGGGCCCTCAGGTCGTCCTCCGGGTCCTCGGAGCGCAGCAGCGCCTCACCCACGAGAATCGCCCTGTACCCCGCGGCCGACAGGCGCTCCACGTCGGCCCGGCCCCGCACGCCGCTCTCGGCCATCGGCACGGGGCCCGGCGGGATCGAGGGCGCCAGGGCGACGAGCCCCTCGAGGTCCGTCTCGAAGCTCGCGAGATTCCGGGCGTTGACCCCGAGCACGTCGGGCGCGACCGCCGCGGCGCGCGACACCTCGGCGGGACCGTGCGCCTCGGCGACGACCGCGAGCCCGCGCTGTCGCGCCCCGGCCGCAAGCGCCGCGAGATCCTCCTCCTCGAGGGCCCGGACGATGAGCAGCACCGCGTCCGCTCCGAGCGAGACCGCGAAATCGAGCTGCCGCTCGGAGACGACGAAGTCCTTCATCAGCACGGGCAGGCCCGAGATGCTCTTGGCGCGCGGGATCCAGTCGGGCCTCCCGCCGAAGTGATCCTCCTCGACGACGACGGAAATGGCCGCGGCGTGGCCCCGCCGGTAATGGAGCGCGAACGTCTCGATCCGGCCGTCGGCGCCGGCGAGGATTTCCCCGGCCGACGGCGACTTCGCCTTGATCTCCGCGACGATCCGCGTCCCGGGCTCCCGAAGCGCGGCCGCGAAAGAGGCGCCGTCGGTCGGCCGGTCGGGCGTTCCGCGCGGCGCATACTCGCCCCGCGCGAGGCGCGCCCGCTTGTCGGCCAGGATCCGCTCGAGGATGTCGCTCATGCCGCGGCCCTCCGCAGCGATTTGAACCGGTCCCGGGCGGCCCCCGAGTCGATCGCCGCGCGCGCCCGCTCATACCCCTCTCCGACGCCCGGCGCCCGGCCTTCCACGACGAGCGCCACGGCCGCGTTGACGAGCACCGCCTCGCGCCGCGCGCCGGGCTCGCCCTCGAGGAGCCGCGAGAGCATTCCGGCATTTTCGGCCGCATTACCCCCGGCCAGGTCGTCGAGCCCCAGGGGCGCCTGCCGGAGCGCGTCTCCCGCGAGCCGCCACGGCCGCGTCGAGCCGCCCTCGACCTCGACGCCGGCCGCCCCGACCCCTGGCGTCAGCTCGTCGAGGCCATTGTCCGAGTGGAAGACGATCGCGCGTTCGCTGCCGAGCGTCGCGAGCGCGTCGGCGAGGAGCCGGGTCAGCTCCGGCCGGCCGACGCCGATGAGCTGCCTCGTGGCGCCGGCCGGATTGGCGAGCGGACCGAGCGAGTTGAAGATCGTCCGGATGCCGAGCTCGCGGCGCACCGTGCCGAGCTCTTTCATCGCCGGGTGGAACGCCGGGGCGAAGAGGAACACGAGGCCGGTCTCGTCGAGGATCCGTCCGGCGCGCTCGGGTTCGAGGTCGACGGCGATGCCGGCCGCCGCGAGCACGTCGGCCGACCCGACCCGCGAAGAGATCGAGCGGTTGCCGTGCTTGGCGACGATCGCTCCGGCTCCCGACGCGACGATCGCCGCGGCCGTCGAGAGGTTGAAGAGGTCGCGCCCCAGCCCCCCCGGACCGCACGTGTCGAGGATCGGCGCGCAGCGCGTCGGGACGCGGCGCATCCGGGAACGCAGGGCGGACACGGCGCCGGCGATCTCCTCGGCGGTTTCTCCGCGGGTTGCGATTCCGAGGAGCAGGGCGCCCTTCTGTGCCTCCGTGGCGCGGCCGTCCATCAGGTCACCGAACGCGGATTCCGCGAGGGCCCGGGAGAGCGTCTTCCGGGCGGCTACGGTCTTCAGGGCGGCGGCGACCTCGGGCGTCACGACGCGAGCCTCACGGTCCGTCGTAGGGGCGGCGTTACCGCCGTGCTGCGCACGGCGTTCCCTGACGCCGGGAGATTGCCTCTGGTGGCCGGGTGCGGCCGCCCGAGGGAGGGGACAAGCCCCTCCCCTACAACCGAGCCAGATTGCGGCGTCACGACGCGAGCCTCACGAAATTCTCGAGGATCCGCTCCCCCTCGGGCGTCAGGACCGACTCCGGGTGAAACTGGACGCCGAAGACCGGGAGCGACCGGTGCGCGACCGCCATGACGAGGCCGTCCTCGCTTCGGCCGGTGACGACGAGATCCGCCGGCAGCCCGTCCTCCCTGACCACGAGCGAATGGTATCGCCCGGCCTCGAACGGGCGCGGCAGCCCGTCGAAGAGTCCCGATCCATCGTGATCGACCCGCGAGCTCTTTCCATGCCGCGGCTCGGGCGCCCGCTCGACGACTCCGCCGTGGTGCGCGGCGATCGCCTGGTGGCCGAGGCAGACCCCGAGCAGCGGCACCCGTTCGCGCTCGGCGGCGGCGATCATCGCGATCGACCGGCCGGCGTTCTCGGGCCGGCCCGGGCCGGGCGAGATCACGACCGCGCGCGGCTTCGCCGCGAGGACCTCGTCCGGATCGAAGCGGTCGTTGCGGGCGACGACGACGTCCGCGTCGAGCTTCCCCAGCGCCTGCACCAGGTTGTAGGTGAAGGAGTCGTAGTTGTCGACGACGAAGATCATGCGAACCACTCCCGCGCGAGCTCGATCGAGCGGAAGAGCGCTGCCGCCTTCGCCTCGGCCTCGGCGTATTCCTTCTCGGCGACGGAGTCGGCGACGATCCCGGCCCCGGCCTGGATGCGCCAGAGGCCCTTCTCGACGACGGCCGTCCGGATCGCGATCGCGAGATCGCAGTTCCCCGAGGAATCGAAGTACCCGACCGCGCCTCCGTAGACCCCGCGTCGCGCCGACTCGAGCGCGTCGATCAGCTCCATGGCCCGGATCTTGGGCGCGCCCGTCAGCGTCCCCGCCGGGAAGCACGCGGCGAGAGCCTCGCCCGCGCCCGCACCCGCCCGGAGCCGGCCGCGGACCTCGGAGACGAGGTGCTGGACGTGCGAGAACTTCTCGACGGCCGCGTAGCGCGCCACCCGGACGCTGCCGATCTCGCAGACCCGCCCGAGATCGTTGCGGGCGAGGTCGACGAGCATGACATGCTCGGCGCGCTCCTTCGGGTCCGCCAGGAGGGCCGCGGCGAGGCGGTCGTCCTCGGCCGGCGTCTTCCCGCGAGGCGCGGTGCCCGCGATCGGCCGCGTTTCGACCTCGCGGTTGCGGCAGCGAACGAGCATCTCGGGCGAGGAGCCAAGGATGCTCGCCTCGCGCGTCTCGAGGTAGTAGAGGTAGGGCGACGGATTGAGCGTGCGCAGCGCCCGGTACACGTCGAACGGATCGACGCCGAGGCGCGCCGTCCACCGCTGCGACACGACCGCCTGGTAGACCTCCCCCGCTGCGATGGCCTCGCGGGTGGCGGCCACGGCCGAGAGGAAGCGGTCTCGCGGCATCGCCGTCTCGAAGCGCCCGCCGTCCGGAGGCGTCGGCGGCGCGGCGACGGGATCGGGGGCCCGCAGCCGGGCCTCCAGCCGGTCCAGCCGGTCGATCGCCGCGGCGACCGCGCCGTCGACGGAGCCGGCGGCGGCGTCGACGGTCGTGAGGAGGAGCACGCTCTGCCGCGGATGGTCGAAGGCGATCACCGCCTCGAAGAGAAGGAAGAGCGCGTCCGGAATCTCGCTGTCGCGCGCGTGGCGGTCCGGGATCGCCTCGAAGAGGCGGACCGCGTCGTAGGTCAGGTACCCGACCGCGCCGCGCGCGAGCGGCGGAAGCTCAGGATCCGGCACGAAATCCTCGCGGCGGACCATCCGCTCCAGCGCCTCGAGCGCCGCCCCCTCGACGGCCTCGACCCGCCCCGCGCGCTCCACCGCCGTCCGGCCGTCGCGGACCGTCAACCGGGCGGACGGATCGACGCCGAGGAAGGTGTATCGCGCGACCGACTCGCCGCCCTCGACGCTTTCCAGGAGGAACGCCTCCGCGCCGGCGCGGCGCAGGCGGCGAAAGACCATGACGGGCGTCAGGCAGTCCGAGGGCAGGATCCGCGCGACCGGGACGCATCGGCCGGCCTGCGCTCGGGAACGGAAGTCCCGGAGCTCCTCTTCGCGCCTCATGACGCCAGGACCTTCCGGAGGATCGCGGCCACTTCTTCGACGGTTACGCCTTCGACGCCGAAGAGCTGGGCCTGCCGGGCGGCCTGCGTCGCGAACATCTGCAGCCCTTCGACCGTCGGGCACTTCGCCGCCCGCGCCGCGCGGATCGTGGAGGTTTCGCGGCCGTCGCGCCGGTAGACGCAGTCGAAGACGAGCGGCCGGGCCTCGAAGAGGTTCGCCGGAATCGCGGGCGGGTCGTCGTCTCGCCAGCCGACGGGCGTGGCATTCACGTAGAGGTCCGCCTCGCTCGCCGGAAGGTCCGCCCAGGCGAGCGAGTCGACGCCCATCGCCTCCGCGAGGCGGTCGGCCTCGGCGTCCCTCCGCGCCGTCACCGTCACCTCGTAGCCCAGCCGCCGCGCCGCGACGATGACGGCCCGCGCCGCGCCGCCCGCCCCGACGACGACCGCGGTCCGGCCCTCGCCGGTGCCGTGATCCGCGAGCGGATCGAAGACCCCGTCGACGTCCGTGTTCTCCGCCCGCCAGCCCTTACGGTCCCGGACGAGCGTGTTCGACGCGCCGATCAACCGGACGTCTTCCGACGGCCGCCCGGCGCGCGCCGCCGCGAGCTTCCAGGGCTGCGTGACGGCGAACCCCCGAAACGGCGGATCGAAAACGATCGCGTGGGGCTTCTCGCGCTCGAAGTCCGAGACCTGCAGCGGCAAATAGAGGTACGGCAGGTCCCGCGAACGGAAGATCGCGTTGTGGAGCGACGGCGAAAGCGACCGCGCCGTGCTCCCGGCCACGACGCCGAAGAGCGCCTCGATCGAGCGCGGACGGTCCACGCCGTAGACCTCGAGCAGGTCGCCGATCGGAACCTGGCCCGCCGCCGTCTCGCGCTCCACCGGCCCGTAGACGAGCGCGCACCCGAAGAGCGCCGAGAGCACACGGCCGGGAGCGCTCGTGGGCCCCATCGGGAAGAGCGCCACGCCGGGCGAATCCTGACGCCGCTGCAGCTCGGCGAGGTGAAGGCTCCCGGCGAGGTCCGCGACCCCCGCCACGAGCTTGACCGCTCGCGCTGCGGCCTCGCGCATCGCCGCGAGCCTCGTCTTCCAGTCCTCCGGAAGGCCGAAGGGCGAGTGATGCGACACGATCACGCGCTCGCGGCCCGGAAACCGCTCGCGGTCGGCGAGAAGGCCGCGGGCGTGCTCCACGTCCACCGTCGCCCCCGACACATACGCCTCCTCAACGAGTCGCGCGTACTCTTCGGGAGAGCCGCTGAAGTCGCCGCCCTCCGCGAGCGAGCGCCAGGTCAGGATCGCAGGGCGGGAGTCGAGCGCCACGAGGGCCGCCGGGGGGATCGGCCGATCCGCCAGGTCCATCCGGAACTCGATCGCGCTCGCGTTCGCCGGTACGCGCGCGATCAGGCGTTTCGCGTCCTCGGCGTCCTTCGGCGCGAGCGAGGCGACGTACGCCGGAATCGGAACGACCTTTTCCATCTTTGCCGTCAAAATCAAAAACCCCCGGGCCCATCGGGCCGGGGGTTTCTATTCTCTCGTCGGAACGCGCCCCGGCCGATGGTCTTCGGCAGGGCGCAGGTGCGCTCTACCGGATTGTCTCCCGCCACCACCAGTTCTGCCGGGCCGAGCGCGTCATGGCGGGGCGATCATCCCGCCCCCGGGGGTGGGTGTCAAGGCAGGAGGGCCGAGTGTGGGAGTTCCTTTCGCCTTCTTCCGAGGATACTGGCTCCCGAAAGTCAGAGGCAGGACCGATCCGGCGGGCGGATCGACGATGGAGCCCTCGAAGCGGATCTCCATCCCCTCCGCGTCGGACCGGTAGGCATAGGAAGCACCCGGGCAGATCGTCGAGATTGGATTCGCCATCCGCTCCGGCCAGCGCCCGTCCGGATGGCCGGACTGTTCGAGCCTGAGCTGGAGAATCTGAAGAGTCAGCTCCCGATCGACGGAAAGACGCGCCACGCGGCGGACCACCCCGAGCATGAGGGGCATGGAGTTCTCTTTGTACATGCGCCGAATCTCGGCGGCATACGCAGCCGATGAAGTCGGGACCTCCCTGTCGGCGAACTGCCAGACCTCCTCGTCGTCCAGGGCCGCGGCGTCACAGGGCGGGAGTTTGGCGAGGCCTTCTGCGATCGCCTCGGGCGCCTTTCGATTGAGCTCGGCGAACGGATCGGAGCCGGGAAGGGATCCCGAGTCATTCCGCCATTCGGACTCGCCCGTTACGCTCCTCAGGACACGTTGCCACGGGTCGCTGTTGCCGAGGCGGCCCAGCCACTGGAGTGGCGGCTGCGCCATTTTGCGCAACGCGCCCACCTGCCACATCTGAGCACTGGTCGAGACCATCTGGTGAATGAGCAGCGCGCGCTCCGCGAGCGGCCGATCCAGGGACCACGAAGCCTCGAGCGCGCGGCTCGCGCCGATCCGATTGCCGTCCCGCTCTTCGACGAGCGCAACGGCGAGCAGCACCTTCTGGAGGATGACCGACGGCAGAATGTACGGGAACGGCATCACCGCCCGGTCCTTCGGCTCGACCCACGCCGGTGGTTGCTTCTCGAGAGCCGCGATGATCGCCCAGATCGCTTCCCTGCGCGTTTGCAGGTACTCGCGCAGCGCCTCCGGCGGCTCCCCGATCGACTCGTCAGGCACCTGAATCTGGGCATCCAGCCAACCCCCGGGATTGGCCGCGCCCCGCGCCTTCTGGTCGACCGACAGGGCCTCGGGCTCCTCGGGGCCCCGGGCCGGCGCCCGGAAGGCGATTCCTAGAGAAGGAATTCGCTCGACGAGCACGCTCGCCGTTGCGTTTCCGGCGATCGTGCGCGATTCGAGCGGTCCATCGGACGGATCGCCGAGGAACGAGGCGAGCAGGAGAACGGCCAGGAGGGCCACGCGGAAACTCTACGCCCTCCCTACGGGCTCGGCGCGGGTGTCGGCCTCCGTGCCGCCGCGCGGGCGGGCGTCGGGGTCGGCGGCGCCGCGCCCTGGAACTTGAGCGGAAGCGTGAAGCCCCCCGAATCGTCGGCGGGAGCGCTTCCCCCGAACGCGAGGGTGATCCCGCCGCCGCGCCGAAACGCGTAGAACCGGCCGGGACAGACCGTCGACTCGAGGTTCGGGAGCCGGGCCGGCCACTCGTCGTCCCGGGAGGCCGCGCGTTCGGCCCGGGCATCCAGGACGAGCGCGGTCAGCTCCGAATCGAGGAGCAGCCGGTAGGACCGCATTAGCATGTTGATGACCGAGCCGGAGGCGATCAGCTGCGCGGGGTCTTCCTCGCCGCTGATCGCCACGTCCCATGAATGCTGCAGGTCGTCCCGCGTCCAGTCGCACGCGCCCTTTTCGATCAGGCCCTGCGCGAAGCGGCGGTAGATGCGGATCAGGGTCTCGACGTGTTTCGTCAATTCGGGATTGCTCGCGGCGGGCCATGGGTCGTTCTGGAACGCGGCGAGGAACCCCTGGTAGAACTCGCCGTCGCGCAGTCGCGTCTCCCAGCCGTAAGCAGGTACCCGGACCTTCCGGAGGAGCCCCACGGCCAGGCGCGCCTGCGGGATCGCCGTCAACTGGGACAGCAGCTCCGGCCTCGCCGCGAGGCTCCGCGCGATTCGCCAGATGGCCTCGATCGCCTCCAGCGCCGACGCCGAATCCCCGCGGCGCAGGTCGAGCAGCGCCCGGGCCGCAAGCACCTTCTGGAGGCTCGTCAGGCCGACCCAGTTCGGAACCGGCGACTCCGCCCCTCCGGCCACGTCGAGATCCCAGATGATCTCCCGCGGACCCGAGGCCGCCGCGACGATCGACGCCACGGCCGCGTCGTTCTCTTCCATGAAGCGGGCCGCCACCGCCGGCGGAGCCGATACCGCCTCGCCCGACTTTTCGAGCTCGCGCGTCACGTAGCTCGAAACGACCGCACGGGCCCGCTCCGACGGCGCCATCCTTTCGGCCTTGTCGCAGCTCTCCGCGCGGATGTCCTGCCTCGCGTCGATCCCGATCGCCGATGCCAGCTCTTCGATTTCCAGAGCCGCCGCCGAGGCCGATTGCCTGGGGTACTGCGCTTCGAAGGCCCCGAGCGACATCGCCGCCTCCGGCGGCTTCCAGTCCTCGGCGACGACGCCGCCGGCGCTGACACAGAGCGACGTCAGACCGACGAGGACCCTCGATCGGCACCGCCTCATCGAAGCCTCTCTGCGCGCATTCCTACGCGCAGCGAAGTCGGTTCGTCGGCGCGATATTCCCGTCAGGCGCGTTTCCACCGCGTACCGCCCGGCCCGTCCTCGAGCACGATCCCCCGCGCCGCCAGGTCCTTGCGGATGCGGTCGGCCTCGGCGAAGTCGCGGCGGCCGCGCGCTTCGTTGCGGGCGGCGATCTGGGCCTCGATCTCGGCCGGGAGGGCTTCGTCCTTCGCGGGAAGCACGCCGAGCACCCTGTCCGCGCCCCGGATCGCGGCCGCGGCCGCCGCGGCGCCCCGGGCGTCGAGCGCGCCCTCGACCTGCGCGGCGTTGAGATCGCGCAGGAACGTGAAGAGGACGCCCAAAGCCTCTGCCGTGTTCAGGTCGTCGTCGAGGGCCGCCGCGAAGTCGGCCGAGAACTTCGACGCCCGGTCGGCGGCCGGGAACGCGCCGGCCTTATCCCCGCCGCCCCGGGCCGCGTCGTCGAGGCGCGCCACGGCCGACTTGATGCGCTCGACGGCCGAGGCCGCCCCGGTCAGCGCGTCCCAGGTGAAGTTCAGCTTCTTGCGGTACGGCACCGACAGCAGGAGATAGCGCACCGCCACGGGGTCGTTCCGGCGCGCCAGGACGTCGTCGAGCGTGAAGAAGTTGCCCTTCGACTTCGCCATCTTCTCGCCGTCGACGATGAGGTGCTCGGCATGAAGCCAGAGGTCGACGAAGGGCTCCCCCGTCGCGGCCTCGCTCTGCGCGATCTCGTTCTCGTGGTGCGGAAAGATGTTGTCGACGGCTCCGGTGTGGATGTCGAAGTGGTTGCCGAGGTACTTCATGCTCATCGCGGAGCACTCGACGTGCCAGCCGGGCCGGCCGGGGCCCCAGGGCGAGGGCCAGGAAGGCTCGCCGGGCTTGGCAGCCTTCCAGAGGACGAAGTCCTTGACGTCCTCCTTCTCGTACTCGTCGTCGGCCACGCGCTCGCCGCGCCTCGCCTTCTCGAGATCGATGCCCGAGAGCTTGCCGTAGCCGGGGAAGGTCGAGATCCGGAAATACACCGACCCTTCCGACTCGTAGGCATGGCCGCGCTCGAGGAGCTTCGCCGTGAGGTCCTGCATCTCGGGGATGTGCTCGGTCGCGCGCGGGTAGCGTTCGGCGCGCTCGAGCCCCAGCCGGTCGATGTCTCGGAAGAAGAGGTCGGAGTACTTCGCGGTGAAGTGGTTCAACGACAGCCCCGCCTCGTTCGCGCCGCGGATCGTCTTGTCGTCGACGTCGGTCAGATTCATGATCTGCGTGACCCGCAGGCCCTGCGAGCGCAGGTGGCGCCGCAGCACGTCCTCCCACAGGAACGTCCGGAGGTTCCCGATGTGGACGACGTTGTAGACCGTGGGCCCGCACGTGTAGAGCCGCACGTGGCCGGGCTCGATCGGCGTGAGGACCGTCGGCTTGCGTCCGAGCGTGTTGAACGCGGTCAGGCTCACCAGAGACCCTTCCCTTTCTGCCGGTGGATCTTTCGCCAGGTGAGCTCCCGCTTCAAGCCCCGGAGGCGATCCACGAAGAGCGTGCCGTTCAGGTGGTCGGTCTCGTGGCAGAGAGCCCGGGCGAGGAGTCCCGTGCCTTCGATCTCCCGGACCACGCCGCTCGCGTCGGCGGCCCGGACGCGGGCCCGCTCCGGTCGAACGACCTTTTCGGCGATGTCCGGCACCGAGAGGCACCCCTCCTCTTCCTTCTGCTCTCCGCTCGATTCGAGGAGGACCGGGTTGACGAGGACGATGACCGCCCCCGGGTCGGCGCCGACCGACAGGTCGATGATCGCGATCCGCTTGTTGATCCCGATCTGGGGAGCGGCGAGGCCGACGCCCGGCGCCGCGTGGCAGGTTTCCACCATGTCGGCGACGAGCCCCGCGATGTCCTCGGCGCGGGGGTCGACCTCGGCGTTGGCGGCGGTCAGCCGCTCGTCGCCGTAACGGACGATGTCCCGAATCAAGCGGACGAACCCCTCGTCCGGGGTGCCCGAAGGCCCCGGGACATGTCCTCCGGACCCCGCCGCCTGTCTCCGCGGCATGACAGGACCGGATCGCCCCCTCGCGGCGCTTCTGGCATAAGTGCTGAGTTTAAAGCACATTCTTCGCGTTCCGGCAAGCGGCGTCCGTGGCACGTGGCTCGCTACCTCCCCGTGCGGGAGCATGACGAAAACGATGAACGCAAAGCGGTTCGCACTTCTGGCAGCGTTCGCGGCTTTCCTGGCGGCCGGGTCGGCCGCGGCCCAGAACGCTCGGAGCGCCTACACGTACGTCCGTGAAACCAACGGCGAGGTGGTCGTGATCTCGCCGACGAACGGCGAGGTCCAGGCCCGCCGCAACCTTCCGATCACCGCCGGCGACGAGATGAAGACCGAGGACCCGGCCCGCGCCGAGGTGGCGCTCGCCGACGGGAACCTCCTGCACGTCGGCGGCGGCACGAAGGTTCGCTTCGCGTCCCTCAATTCGCAGCAGGGCTCCGAGGACGACGTGTCCGCGATCGACCTCTCCGAGGGCTCGGTGATTCTGTCGGCCCTGGGCTCCGACGAGCGGGCCCTTCCGCGGATCGACACCGCGGACGCGTCGGTCTACGCCGGCTCGGGCGCGCGCGTGCGCGTCAATTCGGACGTGCGGCGCGGAACCTCGGTCGTCGTGCGCGCCGGCTCGGTCGAGGTGAAGACGCCCGCGGGCTCGTACACGGTCCGCGCGGGCAATTACCTGCTCGTGCAGGGCGACCAGGAGCCGGAGGTCGCGCGCGGCAGCTTTTCGCGCGATCGGTTCGACCTGTGGGCGGCGGACCGTCTCGAAACGACCGTCGACGCTCCGCAGAGCGCGTCGAGCACGTACGTGGACGAGGAGTACGCCGGCGACGTCCAGTCGCTCGACGGCTACGGCGACTGGGACTACAACTCGACCTACTCGAGCTACGTCTGGCGGCCGCACGTCGAGATCGGCTGGCAGCCTTACTCCTACGGATCCTGGTACTCGACGCCGATCGGCTTGAGCTGGTGGTCGTGGGATCCGTGGGGCTGGTACCCGTACCACTACGGCAACTGGTTCTTCGACGTCGGCTGGAACAGCTGGTGCTGGTCCCCCGGCTACGTCTATTCCCCGGCCTGGGTGTACTGGGGTTACACCGACGGATACTTCGGCTGGTGCCCGACGGGCTGGTACGGCGGCTACTCGCCCTGGTGGGACAACTATTACAAGAACATCGGCTGGGGCCGGAGCTCGCTCGCGTTCGCGATCAACGGCCGTTTCTCCACCCGCCAGGTCGACGTGCGCGGCTGGAACTTCACCCCCGTTCACAACCTCGGCACCCGCGGCCGCCTCGAGGTGGTCCCGGGATCGCGCGTCGTCGACCGTCTCGGAAGCAAGATCGCGATTTCGTCGCGCCCGATCGTCCTGCCGGCCCGCGGCGGCAACACGCGGGACGCCCTTCGTGACCACGTCCGCGAAGCCCCGGGCGTCATCGAGCGCACCACGTCGCCCCGCGACACGGAACGCCTGGCGCCGGTCGTCGGACGGCAGCGGACGCTCCCGCCCGACACGGTCGAGGCGCTCATCCAGCGCGCGGTCGTGGCCGACCGGGGCCGCATCGGCGGCCCGGGAGCGAACGAGATGGCGCCGCGCGGAGGCACCGCGGTCATCGAACGCGGCCGAACGACGCTCTCCCCGGAGGCCCGGCGAGGCGACGCGGCCTCGCCGCGGACGATCACCGGACGGCCGGCGGAGCGTCCCCGGACGAACCTGGAGACCTGGGACCGGTCGCGCGGGACGACGCAGCGCAACGAAACCGGAACGCGGCCGGACTCGGGCCGCAACGTGACTCGGCCCGACAGCCAGGACTCGTGGCGCGGCCGGACGAGCGGCGGTACGCCCACGCGGTCCAACGACGGTCCGCGAACGCTGACCGGTCGGCCGGCGGACGAGGGATGGCGCGGCCGTACCGCTCCCCTGGGCTCGACGGGGCAGCGGCCGGACTCGGTCGAACCCGGGAACCAGCCGAGCTGGAGATCGCGTCCGGACGTTCCGCCGGCGCGGCGCGTCATCGAAGGCTCCGTGCCCGGACGCCGGTCGCCGGATTATCCGGACAACGGGTCGCGGTCGCGCGGACGCGACGGAACGGCCGCGCCACGCGACATGGGTCCGCGCGATGGCTACGTCCCGCGCGACTCGGGGCCGCGCAGCTACGCGCCGCCCGACCGCGGTTACTCCCGCCAGGCGCCCGCCCCGCGCGGCGACTCGCCCCGCTCGATCGAACGCTCCGCGCCCGCGCCCCGCTCGGCGCCCGCGCCGCAGGCCGCGCCCCCGCGCTCGGCCCCGGCCCCTTCGGCGCCGCCGCCCTCGTCCCGCAGCGCTCCGGCTCCGCCGAGCTCCGGCGGGCACCGGGGCCGCCCATAGACAGTTCGCCCTGAGATCTCCCCTTCTCTCCGCCGCGCCTTCGGGCGCGGCTCTTTTTTGCCCGGTCGGACGCCGGCAGGAAAGGCGCGGGGTGCGGACCCGACCGCAATTAGAATCCCGGCAGGTGCGCCGCGCTCTCGCGTTCCTGGGAAGTGCGTTCTTCGTCTTCTACTGCACGGCAGTGGGGGTCTACCTCGTCCTGCGCCCGTGGACGGGACGGGCCGCCCATCCCGGCATCTTCGGCTCGGGCTTCTTCCGCGGCTTCGTCTCGGGGCTCGGCCTCCTCCACCTGGCGGCCGGCGCGGCGGACCTGAAGGCCCTGTCGCGCACGCTGCAGGGCGACCCGCCGCCGGGGGCGTCCGAATGAAGGTCCTCTACGTGACCGACCGCGCCGCCGTCGGGGACCGCCGCTTCTTCGAGATCCTCGAGTCGCTCGCCGGCGCCCCGGTCTCCGTCGAGCTCCGGGAAAAGGGGACGGACGACCGGCAGACCCTGCAGCTCGCCCGCGAAGCGAAGGTTCGCCTCGGCCCCGGGGTCCGCCTCACCGTGAACCGGCGTTTCGACGTCGCGCTCGCCGCCGGCGCCGACGGAGTCCATCTTCCGGCCGACGGGCTGCCGCTTTCGCGGGTCCGAGCGAACACCCCGCGCGGCTTCCGCGTCGGGGCCTCGACGCACTCCCCCGAAGAGGCCCGGGCCGCGATCGACGCGGGCGCCGACGCCGTCGTCATCGGCCCCGTGTTCGACACGCCGTCCAAGCGCGCCTTGGGGCCGCCGCTCGGTCCCGAAGCCCTCGGCCGCCTCCCCGACGCGCGGGAGCACGCGTGCGAGGTGTACGCCATCGGCGGCGTCGACGAGGGCAACCTCGCGGCGCTCGACCCCTGGCGCGACCGGATCTCCGGCATCGCGGCAATCCGTCTCATCCAGGAGTCGGCCGACCCCCGGGCCGTGGTCGAGAGGCTTTCCGCCCGATGAGCGTGCGCCTGCGAACCCTCGTGTCCTCGCTCGCCCGGGGCGTGCTGCCGGCGGCCGTGATCTTCGCGCTGGTTTCCGGAGCGGTCCTGCTCCTGTCGAGCTTCCACGTTCCCCTGACCGACGCGCGCGCCCACGATTACGGCGCCTTCGCGATCGGGCTCGCCGGCGCGCTGCTCTTGACCCGCATCGCCGACTTCCTGTTCTTCGACGTCGCCTACGAGCTCCGCCGCGGCATAGCCGCGCCCGCGCTCGTCCGGCAGATCGTCAGCCTCCTGATCTTCGGCGTCGCCCTCGGCGCGCTCTTTCAGATCGTCCTTGCCGCGAGCCTCCCGGCCCTCCTCGCCACCTCCGCGATCATCACGGCCGTCGTCGGCCTCGCGCTCCAGGAGACCCTCGGCAACCTCTTTTCGGGCATCGCCCTCGCCTTCGAGCGGACCGTCCAGGTCGGCGACATGGTGCGGGCGGGCGAGGAGCTCGGACTGGTCGAGCAGCTCTCCTGGCGCGCCATCAAGGTCCGCACCATGCAGGGGCACGTCGTCCTGATCCCGAACATCCTGGCGAGCCGCGAACGCCTGGAGGTCTTCCGGCGCGGCGGACCGCCCATGGCGCGCATCCTCCGGGTCAACCTCGACTACGAGCTTTCGCCGGCGCGCGCGCGCGCCGCCCTCGAAGCGGCGCTCCGAAACCTGGCCGGCGTCGCGCCCCACCCGGCGCCGCGGGCGTTCCTCCACTCGTTCGCGGACTGGTCCGTGATCTACGAGCTGCGCTACTGGCTCGAAGACTACGCGCGGTACCTCGAGGTCGACTCGGCGGTCCGTGAGCGCGTCTGGTACGAGCTCGAGCGGGAAGGCTTCCCCTTCGCCTATCCGCTCATCCGCCAGCACCAGTACTCGGGCGGGCCGCTTCCCCGCCTCGACCGGTCTTCGACGGTCGCCGCGGCGATCGACGGGAGCGAGATCTTCGCGCCCCTGTCCGCGGCCGAGCGCGCCCAGCTCGCGGCCGGGGCGCGCGCGTTGCCGTTCACGGCCGGGGAGACGATCGTGCGCGAGGGCGAGGCCACGTCGTCGATGTTCCTCATCGCGTCCGGGCGGGCGGCCGTCTCCGTCGCGTCCGGGACGCAGGCGAGCCAGAAGCTCGCCCTGCTCGAACCGGGCTCGGCGTTCGGGGAGATCAGTCTTCTGACCGGCGAACCGAGGACGGCGAGCGTGCGCGCGATCGAGGAGTCGCTCCTCGTCGAGATCGACAAGGCGACCCTCGCTCCGATTCTTCGGGCCAACCCCTCCCTCGTCGAGAAGCTCGATGCCATCATTCTCGAACGGCGCCGGCAGACGGCCGGCCGGCTCGGCAGCGCCCGGGGCGGCGCCGAGGAGGAGCCCGAGCCGCTGCGGGTCCGCATCGCTCGGTTCTTCGGGTTGAAGGGCCTCGCCTGATGCCGGCCGCCGTGGGCATTCTTCTCGGCCTCGACCTGACGGAGATCGATCGGGTCGCCGGCGTTCTCGAGCGGCACGGGGAACGGTTCCTCGCGCGGGTGTTTCGCGAGGGAGAGATCCGGCGCCAGCGCCGGCACCCTCGGGCCTTCGCCGAGCACGTGGCCGGCCGCTTTGCCGCGAAGGAAGCCGCGATGAAGGCCCTGGGGCTCGGCTGGCGCGGCCTGGCGTTCCGCGACATCGAGGTCGGGCGCGACCTGCGCGGCAAGCCCCTTCTCTCCTTCCACGGGAAGGCCCTCGTCCGCGCGCGCTCGCTCAAGGTGCTCTCGGCGGAGGTGACGATCACGCACGGCAAGGACATCGCCGCCGCCGTGGTCGCGCTCCTGACCTCGACCGGCCGGCGGTAGAGGGCCGGGGGCGCCCCCGCCCGTACGCTAAACTTCGCCCCCGATGACGGACGCTCCCGACTACAAGAGCACGCTCAACCTGCCGCGGACCGACTTCCCGATGAAGGCGGACCTCGCGCGGCGCGAGCCCCGGCAGCTCGAGGCCTGGACGGCGTCGGCGCTGGAGGCGAAGCTCCGGGCGAAGGCGGCCGGGCGGCCGCAATTCATCCTCCACGACGGCCCCCCGTACGCCAACGGGAACATCCACATCGGGCACGCCCTGAACAAGATCCTGAAGGACCTCGTCGTGCGCAGCCGTTCGATGATGGGGTTCGACGCGCCGTACGTTCCGGGCTGGGACTGCCACGGCCTGCCGATCGAGCAGAAGGTCGACAAGGCGCTCGGCTCGAAGAAGAAGGACATGACCGCGGTCGAGATCCGCCGCGCCTGCCGTGCCTACGCCGAGGAGTACATCGGGATCCAGCGCGACGAGTTCCGCCGGCTCGGCGTCGGCGGCCTCTGGGACCGCCCCTACATGACCATGGACTATGCCTATCAGGCCGAGATCGCCCGGGCGTTCGGCGGCTTCTACGGAAAGAACCTCGTCTACCAGGCGCTGAAGTCCGTCCGATGGTGCTTCACCGACCGGACCGCCCTCGCCGAGGCGGAGCTCGAGTACGAAGAGCGGGCGGACCCGGCGATCTACGTCGCGTTCCCGACGGAGGCGTGGATCGGCGGCGCGTCCCTCGCGAACGCCTCCTTCCTGATCTGGACGACGACTCCCTGGACGATCCCGTCGAACCTCGCGATCGCGGTCCATCCCGACGAAACGTACGCCTGGATCGACGCGGGCAACGGCAACCACTATCTCGTCGCCGAGCGGCTCGCCGAGCGCGTCGCGGGGGATCTCGGCTGGAGCGGCTGGAAGCGCGTCGCGTCGGTCCCCGGCACCTCGCTCGCGGGAGCCGTCTACGCCCACCCGCTTCACGCCGAGTGCCGGGGCGAGCTGACGGCCGAGGAGGACGCGCGCTCCTTCCGCGTCGTGCTCGGCGAGCACGTCACGATGGACGCCGGCACGGGCCTGGTGCACACGGCCCCGGGGCACGGCGAAGACGACTTCCTCATCGGCCAGCGCGAGAAGCTTCCGATCCTTTCGCCGGTCGACGAGGCCGGCCGCTTCACCACGGTCGCGAAGTACCGCGGACAGAAGGTCCTCGACGCCAACGCCGCGATCGTCGAGGACCTGAAGTCCGTGGGGGCGCTCGCCGGCTACGATCCCAAGTTCCGCCACGAGTACCCGCACTGCTGGCGGTGCAAGAATCCCGTGATCTTCCGCGCCACGATCCAGTGGTTCGCGCGCCTCGACGCGGAGTCGACCGACGTCCGCGGAGGCTCGCTCGCCGCGATCTCCCGGGTCCAGTGGACGCCCCCCTGGGGCGAGGCCCGCATCACCGGCATGGTCGAGAACCGGCGCGAGTGGGTCATCTCGCGGCAGCGCCGCTGGGGCTCCCCCATCACGCTCCTCTACGCCATGAAGGCGGGCGAGCGCGCCGGCGTCTACCCCTGGAGCGACGCGCCGGCGGAACAGACGAAGTTCTTCGAGCACGTCGCGACGATCTTCCGCGCCGAGGGCGCCGACGCCTGGTATGCCCGGCCGGCCACCGACTTCCTGCCGCCCGGCGCCGACCTCCGGGGATTCGCGGGAGGCGACTTCCAGGCCGAGACCGACATCCTCGACGTCTGGTTCGACTCCGGCGTCTCGCACATCGCCGTGCTCCGCTCCGGAAAGTGGCCCGAGCTCGTCCGGAAGGGCGCCGGCCGGCCGGCGGACCTCTACGTCGAGGGGCACGACCAGTACCGCGGCTGGTTCCAGTCCTCCCTCCTGACCTCGGTCGCCCTCTACGGCGACGCGCCGTACGACGGCGTGATCACGCACGGCTTCGCGGTCGACGGCCAGGGGCGCAAGATGTCGAAGTCGCTCGGCAACGTCGTCGCCCCCCAGGACCTCATCAAGAAGTACGGCGCCGACATCGTGCGCCTGTGGGTGGCGAGCCTCGACTACCGGGACGACGATCCGATCTCCGAGGAGATCCTGGCGCGCTGCGCCGAGGCGTACCGCAAGATCCGCAACACCGCCCGCTACCTCATCTCGAACCTCTACGACTTCGAGCCCGGGCGGGACGCCGTCGCCCTGAAGGATCTTCTCCCCCTCGATCGGTGGGCGCTCGCGGAGACCCGGAAGGCCTTGCGGCGGGTCTACGCCGCGTACGAGGCCTACGAGTTCCACGTGATCTACCATCAACTCGTGACTTTTTGCGCCACCACCCTGTCGGCGTTCTACTGCGACATCCTCAAGGACCGCCTGTACGCCTCGGCGGCGGCCTCGACCGAGCGCCGCTCGGCGCAGACGGCCCTCCACCGGATCGCCCGCGCCCTGGCGGCGGCCGCGGCGCCCGTGCTGCCGTTCACGGCCGAGGAGATCTGGGGCGCGCTCCCCGGAAAAGAGGAAGAATCGGTCCACCTGACGGGTTTCGACGGGCTGGACGACGTGCCGGTAAACTCCGTTCCTGAGGCCGCATGGGAACGGCTGACGAAATTGAGGGAAGAAGCCTCGGTGATCCTGGAGCAAGCCCGCCGCGACAAGGTGATCGGATCGTCCCTGGAGGGGACGATCGTCTTTTCGACCACCCCTGAGCTCGAAGCCGACCGGCGTTCCACCGGCACCGACGGCGCCGGCCTCGCCGAGCTCTTCATCGTCTCGGACACCGTCGAAGGCGGCGAGATGCCCGACGGCGGCCGGGATTCGCAGGCCTACCCGGGCGTGCGCCTGGCCTTTCGGAAGGCTTCGGGCCGGCGCTGCGACCGTTGCTGGAAAGTGACGCCGGAGGCCGAGGCGAACGGCCTGTGTGCGCGTTGCCGTCGGGTCCTGGAGACCGGGCGATGAAACCGGTCGTCCTCCGGGAATCGACGCTCTACCGCGGCGCCTATCTCGCCGTCTCGCTCGCCGTGCTCTTTCTCGACCAGTGGACCAAGGGAATCATCACCCGCACGATGGAGGTCCACCAGTCGAAGACGGTCGTCGCCGACGTCTTCGACCTGACCTACGTGCGCAACAGCGGAGCCGCCTTTGGTCTCTTCGCCTCGGTCGATTCCGCGATCAAGGCCGTCGTCCTGAACAGCGTCGCCGTCATCGTGTTCCTGATCGTCTCGGCCTACGCCCTGCGCTCGTCGCACAAGAGCGTGCGGCTCCAGGTCGGGCTCGCCCTGATCCTCGGCGGCGCCGTCGGCAACCTGCTCGACCGGGTGCGCTTCGGGTACGTCGTCGACTTCCTCGACTTCTCCGTCTCCGGCCACCACTGGCCGGCGTTCAACGTCGCCGATTCGGCCATCTGCATCGGCGTCGCCGTGCTCTTCCTCGACATGCTCGGCCACGAGGACGAACCGGCGCCGCGGCCCGACGCCGCACCGGGGGGATAGCCTCATTTTCCCGCGCCTCGTCCACATCGGGCAGTTCTACCTTCCGACGTACGGCGTCGTGCTGGCGATCGCCTACCTGACGGGCATCTGGCTGCTGCGCCGCAAGGCCCTGGCCGAGGACCTCCCCGACCAGAAGATCCTGGACCTCGCGCTCTACATCCTGGCGTCCGCGATCCTCGGCGCGAAGCTCCTGCTCATCCTCGTCGAGTGGAAGCGATACGCCGCCAATCCGAAGGACCTGATCGAGGTCGTGCGCTCCGGCGGCGTCTTCTACGGCGGGCTGATCGCCGCGACCGTCGTCGCCGTCTGGTACATGAAGAAGAACGACCTCCCGGCCTGGCGGATCGCCGACATGGGAGCGCCCTCGATCGCGCTCGGCGAGGCGATCGGGCGCTGGGGCTGCTTCGCGGCCGGCTGCTGCTACGGCAAGGAGACCCACGGTCCGTTCGGGGTCACGTTCACGGATCCCTTCGCCGCCGAGCAGGTCGGGACGCCGCTCAACGTCCCGCTCCACCCCACGCAGATCTACCTGTCCTTGAACGCGTTCCTGATGTTCCTGATCCTGCAGTGGGCCTACCGGCGCCGGACGTTCGACGGCGAGGTCTTCTGGCTCTACGTGCTCCTCTACGCCATCACGCGCGGGATCCTGGAGACCTGGCGCGGCGACCTCGTCCGCGGGTTCGTGATCCCGGGCATCCTCTCGACCTCGCAGGCGATCGGGCTCGTGACCGCAGCCGTCGCCGGCGGGATGCTCTTCTACCTCTCGCGCCGCAGCCGCGCCGAGGCGTAGCCGCAGGTGATCCGGCGGTTTCGGGTCGGCTCCCCGTCCGCCGGCACGCGGCTCGACCTCTTCCTCGTGGCGGCCTGCTCGGACCTCTCCCGGTCCCGCATCCAGAAGCTGATCGCCGATGGTTCCGTCCAGGTCGGCGGCTCGCCGGCCCGGCGCGCGCACGTCGTCCACGCCGGCGAAGAGATCTCGATCGAGGTGCCGGAGCCGCGCGAGACGGAGCTCGAGCCCGAGGACATTCCCCTGGCGATCCTGTACGAGGACGACGAGCTCCTCGCGATCGACAAGCCGCCCGGCCTCGTCGTCCACCCGGCGCCCGGGCATCCGTCGGGCACGCTCGTCAACGCCCTGCTCCACCACGTCCGCGACCTCGCCGGGATCGGCGGGGAGCGAAGGCCCGGGATCGTCCACCGGCTCGACCGCGACACGTCGGGCGTGCTCCTCGTGGCCAAGACCGACCGCGCGCACCAGCTCCTGTCCCGGCAGATGCGCCGCCGAACGCTCCGCAAGGAGTACCTCGCGCTCGCCGCGGGCGTGCCGCGCGTCCGCAAGGGCGAGGTCACGCTCGCGATCGGCCGCGACCCGCGGGACCGCAAGAGGATGAAGGCGTTTCACCCCCTCGACGACGCGATGCCCTCGGGCGCCCGCGAGGCCCGAACGCTCTACGCGATCGAGAAAGAGTGGCCGGCGCTCGGCCTGACGCTCCTGCGCTGCCGGCTCGTCACCGGCCGCACCCACCAGATCCGCGTTCACCTGGCGGCCTCCGGCCTCCCGATCGTCGGCGATCCCGTCTACGGCCGGGCGCGCTTCCCGAAGGTCCGCGACGAGAACCTCCGCCGCCGCCTCGCGGAGTTCCCCCGCCAGGCCCTCCACGCCGAGCGCGTCGCCTTCCACCATCCCGCGACCCAGGATCTCGTCGAGATCGTGGCACCGGTCCCTGCCGACCTCCAGGGGCTCCTCGACGCCATCGAAGCCGCGGCGGGATAGCCTGTCGCCATGGCGAACGACTCCCGCATCCTCTACGAGGGCCGCCACCTGCTCCTCCTCGACCGCAACGGCTGGGAATTCGTGGAGCACCGCACGGCGCCCGAGGCGGCGATGATCGTGGCCCTGACGGCCTCGGGCGACATCGTCCTCGCCGAAGAGTTCCGTCCGCCGATGGGCGCCCCGGTCGTATCGCTTCCCTCCGGCCTCATCGGGGACGAGGGGCCGGAGGAAGCCATCGACGCCGCCCGGCGGGAGCTCGCCGAGGAGACCGGCCACGCGGCCGAGCGCTGGGAGCTTCTCGCCCGCGGGCCCGGCTCCGCCGGCCAGAGCTCCGAGATGATCACGTTCTTCCTGGCGCGGCCCGCGGTCCGGTCGGGCGCGCAGGCGGACCACGACGTCGGCAGGATCCGCGTGCACGTCGTTCCGGTGGCGGACCTTCGCGACTGGGCGAAGCGGCGCGAGACCGAGGGGGCCGTCATCGATCCGAAGATCTGGGCGGGCCTCTACCTGGCGCACGGCCGGTGACGCGGCCGCTCCCTCGCGGACGGGCCGGACCTACTTCAGCGAAATCGAGATCGTCGTCCCGTCCTTCTCGAGCACGACGCGGCCTTCCTCGATCTTCGAGACCGTGAATCCCTCGACGTAGGCGCCGGTCCCCACGATCCGGTCGTTCAGGAGCGCCCGCGGCTCTTCTTCCGACCAGGCGATTCCGCCGAGCTCGATCCGGGCGCCGTCCGGCAACTGGACGGAACCGACGTAGTTGCGCCCGTGGGCGGGAGGCGGCGGCGGCGCCGCTTCCGTCGCCTCGGGCGTGGTCTCCGCGAACGAGACGCCTTCGGGCAGCGCGCTTCGTGTCGGCCGGGGCGCGCGGGGGACGGCGGCCGGCGGAGCCAGCGGCGTCGTCACGACCGTCTCCGAGAGCGTCGGCTCGGGCGCGGGCATCGTCGGCGCCGGCGCCGCGGCCGGCCGCGACGCGGGAGCGGCGGCATTCCAGACTGCCCGGACTCCCACCGCGGCCACGACCAGAGCCGCCGCGATCGAGACCGACCAGAGGAGCACGCGCAGGATGCGCCGACGGCGCGCGAGGCCCGCGTCCGGCAGCGGGGCGGGCGTCCACGGCCGCTTCTCGGGCGACGCGCCCTCCTTGCGGGCCGCTTCCTGGGCGCGCTTGAGCGCCTCGTCGATGAGGCTCACGCGACCTCTCCCTCGAGCTCGCGGATCGCCTGGCCGACGGCCCGGCTCTTGAGCTCGTAGGTTCCGTTGACGTAGCCGTAGAGGAGGGCCTTGTCGCAGACCGCGTTGATCAGGCGCGGGACCCCTCCGGCATAGCGGTGGATCTTCCGGATCGCCCACGGACTGAACGTCGGCCGCCCGTCGCCGCCCGCCACACGGATGCGGTGGTCGATGTACCGGGCGGTTTCGTCGCGATCGAGCGGCGCGAGGTGGTACCGGACGGTGATGCGCTGCCGGAGCTGCCGCAGCCCGCGCTCGTTCAGCTTCTCGCGGAGCTCCGGCTGCCCGATCAGGACGATCTGGAGGAGCTTGCGCTGGTCGGTCTCCAGGTTCGAGAGGAGCCGGATCTGCTCGAGGAGCTCCGGGTCGAGGTCCTGCGCCTCGTCGATCAGGAGCACGACGTCGTTGCCGGCCCCGGCCTGCTCCAGCAGGAAGCGGTTGAGAAGCTCGAGGTACGCCGTCCGATCGACCTTCCGCGGCTCGAGGCCGAGCTCCGTCAGCACCATCCGCATCAGTTGCGTGGCCGTGACCATGGGGTTGAGGATGAGCGCCGTCTTGTAGGAGGCCCCGAGCTCCGCGAGGATCGCCCGGCAGACCGTGGTCTTTCCGGCGCCGACCTCGCCCGTGATCTGGATGAAGCCCTTGCGCTCCCGGATGCCGAAGAGTACGTGGTTGAAGGCCTCGCGGTGCTTGTCGGAGAAAAAGAGGAAGCGGGGATCGGGGGTGATGTTGAACGGCGCCTCCCGGAAGCCGTAGAAGTCGTTGTACACCGCCCCCGAGCTTAGTCCAATCCCCGCCCCCGACGCTCCGCGCCCGCCGTCAGGACGCCTTCGCGAGCGGCCGGCAGTCCCCGCACGGGTGATAGCCGGCGGCGAGGGCCTCCTCGTCCGAGTGGAAGGCGACCTGGTTGGACTCGAGCAGCGTCTGGATCCCGCCGCACGTCGGGTAGCAGTAATGCATCCCCTTCGAGTTGCCGAGGTACCGCACGTGCGAGGCCGCGAGCTTCTCGAGCGTCTCGGGCTGGGCCCCCTCGAGCGCCAGGAGTGTGCGCTTGTTGCGCGCCCCGCCCAGGGAGTACTTGCCGATGTGCCCGTCGCTTCGCACCACGCGGTGGCACGGGATCAGGAGCGGCACCGGGTTCTTCGCCAGCGCCGTGCCGGCGGCCCGCACCGCGCCCGGGTGCCCGATCTCCTTGGCGATCCAGCTGTACGGCCGCACCTCCCCCGTCGGGATCTCGAGGGCCTTCAGCAGCACCGCCCGCTCGAACTCGGACAGCCCGCGCAGGTCGTACCGCAGCTCCCGCCGGCGCTCCCCCTTGAGCCGCCCGACGAGCGCCCGCACGGCCGCCGGCGGAACCGCCTTCTCCCGGTAGGCCGTCCGGCCGAACCGACGGCGGAACGCCCGCTCGAAGTCGGCTTCCGACTTCGCCCGCGTGACCATCGAGATCCCCGCCTTGCTGTGCGCCACGAACACCGGCCCCACCGGCGACTCCAGCCGCCAGTAGTGGTCCGCGAGCCCGACGCGGCGCAGGACGGCCGGCAGCAACGTGGCCGGCGCCTTTTCCACGGAGAAGCTCCGCAGGGCCTGCGTGATCTCGAGTCCCTTGTGCATTCTCTTCACGACCTCACCCCCTCCCGGCGCGAGATCGACAGGGCCTCGCGCAGGGCGTTGATTCCGCGATGGACGTTCGACTTGGTCGTTCCCAGGGGCTGCCGCAGGACCGTGGCGACCTCCTCGAGCCGGAGGCCCTCCACGTAGCGAAGCTGCAGCGGCGCCCGGTAACGCTCCGGCAGCGCGGCCATCAGGTCCGCGATGTCGCGCCGCTCCCGCGCGCGCTCGTACGCGCGGTCGGGCCCGTCGGCGTGGTCCGCCGGCTCCCACCTCTGGTCGCTGTCGGCCGAGACGGGCTGGTCGAGCGAGACCGTGCGGAGCTTCTTGCCGCGGAACCGGTTCCGCGCCACGTTGAGCGTGATCCGGTAGAGCCAGGGACGCAGGGCGAGCGCCCGGATGCGTTCGGCCGGGTACGTCGCGAGCGCCCGGTACGCCCGGACGAAGGCGTCCTGCGCGACCTCCTCCGCGTCCTCGCGCCGCCCCGTCAGCCGGAGGGCATACGAGAACAGCCGGTCCTGGTAGACCCGGACCAGCTCCTCGAACGCGCCGTCGAGGTCCTCCGCGACCGATTCCCGGAGTCTTTCTTCCTGCGACATCGGCGACCGACCGCCTCTCTGCTCGTCCGGCTGACCCATCACCAGCCGGAAATCCGATCTCCCCGCGACCGGCCAGGGGACGCGCCCCGTGTCCGGCGCGCATTCGCTCGTCATGGTGCCCTCCGCTCGCCTCCAGAACACGCGCGGAGGGCCCGGGGTTGCAGCCTCCCCGGCTCCTAGACGGGCGCCGCCTGACGCTTGCGCTTGCGTTCGATCCCCGCGGCGATCCGGGCCGCGTGGTGGCGGCTGTTCTCGATGAAGATGCGGCCGGTCTCCCGGCCGCCGAGGATCGCCCCGGCCAGGTACAGGTCGGGCACGTTCGACTCGAGCGTCTCCGGGTCGTGGGCCGGCACCCGCGCGGGGCCCTCGAGCCGGATGCCGCAGCGCTCGAAGAGGGCGAAGTCCGGCTCATAGCCGATCAGCGGAAAGACGGCCTCGGCCGGGATCGACCGCTCCCCTCCGGGACCGGCGACGCGGACCGCGTCCGCCTCGATCGCGAGGACCCGGGTCTCGAAGAGCGCCCGGATCGCCCCCGCGGCGATCCGGTTCTCGAGGTCCGGCCTGATCCAGTACTTGATCCGGTCCGAGAGGGCCGCCGCCCGCACGACGAGCGTCACGCGCGCCCCGTGCCGGTACAGGTCGAGGGCGGCCTCGGCCGCCGAGTTCTTTCCGCCGACCACGACGACGTCCCGTCCGTGGAACGGGTATCCCGAGACGTACCGGGAATGGACCTGCGGACGCTCCTCGCCCGGCACGGACAGCTTCCGCGGGTTGTGGAAGAACCCCGTCGCGAGGATCGCGGCCGGGGCCTCGACCCGCTCCCGGCCCCCCCGGCTCAGGACGGTCGCGGCGACTCCGCCCCCGGGGAGCGGCTCGACCTTCTCGACCGGGGTCTCCGCTCGGACGGCGACGCCGAACTGCTCGGCCACGCTGCGGTAGTAGCCGAGCGTCTCGAGGCGCGTCGGGTGCGCTTCGGGCGAGCCGAACGGGACCCCCGCGATGTCGAGGAGATCGCGCGTCGAGAACCAGCGCATCTCCTCGGGAAACCCGGAGATCGAGTCGAGGAGCCCGCCGCGGTCGAAGCACACGGCGGGGATGCCGCGCCGGAGGAGCTCGACGGCGCAGGCGATCCCGGTCGGGCCGGCGCCGACGATGGCGACGGGCGTTTCCACCCGGCCATTCTATCGGCGCCCGGTTCGACGGCCGCTCAGAGCGACTGGATGCGGACGGACCCGCCGCTCGTATGGAGGCGCAGCATGTTCCCGCCCTTGCCGAGCGTGCCCGAGAGGCTGCCCCGCGAGATCTCGCCGCGCACGGCGAGCGGCAGGTCGGTCCGGACGGCGTTGCCGGAGGCTTCGATGGCGAGATCCGCGCCCGGATCGAGCGAGACCTCGATGCCGCCGCCCGAGGTCGAGAGCGTTCCGCCGTGCGAGTTGCCGCGCACGAAAGTCGCTTCGATGCCGCCGCCCGACGTGTCGGCCACGACCCGGCCCCCCGCCTCGAGGATCCGGATGCCGCCGCCCGAGGTGTCCGCGTCGATGTCGCCCGAGACGCGCTCGAGCTCGATCGAGCCGCCGGAGCTCTCGGCCTTCACCGAGCCCGTGACCCCGGTGGCCTCGACGCCGCCCCCGGACGTATCCGCCCGGACGTTGCCCTGGATGTTCTTGAGCGTGATGCCGCCCCCCGAGGTGTCCGCGTCGACGTCGCCCTGAACGTCCGTGACGCTGATTCCTCCCCCGGAGGTGTCCGTCTTGACCTCGCCATGGATGCCCGAGACGGTGATCCCGCCCCCCGACGTGTCGACCCACACCCGGGTCTCGGTCGGGACGCGGACCTCGTACTGGACGTTCGTGTTCGAGCTCGAGAACCAGTCGAACTTGTGGCGCTTGCGCGCCGTGATCGAGACGCCGCCCGGGTTCTCGTCGAAGCGGAAGGTCATGAGCTCGTCGAGGTCCTTCCGGCGGGAGGTGATGACGACATGGGCGTCGGCGTCGGGCGATCCCACGAGCGTCACCTTGCCCATGTCGGTGTCCAGCCGGAACTCGCCGCCGGGCGCGAGCTTGAGGGTCTTCTCGATCCGCATTTCGGCGACGGAGACGGCCGGCAGCGCGGCCAGGCCCAGGACGGCGAAACTCAGCGCAAGGCGGGCGGTCTTCGGGTACGGCCTCACGGATACCTCCTCGTCAGGCCCGACGAGGGCCCTTCACCAACCGGATACGCAGGCCGCGCCGCGAGGTTCCCGGGTATCGGATCAGTCCGAGGCTCGTGCGAACCGGCCGATCCAGGCTTCCAGGGCCGCCAGGAACCGGCCGAGGTGGCGGCGGGTCGCCTCGTCCGTCAGCCGGCCGGCGGCGTCGAACCGCTCCCCGGCGCGGGCGACGAGGACTTCGGGCTTGCCCATGACGTAGGCGTCGGACGCGAGCGACATCCGCAGGGCGACCTGGGCGCGGATCGTCCCGCCCATGCCCGGCGTCGCCCCCATGATGCCGATCGGCCTGTCGGCGAAGGCCGCCGAGCCGGCCGGGCGCGAGGCCCAGTCGATGGCGTTCTTGAGGACGCCGGGAACGCCGTGGTTGTACTCGGGAGTCGCGATCAGGATCCCGTCCGCCTCGCGCATCGAGGCCTTCAGGGCCAGGACCGGGTCGGGCACCCCGGCCGCCTCCGCGTCGGCGTCGTAGGGCGGGATCTCCCCGAGGCGCTCGAAGGGACGGATCTCGAGCCCGGCGGGCGCGAGCTCGATGGCGGCCCCGAGGAGTCCCCGGTTGTACGAGCCCGCGCGGAGGCTTCCGGCGATTCCGAGGACCCGGAACGCCATCGGCCGGCTAGCCGAGCGCCTGCGCGAGGGGCGTGTACGGACGGCCCTGGGCCTCCGCGACGGCCTGGTACGTGAGCTTGCCGTCGAAAGTGTTGACGCCTTCGGCCAGGTGCGGATTCTCCTTCACGGCGCGCTTCAGGCCCTTGCCGGCGAGCTCCAGCGCGTAGCGGAGCGTCGAGTTCGTCAGGGCGAAGGTCGAGGTCCGCGCGACCGCGCCCGGCATGTTGGCGACGCAGTAATGGATGACGCCGTCGACCGTGAACACGGGGTCCGAGTGCGTCGTGGCCTTCGTGGTCTCGAAGCATCCGCCCTGGTCGACGGCGACGTCGACGGCGACGGCGCCCTTCTTCATCTGCGAGATCAGCTGCCGCGAGACGAGCTTCGGGGCCGCGGCCCCCGGGATCAGCACCGCGCCGATCAGCAGGTCCGCGCGGCGGCAGCCTTCCTCGAGCGTGAGCGAGTTGGACGCGATGGTCTTGACCCGTCCGAAAAAGATGTCGTCGAGCTCGCGCATCCGGTCCGGGGACGTCTCGAGGATGGTCACGTCCGCGCCCATGCCCGCCGCGACCTTGGCGGCGTTCGTTCCGACGACGCCTCCCCCGATGATGACGACGTCGGCCGGCGGAACGCCGGGCACGCCCGAGAGGAGCACGCCGCGCCCGCCGTTGGACTTCTGGAGAAAGTAGGCCCCGACGTGGACGCTCATCCGGCCCGCGACCTCGGACATCGGCGTCAGCAGCGGCAGCGAGCCGTTGGCGGCGGTGATGGTCTCGTAGGCCACGCCCGCGACCTTGCGCTCGAGGAGCATGTCGGTCAGAGCCTTCGCGGGGGCGAGGTGGAGGTACGTGTAGAGGATCTGGCCCGGGCGCAGGCGCTGGTACTCCGACCCGACCGGCTCCTTGACCTTGACGATCATCTCGGCCTGCGCGAAGACCTCGTCGGCCGACGGCAGGATCTTCGCTCCAGCCGCGACGTACTGGTCGTCGGGAATGCCCGAGCCCTCGCCCGCGCCGCGCTCGACGACCACCGGGTGGCCCTTCGAGGTCAGGGCCTTGACCCCGGCGGGGACGAGGCCGACGCGATTCTCGTTGTCCTTGATCTCTTTCGGCAGTCCGACGATCATTCGCGCTCCCTCTGCAATCCGAGACTCCGTCGCGTTTCGCTGCGGGCGGCCGCAAGGGCCGCCCCTACACCCCGGAGCCCCAAACGATCGAAATTGGGGGCCCGGTCGTAGGGGCGGGGCTTGTCCCCGCCCTCCTCGAATCTCTCAGTGCGTGTCGATCTGCGCCTTCTGGAGCTTGCCCGAGAAATCCACGTAAATCGACTTCCACTCGGTGAAGACGTCGAGACCGGCGATGCCGGCCTCGCGGTGCCCGTTGCCCGTGTCCTTGATGCCGCCGAACGGCAGGTGCACCTCGGCGCCGATCGTCGAGGAGTTGACGTAGAAGATGCCGGTCTCGAAGTCGCGCATCGCCGTGAACGCCTTGTTGACGTCCTGGGTGTAGATCGAGCCCGAGAGCCCGTACGCCACGGAGTTGGCGACGCGGATGCCCTCCTCCAACGACCCGATCGGCACGACCGTCGTCACCGGCCCGAAGATCTCCTCGACCGCCACGCGCATCGTCGCGTCGGCGTCGGCGAAGACCGTCGGCGCGTGGAACCAGCCCTTCGCCAGGTCCCCCGTCGCGAGCTTCTCGCCGCCCGTCGCGAGCTTCGCGCCCTCGGCCTTCCCGATCTCGACGTACTTCGCGACCGTCTCGCGCTGCTTCTCCGAGACGCAGGGGCCCATGTCGATCATTTCGTCGAGGCCGTTGCCGACCCGGAGCTTCTGGACGCGCCCGACGAGCTTGTCGAGGAACTCCTTGTACACGCCGCGCTGGACCAGCAGCCGCGAGGACGCCGTGCAGCGCTGGCCCGTCGTGCCGAAGGCCCCCCAGACGGCGCCGTCGACCGCGAGGTCCACGTCGGCGTCGTCCATGACCAGGATCGCGTTCTTTCCGCCCATCTCCAGGTGCAGCCGCTTGAAGGTCGGCGCGCAGGCCTGCGAGATCCGCCGGCCGACCTCGGTCGAGCCGGTGTACGAGACGACCTTGACGTCCGGGTGCTGGACGAGCGGATCGCCGACCTCTCCGCCCGAGCCCATGACGACATTGAAGACGCCGGGCGGAAGCCCCGCCTCCTCGAAGACGCGCGCGAGCGCCACGACCGAGGCCGGGGTGTCGGTCGCCGGCTTGATGACGATGGTGTTGCCGGCGATCAGCGCCGCCATGGACTTCCACGCCGGGATCGCCATCGGGAAGTTCCACGGGGTCACGAACGCGCAGACGCCGACCGGTTGCCGGATGCACATCGCGAACTTGTTCGAGAGCTCCGAGGGAGTCGTGAAGCCGAAGAGCCGCCGGCCTTCGCCCGCGGCGAGGAACGCCATGTCGATCGCTTCCTGGACGTCACCCCGCGTCTCGGCGAGGACCTTGCCCATCTCGCGCGTCATGAGGCGCGCCAGCTTCTCCTTGTCCCGCTTCAGGATCTCGCCCGCGGCATAGAGGACCTCGGCGCGCCGCGGCGCCGGGGTGTTCTTCCAGCCCGGGAACGCCTTCTTCGCGGCCGCGACGGCGGCATCCACGTCCGCCTTGCCGCTCTTCGGATAAAGACCGATCAGGTCGTTCTTGTCGGCGGGGTTCCGGTTCTCGAAGGTCTGCCCCGAGGAGGCCGGCACCCACTTTCCGCCGATCAGGTTGTGTGTCTCGACTGCGATCTCCGTGGCCATCTCGTTACTCCTCCGCTGTATTGGTTTTCCCGGCGCCGTTCTAGCCGCCGCCCGGCGTGGCCATGGCCACCTTTCCCTGAAGCTGAGCTCCCTCCGCGATCACGATCTTGGGAGCATGGACGTTTCCCTGCACGTCGGCCGACGCGAGCAGCTCCGCCCGCTCGTCGGCCCGGATCTCGCCGATCACCCGGCCGGCCACGACGACCGCGCGGCCGTGGAGGTTCCCCTGAACATCTCCGGAGGTCGCGACGGTCACCTTCCGGCCGACGGTGACGTTTCCCTCGAGCCGGCCCTGGATGACGACGTCCTCGTCCCCGGACACCTCGCCCTTGAACCGGGCCCCGGGGCCGATTACGGTCGGCGTGGCCTGGCCGCTGCCCGTCGGGACCGACACCGCGGATCGATCGGCCGCCGAAACCTGTCCCGCCGCGTCCGTTTTGGAGAAGATCGCCAACCGCCCTCCGAAAGGCCGGCTAGTCTAACAAAGGACCGTCCCCGGCCCGACGGAGGCTCCCGTGGTGCAAATTCCTCAGGGCAAAGAGAAGGTCCTGACCAGAAACGCCGCCATCTGAGCGCGGGTGACGCTGGCCGAGGGACAGAAGACGAGCACCGTCGGCGAGCAGCCGGCCGTGATGCCGCGCGTGTACAGATCCTCGATCCAGCCGGCCGCGAAGGAGCCGACCGACACGTCGCCGAAGACACCGACGGCGGCGGGAGGGACGTAGGCCGAGCCGAGCAGGGTCTTGAGCAGGAACACGGCCATCTGCGCGCGCGTCGCGAAGCCTTCGGGACAGAAGCGTCCGCCGCCGCATCCCGCCGTGATGCCGCGCGCGGCGAGGTCTTCGATCCAGGCCGCCGCGAAGTAGCCGGCGGGGACGTCGGAGAAAGCCGTGCCCGTTTCGCGCGGCGGAAAGTAGTGGCGGCCGAGGAGCGACTTGAGCAGGAACACCGCCATCTGCGAGCGCGTCGTGTACCCATCCCGGCAATAGTTGCCGGCGCCGCAGCCGGCCGTCACGCCGTCGCGGAGGATCTTCTCGACGGCGGAATGGTAGATGTCCGACTGCGCGACGTCGGAGAAGTCCGCCAGGAACGCGCCGCCGAGCGTCCCTTCCGTCTGATCCGGGTTGACGACGGAGAGGTGGTAGAGAATCCCGGGCTCGAGCGCCGGCGTCGTGGCGTCGATCTCGGCAGCGCTCGGCACGGCGACGTCGACGGCCGGCGAAAAGCCCAGCCGCACCACCGCGCCGTCGGCGAAGCCCGCGCCGGCGATCGTCACAGCGCTGCCGCCCGAAGCGGGACCCGAAGAGGGCGACACGGAGGTCACCGGCACGATCTTCGAGGTGTCGATGCGGAAGACCGTGCCGCCGAAGTAACCGCCGCCGCGCGCCGTCGTGCCGTAGAGCAGGCCGTTCGACGCTTCGAGCAGCTCGGATCGCGGCGAGCTGCCGTCGCGGCTGCCCGGCTGCTCGCCGGTGAACGAGTGGATCAGCGTCTGCGCTCCGCCGGCATCGAGACGGTAGACGGTGCCCCGTCCGAACGTGCCGCCGCGCTCCGTCGTGCCGTAGAGAAAGCCGTCCGAGCCGCGCATCAGGTGCCCGTTGCAGAACTCGCCGTCGCCCGCCTCACCGAGGGAAAAGGCGTAGAGCGATTGGAAACCTCCGGCCGGGTGTACCCGAAAAACAGTCCCCGCGGCGCTTCCGAGCCCTCCGGACGGGCCGCCGTAGAGCGTCGTGCCGTACAGATAGCCGTCCGCGTCGGCGAGCAGCCCCCCGTTTGGCGTGAACCCGTCGAGGCCGCTGAAGTCGTGCACGGTGGAGACGTCTCCGGCGAGGGAGACCCGGAAGATCGCGCCGTAGCCGTAAGCGCCGCCGTGAACAACCGCCCCGTACAGGGCCCCGTCGCTGCCTTCCGCCAGCCCGTTCTCGGGTAACCCGATGCTTTCGACGGAGGCGACGGGCTCGGCGGCGCCGAGCGCGTCGAGCCGCAACACCTGGTAGCTCGAGACCCCGTAGAGGTTCCCGTCCGACGCGCGGAAGATCTCGGCGGGCGCCGTGAACGGATCCGGGCCGAAGTCGTGGATCAGGGAATAGATCCCCGCGCCGTCGAGCGAATAGAGCGTTCCGAATCCGTGCGGGCCGCCCCCGGGGGCGGACCCGACGAAGAGGGCCGGCGACAATTCAAGAGGCGTGTGGAGCACGAAGCCCTCGAGGGTCGGGAATGTGTGGAAGATCTCGTATGCACCGTCGAGATCCATTCGAAAGACCCTTCCCCCTTCGGGCATGACTCCCGGAGTCGCGCCGTAGATCTTCCCGTCCGACGCCTCGATCAGGCCCGACCAGGGGCCTTCTCCGTCGACCGGGGCGAACTCCCGCACGAGCGACGGGACCCCGGCGGCATCGAAACGGAACAGCGTCCCCTTGTCGTACGCGCCGCCACCGCGCGCCGAGCCGAAGAATCCGTCGGCCGTTTCGGCGAGCCCGTCGTAGTACGGCACACCCAGGGAGCGATCGGACGGCAGGTAGCCTAGGAGCTCGAAGTTCCCGGACGTGTCGATTCGAAAGAAAGAGCCCGTGAGGGCGGGCCCATAAAGGGCCGTCATTCCATAAAACTTGTCGTCGCTGCCGCGCAGGAGGCCGCCCTGAGGCAATGAACCCTCCTCCTGGACGAAGGCATGGATGATCGCGAAATTTCCGCTCGAATCGATGCGGAAGACGGAGCCGAATCCAGTGGCGCCGGTTCTCAACGTTCCATAGAACTTTCCGTCAGCGCCCTCGACCAGCGGCCCCGAGGCCACCCCTTCGGCAACGCTGAACTGGTGGAGCACCGTGTATCCGGTTCCGTCGGTCGCGATTCGAAAGACGGCGCTGACGTCCTCGAAGGGCACGAACGATACGCGGAGGACGCCATAGAGGTTCCCGTCGGGGCCCTGGATCAACCGCGACGGAGACCCCTCGAACAACTCGAAGTCCTTCAGCCGGGTGATGCTCCCGTCGGGGGTCATGCGAAAGACCACGCCCCCGCCGTGCACGGACCCCCCGTACGACGACCCGTAGAAATTCCCGTCGTCCGCCAGCATGAGCTCGCCCCCGCCGAACCGGTCGGCGTCGCCGAGCTCGTGGATGAATTCGAGGTTCCCCGCGTCGTCGACGCGGAACACCGTGCCGTTGCCGGCGCTCCCGCCGCCCGTCGTCAGTCCGTAGTACAGGCCGTCGTCGCCAAGAGCCAGGCGCCCCGAGGGGAACCATCCGACGGTGTCCAGACTGAACGAGTAGATCGTCTGGTAATCGAAGCCGCCGATTCCGTCGGGCGTCACCAGGAAGACGTTGCCGACGTGAAAATCCCCTTCGTAGAAGGCCGTACCGATCAGGCGCCCGTCCCCCAGAGGCAGCAGCGCGGATGCGCCGCCCGCGGCGCCGTTGAACTCGTGAACGACCGAGCAGGTCTGCGCGTTGCCCGTCGAGAAAGACGCCATGAGGAGCAGCGCCGCTGCCCCGATTCTGAGCGGCCTGATCAGGGAACGAACCATGCCCCACCTCCCCGGACGGCCGTGGCGGTCGATGCGCGATCATCCTCCAGTTGCCGCCCAGGCGCCAACGCCCGGCGGGCCCAGGCTCAGGCGATCGGGCGGAGCGGCGGCGGCGGGACCGGGGCCTGCGAGCGCACCAGGGCAGCCCGCCGGTCGGCGAGCTCGAGGAGCTCTTCGAGCTTTTCGAGCATCTCGAAGACGAACGCGGGGCCTTCGACGGTCGGGCAGTTGAAGGCGATCGTGCGTGTCGGGCGGTCGAGCTGGAACCGACGGTGCGGCCGCGATTCCTCCTGCACGGAGTAATACGCGTCCGCCCAGTGCTCGTCCGCCCGGCCTCGGACTGCGATCGTGTACCGGATGTCGCTGCCGGAGTCCTGTCCCCGCAGCGAAGCAGGATCGAGCCGGGCCGGACTGGACGAGCTGGAGTCTGCCATCTTCCCCATCCTTCGGCCCGCTATAAGCGCAAGTCGGAGGCCAGATGGACAAGCCGCCAAAGCTCAGAGAGTTACGGTCTCAGGCTCGCCCGAAGCAGTCGCAAATTCGTTACCAAAGGTAACGCTGGCCCTGTCCTCTCGTACAGCTGGACGACTGGCCCCAAGGATCCGACTGGCCTAGGGAGTCGTCACGACCGGCAGCTCGACGAAGCTCGCCTGCCCCGGCGCCGCCGAGTGATAGATCCGCTGGACCGCCGACTTGTAGTCCCCAGGCTTCGCCCAGAAGATGTTGGGAACGAAGGTCTGGGGATTTCGGTCGTAGAGCGGGAACCAGCTCGACTGGACCTGCACCATGATCCGGTGCCCCGGCAGGAACACGTGATTGGCCGTCGGCAGCGCGAACTTGTACAGCAAGGGCTTGCCCGCCTCGATCGGCTTCGCGGTCTCAAAGCTCTCGCGGTAGCGCCCGCGCAGGATGTCGGCGGCGACCATGAGCTGGTAGCCCCCCATCGCCGGCTGGGCCGCGACCTCGTCCGGGTAGACGTCGATCAGCTTGACCACCCAGTCCGAGTCGGTCCCGCTCGTCGAGGCGACGAGGTTGGCGATCGGCTGTCCGCTGATCTTGACGGGCGCGGTCAGCTTGCCGGAAACGAAGACGGCGACGTCGGTGCGTCCCGACGCCTCGCGCTGGTCGTCGACCAGCCATTTGGCCCAGTCCGTGCTGCTCGTCGTCACGGGTCGGGCGCGGTAGGGCACGGGCTTCGCCGGATCGGAGACGTACTCGGCGAACTCGGTACCTCCGGCCGCCGGCGCCGAGAAGCCGACCTTGCCGCCGGCTCCGAGATAGAGCGGCGTGGGCTTGAGAGTGCAGCCACTCGCGCATCCCGACGGCCAGCCTGGAAGCTTTCGCCACTTGTTCGTTCCGGTCTCGAACGCGGTCACCGGCGCGATGTCGGCCCTCGGCGCGGCGTCCTTCAGGTACTGGGCAAGGAACGGGCGGAGGACCTCCTGCCGGAAAGTCAGCGCCGTGTCGCTCCCGAACTTGAGCGCTCCCAGAGTCGAGCCGTCCCAGATCGCCTGTCCGTGGTGCCAGGGACCGAGCGCCAGGAAAACCTTGTCGTTGCCGGTGTCCTTCGGCTTGATCGCCTTGTAAACGGCGATCGCCCCGTAGATGTCCTCCTGGTCCCAGAGGCTGTCGACCAGGAGCACTGGCACCTGGAGGGGCTCCGCCGCGAGAAGCTTGTCGACGGCCTGGTCCCGCCAGAAGGCGTCGTAGCTCGGGTGCTCCAGGATCTTGCGCCAGAAGCCGACCTGCTCGAGGCCGTGCAGCTTGCCGAGGTCGCCCGCCGATCCGGCGGCGAGGAACATGTCGTAGTCGTCGTAGTGGCCCCGCCAGTACTTTTCGTCGTTCTTCCGCGTCGCTTCCTGCTCGAAGATGTACGGCATCCCCTGCTGGCGAAACGCGCCGTAATGGAACCAGTCGTCGCCCATCCAGCCGTCGACCATGGGGTTCATCGGCACGGAGCACTTCAGTGCGGGGTGCGGCTTGACGAGGGCCATGAGCGGCGTGAAGCCGTCGTAGGAGATGCCGATGATGCCGACCTTGCCGTTGGACTCGGGAACGTTCTTCACGAGCCAGTCGATCGTGTCGTAGGTGTCCGTCGCGTGATCGACGAGCGTCGGGTTCTGGGGACCGCGGAGCGGCCGGTTCATCACGTAATCGCCTTCGGAACCGTACTTCCCGCGAACGTCCTGGATGACGCGGATGTAGCCGTCCTCGACGATGACGTCCGTCGCGTTGTCGTAGCCGTAGATCGCCGGCCCCAGGTGCGTGCTGTGGAGGTTGGTCGTCAGCGCGTCCGCGTTGTACGGGGTCCGGGTCAGGAGGATCGGCGCTCCCTTGGCCCCGTTGGGGACGAGGATGACGGTGTGTAGCTTGACGCCGTCGCGCATCGGGATCTCGGCGATCCGGCGCGCGTAGTCGAAGCCCGCCGCCGCCGGCTGAAGCGTGGCCGGCGTCTCGCTCGGAAAGTTGGGATACGTCGCCGGCGTCTTGGGCTTCGCCTGGGCCCCGGCGCCCCGCGGCAGGAGGACGGCGGCCAGCGCCGCCGCGAACAGAATCCGCACACCGATCCGATCGATTCGCTTCATCGGGATTGTCCTCCTGCGAGGTAAGAGGTCGCCGTGCGGCGAGAACTCTACACCGGGGCGACCGCCGGGACCGAAACCGATAGACTCGTCCTGGCATCGAAGACCAATGGCCGACCTCGGAAAGTCACCGCCCGCCTCGGAAATCACACCGGAATCATTGGCAAGCGATCGGCGCCGGTTCCTGAAGAACTCGGCCCTCTTCGCGGCGACCGCGGCGGGAGTCGGCGGCGGTTTGGTCTGGCTGACGCACTCCGCCCGCGTGCGCCGCCCGGTTTCGGCCGCCGCTGCCGCTGGTGCGCCCACCACGGCGGTTCCCGCCAAGGTTCCGGGTCCCTACGACACGACGGAGCCGCGGACTCCGTTCGCCGACGTGACGACCTACAACAACTTCTACGAGTTCGGAAGCGGCAAGGACGATCCGGCGCGCGAGTCGGCGGGCTTCGTCGCGCGCCCGTGGACCGTCGCGATCGGCGGCGAGGTCCACCGCTCGCTGCAGCTCGATGCCGACGACCTCATGCGGCGATTCCCGCTCGAGGAGCGCGTCTACCGCATGCGCTGCGTCGAGGCGTGGTCCATGGTCATCCCCTGGCTCGGCTTTCCCCTCGCGGCGCTCCTGAAGCAGGTCGAGCCCACGTCGAACGCGCGCTACGTCGCCTTCACCACACTCCTCGACCCGGCGCGGATGCCGGGCCAGCGCTCGCCCGTCCTCCACTGGCCCTACGTCGAGGGCCTGCGCCTCGACGAGGCGATGCACCCGCTCACGCTTCTCGCCGTGGGCCTCTATGGCCGCGCATTGCCCAATCCCAACGGCGCGCCCGTCCGTCTCGTCGTTCCCTGGAAGTACGGATTCAAGGGCATCAAGTCGATCGTGAAGATCGAGCTGACCCGCGACCAGCCGCGGGCGACCTGGAACGAAGCGGCCCCGGACGAGTACGGCTTCTACGCCAACGTGAACCCGGCCGTCGACCATCCCCGGTGGAGCCAGGCCACCGAGCGCCGGATCGGGGACGTCGCCCGCCGGCCGACCCTCCCCTTCAACGGCTACGCGGAGCAGGTCGCGAGCCTCTACTCCGGGATGGACCTCCGGCGGAACTTCTAGCTTGGCCGCACGCCGCCCCTGGCTGAAGCCCGCCGTCTTCGCCGGCGCCCTCGCGCCGCTCGCGGCGATCCTCTGGAACGCCGCGCACCGCAACCTCGGCGCCAACCCCATCGCCGAGGCGCTGAACGAGCTCGGCCTGACGGCACTGGTCTTCCTGCTCGCCTCCCTGGCCTGCACTCCTCTGCGCGAGGTCCTCGGCTGGACCTGGGCGATCGCGCTGCGCCGGATGCTCGGCCTCTTCGCGTTCTTCTACGCGCTCCTCCATGCCTCGACCTACACGGTCCTCGATCAGGGGTTCGCCTGGCGGGCGATCCTGGCCGACGTGACGAAGCGGCCGTTCATCATCGCCGGCTTTTCCGCGCTCGTCCTCCTCGTCCCGCTTGCCGCGACGTCGACGGCGGCCGCCGTACGGCGGCTCGGGTTCCCTCGCTGGAAACGGCTCCACCGCCTCGCCTACGCCGCGGGACTTCTCGCCGTCATCCACTTCTTCCTGCGCGTCAAGAAGGACATCCGCGAGCCCGCGGTGTACGGCGTCGTCCTCGGCGCGCTGCTTCTCGCACGGATCGTTCTCTATCTGAGAAAGCGCGCGGCGCGGGCCCCGGAGGCTGCCTAGGGTGCTCTACGGTGTAGGGGCGGCCCTTGCGGCCGCCCTCGTGCGGGGACGAGCCCCGCCCCTGCGCTTCCAGATCCTGGCGAGACTCAGGCGGACACTAGGTCCAGTCGATCAGGATCTTCCCGACGTTCCGGTTCGCCTTCATCCTCGCGAACGCCTCCGCGGCGCGCTCGGTCGGGAACCGGGAGTCGATCGAAACCGAGAGCGCTCCCGAATCGAAACCCGGCAGGATCTCGGCCCGAAACCGGCGGACGAGCTCGGCCTTCTCGGCGCGCGGCCGGGCGCGGAGCGTCGACCCGATGAGGCGCCCGCGCCGCCCCATGAGCGCGGCGATGTCGAGCATCGCCCGGGCCCCCGACATCGTGGCGAGGAAAACGATGCGGCCGCCGGTCGCGAGCACGCGCAGGTCCTCCGAGAGCGTGTCCGCTCCCACCGGGTCGAGGATCACGTCGCAGGCCGCCTTTCCCCACGCCGCCTCGACCGCCCCGGCGAACCCCTCCGCGCCGGTCACGATGGCGAGCTCGGCGCCCGCCGCCTCGAGAGCCTGAACCTTTTCTCGAGATCGCGTCGTCGCGCCGACGCGGGCCCCGAGGAACCTGGCCGTCTGGATCGCGGCGAGGCCCACCCCCGACGCGCCGGCGTGCACGAGCACGGTCTCACCCTTCGCGAGGCCGCCCTCGATCGCGAGGTTCAGGAACGCGGTCAGGAAGGCTTCGGGGATCGCCGCCGCGTCGGCGAGCGGGAGGCCGGAAGGCGCCGGGAAGAGCTGGCCGCGCGGAACGGCGGCGAGCTCCGCGTGCGCGCCGCCGGCGACGAGCGCGCAGACCCTCTCCCCCGTTCCTTCGACTTCTCCCGACAGCTCGAGGCCGAGGATCGTCGGCTCGCCCGGGGGCGGCGGATAGTGGCCCGCGATCTGGTGGAGGTCCGCGCGGTTGAGGCCCGAAGCGGCGACGCGGACGAGCACTTCGTCGGGCCCGGGGACCGGGGCGTCCGTTTCGACGACCCTCGCCCGATAACCCTCGTCTCCGAGCTCCGCCTCGATCGCCTTCATCGCCGCTCGTCCGCATCCGGCCGGGGAACGAACCCGGAGCACTCGCCGACGGGCTGCGGCGGGTAGCGCTTGAACACCGGGCAGTAGATGAACTCCGACCGTTCCGTCCGGATGTAGCGCGGAGGCGCCGCGCAGGAGTGGCAGAGGCTGCCAGGGAACGGCCGCTCTTCGGCGCCCTCGTCGTCCGGCGGCGGCCCCGGACTCCTCACCACACGCGGACGCGAGCCTCCGGCGCCAGGTACAGCTTCTGCCCGGGCTTCACGTCGAACGCGGCGTACCAGGCGTCGTTGTTGCGGGCGATGTCGGCCCGGTACTCCCCGGGCGCGTGGCCGTCCGTCATGAGCTGGTTCCGAAGGGCCTCGGGCCGGTCCTTGGTTCGCCAGGCCTGCCCGAAACCGATGAAGAAGCGCTGGTCGCCGGTGAACCCGTCGAGGACCGGGGTCGAGGCGTACGCCGCGCGGTAGCCGTCGTAGGCGGCGGCCACACCCGCGACGTCCGCGATGTTCTCCGAGAGCGTCAGCTTGCCGTTGACGTGAAGGCCCGGCAGGGGCTCGTACGCGTCGTACTGCGCAACGAGCTTCTCTCCCACCGCCCGGAAGTGCGCCATGTCCTCGGGCGTCCACCAGTTGGCCAGGCGTCCGTCGGCGTCGAACTGCGCGCCCTGGTCGTCGAAGCTGTGACTGATCTCGTGCCCGATCACCGTCCCGATCGCGCCGTAGTTGCGGACGGGATCGCCGTCCGGGTAGTAGAACGGCGGATTCAGGATCGCGGCCGGGAAGTTCATGGCGTTCTGGAGCGGCAGGTTCACCGCGTTGACGGTCTGCGGCGTCATCGACCATTCGTGCTTGTCGACGGGCTTTCCGAGCTTTTCGCGGCTCCACTGGTACTCGAAGAGATCGGCGCGCTCCGCGTTGCCCAGAGCGTCGTCACGCCGGATCTGGAGGCCCGAGTAGTCCCGCCAGTGGTCGGTGTACCCCATGCCGACGTAGAGCGTCGCGACCTTCGCCTTCGCCTTCTCGCGCGTCGCCGGCGACATCCACTCGAGCTTGTCGATCCGCCGGCCGAACGCCGCGACGATGTTCTTCACCATCGTCTCGGCCTCGACCTTTGCCGACGGCGGGAACCAGCGCGCGACGTAGAGCTGCCCGACGGCGTCGCCGAGCCCGTCGCTCGCGGCGCTGACGGCGCGTTTCCACCGGTCGCGGGGCTTCCTGGCGCCGGAGAGCGTCGTGCCGTAGAACCCGAACCACTCGTCCGCGAACGCCTTCGGCAGGAGGGGCGAGGCCCGGTTGATCGCGTGGAACGTGAGGTAGTCCTTCCAGACTTCGAGGGGCTCCTTGCCCGCGAGGGCCGCGAAGCCGGTCGTCGCCACCGGGTGCCAGACCATCAGCATCGGCTGGCCCGAGAGGCCGGCCGCGGCGAAGTAGGCGGCCCAGTCGAAACCCGGCGCGCGCCGGGAGAACTCCGCGAGCGGCCAGGGATTGTTCGCCTTGAGGACGTCGATCGAGTCGGTGCGGCTGACGTGCACGTCCGCGATCTTCTTCTCGAGCGCGTAGATGCGCTCGGCCTTCGCGGGCGCGCCGGCGATGCCGGCGAGCTTCAGCGTCGCCGCGACGTGGTCCCGGTACTTGCCCTGCAGCTCCGCCGACTTCGCATCCGTGTTGCGGTAGTTGTCGCGGTCGGGCATGCCGAGGCCGCCCTGCAGAAGGTAGCCCGCGTACTTGTCCGGGTGGGCGAAGTCGGGCGCCGCCCACAGCCCGAACGGACGGCTGGTGTAGAAGTCGGTGTTGTTGAGAGCGTCCACGTCCGCGCGTAGCCCGGTCCCCAGGACGCGGGCCAGTCCGGCCCGGTCCTTGATCCCCGCGATCGCGTCGAGCTCGGCCTTGAGCGGCTCGAGCCCCTTCTTCTCGATCGCCTCCTCGTCCATCCAGGCGTCGTAGTAGGCGCCGACCATCGCCGCCGGCGAGCCCTCCGGCGCTTTCGCCTTGCCGGCCGCCTTGATGATGTCGGCGGTCCTCTTCGTGACCTCTTCCTCGACGATCGTGAAGGACGCGTAGACCGCCCGGTCCGGGGGGATCTGGGTCGCCTTCATCCATCCCCCGTTGGTGTAGCCGTAGAAGTCGTCCCCCGGGAGGATCGACCGATCCATTCCGGCGACGTCGACGGCGGGGGCCTTCTTTTCGGGCGTTTCGGCTTTGCCGGCCTTTTCGGGCTTCGCGCACCCCGGCGCCGAAGCGACGGCCGAGGCGACCAGCAGGACGAGGAGCGTTGTCGCGGACTTTCGCAAGATCCCTCCCTCTTCCGAGTCGGGGCAGAGCCTATATCGGCCGGCGGGATCCGAATCCTTGGATAGTCCTCGGGGGGCCTTCAGGGCCGGGCGCCGAGCACCCGGGACGGCAGGAGAAAGATCGCCCGGACGAGCTGCAGCACGCCTTCGACCGCGAAGCCCAGGAGGCGGAACGGCAGCAGGAGGAGCCAGACCACCGGGTAGAGCAACAGCGCCATCAGCGCCAGGGGCCAGCACAGGAGAAACAACAGGATCCACAGGAGGAACCTGGCCATGCATGGAGATACGCAGGACCGGGCTTCGAGTTCGACCTCGTCGGCACCCTGGATTGCCTCTTCCGGCTCCGTCATAATGGCCGCGCACCCCGAAACTTCATGCGCCCGCGCCCGATCCGCCTCCTCGGCCTCGTCCTCGCCGCCGGCCTCGCGTCGTCCGCCGGGCGCGCCGAGCGGCTGGAGCAGAAGGTCGATTCGTGGGTGCTCGAGACCGCCTCCCGGGGAGAGACCGAGTTCCTCGTCATGCTTCGCCCGCAGGCGGACCTCCGCGGCGCCCGCACGCTCGCGGGAAAGGTGCCGAAGCGCGCGTTTGTGACCGACGCCCTGCGCGCGGTCGCCGACGGCACGCAGGCTCCCCTGCTCGCCCTCCTGCGAACCCGGGGCGCGGCGCATCGCTCGTTCTGGGTGGCGAACATGATCTGGGTCCGCGGCGGCCGGGCGCTCGTCGAAGAGCTCGCGGCGCGCGACGACGTCTTTCACGTCTTCGCAAATCCCCGCGTGCACCTCGACGGGCCTGTCGACGCGGACTTTACGGCCGGCCCGGCTTCGCCCCGGACGATCGAGCCGGGCGTCTCCAGGATCCACGCGCCCGACGTGTGGTCCCTGGGCTTCACGGGCCAGGGCATCGTCGTGGCCGGAGCGGACACCGGGTACCAGTGGGACCATCCCGCGCTCAAGAACCAGTACCGGGGCTGGCTCGGCGGCTCGGCGGACCACAACTACAACTGGCACGACGCGATCCACGCGGGCGGCGGCTCCTGCGGAGCGAACGCCCCGGCTCCCTGCGACGACAACCTGCACGGCACGCACACGATGGGCTCGATGGTCGGGGACGACGGGGGAACCAACCAGATCGGCGTCGCGCCCGGCGCGAGGTGGATCGGCTGCCGCAACATGGACCAGGGCAACGGAACGCCCGCGACCTATGCCGAGTGCTTCGAATGGTTCCTCGCGCCGACGAACCTCGCCGGCCAGAACCCGGACCCCTCCCGCGCTCCCGACGTGATCAACAACTCCTGGAGCTGCACCGCGAGCGAAGGCTGCACCGACCCGACGGCCCTCCTCGCCGTCGTCTCGAGCGCGCGCCTGGCGGGCATCGAAGTGGTCGTCTCGGCCGGCAACTCCGGACCGTTCTGCAGCACGGTCGACACGCCGGCGGCCATCTACGACGCCGCGTTCTCGGTCGGCGCGACCGACATCAACGACGTCGTGGCCGGCTTCTCGAGCCGCGGGCCGGTCGCCGTGGACGGCAGCAACCGCCTCAAGCCCGACGTCTCGGCTCCCGGGGTGAGCGTCCGCTCGAGCGTGCCGGGCGGAGGGTACGCAACCTTCAGCGGAACCAGCATGGCGGCGCCGCACGTCGCCGGTCTGGTGGCGCTGCTCCTGTCGGCCAACCCCGATCTGGTCGGGGATCCCGACGCTCTCGAGCCCTTCATCACCGCGTCGGCCGTGGCGGCGACGGTCAATCCCGTGCAGACGTGCGGAGGAATCGCGTCGACCACCGTCCCCAACAACTCGTTCGGCTGGGGACGCGTGGACGCTCTCGCCGCGGCCTGCCTGGCCACCCCGGCGCCGACCGGGGCCGCGGCCGATCCGGCCGGCAACGGTGTCTGGGAACCCGGGGAAACCGCGACCTTCGCGCCGTCCTACGCCAACGACTGCGCTGCGGACCTCGTGCTCGGAGGGACCGCCTCGAACCTCGCCGGGCCGGCCGGCGCCGCATACGGCATCGCGGACGCCTCGGCCTCGTACGGCGTCGTGGCGCAGGGCGTTCTCGCGAGCTGTCTCGACACCGGCGACTGCTACGCGGTGACCGTGGACGATCCCGCCGTGCGCCCCGCGGCCCACTGGGACGCCACGCTCGACGAGGCGCTTTCGAACGGGCGCCCCGCGAAGTGGACCCTGCACCTGGGGCGGAGCTTCGCCGACGCGCCTCCCTCGAACCCTTTCTATGCCTTCATCGAGAACATCTTCCACAACGCGGTGACCGGAGGCTGCGGCGGCGGCAACTTCTGCCCGGCGAGCCCGGTCGCGCGCAAGCAGATGGCGGTTTTCGTCCTGAAGGCGAAGGAGGGCGACACCTTCGTTCCCCCCGCGGCGACCGGAATCTTCACGGACGTGCCGATCGCCGACCCCTTCGCACCGTGGATCGAAGAGCTGTCCCGGAGGGGCGTCGTGGCCGGCTGCGGCGCGGGCCCGATGTACTGCCCCAACTCGCCGGTGCTCCGGCAGCAGATGGCGGTCTTCCTCGTGAAGACGCTGCTCGGCTCCTCCTACGTCCCGCCAGCCTGCGCCGGCGTCTTCGCCGACACGCCGTGCTCGAACCCCTTCGCTCCCTGGGTCGAGGACCTGGTCACGCGCTCGATCGCCGCCGGCTGCGGCGGGGGAAACTTCTGCCCGGGAAGCTCCGCGACGCGCGGCCAGATGGCGGCCTTCCTCGTCAAGACGTTCGGGCTCCGGCTCTACGGGCCCTAGCCGAGGCCGAGCCTCCGGTGCAGCGCACGGAATCTCTCGTCGCTTCGGGTTCCTCGCGGGGACGCGTCAGTTCGCGACGAGCACGCCGGTCCGGCTCGGCTCCGCCTTCGTCGCCAGCACCGGCCTGTCGACCGATTTCCGATACGCATGAGCGTCGTGATCGATGGCGCCCGCCGGAAGCCAGTCCCACAGGGACCCCAAATCGTCGCGTATCCGATCGAGATAGAAGCCCGGAAGGTCGGTCGTCTCGCGATCGAAATAGCGCTGGACGTCCTTGTCGGCGTCGAGCCTCCGACGCACCTCGGCGTACCACTTGAGCCGGCCCGGACCCTCCGACGACACCCCCCGGACGACGTTCATCCATCGAGGGATCGTCATCCGGCCTGCCCGAAACCGCCGTGCGATGGCGCGGCCGGAGAACGAATACCTCGTCAGGTCGATGACGCGGTCGTAGAAGTCCCGCCAGGAGTAGTTCTTCGGCTTGATGTTCATCGCGCCGTTGTTGTTCAGAAACGGAAAGGGGAACGAAAGCACGCGATCCTCGCGCTGGTACTGAAGGTTCAGCGGGGCCGCCCGCCCGAACGCCGACAGAAGCGAATACCCGGGAAAGACGCCTGGCGCAAGATCGACGAAGCGCTTCGTCAGCTCGAAAGGCTCCCCTCCCGCGTCCGAGTCGAGCCCGAGCACGAAGTTGGCCTGGACGTAGGGGACGTACCGGAGAATCGTGTTCACGTGATCCGACACCTGACGCACCTTGTCGATCCCCCGGAGCTGGCCGGTCTTCGACTTCCCGCCGAGCTCGTACCATGACTCGACGCCGGGCAACAGTGCTTTGAATCCGCTCCGCTCGAGACGTTTCAGATGGGGCTCGGACAGAAGAGACAGACTGCTTTCCGCGACGAAATCCATCCGGCCGGGCGGCACCGCCGCATCGATCGCGTCGAGGTAGTCGTCGAAGCGGACCCCGAAGTTCGGATCGTGCCAGCCGACGCGTGGATGCGCCAGGGTCTTGACCAGGAATCGCAGGTCGTCGCTCAGCTCCCCGAAGTCGAGGGGCTGATAGGGAACGACGGAATCGATGCAGAAACTGCAGGTATAGGGACAGCCCAGGCTGCCGATCATCGGCACCAGCTTGAAGAACGGGGCCTTCCGGAGCGTCGGCTCGATGAACTTCCAGCGTTCGCGCACGCCGGGAAGCGCCGCGGGCTGCTGCTTGGCCGCCAGGTGCATACCGAGCGGCCGATGGGGCGCGCAGTCGCGCAGCACCTCGCCGATTACGGCCTTGTCGGTCATGCCGAGGACGTAGTCGAAGTACTTCTGCGCGTCCTCGGGATAGCAGCGCGCGTGGGGCCCGCCGAGCACGGTGATCGCTCCGCGCGATCGAAACAGGTTGCTCAGAGCGTACGCGAGAAACGCGGCCTCGGTAAACGCACCGATGAAGACGAGATCGACGTCGTCCGGCAGCTCATCCAGCAGGTTCTCGAGGCCGGTGTAGCAAATGAGCGTGACCTCGTGCCCTTCCGCTTCGCACCACACGCCGACCACCTGCGGCATGATGCTGGCGAGATTCGCGTTCATCACGCGCGCGTACAGGGCCCGGGTCGGGCCCTTGGCCACGAGATCGATGATGCCGATGCGGAGCTTACGCAGGGGAATCCCGGGGAACGCTGGGCGGCGGGATCCCGCTCGGGCGAAAGCGGGCGTTGTTCGCAAACGACATGCGGATGGACTAATGTATAACGACGGCGCCTGGGCCGGATTCGGTCAGGACGATCGCAGCCCCAGCCTCTCCAATAGCCCTTCGAACCTCGGATCCGGGCGAAGCGAATCGAAGCCGGGCAACCCCGTGTAGTAGAGCGTGGCCTGGCACTCCGCCTCGGCCCGCGCGAGTGCCTCGAAGGCCGCGTCCCTCTCCCCGAGCGCGCCGAGCAGCCAGGCTTCCGAGACGAAGTGCGGCGTCCCCGGGAGGGCACGCAGCTCCTGGAGAAGTGTCCGGGCTTCGCCCTCTCTTCCAGCGGCCGCCAGCGCCCACCCCAGCACCCCGAGGAAAAGGGCCGCCCCGCGATGCGACATCGCGACCAGGTGCTCCGCCGTCGCAATCCCTTCGCCGAACCGTCCCAGGGCGATGTCCGCCATGCTCGAACACAACAGGGCCGAGGCGTCCTCTCTCTCGAAGGAGAGTGCGTCATCCGCGTAACGCCGGGCCTCCTCCCGCCTGCCGCTGCACAGCAGCGCCCATCCGGTGAGCATCAGGGGAAAGGAGGCGAGCGGATCGGCCTCCCGGGCGCGTTCCAGCAGCCGGAACCCCTCGTCGGGCTTCTGTCTTATGCAGAGGCTGATCCCGAACGAGCCGAGCGCCAGCGCGTGATTGGGCTGGAGGTCGATCGCGCGGCGCCAGGCGCTCTCCATCGCCTCCCAGCGTCGCTCGATCAGAGCCACGAAGGCCTCGGCATGAAGGCTGTCCGCGGACTCCCCTTCGAGCTCGACGGCGGTCGCCAGGGCCTTTCTCGCGGCCGCGCAGGCCCCGCGCGCCGGGATCGCGCCGATGTTCGCCCCGCCCGCCGAGCTTTCCGCCAGGCCGGTCCACGAAGGCGCATGCGTCGGATCGAGGCGGATGGCTTCCTCGAAGGCTCGAATCGCCCCGACGTAGTCCTCCTTCGCGTAGCGGAGATGCCGGCCCTTCAGGTAGCTGCGGTACGCCTCGAGGTTGCGCGCCCGCGGTCGGGCGTGAATCGTCGGCGCCCCCGGAGCGAGCCGGGCCTTCACGGCCTCGACGATGCCGGCGGCGATCTCGTCCTGAACGGCGAAGATGTCGGCCGCGTCGCGATCGAAACGCTCCGACCAGAGCTGGTAGCCGCTCGCGACGTCCGTGAGTTGCGCGGTGACGCGAAGCCTCGCGCCCGACGTTCGCACGCTGCCCTCGAGGACGTGGTTCACGGAGAGGGCGCGGGCGATCGCGGGGAGATCTGCGCCATCCTGCCGCGCCCGGAACGCCGAGGTCCGGGACGCCACGCGAATCCCGTCGATTCGGACGAGCGCATTCATGATCTCCTCGGCCATGCCCTCGCAGAGGTACTCCTGGTCCTTGGCCTCGCTCATGTCGGAGAAGGGCAGGACCGCGATCGCGACCGCCCCAGCGCGCGCCGCGGCGGAATCCGCTCGAGCGGGTGGACGGACTTCCAGACCGGCCTTGTGGAGTCCGTCCATCCATTGCTCGACGAGCTCCGGCCCGAACCACTTCCCGAGCTTCTCCCGTCCCGTCTCGGCGTAGTCCGGTCTGAGTCGGAGGAGCTCCTTCAGCGCGTTTGCCGCCGCGTCCCGTTCCCCGAGCTGACCGTAGGCCGCCGCGAGGACTTCATGCGTGACGAAGAAGTCGGGCAGGTTGAGCTTGAGCGCGATGTCCACGGCGCCCCGGTAGTCCCGCTGCCGGTAGGCGTTGGCGAAGAGAGCAAACCGATACCAGCCGGGATGGCGCGGATTCAGCTGCACGGCGCGCTCCACCAAGGCGCACCCCTTTTCCCATTCGCCGGCATAGGCCGTCAGGGTGCCGAGGCCCGCGAGCGCGGGGCTGTTGAGCGGATTGAGCGCGAGCGCCTGATCGGCGGCCGCCCGAAAAGCCGCGTACTCCTTTCGGAAGAACAGGGCCCATGCCAACGCGTCGTACGCGACGGCGCTCGAGGGCGCGAGCGAGGCCGCGCGCCGCGCGGCGTCCAGGGCGCGCCCCAGGGGATCCGGCCGGACGTTGAACTCGTGAGCGTATTCATGCGCGTAGACCAGCGACAGCATGGCCCACGCATCGGCGTCACGCGGCGCGTCCCGAACCGCCTTCTCCAGCGCGTCGCGGACCGCCGCATGCTCTTGCGCCGTGCTGCGATATCCGAATCCGAAGCTGCGCAGCACGGCCTCGTACGGACTCAGCTCCTCGGGAGGCTTCCTCCGGAGCATTTCGCTCATTGTGTGCGGCAGGATCCCGTGCGGATCGCCGACGGTCGCGACGATGCGGGAGACCAGGTCATCCTGGAGCTCGAAGGTCCCGTCCGAGCGGAAGGTTCGGCTGTAGGTCTCCGCCCAGAGGTGGGCGCCGGACTCGGCATCGATCAACTGCGCGGAGACGCGAAGCATGGAACCGGCCTGGCGCACGTTCCCGTCGAGGACGTAGCGCGCGCCCAGTCCCCTGCCCGCCGTCCTCGCGTCCGCAGCTTCGCCCCCGTAGCGCGAGGTCGAGCCCCGGGACAGGACGCGCAGGTAGGAGAATCGGGAGAGACCCGTCACGATCTCGTCCGTCATTCCCTCGGCGAACGCCGCGAGGCTTTCATCCCCGCCGGTGTGCTTGAAAGGCATTACCGCGACCCAGAAACCCTCGTCGGCACGTGCGGCGCCCGAATCGGCGGCGGAACGAAGGTCGGGCGTGGGCGCCGCGGCTCCCGCCTCCGGGGCCACCTCCAGCCCCGCCTTGCGCAGGCCGTCGAGCATCTGTTCCACCAGCTCGGAGTCGTACCATTTCTCGAATTCCCGGCGCGCCGCCGCGGCGAAGTCGGGACGGAGGGCGAGCAATTCCCGCAGCTCCTTCTGCGCGGCCTCGCGCTGGCCGAGCTGGCCGAGCGCCGCCGCCCGCGCGGCATGGGCGTAGAAGTAGTTGGGCATGTCGATGCGAACCGCCAGCTCGAGCGCCTCCGCGTACCGACCCTGGCCATAGGCCTTCGTGAACGCGGCGAAGCGGAACAAGCCCGAATGGTTGGGATTGAGCTGCATGGCCGCTTCCACGAGCTGACAGCCCCGCTCGAGCTCGCCGGCGTGGCTGATGAGCACGCCGAGGATGCCCATGACCGATCCATCCATGGGATTGAGCGCGAGGGCCTTTTCCGCCGTTGCCCGGAAGGACGCCGTCTCCTTGCGGAGGAAGTAGACGAAGGCCAGCGCGTAGTGGCCGAGAGCGTTCGTTGCGGCCAGGTGCACGGCGCGCTGCGCCGCGGCCAGGGCGCGGTCGAGAGGACCGGGCTCGGGGTTGAATCCGTCTGCGAACTCGACGGAATACATGAGGGACAGCATCGCCCAGCAGTCGGCGTAGTCCGGAGCCTCGCGAGCGGCGCGCTCCAGAGTCCGTCTGACGACGGCGTGCTCTTCGGGAGTCACACGCTCGAAATAGCCGAAGGCGCGGAGCACCGCCTCCTGCGGGGTCAAGGCGTCTTCACCCTTGCTCCGCAGCGCTTCGCTCAGCCTGCGCGTCAGGATGCCGTTTTGATCGGCCACCGTCGAGACGATGCGGGGCACCAGATCATCCTGCAGCGCAAACATGCTCTCCGGGGTGAAGGGACGTTCATAGTTCTCGGCCCAGAGGTGAGCACCCGAGGCGGCGTCGACGAGTTGCACCGCGAGGCGCAGCCTGGTTCCTGCCTGGCGGAGGCTTCCCTCCATCACATAGCGCGCGCCGAGCTCCCTGCCGGCCGAGCGCACGTCCATGGCTTCCGTCGCGTATCGTAACGTCGAGCTGCGCGCGATCACCCTCAAGTAGGAGAAGCGGGAAAGGCCGGTCACGATCTCCTCGGATAGCCCGTCGGCCAGGGCCGCGAGGTCGGCGTTGGTCCCGCCGTACTTGAACGGCAGCACGGCGACCCAGAACCCCTCTTCGGCGCGCACCCCACCGGACCCAACCGGTGCGGAAGAGGGTACCGGCTCGGCGGTGGCCGGGTCCGCCGTTCCCCTTCCCGGGACGATCTCCAGTCCCGCCTTGCCGAGCCCTTCGACGAGGTGCTCGACCAGTTCCGGCTCGAACCACTTTCCGAGCTCTTCGCGCGCCGCCCTTGCGAATTCGGGTCGGATGGCCAGCAGTTCCGCGAGCGCTTTCCTCGCCGCCGTCTGCTCTCCGAGCTGGCCGAATGCCGCTGCGCACACGAACGGCGTCCAGAAGTAGCCGGGCATCTGGATGCGCAGGGCTCGATCAACGGCGGCGCGGTAGTCGTGGGTCCGGTAGGCATTGAAGATCCCCGCCAGCCAGTACCAGCCGGGATAGTGAGGGTTCAACTGCATCGCTGAATCTGCCACCGCGCAGCCGCGCTCCCAGTCGCCCGCACACGCCAGCAGGAGCCCGATGAACGCCTGGGTGGCGCCGTCCATCGGGATTGAGCGCGATCGTCCGTTCCGCCACCGGCCGGAAGGCCTGCCTCTCGCGTCGGAAGAACAGGCTCTGTGCGAGGGCCTGGGAGGCGAGCGCGCTGGCCGGAGCGATCTCGACCGCGCGCTGCGCGGCCGCCAGGGCACGCCCGAGCGGATCGGGTCGGACGTTGAACCCGAACATGTATTCGTCGCTGTAGAGGGTCGCCAGCATGGCCCAGCAGTCGCTCTGCTTCGGAGCGGCACGGACCACGCGTTCCAGCAGGTCGCGCACGTCCGCGTGCTCCTGGGGGCTCATGCGCTCGTGGAGACCGAAGACGCGGAACACCGCTTCATAGGGGCTCAGGTCCGCGTCGCTCCTGCTCCGGATCGATTCGCTCATGCTGTGCGGCAGAATGCCGTGCTGGTCCGCGACCGTGGAGACGATCCGGGGGACGACCTCGTCCTGCAGCTCGAACACGGTCTCCGGGTGGAAGGGACGATCGAAGGTCTCGGCCCAGAGATGGGCGCCGGAGCTCGCGTCGACGAGCTGCACGGCGATGCGCAGCCTCGACCCCGCCTGCCGAAGGCTGCCCTCCATCACGTACCGCGCGCCCAGCTCCCGGCCGGCGGACCGCACGTCCGCGGCCGAGCCGCGCGAGATCACCCGGAGGTAGGAGAACCGCGAAAGGCCGGTCACGATCTCCTCGGTCAATCCTTCGGCCAGGGCCGTCAGCGACGCGTCCGCGCCGCCGTACTTGAACGGAAGCACCGCCACCCAGAAGCCCTGGTCGGCGCGGGCCTGTCCGGAGGGCGTTTTCGACGCCGCGTTGACCGTTACGACAGGCCTCGGCGTGTCGGACGCGGCTTCGGGAATCGAGAGCCCCGCCTTGCGCAACCCGTCGAGTATCGGCTCCATGAGGCCGCTCGCGAAGTGCCAGCTCCCGACGTTCGAGCGCGCGTGCGCCGAAAACTCGGCGTCGAGCGCCAGCAGGTCCCGGACGGCGGCTTCGGCTTCGGCGCGCCGGCCGAGGTGGCCGCAGGCCGACGCCACCACGAGATAGGGCCAGAAGAGCCCGGGAATGTCCACACGGTTCGCGCGCTCGAGGGCTTCCTCGTACTCGCCCTTGTGGAAGTGCTCCCAGAGCGGGGCGAAGTGCATCCAGCCCGCATGGTTGGCATTGAGCTCCATCGCGCGCCGCACGATCCCGGCGCCCCGCTCGAACTCGCCGGTGTGCACGATCTGCAGCCCGAGGATGCCGACCGCGTCGGTGTTGAGCGGATTGAGGGCCATCGCGCGCTCGGCCGCGGGGCCGAACGCCGCCAGGTCCTGGCGGAAGAAGTGCGTCTGCGCGAGCGCAACGAGCGCGAACTGGTTCCCGCGATCGAGCTCGACCGCGCGGCGGGCCGCGGCGAGCGCCCGGTCGAGAGAGGTCGGGTCGCTCTGGAAGCCGAACGCGTACTCGTCGACGTAGATCTGCGCCAGACACGCCCAGAGGTCCGACTGCCGGTCGTCCCGCTTCACCGCGCGCTCCAGCCGGCTCTTGAGCGCCGCGTGGGCCGACGGCGTGATCTGCTCGCGGTAGGCGAAATACTGAAACTGCCACTCCACGGGCGTCAGATCCTCGTCGTCCCTCTCCCGGATCGCGGACCTCATCGAATTCACGAGGACCCCGTAGCTGTCGGCGACCGTCGCGACGAGGCGGCCGGCGACGTCGTCCTGGACCGCGAACATGCTCGACGTCTGGAGGTCCCGGCCGTACGTCTCGGACCACAGCTGCGCTCCCGTCTGGGTGTCGACGAGCTGGGCGCTCACGCGGATGGCGGACCCTGCCTTGCGGAGGCTTCCTTCCACCACGTAGCGCGCGCCGAGCCTGGCGCCCATAGCCCGCTCGTCTCCGGCCTCTCCCTTCAGGCGGGCCGCCGAGGCGCTGGAGACGACCGACAGATAGCGAAACCGCGACAGACCGGTCGCGATCTCCTCGGACAGCCCGTCGGCCAGCGCGGCCAGATCGGCTTCGGCGCCGCCGTGCTTGAACGGCAGCACGGCGACCCGGAAGCCCCGGTCGGTGGCGCGCCGGCGCCCGAGTCGGCCGCGGACCGGGGACGCGAGACCGAGGCGATAGCGGTCGCGGGCCGGCTAGGCGGAGCATCGCTGGTGACGCCGCGCAACCCGTAGCGAACCTCCCCCGCGGACGGGAACCGGTCCGCCGGGCTCTTTTCGAGACAACGTTGGATCACCCGCGCGAGCGCCTCCGGGCAATCCGCCCGGAGCTCGCCGAGTGGCTGCGGCGTGTCCCGCAGGATCGACGAGACAAGCTCGGCCGAGGAGTGACCGTGGAACGGCCGCTGCCCCGTGGCCATCTCGTACAGGATGATGCCGAGCGAGAAGATGTCCGTCCGGTGATCCACGGCCCGGCCCTGGACCTGCTCCGGCGACATGTACGGCACGGTCCCCATCACGACGCCTTCCTGCGTCTTCATCTCGGTCGGCAGTTCGGTGCTGTTGGGCGCAGCGCCCCCGGCGGGCTCGACTTTCGCCAAGCCGAAGTCGAGCACCTTGACCCGCCCGCCGCTGCCCACCATGACGTTGGCGGGCTTCAGGTCCCGGTGGATGATGCCCCTCTCGTGGGCCGTCGCCAGGGCGTCGGCGAGCGCCGTGGCGATCTCGACGAGCCTCCCGACCGGCAGAGGGCCCTCCGCAATGAGAAGGTCGAGCGACCGCCCCTCGACGAGCTCCATGGTCAGGAAGTGGACGCCTCCGGATTCCTCGACCGAGTGGATCGTGACGATGTGCGGATGATTGAGCGCCGCGACGACCCGTGCCTCGCGCTGGAACCGTTCGAGCCGCTCCGGGCTCGAGGCCATCTCCGCCGGAAGCACCTTCAGGGCCACGTCGCGGCCGAGCTTCGTGTCCCTCGCGCGATAGACCTCCCCCATCCCGCCGGCGCCGATCGGCGCGACGATTTCGTGGAAGCCGAGGCGGGTGCCGGGCGCGAGCGTCATCGGGTTGCGGGAAGCCTACATCGCGGGTCGAGACGTGGCGCCGGTGCGGACGCTCGAGGTTTCGCCGAGACGAATTCAGCGGCTACTCTCGCCACCACGGCCGATCTACGTCGCGGGGCGCCGTGGCGGCGACGTAACCGGCCATCATCTTCAGCCGCTCTTCGAGGGAGAAGGGCCCCGCCCAGCAGTGCGGCTCGCGGGGTCCGTAGGTGATCGATCCGCCCCACCGGGGCGAGGTCGTCGTTTTCAGGTAGTCCTCGAGAAGGTGAACCGCGTCGTTCAGGTAGTAGGTGTCCATGTCCCCGGTCCAGATGTGGATCTTGCCTGCGAGCTTCGGCCCGATCTCCTTCCAGTTTCGCTGGAGGTAGGCGTTCAGGTCGGTGTGCTCCTTCCAGTACGCGGCGACCCCGTGGTCGATCGCTCCCGTCGCCGGATCGAAGAGCGGCTGGAAATAACCGTTCGCGCCCACGGGGCCGTAGACCGCCTGCCAGCAGTCCCAGTCTTCGCTGGAACGCCCGCCCGAGCCCATCGCCTCTTCGTACTTGAGCTGTTCACGCATGGTCGAGAGGACGAGGCCGTCCGGCTGGCGCTGTCCCGAGATCGGGGTCTTGCGCCAGTCGTCCTTGCGGTACCAGGCGTTGTCCCAGTCGTAGATGTTGACCAGCTCGAAATAGTGGAAGTCGACGGGATCCGGACAATACGAGAACGTGCCGCCGAAATAGTCCGGGTAGAAGATCTGGAGCGCGAGCGACTCCCATCCTCCCGTCGAGCCGCCGGAAAGTATCCGCGCCCAGGGCTGGGGAATCGCGCGGAAGTTTTTCTCGATGTAGGGAATGAGCTCCTGCGTGATGGCCTGGCCGTACGGGCCCATGTTGGGAGAGTCGATCGCGTAGGAATCGTCGTAGTACGGCGTCGGATGCTGGAACGTCACGAACAGCATCCGCGGGAACGCGCCCGACTGCCAGGCTTTCGAGAACTCCTCCTGCCGGCGTGCACGCGCCTTTTGCCGCTCGGTGGCGTCCGGTTTGGGCTCGGCGCGCTCCAGGAACCCGCCCGGCGGCTCCGTGGAAAAGTGCCCCTGCTCGTAGTTGACGGGGTACTGCACCCCGGAGTCGCGGTCGTAGTCCTTCGGCAGGAGGATCGTCGCGCCGATGAGGATAGGGCGCCCCCAGAACTTCGAAAGCAGCGGGCTCTCGAAGCGTACGTGCTTGACCCACGCGGTATCGGCCGGCACCTCGATCGGCGGGATTTTCCGATCGAGGACGATCCGGATCGGCTCGCTCGAAGCCGGATCGACGTGGATCTTCCTCGGCTCGCTGTAGAGGTTGCCCGGCGAGACCGGAAAATTCTGGCCCTCCCACTGGTCCATGTGCATCTTCAGGACGTGGCCATCGGAGCGGTGGAAGGTCGTGTAGACGTTCAGCATTCCCTGGACGGTGTAGTCGCCCGCCGGCAGGTCGGCGAGGCGCTCGACGGGATAGCCGGTGGACCGGCCGCCGATGACGGCCCGCTGGCCGGGCTTCAGCCCGTCGACGTCCTCGCCGAAGAACGGAGTGGACTTGTACTGCCCGCCGGACTTGCCGAACTGGAGACGCGGCTCGGGCTCGGACTTGCGGGTCAGGATGACGAAGACGCGCCCGTCGGCGGGCTCGGTCCGGACGGTCGGCGGGAAGAGAAGCTCGAAGCGCAGCGTCGCCGAGTGCTCCTCGGCCGCGAGGGGCGTGCCGAGGGCGAGCGCGAGAGAAAGGACCCTGATCTTGCTGAACATAGGGTGCGTATCTTCCCATTTCTGGCTCGCCTCCTCCGGCAAGACGAGGCCATGGCGTGGAAGCCGCGAACACTCGAGCCCTGGGGTGCGGTGAGATCTCCGACGATGCAGGATTCGTTGGAGCGGGCAACCGGGATCGAACCGGCGACATCCAGCTTGGGAAGCTGGCGTTCTACCGCTGAACTATGCCCGCATCGGGCCGGATCTTAGCCAAACCAGGGGCCTTCGACAACCTTCGAACCGCGGTCAGCGACCCGCCGCCGCAGGCGGCTGCGCTTTCGCAATTCCTCGATCTCCTGCTGGATCGCCGCGACGAGCGCCTCCGTGACGATTCTCCCCTTCACTTTCGTTGCCGGCGTCGCATCGCCGACGACCTCCGAGGGCGAGCTTCGGACGCGCATCCATTGGGTCGGAATGATCTGCCTGAATCATGGTCAACGAGGCCGCCCGGACGTATCAAGACGCTCTGGTTTCACAGAAGAGGGTGCAAGGGGCAGAGGGGTCGGTCTCTTTGCACGAACCCCAAGGGAAGGCCCGGGAGGTATGACCATGAACGCGAATCGTCCACGAATGGTTGCGCTGGCCCTGGGAGTCCTGACGCTGGTCTCGAGCGCCGCCGCCGGCGCCGAGTTCCAGTGGCAGGTGGTGGTCAACAACGGTGACACGGTCCCCGGCGACACCCGGAAATTCAACAGCTACAACCAGCCCTCGCTGAACATCCAGAGGCTGGTCGTCTTCCGCGCGCGGAGCAAGGGCGGGGTGACGGGAGAGCCCGCGCACGGTGTCTTCATCCGCGACATGGCGCTGGGAACGCCTCTGACCACGATCTTCGACCGCGAGACCCTCGTGCCGTACCCGAACAGCGAGGACTCGACGTTCATCGAGCCGCCGTCGTTTCCGCGCATCGACCAGTCGTCGGACACGCTGGCCTCCCGCGGGAACCACCCACCGGTGTGGGAGTACGACATCGCGCCCGACGCCACGACGAAGGCCGGAACCACCGGCATCTACACGAACCCCTTCGGGGACCTCATCACCGGCGCGAGCAACCTCGGCGTGGCTCCCGACTTCCCGTTCTTTGCGGTTCCGGGAACCGCCTCGATCAAATTCGACGTCTTTCCCGGCGCTCCCGCGGTGACCGACCGCGCGACAATTGTGTTCAAGGGCAACTACACTCTCCTCGACCCGAACGATCCTCCTTTCGGGACGATCACCAAGACCGGGGTCTTCTACCGTGAGCTGACGGACGCACCCGCCGGCGGCGACCTGCCGGCGGTCCTCCTCGCCGACACGGACACGCTCATTCCCGGCACCACCACTCCGTTCGGCTCCACCGCTCCGCCGAGCGCGGCCGGCCGACAGGCGGTGTTCGCCGGCTTCGACATCGAGGAAGCACCGACGAAAGGCGGGATCTACCTGGCGCCGCTGACCGGGCCGAGCCCGACGCTCAGATCGCTGGTCAAGATCGGCGGCGCGGTGCCCGGCGAGAGCAAGGGCGTCGTCTTCAACAGACTCGGCGAGGGAGTTTCCTTCGACGGGCGTTTCGTCGCCTTCTGGGGCGCCTGGGGGTCCGAGACGAAGAGGCTCCTCCTGCAGTGCGGCGAGGAGGGCAACGCAGACCGGAGGGCATTTTGCCTGCAGGAATATCCGGACGGCTTCGAAACACGGGTTCCCGTCCACCAGGGGGTCTTCGTCTACGACACTTCGACCCGGCAGACGCGGGTCGTCGCCAAGACGCCCGCCGACTTCGACGACTTCGTTTACTGGAATTTCTCGGGTCGGGTCCCCGGCGCGGGCGACGACACCGGTGAACTGGCGCGGTGGCGCTCCGCCAGCTTCGTGGCGGTATCCGGGCGGGTGGATGGGCAGATCGCCGATGCCACCTTCCATGCCGCCTTCAAGGCCAGAACGGGTGACGTGGTCGACGGGGAGTACGTGGACCCGATCGACGGGATCTACCTCCGCAAGGGCCCGGGCGGCTCGCCGATCGCGAGCGTGGTCGAGACGGGGATGGACGGAACTCTGATCGACCCCGAGGCCGTCGACCCCCTCACGGGAGGACTGCTCCCGGTCACCGCGATGGGGATCGAGCGCGACGGCTTCCGCGGCAGGTCGCTCGCCATCAACGTGAGCATGGGGACGGAGGAGGCCGGCTGGGCGGGGATCTACCTGACCTTGGTTCCGACGGACTTCTGACCGAACGGATCGGCGCGGCCGCGAGCGGGGTTCGGCTCCGTGGGGAGCCGCCCGTTCGCGGGGTTCTTTGCCAAACCGGCCTTCTACGACAACCGCGGTCAGCGGCCCGGCGCGGGAGGCGGCTTCGCCCCGCGGAGCTCCTCGATTTCCTGGAGGATCGCCGCGACGAGCGCCTCGGTGACGACCCTCCCCTTTTCCTTGGTCGCGAGCGTCGCGTCCCCGAATACACCGGAGGGCGAGTAGACCTTCCCCTCGGCCTTGGGGTCGCGCGTCAGACCGCCCTTGCCGGGGTGGTAGTCCTTGACGGCCTTGCCCATGTCGACGTCGGCGGGGCTCATGTAGAGGATCATCGAGGTCTCGATCTCGTCGGCGTGTGTGCCGCCCTCCTGGCGCCCGACGGACTTCTCGACCGGCTCCAGGACCTTGAGCAGGTCGGTGTAGCGCAGGAGGATGCCTTCGCCAGCGAGGATCTCGACCGCGGGCGCGAGCGCGCGGTTGGTCGACACGCCCGTGTTCAACACGTAGAAGCGCCTGGGGCCGAACCGGGCCAAGCCCCGGCAGATCTCGACGATCATGTCCCGCGAGGTCTCGAGCGTCAGGCTGGTCGAGCCCGGGTATTCGACGAACGCCGGATAGAAGCCGTAGTTGACGGTCGGCGCCACGACGACGGCGGACTTCTCGAGGACCCGCTTCTTCAGGTACTCGGACAGGATGAAGTCGTTCTTGAGCTTGAGGTGCGGCCCGTGCTCCTTCGACTCGGCGCCGAGCGGGATCACGACCACCGTCTCCGGCGTCAGGGCCTTCTCGGCCTCGACCCACGTGAGGTCCTCGAGCACGACGCCCCGCGCGGCCAGAAGAACGGCGCCGAGAGCGGCGATCACCGCCCGTCCTCCGCCGCCGCGCGCAGAAGCCGCAGGCGCGCCGCGATCTTCGGAATGCGCCCCTTCGCGAAGAGCCGTCCGTTGACAAAGAGAACCGGGATCGCGTCCGACCAGCGGCGGGCGATCTCGTCGTCCGAGTCGACGTCGACGACCTCCCAGCGGTGCTCTTCCCCGGAGAGGAGGCGGTCCACCTCCCCCCGCATCTCCTCGCACAGATGACACCCCGGCCGGGAGAGCAGGCGCAGATCGATCAACGCGTCACGCGACCGGCCGCTCGGGATTGCTCGCGACGCGGTAGACGTAGTCGAAGCCGGAATAGACCGTCATCGTGGCCGCGGCGCCGAAGGCCACGAGGACCACCGGCCGGGGCCAGTCCCAGATGTTGGCGCAGAGAACGAAGAGAACGGTGGCGATCAGGGTCACCGTGGTGACCTTGCCCGCCCAGCTCGGAGGGAAGCTCTTACGTCCGTGCGTCAGGATGAGCAGCAGCCCCACGAGCAGCAGCAGGAAGTCGCGGGACAGGACGAGCACCGCCAGCCAGACGGGCACCTTGACCGCCGCCGGGTAGGACGGGATCGCGAGAAAGAGATAGGAGGTCATCAGCAGCAGCTTGTCGGCGATCGGGTCGAGGTAGGCGCCGAGCGCCGACTTCATGTCGAACCGCCGGGCGAGATACCCGTCGACGCCATCGGACAGGCCCGCCGCAACGAAGATGATCAGGGCGATGTCGAAGCGGCCGTCGGCGATCGAGACCAGAAAGAACGGGAGCGCCGCGAGGCGGATCAGCGTGATGAAGTTTGGCAGGGTCCAGGGACCCTTCAACGGCGCCTCCACTCGTTCTCGCGGGCGCCGGGTGGCACTTCCGAGGGCACCCACACGGTCTGGCCTTTCGTGCGGATGAGCTTGCGGTCCTCGAACTGCTTGAGCATCCGCGTGACGGTCTCGCGGGTCGCGCCGATCGAGTTGGCGATCTCCTGGTGGGTCGGCCGATTGACGACGAAGTAGCCGTCGACGGGCGCCTGGCCCGACTCGTCGGCCAGCCGGAGGAGGTAGCGCGCGAGGCGTCCGCCGACGTCGAGCAGGGCCATCGACTCGATGACGTCGTTGGCTTTGCGGAGCCGCGTCGAGAGCGTCTGCAGGATCTTGCGGGTCAGAGAGAAGTCGCGGGCGAGGACGGCGAGAAAGTCGGCCCGGGCGAGGGCGACGAGCTCGCAGTCGGCCGTCGCCGTGACCGAGGCGCTGCGGCCTTCCCCGCCGAAGAGGGCCATCTCGCCGAAGAAGTCCCCGGCCTGGAGGTGCGAGAGCACGACCTCGCGACCGTCGGGCGAGTCGACGGAGACCTTGACCTCGCCCCGGAGGATGACGAAGAAGAGGTCGCCGGGCTCGGCTTCCCGGATGATGGGCGTGCCGGAGGCGTAGGTCCTCGCGGACGCGAGGCGGGACAGCGATTCCAGCTCGCCCGGCTCGAGCTCCGAGAAGAGTGCGACCTTGCGAAACACGGCGGCGTCAATCACGGTTCATGGCCTCCCCGGCCGGGAAGAGCGAGCGGAGACGGTCGAGGCCCCGGGTGAACTCCGCACCGCTGACGACCGAGCCACCCGATTCTGACAGGAGTTTGCACCTCGCCGCCACGCGAATCGCGTCCTGTCCGGCCTTTCCGGGCCCGGGGGCCCCCTCGAAGCACTCCGGCCGGGCGCCCGAGGGATCGAGACGCGCGGCGAGGAGCAGCATCATCCGGGCGGCCGAGGCGCGCGTCAGCGGAGCGTCCGGACGCGCGCGGTGCGTGTACGGGTCGACGTCGAGCAGGCCCAGGGCGAGCGCGCGCATCATGACCCGGCTGTCCCGTCGCTCGAGGACGTCGCTCGCGACGATGCCCGCCCCCACGACGACCGCCTCGCGCACCTCGGGGAAGTTCCACCAGACGAGGAGCGCCGCTCCCCCGCGCGTCAGCCGCCGGGCCCGGGCCGCCTGCCGCTCGGCATCCGGCCAGTTCGCGATCCGAAACGCCAGCCTCGCCTCGGCGGCGCGGTCGGCGAAGCGCGGGTCCCGCGCCGCGAGGCCGTCGAAGAGCGAGACGGCCGTGGCGTAGTCGCCGAGCTCCAGGGCGAGCGCGCCGGCGCGCTCCTCGACCGCGGCGTCGTCGGCGCCCAGGGCGATCGCCTCGCGGTAGTACCCGAGCGCCCGCTCCCGTTCGCCGAGCTCGCACTCGACGTCTCCGGCGCGGGTCAGGACCGCCGCCGACCGCGACGTCCAGCCGAGCGCGCGGGCCACCTGGCGCTCCGCTTCCTCCCGCCGGCCCTCGCCGGCGCTCGCGAGCGCCTGCTCGAGCAGGGCCTCGGCCGCCTCGGCGCGCAGGCCGTCGGCGCGCGCCGCGAAGGCGGGCCGTCCCGGCGCCATCGCGGCCGCGCGATCGTAGAGCTCCACGGCGCCGACCGGGTCCGCCGTGCGGGCGCGGGCCTCGCCGCACGCCACGAGAAGCGGAACCGTCGGCGGTCCGCCCTCCAGGGCGGCGGTGCAGGGCGCGAGGGCGTCGCCCGACCGGCGGCTCGCGACGAGGACCTCGATCGAGCCGATGGCGGCCGCCCGGCCGGAAGGACCGCGGTCGGGGACTCCCCGGAATTCGCGTCCGGCGGCTGCCGTGTCGCCGCGCAGGACCGCCTCCCACCCGCGCGCGACGGCGGCATCGAACGGCCCGCTCAGTCCTTCGCGCGGATCCAGCGGAAAGTGGTCCCGCGGCGCCGGCGGCGGGGCGCTCGCGCACCGCGCGAGGGCGGCGGCGCCGAGGACGGCGAGGAGGACCCGTGGGGAAAGGCCGCGTCGCATGCGCGGCGCGATTAGCGGCGGGAGGTCGCGATCATGAGCCCGCGGGCAGACTCTCGGGTCGGATGGAGGCGATCGCATGCTTGTAGATCATCTCCTCGCGCCCCTCGACTTCGAGCACCAGGGCGAACTTGTCGAACCGCCGGAGCCGCCCGAGCCGCTCTTCGCCGGAGGTCAGGCGGACGGTCACCGGCACGTTGTCCTTGCGGAGGTTGTAGAAGAACGAGTCCTGGACGTTGATGGGGGCCTTGTTCATCGCGTCTCCTCGTCGGTCCCTTCGGAAATCAGGGCGAAAGCGGCGGCCGGGCCTTCCTCGGGAGCGACCCAGCGGATCCCGCGCTCGCGCGAAAACCACGTCATCTGCCGCTTGGCGAGGCTGCGCGTCGCGCTCACGATCCGTTCCTGGACCTCCCCTTGGGGAAGGCGCCCGAGCACCCACTCGGCCACCTCCCGATACCCGATCGCCTGAAAGGAATTCGAATCCCGGGATAGACCGCCTTCGAGAAGCCGCCGGACTTCCGCATCCCACCCCGACTCGAGCATCCGGCGGACTCGATCTTCAATCCTAGCATGGAGTTGCGCACGCGACGGGCGAAGCCCCAGCTTTCGCACCCGAAACCGCTCGGACCAGCCGTCGGAGCCGACCGGCCGCGCCGAGGCGGGCGCGCCCGTCGACAGCACGATCTCCAGCGCGCGCAGCGTGTACTTGAGATTCCCGACCGGGATTCTCGCGGCGGAGATCGAATCGTTCAACCGGAGAAACCGGTGCGCGGCCTCCGCTCCCCGCGACGCGGCCCACGCCGCGAGGGCGGGCCGGAGGGCGGCGGCCCGCACGGGCTCCGGAGGCAGGCCGCCGAGGAGCGCCGAAACGTAAAAGCCGCTGCCTCCGCAGACGATCGGCAGGCGGCCGCGCCGCGCGATGTCCTCGACGATCGGGCGGGCCTCGCTCGCGAACCGCCCGGCCGAGAATGGCTCCGCCGGATCCGCCACGTCGATCATGTGGTACCGGACCTCGGCGCGCTGCGCGAGCGTCGGCTTCGCCGTGCCGGCGTCGAGACCGCGGTAGACCGCGAAGGCGTCGGCCGAGACGATCTCTCCGCCGCGGCTCCGCGCGACCTCGTGCGCGAGGTCGGTCTTGCCCGAACCGGTCGGGCCGACGACGACGAGCAGCAGCGGACGATGATCGGACGTCACGGCCGCTCCCGTCCTCTCCAGTCGAGCCGGGTGTGCGTCGGCAGGAGCTCGACGAGGGCGTCCGAGCGCTCGTCGGTCCGCAGAAGGACGGCCCCGGAGCGCGAGAGCGTCGCGAGCGTGACGGCGGCCGGGTGACCGAACCGGTTCCGCCGTCCGCACGACAGGAGGGCCACGCGCGGGCGCGCGGCCTCCAGGAACGCCGGCGTCGTCGAGGTCCGGCTGCCGTGGTGCGCGACCTTGAGCGCGTCGACCCGCGCAATGGCGCCGCTCGCGGCGAGCGCCGCCTCGGTCGGGGCGCCGATGTCTCCCGTGAGAAGCGCCCGACGGCCGCCCCGTTCGACGAGCAGAACGGCCGACTGGTTGTTGATCGCGTCGGTCTTGCGGCGTTCGCCGCCCGAGTGCAGGACCGTCACGTTCGTCCCTTCGAGCGCGAACCGCTCTCCCGCCACGAGAGCCCGGACCCGGACGCTGCGACGCGACGCGAGCCCCGAAAGTCGCGCGGCGAAGCCGCCCTCGTCCTCCCCCGCCGAGAGCCACAGCTCGCCGACCGGAAGCTCCTCGAGGACCGCGAAGAGCCCCAGGGCGTGGTCCGGGTGCGGGTGCGTGAGCAGCACCGCGTCGAGGCGCGTGACGCCCCGGTCGAGGAGCTTCGGCAGCACCCGCGTGCGGCCGAACTCCGTGGCCTCGGGATCGAACGGACCGCCGCCATCGACGAGAATCGCCCTCCGCTTCCAGCGCAGGAGTATCGCGTCTCCCTGCCCGACGTCGAGGGCTTCGACCGAAAAGCCCCGCTCGGGCCCCGTTCGCCCCGGGCGGAGAGCCAGCACGAGGAACACCACCGCCGCCCCGGCCGCCGCGCTCCGCCGCAGGCGCGGCGGCGCCAGGGCCGCGGCGAGGAGCAATGCCCCGACGGCCAGGACGCCCGAAAGCGGCGGCGTCGGCCGCAGATACGCCGCGCCGGCCGCCCGATCCGCGAGCCACTCGAGCAACCGCGACCCCTGGCCGAAGAGCGCCGCCAGGGGCCCGGCCGGGATCCCGCACGCATACGCCAGCAGCAGGGCCCCGCCGAGGGCGATCAGCGCCGCCGAAAGCGGGACCGAGAGCGGCGACGTCAGCCAGGCGCCCGCGGCGACGAGGTTGAACCGCCACAGAAGAATCGGCGCCGTCGCGCACTCGGCCGCGACCGCCGCCGCGAGGCCGGACCAGAGCCACTCCGGCGGCTCCGGCAGGCGCGCCCGGATCGGCGCGGAGAAGGCCCCGATGCCGGAGACGGCCGCGAACGTGAGCAGCGTCCCGACCGAGAAGAGCGCGGCCGGGTCGCCGAGGAAGAGAGCGAGGGCCGAGAGGCCGATCGCCTGCGCCGCGCCGATCGGCCGCTCGAGAAGCCGGGTCGCGAGAAACGTTCCGACGACGAGACCAGCGCGCACGGCCGGCGGATTCGCGCCGCCGACGAGCACGAAGAGGAACACCGAAACGAGAAGGGCCAGGTCGCGGCGCTTGCCCTCGATTCGAGCGAGCCGCAGGAGCGCCAGCACGAGACCCGCCTCGAGCACGACGTGCAGTCCGGAGACGACGAGCAGGTGGTAGAGGCCCCCGCGCCGGTACCGCGCGACCATTCCGCGGTCGAGCTCGGAAGTCCGCCCGAGAAGCAGCGCGGCGAGAGGGCCCCGAACGTCGCGCTCGTACGCGGCGTCTCCCTCCGGAGGAAGGGCCCGGAAGAGGGCGCGGTTGGGCCACGTGAGAAGCGAGAGGATGGTCGCGCCCTGCCGATCGACCATCCTCGCGCTCTTGACCGAAAGCCGGAATCTCGGCCACGGGAGCGCGACCTCCCGCCCGGAGGCGGGCAGCTCCTCCGGCTCGAGACGTCCCGTGAGGCGGACCCGGTCCCCTCGGCCCGCAACCGGCTCGACGGGCGTCTCGCCCGACACGAAGACCGTGACCTCGGCCGGGAACGGCCGCCAGGCGCCATCCGCCGGCATCCACAGGCGTTCGGCCGCGAGCGTGGTGCGCGCGCGGGGCGGTCGCCCGCTCCAGAAGTCCGCCAGCCGCCCTTCGAGGACGTCGGCGCCGCTCCTTCCTGCGGGAAGGGCGGCGAACGTGCGGGAGGCCGCGCGGGCGGGCTCGGCGATCCGGACCGCGCCCGAGAGAAACCCGAGCGACAACCAGAGCGTCGCGAACGCGAGACGGAGGGCCGGACCGCGCCCGCGCCCCGCGAGCCTTGCCAGGCCCGCGGCGGAAACGGCGGCGAGGCACGCCGCGGCGGCGATGCCCTCGTCCGACCAGGAGCCCAGAAAGATCCCGCCGACCGCCCAGGCCGCCGCCTTCGCCGCCGGCGCCCGGCCGCCGGCGAGGACGGGCCGGATCACGCGGTGCGCTCGAGCGCGACCAGCGCCTCCACGCGATGGGTCAGGGGGAAGAGGTCGAAGAGCCGGGCCTCGCGGACGGAGAAGCCCTCGGCGAGAAGCACCGTGAGGTCGCGGCCCAGCGTGGCCGGGTCGCACGAGACGTAGAGGAAGACGTTCTGCGCCCGCCGGGCGAGCTCGCGCGAAAGCTCGAGGCCGAGGCCCGCCCGCGGCGGATCCGCCACGACGCAGGAAAACCTCCGGTCGTCCTGCGCGAGGAACGCGTCGATGTCGCAGGCGGAGGTCTCGCAGCGCTCGCGGTCCGGCCAGTCTTCGAGCGAGAGCGCCGCGTCCTCCGCCGCGCCGGCGTCCGCCTCGACCGACGTCGCCCGATGCCCGGCGTCCAGCAGCGCTCCGGCGAAGAGCCCCGCGCCGCCGAACGCGTCGAGCGCGTCGCCGGGCGGCGCGCGGCGGGCTGCCTCCCGGACGGCCGCCGAAAGCGGCCCGACGAGATGGCGGTTTCCCTGGAAGAACGTGTCGACCGAGACGCGGAAGGCCCGGCCTTCGACCGTGAGCGTCAGGCGGTCGTCGCCCCGGGCGACGAGGACGGCGCCGTCGGGACCTCGGACCGTGACGCCCTGGAAGTCGGAGGCGAGCGCCGCGGCGAGCTCCGCGGCCTCGCGGGGCGCTCCCGACAGCGTCGCCCGAACGAGCCGCCGGTCGCCCGGGATGTTCTCGAGGAGGGCGACCTCCGTGACCTCGCCCCGCGTCTTCGCGACCGCGGACTCGATCGCCGGCAGAAGCGCCCGCGTCGGCGCCGCGATCGCCTCGCAGTCGCCGGCCGGCACGACGCGGTGGGTGCCTGGGGCGAAGTAGCCGAGCGCGCCACGGGCGGCGTGGAGGCGGGTGCGCAGGCGGTGCGCGGCGGGCGAGGCCTCCACGGGCAGCTCGCCGAAAAGGGCCGGATCGAGCCGCGACAGCCGCTGCATCGTCTCGAGGAAGAGCGTCCGCTTCGCGCGCCGGGCGGCCCCCGGCTCGAAGTGGGCCCAGTCGCAGCCAGCGCAGCCCGCATGCCTTCCCTCGACCCGATCCGGAGAGGGCTCCCGCAGGGCGGCGACTCGTCCCCGCCAGAACTTCTTCTTCACCTGATAAACAATTGTCGCGACGAGCTCGCCCGGGAGCGCGCGATCCACGAATCCGACGCCGTCCTCGGTGCGGACGATGCCCTCCCCCGTCGGCGCGAGCTTCTCGATCCGGACGATCCGCTCCGGCTCCCGATCCCGGCGCGGCCCCGGCGGAGCGCTCACAGGAGCGAGAGCCTCGGCAGCTCGAGCCGTTCCCGGATCGCACGGCGGGTCAGCGCCCGCGAGGTCTTCTCGAGGGTCACGGCGTCCATGCGGTCGCCCGCCCCGGCGAGAAGGCGTGCGACCTCGGCGTCGACTTCGCGGCGTTCGGGCTCCGGCAGGGCCTCGGCGATCTCGCGCGCGAGGCGGCGGTCGAGGCGGGCGAGCGAGTCCTCGATCTCCTCCGGGGTCTTTCCCGAGGTCTCGAGGCGGGCGAGGGACCGGCGCGCGGAGGCGAGCGGGACGGCGAGGTCCCCGCGCCTCGCCTCGAGCGCTTCGAGGCTCCCGGCGAGGGATCGAAGGGCCGCCGCCGCGTCCGGCGCCGCAGCCCCGGCGGGCCCGCCGCGGCCGCGGGACGTTTCCGCCCGGCGCTCCCAGGCTTCGAGCACGGCGTCCCGGCAGTACGAGAGCGAATTGACGCGGCCGACGGCCGAGCGCTCCTCCCGCCGCGAAAAGGCCTCCTCGATCCCGGCCTCCACGGCCTCGAGCGGCACCCCGAGGGCGCGCCACTCGCGCAGGAGGGCGAAGTCCCGGGGCGAGAGGAGAAAGGGCGTGCCTCGCCGCCGCACGAAGGCCGCCTCGGCCGCGGCGTAGTAGGCCCTATCCTCCCCGGTTTCGCTCATCGATGATCCGCAGGCCGCGCAGAGTCAGGAGCGGATCGACCTCCTCGATCCGCTCGGACCCGCCGCCGAAGAGGCTGGCGAGCCCTCCGGTCGCAAGGACGCGCGGCTTGCCTCCGATCTCGGAGACGATGCGGTCGATCATCCCGTCGACGAGCGACAGGTATCCGAAGTACAGCCCCGACTGGATCGAGGCCGCCGTCGTCTTGCCGACGACCCTCTCGGGCCGCTTGATCTCGACGCGCCACAGCTTGGCCGCCTTCTCGAAGAGGGCCTCGGCCGAGATCGAGATCCCCGGAACGATCACACCGCCCGCGTATTCGCCCCGGGCCGTGACGACGTCGAAGGTCGTGGCCGTGCCGAAGTCGACCACGATGCACGGACCGCCCACCCGGTCGAACGCGGCGACCGCGTTGACGATGCGGTCCGCGCCCACCTCCTGCGGCATGTCGTAGAGGATGGGCATGCCCGTCTTCACGCCCGGCTCGACGAAGAGCGGCTCGCGCTCGAGGACCTGGCGCAGCGCCTGGCGGAGCGAGAACTTCAGCGACGGAACGACGCTCGCGACGATCACGCGCATCGGCGAGAGCTCTTCCGGCACCGGGCCCGCGGCGAAGAGGCCCCGGATCGAGAGGGCGATCTCGTCCGAGGTCGCGTCGCGCCGCGTGGTCAGGCGCCAGTTGCGCGCGAGCTCGGCGCCCCGCCAGAGGCCGAGCACCGTGTTCGTGTTGCCGACGTCGACCGCGAGGAGCGGGAGCGGCGCGCCGCCTTCTACCACCGGGCGATCTCTCCGGCCGCGACGATCGTCTCGCCCGACGCGGTCTTCAGCCTGAGGAAGCCGGCCGGATCGAGGCCGAGGTACTGGCCCGAGAGCTCCTCGCCGTTGCGCCGGATGGTCAGGACGTCGCCGGGCTTGTGGACCGAGGCGCGCTCCCAGGCCTTCACTTCCTCGCTCCAGCGGGGCGCGGCGAGCTCCCGGTCGAGGCGATCGAGGAGGGCCTGCAGGAGCGGCGTCAGGGCCAGGCTCCGACCCGTCGCGGCTTCGAGGGTCGTCGCGTCGGGCACGCCGAGCGCGTCGGCGGCGCCCAGCACGTTGATGCCGATGCCGACCGCGAGGTAGGTGTCCTCGCCCTGCGTCCGCGACTCGGCGATGACCCCGGCGAGCTTCGCGCGGCCGACGTAGAGGTCGTTGGGCCACTTGAGCGCCACCGAGGCCCCCGTCTCCGCCTGGAGGACCTCGCGCGTCCACCGGGCCACGGCGATCGGGACGAGCGACAGCGGCTCGGCCTCCTCGGCCTTCCGCACCACCGTCAGGTAGAGGCCCCGGCCCAGAGGCGCCGCCCACGCCCGCCCGTTGCGCCCGTACGCTCCGGTCTGCGCCTCGGCGACGAGCACCGTCGCGCGCAGCCGCTGGTCCTCCGAGAAATAGACCTCGATCAAGTCCCGGGCGAGCGCGTTCGACGAGGGGATGGCGTGGAAGAAGATGCAGTTTTCGAGGACCTTCCAGTGGTCCGGGTCGACCTGCCCTCCGCCGAACTCGATCACGACCGCACGAGCGCGGCCCGCTTCTCTTCGAGCTCGAAGAGCCGGGCGCGCACTTTCTCGACCACGGGGGCCGGAGCTTTACCGAGGAAGTCCGCGTTCTCGAGCTTCGAGCGGAGCGCCGCGATCTCCTCGTCCGCGGCGGCGAGCGACTTCTCGATCCGCTGCCCCGCGTCGGCGGCGCCGCCGCGCGGAAGCGCGAGGCCGAGGGAGAGGCCGGCGACCACGTCGGCGAAGGCGCCCGATGCGGCCTTCTCGAAGCGCAGCCCGGAGAGCCTCGCGAGGTGGGTCAGCACGCCGGACAACCCTTCGACGACCGGAACGAGAGCGCGGTCCGGCGAGGCCGGATCGATCGTGAGGTCGACGGGCTCCGTCGGCGAGGCGCCGCGCTCGGTCCGGAACGTCCGAACGCGGGTCACGACCGCGCGGAGGGCTTCGACCGCGGCCTCCGAGGCGGCGTCCCGCCATGGCCCGTCGCCCAGCGGATACGCCGAGACGATGAGCGTCCCGGCCCTGCCCGTCAGCTTCTCCCAGATCTCTTCGGTCAGGAACGGCATGAACGGGTGGAGCAGGGCCACCGAGCCCTCGAGGCACCGGCGCAGCACGCCGCGCGCGGTCTCCGCCGCCGGAGCGTCGGGGCCCCCGAGCACCGGCTTGACCATCTCGAGGTACCCGTCGCAGAGCTCGTGCCAGAGGAAGGCGTAGATCGAGCTCGCCGCCTCGTCGAACCGGAAGGACTCGAGGTGCCGGTTCACGTCGGCGGCCGTCGCCTCGAAGCGCGACAGGATCCACCGGTCCGGCAGCGAGAGCTCCCGGCCGGTCAGGTCCGCCGCGGCGGGTCGGCCCTCGATCTGGCTGAGCGTGAAGCGCGCCGCGTTCCAGAGCTTGGTCGCGAAGTTGCGCGAGCCCGCCATCCGGCCGCGCTCCACGGAGACGGTCGGCCCGGAGGACGCCGCCGACGCCAGGGTGAACCTCACCGCATCGGCGCCGAACTCCGCGATCGCCTCGAGGGGATCGATCACGTTGCCCCTGGTCTTCGACATCTTCTCGCCGCCCACGCGCACGAGCCCGTGGAGGTGGACCGTCGAGAAGGGCGCTTTCCCGGTGAAGCGCAGACCCGCCATGATCATCCGGGCGACCCAGAAGAACAGAATGTCGTAGCCCGTGACGAGCACGTCGGTCGGATAGAAGGCCGCGAGGTCGAGCGTCTTCTCGGGCCAGCCGAAGACCGAGAAGGGCCAGAGCTGGGACGAGAACCACGTATCGAGGACGTCGGGGTCCTGCGTGAGCGACCGGTCCCCGCACGTCGCGCAGGCCGAGGGGTCCTCCTCGGAGACCGTGACGTGGCCGTTCGCGCAGGTGAAGGCCGGGATCCGGTGGCCCCACCAGAGCTGGCGCGAGATGCACCAGTCGTGGATCTCGCGCATCCATGCGAAGTAGGTCTTCGTCCAGGATTCCGGCGCGAAGCGCACGGTCCCGTTCTCGACGGCCGCGATGGCCGGATCCGCGAGCGGCTGGATCTTCACGAACCACTGGGTCGAGAGGTAGGGCTCGATCACCGTGTCGCAGCGCTGGCAATAGCCGAGGTTGTAGCGGTGGGGCTCGGTCTTGACGAGGCGGCCCTCCGCCTCCAGGCGCGCGACGATGCGCTTGCGCGCCTCGAACCGGTCGAGGCCCGCGTACTCCCCCGCCTCCGCCGTCATCTTCCCGTTCCCGCCGATGACGACGACCGACGGCAGATCGTGGCGCTGGCCCGACTCGAAGTCGTTGGCGTCGTGCGCCGGCGTCACCTTGACGATGCCCGTCCCGAACGCGCGGTCGACGAGAATCGGGTCCTCGATGATCGGGAGCTCCCGGTTCATGATCGGCAGGACCGCGCGCCGGCCGCGAAGCGCCGCCGTGCGCTCGTCCTCCGGGTGGATCGCGAGGGCCGTGTCGCCGAGCATCGTTTCGGGCCGCGTAGTCGCGACGACCGCTCCGCCGGGCACGCCGGCGACGGCGTACCGCACGTGGTACAGGGTCCCGTTCGTCTCGCGGTGCACGACTTCGAGGTCCGAGACGGCGGTCTCGCAGCGCGGGCACCAGTTCACGACGTAGCGGCCCCGGTAGATCAGGCCGTCCGCGTACAGGCGTACGAAGGCGTGACGGACCGCCCGGGAAAGGTCGGGATCCATCGTGAAGCGGAGCCGGCTCCAGTCGAGCGAGCAGCCCAGGCGGCGCAGCTGCGCCAGGATCATGTCGCCGGACTCCCGCCGCCACGCCCAGACGCGCTCGATGAAGCCCTCCCGGCCGAGGTCGGCCCGACGGACGCCCTCCTTCGCGAGCTCGCGCTCGACGACCATCTGGGTCGCGATCCCGGCGTGGTCGGTGCCGGGCAGCCAGAGCACCCGGTGGCCGCGCATCCGCTTCCATCGGGCCAGGATGTCCTCGACCGTCCGACCGTAGGCGTGGCCGATGTGGAGGCGGCCGGTCACGTTGGGCGGAGGAATGACCATCACGAACCGCGGTGAGCCTTCCGGCCCCTGCGGCTGGAAACGGCCGTCCTTCTCCCAGCGGGAGTACCAGCGCTCCTCGAAGTGCGCCGGGTCGAAAGTCTTCTCGAGGCTGTCCACGACCTGCTTTTCGGGCATCAAAAAAGGGCTCTTGGGAGCCCTTTCATATATCAGAACTCCCCCGGAACCCTACTCGACGCCCGCCTCCAACTCCTTGATCCGCTGCTTGATGACGATCTCGGCCATGTCCGGGATCACTTCCCAGGCGATCTCGCGGACGATCTTCTCCGACAGCCGCTCGACGACCCGCGAGGCGAGCCGGTCGATCTCGTCTTCCGTCAGGCCGCCGCCCTCCGGCCGCGAGACCGACGAGAACATTTCCTTGAGCTGGCCGATCGAGGTGGTCGAGGCCAGCTCCTCGATGTCGGGCGGAACCGCCGTCGGCTCTTCGGCAGGGGCGGGCGCGGCGAGCGGTCCGGCGGCTGGCGGCGCGGCGGCGCCGGACGCCAGGGTCGGGATCTCGGCGGTGTGCTCTTCGGCCAACGGGCCGGTTTCGTCGTCGGCCTCGATCGGAGGAACCGGTGCCGGCTCCGCGGCCCGGAAGGACACGTAGTCGGCCGACAACCGGATGGCCTGCGTCGGCCCCTCGTCGGCGCGCGGGGGCTCCGGCGCGGGCTCGGACTTCCGGTGAGACGCCGAATCGTCGGCCGCGAACGGGATCGGGGCGAGCTCGGGCTCGGGCTGCCGCGGAACCCAGAACGGCGCGGGCGCGGGCGGCGGAGGGGCTGCGGCCGCCGAGGACGCCGCCGGCTCTTCCGCCTCGGCGGTGTCGTGCAGCCAGCCGCGGTCGTCCGCCGGCGCTGCGTCGGCATCCCGGGGCTCGCGCGCCTGTTGGTCGCCGTCCGACCCGCCCGGAACCATCGCGGCGGTCGCGGCGTTTTCCTCGACGAACGAGAACTCCGGGTGGGCCTTTTCGAAGGCGGCGATCGCGGACTCGACGTCGGCCTGACCGTACTCTTCTTCGAAGAGATCCGGCCCGCCGCGGATGTTGGCCGGCTGCGGGATGGATCCCGTGAAATCCTCGGACGAGAAGCCGGCGCCGGCGGTCGCCCGTTCGTTCGGCGGCTCCGCGGCGGGCGGCGGGGGCGCGGACGGAGGCGCAGGCGGCGCGGGAGACATGATCGGAATCGCCATCGTCGAGGCCGACGGGACGTCGCGCGGCTCCCGGGTGAGAAGGGCCTCGACCTGGCGGAGCAGCTGCTGCGAATCGAAGGGCTTGGAAACGATCGCGTCGCACCCGAGCCGCTCCGCGCGGTCCCGGTCGAACGGCTCGAAGGTTCCCGAGAGCAGGATGACCGGGATCCGGGCCGTCTCCGGGCTCGACTTGATGGCCTCGCAGACCTCGTAGCCGTTCTTCTCCGGCATGACGACGTCGGCCAGAATCAGGTCGGGCGCCTGCTCGCGGACCCGGTCGAGCGCTCTCTGCCCATTGGGAACGCAGATCAGCTCGTACTCGCTGTCGGAGAACGTCAGCTCCACGACCTTCTGGATCGTGAGGCTGTCGTCGGCCAGGAGAATGCGTTTTGCCACGCGCTTAACCTTCAGTAAATGAGAAGGTTACACAGGTCGTGCCGGCCTGTCAACGGCTTTCTCCCCAGACCGCCGCGAGATAGCGGCCAGGAGGCCGCCGCCCGAGCCGCTCGGCCAGAAAGCGCGAAGCCTCGACGACTTTGGCGAGTGTGACGCCCGTCTCAATCCCGAGACCCTCCAGCAGGTAGAGGAGGTCCTCGGTGGCGAGATTTCCCGAGGCCCCCGGCGCGTACGGGCAACCGCCGAGGCCTCCCGCCGACGCGTCGAACGTCGTCACGCTGCACTGGAGCGCCGCGTAGACGTTGGCGAGCGCGGTGCCGCGGGTGTCGTGGAAGTGCATCGCGAGCACGGCGCGCGTCACGCCGGACTCGTAGAGCGTCTCGATGACGTCGTACACGTCGGCCGGGGTGGCGACGCCGATCGTGTCGCCGACGGAGATCTCGTCGACGTCGAGGTCGAGGAGCTTGTGAATGACCTCGCGCACCGCCTCGGGCGCCACGTCGCCCTCGTACGGACAGCCGAAGGCCGTCGAGACGTAACCGCGCACGCGGATCTTCTCCTCCTTCGCGCGGGCGACGACGGGCCGGAACCTCTCGATCGATTCGTCGACACCGGCGTTGATGTTCTTCCGATTGAAGGTCTCGGACGCCGAGGTGAAGACCGCGATCTCGCGCACGCCGACCGAAAGCGCGCGCTCGAGCCCCCGGAGGTTCGGCACGAGCGCGGGGTACCGGACGCCGCTGACCCGATGGATGCGGCGGTAGAGCTCCTCGGTGTCGGCGAGCTGGGGGATCGCCTTCGGCGAAACGAAGGAACCGGCCTCGACCGCCGGCAGGCCCGCGTCGGCCAGCCGGTCGACGAACTCCGCGCGGACCGCGACGGGCAGGGTTTCGGCCTCGTTCTGCAGGCCGTCGCGCGGCCCGACCTCGTACACGGTGACGTGCTCGGGCAGGTGCGGACGCCGGATCGCGTGACCCTCCCAGGACTCCATGACGCGATTATCCGCCACCCGACCCGCGGCTAGGCCAGCTCGACGAGCTCGACGCCCGCCTCGACGAGGTCGCCCTCGGCGACCGCGACTTTCCGGACGATCCCGTCCCGGGGCGCCCGGATCGAATGCTCCATCTTCATGGCCTCGAGCACGAGCAGGCCCTGGCCGCGCTCGACGGCCTCGCCCTCCGCGACGAGGACGCGGCGCACCCGGCCCGGCATCGGAGAGAGAAAGCCGCCGTGATGGTGGTCTCCGGCGGCGGCCGCGCGTCCCGGCCTTGCCGCCTCGAACTCGTACGCCCGCCCGTCGCACCACACCCAGATCCGGTCGCCGGCGCGCACGGCCGCGACCCGGTGCGCCCGCCCATCGACGACGAGCGGGCGGACGGCGCCGGAGCCCGCGAGCGGCTCGACGCGGAGCGAACGGCCGTCGAGGCCCGCCGAGGAGCCGTCGACGCGGACCTCTTTCGTGACGCCGCGGTGCGAGAGGCGGAGGGGCTTCACGGACCGGCCCTCCAAGAGTCGCCCGCGGCCCACGGGTCGGGCGGTCCGGCGGCCCCCGTCGGCGGCCCGAGGGGGCCGGCCGCCGACGGCGCGAGGACCGCGGCGATCCAGGCGGCGTCCGGCGGCTCGGCCTCGGCCGCTCCCCCGATGCGCTCGACGAGGTCCGTCGTGTACCGGCCCGTGCGAAACGGCCCCGAGGCGCAGACCGCGTCGAGCAGCGGGAGGTTGGTTTCGACTCCGAGGATGACCCACTCGGCGAGCGCCCGGCGCGCGCGACCGATCGCCGCGTCGCGGGTCTCGGCCCGGACGACGAGCTTGGCGAGGAGCGGGTCGTACTCGACGCCCACGACGCTTCCCTCCTCGACCCCGGCGTCGACGCGAATGCCGGGGCCCCCCGGCTCCCGATAGAGGAGGAGCCGGCCCGACCGCGGCAGGAAGTCGGTCGGGTCTTCGGCGTAGAGCCGCAGCTCGATCGCGTGGCCGCGCGGAACGAGGGAGCCGTCCGTCCACGCCTCGGGGAGCGGACGCCCGTCCGCCACGTCGATCTGCGCCCGCACGAGATCGATTCCGAGCGTCTCCTCCGTGATCGGGTGCTCGACCTGGAGCCGCGTGTTCATCTCGAGGAAGTAGAACCGGCCGGAGCCGTCGACGAGGAACTCGATCGTACCCGCGCCGACGTAGCCCACGGCCCGCGCCGCGGCGACCGCGGCCTCCCCCATCGCGCGCCGGAGCTTCGCGTCGAGGGCGAGGCTCGGCGTCTCCTCGACGATTTTCTGGTGCCGGCGCTGCACGCTGCACTCGCGCTCGAAGAGTTGCACGACGTGGCCCGCGCGGTCGCCGAAGACCTGGAACTCGACGTGGCGGCAGCCCTCGAGCAGGCGCTCGAGGTAGACCGCGTCGTCGCCGAAGGCCGCCTGCGCGACGCGCCGGCCCTCCGCGAGCCCGGCGGCGAGATCCGCCGGCTTGTCGACGCGCGACATCCCCTTGCCTCCGCCGCCGGCGGACGCCTTGATGAGGACCGGGAACCCCAGGCGTTTCGCCTCGGCCGCGAGCGCTGCGTCGCCCGAGAGGCCGCGCGGCGAGCCCGGCACGACCGGCACGCCCGCCTTCTCCATCGCCTCGCGCGACCGGAGCTTGTCTCCCATCGTCTCGATCGCCGCGGGCGGCGGACCGACCCAGACGAGGCCGGCGCCCTCGACGGCCTTCGCGAACGCCGCGTTCTCGGAAAGAAAGCCGTATCCGGGATGAACGGCGTCGGCGCCGGCCGTCCGCGCCGCGTCCAGGACGCGCGGGACCGAGAGGTACGTCTCCCGCGTCGGCCCGGGCCCGAGAGACACCATCCGGTCCATGGACCGGCGGTGGAAGGCGTCGGGCTCGGACTCGGCATGGACGCCGATCGCCTCGATGCCCATCTCGCGGGCCGTGCGCGCCACCCGCGCCGCGATCTCACCGCGGTTGGCGATGAGGAGGCGGGAGATCGTCAATTCTTCGCCCGCCCCCGGTTCCCGCCTTCCCACTCGCTCCAGATCCCGTACACCTTCATCTGGGCGTCGAGCTTCGTCGTCTTCAGGAGCTCGTCGACCTGGGCGCGCGTCTGGCGCGGACCGATCCGGTCCGCCGCGTTGGCGAGCCCGAGCGTCGCCGCCGCCGCGACGGCCGCGTTGCGCCGCGCGTTCTCGAGGTTGACCTTGTCGAAGGTGTCGGATTCCGCGTGGTAATCCGCGAGGTAGTCCGTCGTCTCCTGGTTGGCGACGAAGTTGGGCACGCCCTCCAGCAGGAAATCGAAGTTGTCCGTGCCGAGGATCGCTTCGTCGTTGGTCGTGTCGGAGCCCCAGGCGGCGACCGGCTTCAGGATCGCCTTGAGGCCCGCCGCGAGGCCGGGGCGCCCGTCGGTGAAATAGCCGGTGACCTTCCCGTCGCCGATGTCGTGGATCAGGACGCCGACGTGCCGGTCGAGCTCGTCCCGGTGCGTCCGGACGTAGCCGAGCGAGCCCAGGAGGCCGCTCTCTTCGCTCGTGAACAGGACGAACCGGACCGTGCGCTTCGGCCGGGGCCCGGCGGCGATCGCCCGCGCGACCTCGGTGACGAGCGCGCAGTTGACGCCGTTGTCGAGCGCTCCCGTCCCGAGGTCCCAGGAGTCCAGGTGCGCGCCGAGCAGGACGATCTCTCCCGGCCTCTCGGCCCCCCGGATCTCGGCGACGACGTTCGACGCCTGCCAGGGCCCGCCGACCTTGTTCCGCAGGTCGAGCGTGACCTTCACGCTCCGGCCGGCCTGGAGAAGGCGGCCGAGCCGCAGGCCGTCCTCGCGGGCGACCTGGGCCATCGGGATCGGCGCGAGCGGCCCCCAGGTGATCGTGTGCCGGTAGAGGAGGTCCCGGGGCCGCGTCGACACGAACAGGATCGCCGCCGATCCGTGGGCGACGGCCGACTGCATCATCTCGGGCCCGGCGAGGTACTCGGCGAAGAGGTCGTCGAAGGACTTCATGGGATTCGAGCGCACGAGCGCGACCGCGCCCTTCGCGGAGGCGCCGAGCCGGTCGAAGTCGGCCTTCGTTCCGGCGCCCGCGTCGACGAGCGGGACCGTCACGGCGCCGGGGGTCGAGGGCGCGAGCCCGAAGGAGACGACCCGCAGCGGGAAGGCCGCCGGCGAGACCACCGAGGCCGAGGCCGAGATGGCCTCCCACTTCACCGGGGCCGGATACGTCTCGAGCTTGACCGAATCGACGCCGGCCGCCTTGAACGCCGCGATGCCCCACTGGAGGGCCTTGTCGTAGCCGGCGCTTCCGGTGACGCGTCCGCCGATCTCGTCCGTCAGCCGCCGCAGGTCGGCCTCCATCCTCGACGACGGCCCGGTCACGCGCTCCATCGCCGCGCTCACGGGGTCCTGCGCGAGGACGCGCGCCGCAGCGGCAAAGCCGAGGAGGAGGGCCAGGCCGAGGGCGCGCCTCACGAGGGCTCCGGAGTCGGGGCCGGCGGCTCCGGCGCGGCCGGAGCGGGAGCGGGGGGCGCCGGAGGCGGCGCGGCCGGCGCCGGAGCCGGAAGGGGCGGCCGAAGCGCGGCCTCGTCCTGGAACGTGTGTCCGCAGAAGTAGCACTTCACCTTCGCTCCGGGCAGCTCGTCCGGCCGCCACGCGAAGAAGGCCTTGTGGCAGTTGGGGCAGACCAGGCGTCGCTGTTTCCCCTTCATTCCTTGACTCCCCGCGTCCAGGACGGCTTTCGCTTCTCGAGGAAAGCCGTCAGCCCTTCCTTCGCCTCCGCCGAGGCGCGCCGCTCCGCGATCGTGCGGACCGTCAGCGGCATCGCCTCCTCGGGCGTCTTCCACGCGACCTGCTCGATGAGCCGCTTCGCGACGCGCACGGCCTCGGGGGCCGACGACAGGATCGACGCGGCCTTGCGCTCACCCGCGGCGGCGAGCTCGCCGGCCTCGACGACCTGGTGGACCAGGCCGATCCGAAGGGCCTCCCGGGCATCGAAGCGGTCGCCCGTGAGGAAGTAGTCGCGGGCGGCCCGCGGCCCGATCGCCCGCAGCACGTAGGGCGAAATCACCGCCGGCAGGATCCCGAGCTTGACCTCGGCGAGCGAGAAGACGGTGCCTTCCGCGGCGATCGCGATGTCGGCCGCGGCCACGAGCCCCACCCCCCCGCCGATCGCCGCACCGTGGGCGAGCGCGATGACCGGCCGGGGGCAGGCGTCGATGCCGCGGAGCATGCGCGCCATGCGGCCGGCGTCGGCCTCGTTCTCCGCCTGCGAGTAGCCGCCGGCCTTGCGCATCCAGGCGACGTCGGCCCCGGCGCAGAACGTCGGACCGTCGCCCGCGAGCACCACGACCCGCGTCTCGGGGTCCTCCCCGGCTTCCCGGAAGGCCCGCGTCAGCTCGTCGATCAGGGCGTCGTCGAACGCGTTGCGAGCCTCGGGACGAGCGAGCGTGATGCGCCGGAGCGCTCCGTCGCGCTCGACGCGCAGGTTCCGGTAGGCCTCGCTCACGAAGCGTCCGTCAGGTGCCCGGAGAGGTCGAGGGGCACGACGACGTCGCCCCCCTTCAGCCTCAGGACGAGCTGGCCCTTGAGGCGCACCGCGACGTCGCCGCCGGAGACGAGGGCCTGTCCCGCCGCGGCGAGCAGCGAGCCGTGGTCGATCTCGATCGGCAGCTGAAGGAGGTTCTTCTGGCCGGCGTGGAGGATCATGCCGCGCGCCGCGCCGTCGCCGACCTGCTCGCCCTCGGCGAAGAGGACGTAGCGCGCCTCGGCGATGCGGACGTCGAAGCCGAGCGGGTTCAGGATCGCGAGATCGCCGACGGCTTCGCTCGAGAGCAGGCTCATCTCGGTCAGGCGCACGTTCTGGAGGGAAAGGAACTTCTCCGCGTCGCCTCCTTCGAACTCGACGTCGTGGAAGGACTGCGTCCCCGTCCACTCGCGCGGTGCGGCGCCGGGAGCTCCGGAGGAGCCGCGCAGCCGGTAGCTGAAGGTGTCGGTGCGGAAGCCCTCGGTCCACGCGGCGGGAAGCTCGGCGTACTTCACCACGACCGGAAGCCGCCAGCGCCCTTCCGCGTGCTCGACGGTCCCGGACACCGGGAGCTCCGCGGTCGAGCCGTTCAGGGCGAGCGTGCCCCGAAAGGGCCCCGGCGGCAGGTCGGCGGCCGGCCCCGAGATCGTAGCCCGGGCCTCCTTGTCGCCGGCGGTCTGGACGCTGAACCGGATCGGGCCGGCGGACGGAGCGGCGAGGAGGGCGACGAGGATGGCGGCGAGGGTTCTCATGTCACATCCGGAAAACGCCGAACTCCGTCTCCGGGACCGGCGCGTTGTAGGCCGCCGAGAGCGCGAGGGCGAGCGCGGTCCGGGTCTCCCTCGGATCGAGCACGCCGTCGTCCCAGAGGCGGGCGGTGGAGTAATAGGGATGACCTTCGATCTCGTACTTGTCGCGCGTCGGCTTTTCGAACACCGCGACCTCCTCGGGCGTCATCGGCGGCTTGCCGGCCCGGGCGAGCTGCTCCTGCTTGACCGTCGAGAGCACGGAGGCCGCCTGCGGCCCGCCCATCACCGAGATGCGGGAGTTGGGCCACATGAAGAGGAAGCGCGGCGAGTAGGCCCGCCCGCACATCCCGTAGTTGCCGGCGCCGAACGAGCCACCGATGATGACCGTGAGCTTCGGCACGGCGGCGTTGGCTACGGCGTGCACCATCTTGGCGCCGTCCTTGGCGATCCCGCCCCGCTCGTAGTCCTTGCCGACCATGAATCCGGTGATGTTCTGGAGGAAGAGCAGCGGCACGCGGCGCCGCGCGCACACCTGGACGAAGTGCGTGGCCTTGAGCGCCGACTCGGAGAAGAGGATTCCGTTGTTGGCCACGATCCCGACGAGGAACCCGGCGAGCCGCGCGAAGCCGCAGACGAGGGTCGTGCCGTAGCGGGCCTTGAATTCCTCGAAGCGCGAGCCGTCCACCAGGCGCGCGACGACCTCGCGCACGTCGTAGGGCTGGCGCGGGTCGCTCGGGACGATGCCGTAGATCTCCCGGGGGTCGTAGGCCGGCTCCTCCGGCGTCTCGCGGTCGGGAGGAAGGGACTTCGCCGTGTGGAGATTGCCGACGATCGAGCGCGTGATCTCGAGGGCGTGGGCGTCGTCCTCGGCGAGGT
>CAVXTP010000023.1:0-88084 GCA_963764715.1 uncultured Acidobacteriota bacterium
GCGGTCCGCGTGGCCGTATCGGTCGGAGTGAAGGACGGCGTGGACGTCCGCGTGGCCGTGAGGGTCGCTGTGAAGGAGGGTGTGTGCGTCGCGGAAGCGGTCGGCGTGGCCGTATCGGTCGGAGTGAAGGACGGCGTACGAGTCCGGGTCGCGGTCGGCGAGATCGGGGTCGCCGACGGCGTGCGACTGGCCGTGTGGGTCGCCGTCGACGACGGCGAAGGCGTCGCCGTGGCGGTCGGCGGAACAGGCATGGCCGACGGCGTTCGCGTGGGGATCGACGTCGGTGTGGAGGACGCGGTCTCCGTCGGTCGAGCGGTCGGCGGCGGGGGCATGGGTGTCGGCGTCGCGGCGGCCGTCGGCGTGAAGGGCGGAGTGCGGGTCGGCGGTTCCGGTGCGGGCGCTTGCGCCGAAGCGACCGTCGCGGTCGACACGGGCGTCGGGCTCCCGGCGGCCAGGGCCGCCGTCACGCTCGCCGGCGGTGCCGCCCCTTCGGAGGGCTCGACGGAGGCCGTGGGTGACGGGGTGGGCCGGCGGGTGGGACGAGCGGGGATGAGGCCGAGCTCGGCGGCCAGGGTTTCGACCGAAAGGATCCGGTCGCGCGCCAGGTGGGTCAGCGCGACCGATTTGAACCGGTCGCGCAGATCCGGCTCGAGCGTCGACGCGCGAAACTCGCCGACGAGTCGCTCGTCGTCCATGAACTGTCGAAGGGTGAGATCGCGGGCGGCCGCCTGGCCGGCGGAATCCTGGGCGACCGCGAGGCGAGCGAGGCACGCCAGGTGGCGGCCCGCGTCGTTCACGCTCATGAAGGCCGCGACGTCGAAGGTCGAGGCTGCGCCGACGAATTTCCCGGCGCGGTACTCGAGGAGACCCCTTTGGATCACGTCCTTGAGCTCGTCGGCCAAGGCCACCGAGGCGCCGAGGGCGATCGACGAGCAACGCCGCCGCAGTCGCGACGCGCCCGGCGACTGCCCGTCCTCCCGTGGAAAACGCCCGCTCGAGCGCCGCGCCACGACGCGGCGATTCTATCCGCCGGAAAGGGCCGCGGACGGGTCTTCCGCGCGCTTCTCAGGCCGTCTGCGCCGCGTCCTTGCGCGTCGCACGCTCTCGCCAGAACCGCTGCGCGTCGAGCTCGTCCCATGGCGCAACGTCGTCGCAGGCGTGGAGCGCGTCGGCGAAGGCCCGCGCGCTCTCGGGGCGCTCGTCCGGGTCCTTCGACAGCGTCCGGAGGATGAGGGCCTCGAGCTTGGGCGGAACGTCGCGGCCCAGCCGCTTCGACAGGGGCTCGGGCGGCGTCTGGAGGTGGTGGTGGATGATCTCGAGCGCGCCGCGGCCCGAGAAGACCGGCGTGCCGGTCAGGAGGAAATAGCCCACCGCGCCGAGGGCGTACAGGTCGCTGCGGGCGTCGATCGAGTCGGCGTTCCGGATGGCCTCGGGAGCCAGGTACTGGGGCGTTCCGTGGAGGACGTTGTCGGCCGTCAGGCGCGGGTCCGCCGCTCCCGTAGATCTCGCGGACGAGCCCGAAGTCGAGGACCTTGGCGATGTCGGGAAAGCCCCCGCGCTCGCAGAGCAGGATGTTCGCCGGTTTGATGTCGCGGTGGATCAGGCCGATTCCGTGCGCCTCGGTCAGCGCAGCGCAGATCTGCCGGAGGATGCGGACGGCGCGGCCGGGGGCAACGGGGCCGTTCTCCTTGACGAGGTCCTCGAGGTCGACGCCGTCGAGGTACTCCATGACGTAGTAGAAGAGGCCGTCGGGCGTGCGGCCGTAATCGTAGATCGAGACCGTGTGCGGGCTCGTGAGCCGCGCGGTCATCTGGACCTCGCGCTCGAAGCGCTTGAGGCTGTCCTCGCCGGCCTTACCCGGGGGCAGGAGCTTGATCGCGGTCGGGCGGCGGAGCATCTCGTGCTCGGCCCGATAGACGATGCCCATGCCGCCTTCGCCGAGCTTCTCCTTGAGCGTGTACTGCCCGAGCTGTCGGGCCCGGGCCACGCTCTTGCGGAGTCGAAACGTCACGAACGAGGCGAGCGTCGACAGAAGCACCGTGAGAATCGACCAGAGGAGCGCATAGGCCACGGACTGGCCGCGTGAGATCTCCGCCGGCGAGCGGCCGGCATAGACCGTCGCGGCCAGGAACGGCGCCGGCGCGGCGGCGAGCGTGGAAATCCACGCCGTGCGGCCGGGGGGGCTCGGGACGAGAGCGGCGCGCGTCAGAAGAATCGTGATGACGATCAGCAGGAACATCATCTCGGGCCGCCAGGCCGGCGGCATGCTTCCGGCCATGCAGGCGTAGAGCCAGAGGGTCGCGAGGGTGCCGCCCGCGTCGAGAGCTCGCAGGGCTCCTTCGGGAAGCCCGGGCTGCCGCGACGCCAGCCAGACCAGCAGGAGAGCCGCGCAGGTCGCGAGGTGGAACAGGACGTCCGGCCGGGTGAAGCTCCGGCTGCCGCCCGAAGCCGGCGGCCAGAGCGCCTCGATCACGAAGCCCGCGAAGAAGAAGCCCACGGACGCGAGGAACGTGATCCGTGCCCACAGGGCAACGCGCTCCCGCAGGAAGTCGCGCTCGCCGGAGGAATCGAGGGGAGCCTGCGCCTGGCCCGGCTCGGCCCCGCGGCACTGGAGCCTCTTGATGATTCCGCCGGCGCAGGGATCTGCCGCTTCGCTCATGGGCCGTCTCCTCTCAATCGATGCGGATCTCGACCCGCTGGCCGAGCTTCAGGGGCGTCGGTTCGAGCAACGCGACCTTGACGAGCAGCACCCGGGTGTCCTCGGGCTTGCCGGGGTCCTGCGGCTTCAGCCGCCGCCCGACGACCGCATCCGGGATCTCCTCGACCCTTCCCTTCCAGACCTTCCCATCGTAGCCCTCGGCCGTCACGCGGACCTCGTCCCGGAGGTGGACCCGTCCCGAGTCGAACTCGTCGAGCTCGGCCTCGATCCGGGTCCGCGACAGGTCGGCCACGGTCACGATGCGCTGGCCGGCCTCGAGCGTCTCGCCCGCCTGGGCGTGCCGGGCGACGATGACGCCGTCGATCGGGGAAAGGATCCGGGTCTTGGCGAGAACGGCCTCGAGCCGATCCGCGGTCGCCGCGGCGGTCTGGCGGCGGGCCCGCGCGGCGTCGACGTCGCGCTCGGCCTTGTCGACGGCCTGCCGGGAGCCGACGTCCTTCTGCCAGAGGGCGCGCGCCCGCTCGACTTCGGCCTCCGCGAGGCGGATGTCGGCGTCGGCTTCCACGACCCTGGCCTTCGCCTCCGCGAGGGCGGCCCGGTGGTCGTCCGAACGGAGCTCGGCCAGGAGCTGGCCCCGGCGGACCTTCTCCTTCTCCTGCACTTTGAGAACTACGACCGTCCCGGCGAGGTCGGTTCCGACGACGACTTCGGCGCCGGGGTAGGCCACGACCCGGCCTTCCGCGGCGACGGCGGTGAGCCGGGACGCGGCGGCCGGCGGGACCGAGGCGGGCCGCCGGGTGACGGCCGGCGACACGCGGGCCTGCAGGCCGACGATCGCGAGGATCCCCAGGCCGAGCAGCGGCCAGAGAGCGCGGTTCCAGAAGTTTTTTTTCATGGCAGTTTCCCTTGTTCAGGTCGCTAGTGCCGTCGGGTGTAGGGGCGGCCCTTGTGGCCGCCCTCCGAGGGCGGGGACAAGCCCCGCCCCTACTTCGGATGCGTCTTGATCAATGAGCTCGCCGTCGCGGATGCGGAGCACCCGGTCGGCGATCGAGCGGACCTTCGGGTCGTGGGTGACGATCAGGAGCGCCCGGTTCTCCTGTTTGGCGAGGGCGCGGAACATCTCGAGGACCTGGCCCCCGACGTGCGAGTCGAGGTTGGCCGTCGGCTCGTCGGCGAGCAGGATGGGCGACTGTCCGGCGAGCGCCCTGGCCACGGCGATCCGCTGCTTCTGGCCGCCGGAAAGGTCTCGCGGCAGAAAGTCGAGCCGGTCCGACAGGCCGACCGCGACGAGCACCCGCTCGGCCTCGGCCCGCGCCGCGGCGCCCCGGTGGCCCTTGACGTTGAGGGCGTACTCGACGTTCTCGAGCGCCGTCAGGGACGGAAAGAGGTTGAACTGCTGGAAGACGAACCCGATCGACTTCTTCCGGATCTCCGGCAGCCGCGCGGCCCGGCTCGTGTCGGCCTCCTCGCCGTCGACGATCACGCGGCCCGAGGAGGCCGTCAGGATGCAGCCGAGGATCGAGAGGAGCGTGGTCTTGCCAGAGCCGGACGGACCCTCGAGCGAGACGATCTCGCCGCGGGACAGGCTCAGGGAAACTCCCCGGAGCACCGACACGACGTCGCCCCGGCCCTCGCGGAAATCCTTGGAGACGGCGATCGCTTCGAGCACGGGCTTCACGGCGGTCATGGCGGTTCTCATGCCCGGAACACGAGCGCCGGGTCGATGGATGCGACCTTGCGGAAGGAGATCATCGCCGCCCCCAGGCACATCAGGACGGATCCGGCGAAGACGATCGCGACGAAGGTCGGCGGGATGATGAGCTTCAGGTCGATCTTCGCGATGGCGGGCCGCAGCGCGTACGACATGAGCGCGCCGAGCACGAAGCCGGCGACCGCCGCGATCGACGCCTGCTTGCCGAGGATCCGGTAGATGTCGAGGTTCCCGCCGCCGATCGCCTTGACGGTGCCGAACTCCTTGAGGTGCTCCATCGTCGACGTGTACAGCGTCTGCGCGACGACGACGATCCCGACGAGGCAGCCGAGGAACACCGTCAGGTACATGTTCAGCCCGATCCCGGTCGACTGGACCCAGTAGTTTCGGGAGCGCGCGGCCCACTCCTTCTTCGTGTAGACGTCGTTGTACGGCAGGCGGCGCGCGATCTCGGCCTTGACCGCCGCCGCATCCGCTCCGGGCGCGAACTTGACGAGGACGTACGTCGTCTTGCCCTGGAGCGACTGGGGATTCAACGTCTGGGCGCGGTCGAAGTCGACGAACGAGATCGGCGTCGTCGTGAAGGAGCGGGCGTCCTTCGTCCGGCCGATGATCTTCATCCGCTGCCCGAGGATCTCGCGGTACTCGCCGACCTCGAACGGGCCGTAGCGCTTGACCGCCGACGAGTCGAGGAAGAAGTACTGGCCGCGCTTCAGGTCCGAGAGCTCGCCCTGCTCGACGTTCCAGGGGATGTTCCAGCGCGAGAAATCCTCGAGGGCATAGACGAGCGAGCCCTCCTGGGCGCCCGTCGGCAGGTTGATCGTCACGAACCAGACGATCAGGTTGTCCGCGCGCTCCACCCCCGGCACCGACCGGACGCGCTTGACCGCGGTGTCGGCAAAGGTGTGCGCGAAGTCGACGTTGGGCGTGTTGCGCGAGGTGACCCAGAGGTCCGCGTCGATGTGCTCGATCGTGACCGAGGCGTTGTCGAGGAGGCCGAGGAAAAGCCCGACCTGGACGAACACGAGCGTGACGGCGAAGGCCACGCCCGAGACGGTGATGAGGAACCGCAGCTTGTCGTGGAGGAGACTCTTCGTCGCGAGGTCGACCACGTCAGCGTCCCTCCACGGTCAAGCCCCGGATCATCGTCTCGATCTGGGCGTGCGCGATCTCGACCGGGTCGCGCCAGTCGACCCAGGCGTCCTTGCACTTGGCGATGTGGAGCGAGACGACGCCGTGCGTGCCGGCCCACACCATCTGGGACACCAGGTCCGCGTCGTCGAACTCCGGGCGCAGCAGTCCCGCGGCGATCGCCTCCGCGACAGTGGCCTTGAGAAATGCGTAGGCGTCCTCTTCCGGGTTGCCGCGCTTGAGCCGGCTGTCCTCGGGCTTCATCGCCTCGGGGTGCGGCGTCATGAACATGAGCCGGTAGTGGTTGCGGTGGGACATCGCGAAGCCCACGTACGCCTGGCCGATCCGCCGCAGGCGGTCGATCGGGTCCGCGATCGCGGCGATCTTCACGAACTCGGCGGCCAGGGCCCCGAAGTCCTCGTCGCAGAGCTCCTGCATCAGGGCGTGCTTGTCGCGGAAGTGGAAGTAGATCGCCGTCGGCGAGTACTCGATCCGCTCGGCGATGCGCCGCATCGTCACCGCGTCGTAGCCCTCCTCGGCGAAGAGCTCGCGGGCCGCGTCGAGGATCCGCATCCGAAGCTCCTGTTTCTCCCGTTCGCGTCGCTCGGTTGTGCCCAAGAACGTGCCTCCGTTACTTAACTACGTTAACTTACATATCTAGATTCTATGAGATCAATGGTTTTTTTGATTCCCCCGGCAACCCGGTCCGCTCAAGTGCCGTATGTGATACAGAACTGACCGGTCAGTTTCGAAATAAGAGCAATGCCGAGAGTCAAGACCGAGGCTAAAGAGAAGGCGATCCTGGACGCGGCCGCGAGCGTCTTCGCCCGCCGCCCCTTCCACGCCGTCCTGATTGACGAGATCGCCTCCGACGCCGGAATCGGGAAAGGCACGATCTACCGCTACTTCCAGACGAAGGACGACCTCTACTTCGCCACGACCCTGCACGTCCTCGACGGCCTTTCCCAGGTGCTCTCCCAGGCGCTCCCCGAGGAGCCCTCGGCGATCGGCCGGCTGGAGCGCATCGCGACGGAAAACCTGCGCTTCTACTGGGACCGGCAGTTCCTGTTTCCGTTCCTCCACAGCGACGACGGCCCGGCGCGCCGCGACCAGGTGATGAAGCGGCGGGAGGCGATCCTCCGTTTCTCCCAGGAGGCGATCCTGGCCGGCATCGAGCGGCGGGAGCTCCGGGGCATCGACGCCCGCATCGGCGCCGAGCTCTTTCTCGGGATGATCCGCTCGGCGAACCTCTTCCGGCGGCCCGAGGATTCGCTCGAGGACCTCGTCCGGCAGATCATGTCGGTCTTCATCGACGGCGTCGCGCGGAGGGACGAATGAGAAGGTCCGCGGCGCTCCTCCTCGCCGCCGCGGGCGCGCTCGCGCCGGGCTGCTCGCTGCTTCCCAGGAAGAGCATCCAGAGCTCGGTGGCGGCGGCGCCGAACGAGCCCTGGACGCCTCCGGCCGCCGCCGCGATGCCGCCTTCGACCGCGGCTCCGGCGCCGGCGATACCGGAGGAGTACCTGAAGCCGGGCACGACGCTCTCGCTCGGCCAGCTCGTCGACGTCGGCCTGAGGAACAACCCCTCGACGCGCGAGGCCTGGTACTTCGCGCGCGCGGCCGCGGCCGAGGTCGGATCGAAGCGGTCGCTGTACTTCCCCTACGTCGAGGTGGACGGGACGATCGAGCGGCAGAAGCAGTCGGCCGTCGGAGGGCAGTTCACCTTCATCCAGACGACGTACGGGCCGGCGATCGCCGCGACCTGGCTCCTGTACAACTTCGGCGCGCGGGAAGCCGAGGTCGAGGAGGCGACGCGCTATCTCTACGCCGCCGACTGGACGCACAACGCCGCGATCCAGGACGTCGTGCTCCAGGTGGCGACGGCCTACTACCAGTACCTCAACGCGAAGGCCCAGGTCGCGGCCCGCGAGACCAACCTCGAGGAGGCCCGGAGCAATCTCGCGGCCGCCGAGGAGCGGCACCGCGCGGGAGTCGCCACGATCGCCGACGTGCTGCTCGCGCGGACGTCGGCCTCGCAGGCCGAGCTCGCGCTCCAGGTCGTCCAGGGCCAGGTGCAGATCGTCCGGGGCGCGCTCGCGACCGCGATCGGCGTCGACGCCAACGTGCCCGTGGACGTCGGGAGCCTGCCCGAGGACCTGCCGCTCGACGCCGTGACGAAGAGCGTCGACGACCTGATCGCGAAGGCGATGGCCGAACGGCCCGATCTCGCGGCCCAGAGATTCCGCGCGATGGCGGCCGAGAGCCGGATCCTCGCGTCCGCAGTCGACGGCCTGCCCACGCTCTCGCTCGATGCGACGGGCAACCGGACCTTCTACAGCCGTCCGGGAGTGCCGGATCCCTTTTCGACGAACTGGGCCGGGTTGATCTCGCTGCGGATCCCGGTGTTCCGGGGCTTCGACACGGCCTACCAGGTGCAGAAGGCGCGCGAAGAGGCCGAGCTCGCGAAGGCGAGCGCCGAGCGCACCGAGGACCAGGTGATGTTCGACGTCTGGTCGAGCTACTACGGCGTCAAGACGGCGGCCCAGACCGTGCTCACGACGCGCGACCTGCTCGCGAGCGCGCGGCAGTCGGCCGACGTCGCCGAAGGCCGCTATCGCGCGGGAGTGGGCTCGATCCTCGACCTGCTGACCGCCCAGACCGCGTTCGCGGACGCCCGCTCGCAGGAGGCGCAGGCCCGCTCGCTCTGGTTCCTGTCCGTCGCGCAGCTGGCGCACGCGACCGGCGTTCTCCAGCCCGGCTCCCCCGAGATCCGAGCCCTGCCGCAGACGAAAGGAACTCCATGATCCGCAACGGCTCGAGTCGCTTCCTGGCCGCCGCCGTCCTCGCGGCGGCCGCCGCCTGCCGGGGCAAGGGCCCGCCCCCGGCCGCGGAGGCCGTTCCCGTGCGGGTCGGCAAGGTCGTGCAGAAGGCCGTGCCGCTCCAGCTCCGCAACGTCGGAACGATCCAGCCCTACGTCGCCGTCTCGGTGCGCGCGCAGGTCTCGGGCGAGATCACGCAGGTCCACTTCCGCGAGGGACAGGACCTCAAGAAGGGCGAGCTCCTCTTCTCGATCGACCCCCGGCCCTACGAGGCGGCGCTCGCCCAGGCCGAGGCGGCTCTCGCGCGCGACCGCGCGCAGATGGAGAATGCGCAGACCGATGTCAAGCGTTACGAGGACCTCGTCAAGAAGGACTACGTCACGCAGCAGCAGTACGACAGCGTCAAGGCCAACGCCGCGGCGACGGCGGCGACCGTCCGCCTCAACCAGGCGTCGGTGGCACGCGCGCGCCTCGATCTGGCGTACTGCTCGATCCGCGCGCCGATGGACGGGAGAAGCGGCAGCATCATGGTCCAGGCCGGCAACGTCGTGAAGGCCAACGACGCCGTGCTCGTCTCGATCAACCAGGTGGTTCCGATCTACCTGACCTTCGCCGTGCCGGAGCGGGAGCTTCCCGAGATCCGGCGCCGCCAGAACGCCGGAACCCTCGCGGTCGAGGCCGAGGAGCCCGCGACCGGCCGGCGGCTGGGGCGGGGCGAGCTGACCTTCGTCGACAACACGGTCGACCGGGCGACCGGGACGATCACGTTGAAGGCCACCTTCCCGAACACCGATCGCGTCCTGTGGCCGGGCGAGTTCGTCAACGCGGTCCTCACGCTCGCGACCGAGCCGAACGCGATCGTCGCTCCGACCGGCGCCGTCCAGACGGGCCAGCAGGGCACCTATGCATTCGTCGTGAAGTCCGATGCGACCGTCGAGTCCCGGCCCGTGACGGTCGCGCGCAACGCCCCCGACGGCGTCGTGATCGCCAAGGGGCTCGCGGCGGGGGAGACCGTCGTCACCGACGGACAGCTCCGCCTTTCGCCGGGCGCGAAGATCGAGGTCGTCACGGGCGAGAGCGCGGCGGCGAACAAGTCATGAACCTCTCCGAGCTCTTCATCCGCCGCCCCGTCATGACGACGCTCGTCATGGCGAGCCTGCTCGTCTTCGGCGTGATGGCGTACCGGCTCCTGCCCGTCTCGGACCTGCCGAACGTCGACTTCCCGACGATCCAGGTCTCGGCGTCCCTGCCCGGGGCCTCGCCCGAGACGATGGCGTCGTCGGTCGCGACGCCGCTCGAGAAGCAGTTCACGACGATCGCCGGACTCGACAACATGAGCTCCTCCTCGGCCCAGGGCTCGACGCAGATCACGCTCCAGTTCAACCTGTCGCGCGACCTCGACGGCGCGGCGCTCGACGTGCAGTCGGCGATTTCGGCGGTGGCGCGGCAGCTTCCCTCGAACATGCCGGCGCCGCCCTCCTACGGCAAGGTCAACCCGGCGGACCAGCCGGTCATGTATCTCGCGCTGACCTCGAGGATCCTGCCTCTCGCCGAGCTCGACGAGTACGGCGAGGTCATGATGGCGCAGCGCATCTCGACGGTCTCGGGTGTCGCGCAGGTGCAGGTGTTCGGCCCGCAGAAGTACGCCGTGCGCGTCCAGCTCGACCCCCGCCAGCTCGCCAGCCGCGGCATCGGCATCGACGAGGTCGCCGACGCCGTGCGCAACGCCAACGTCAACCTCCCGACCGGCATCCTGTACGGGCCCCTGACCTCCTTCACGGTCCAGGCCAGCGGCCAGATCCTGCGGGCCGAGGGCTACCGGTCCGTGATCGTGACGTACCGCAACGGCTCGCCCGTCCGGGTGGGGGACCTCGGCGAGGTGATCGACAGCGTCGAGAACAACAAGGGGGCCGCCTGGTACAACGACGAGCGGTCGATCTCGCTCGCGATCTACAAACAGCCCGGCACGAACACCGTCGAGGTCGCCGAGGCGGTCCGCAAGCTCCTCCCGACCTTCCAGAAGCAGCTCCCGGCCTCGGCCTCGCTCCACGTCGTCTACGACCGGTCGGTGTCGATCCGCGCCTCGGTCGAGGACGTGAAGTTCACGCTGATGCTGACGCTCGTTCTCGTCGTCCTCGTGATCTTCCTCTTCCTGCGCAAGCTCTCGGCGACGGTCATCCCGAGCCTCGCCCTGCCGTTCTCGATCGTCGGCACCTTCGCCGCGATGTACGTTTTCGGCTACACCCTCGACAACCTCTCGCTCATGGCCCTGACGCTCTCGGTCGGGTTCGTCGTCGACGATGCGATCGTCATGCTCGAGAACATCGTCCGGCACGTCGAGCGCGGCGAAGGCGTGTTCGAGGCCGCGCTCAAGGGCTCGCGCGAGATCGGTTTCACGATCATCTCGATGACGATCTCGCTCGCCGCGGTCTTCATCCCGATCCTCTTCATGGGCGGGATCGTCGGCAGGCTCTTCCGGGAGTTCGCGGTCGTCATCGGCGTCGCGATCCTCGTTTCGGGCTTCGTGTCGCTGTCGCTGACGCCGATGCTGTGCAGCCGGTTCCTCAAGCCCGAGGGCGAGAAGAAGGAGGGCCGGTTCTTCAAGTGGAGCGAGCGCGGCTTCGACGTCATGCTCGGCCTCTACGCCCGCACCCTCGGCCCGGCGCTCCGCCACCCGCGCCGGATCCTCGCGATGTCGGCCCTCGTGCTCGTCGCGACGGGCTGGATGTTCGTGAAGATCCCGAAGGGCTTCCTGCCGACGGAGGACCAGGGGCTGATCTTCGGCTCGACGGAGGCGGCGCAGGGCATCGGGTTCCCGGCGATGCGCGAGAAGCAGCAGCAGATCGGCGCGATCGTCCGGGCGCACCCCGACGTCGCGAACGTCCTCATTTCGGCCGGCCCGCGCGGAAACACGGCGGTCGGCAACTCGGGCATCGTGCTCGCGCAGTTGAAGCCCCTCGGCGAGCGCCGCCGGACGGCCGACGAGATCGTCGCGGAGCTGCGACCGCGGTTCGCGAAGGTCCCGGGGATCCGCGTATTCATGCAGGTGCCGCCGCCGATCCGCCTCGGCGGCAACCCGACGAAGAGCCAGTACCAGTACACGCTCCAGGACTCGGACACGGCGGAGCTCTACAAGTACGCCCCGATCCTCGAGGGAAAGATCCGCCAGCTGCCGGAAGTCCAGGACGTCACGAGCGACATGCAGCTCTCCAATCCCCAGCTGAACGTGACGATCGACCGCGACCGCGCGGCCGCGCTCGGCATCACGACGCAGAAGATCGAGGACGCCCTCTACACCGCGTACGGCACCCGCCAGATCTCGACGATCTACGCGCCGACCAACCAGTACCAGGTCATCATGGAGCTCGCGCCCGAGTTCCAGGCCACGGCCAGCGGGATCGGCCTGCTCTACGTGCGCGCCTCGACCGGCGACCTCGTGCCGTTTTCCTCGCTCGCTTCGGTCACGCAGGGAACCGGGCCGCTGACGGTGGCCCACCAGGGCCAGCTTCCGGCCGTGTCGATCTCGTTCAACCTGCGCCCGGGCGTGGCGCTCGGCGACGCCGTGGCCGCGGTCAACCGGGTCGCCCGCCAGACGCTGCCGGCGACCGTGCAGCGCGACTTCCAGGGCACGGCGCAGGCCTTCCAGAGCTCGATCCAGGGACTGGGGCTCCTGCTGATCGTCGCGATCCTCGTGATCTACGTCGTCCTAGGGATCCTCTACGAGAGCTTCATCCACCCGCTGACGATCCTGACGGCGCTGCCGTTCGCCGGTTTCGGCGCCCTCGTGACCCTGATGGTCTTCCGCACGGAGCTCTCGATCTACGCCTTCGTCGGCATCATCCTGCTCGTCGGCCTCGTCAAGAAGAACGGCATCATGATGGTCGACTTCGCGATCGAGGCGCAGCGCGCCGAGGGCGTGAACGCGCAGAAGGCGATCTACGAGGCCTGCGTCGTTCGCTTCCGCCCGATCATGATGACGACGATGGCGGCCCTGATGGGCACGTTTCCGATTGCGCTGGGCTTCGGCGCCGGCGCCGAGTCGCGGCGACCCCTCGGCCTGGCCGTCGTCGGCGGCCTCCTTTTTTCGCAGCTCCTGACGCTTTACGTGACGCCCGTCTTCTACATCGTGATGGACCGCTTCCAGCAGCGGATCGGGCGGCGCAAGGGGAAGGGCCGGGCCGCAAAGCCTGAGCCCCGGGCCGATGAGGCAGCGGTCGAGCACGAGGAGCCCGTTCCGGCGACGGCGGCCCTGCGCCTGGGCGACGCCGAGGGGCCGGTCCTGATTCGCTGACGCCGGCGCGGCTCGGGCGTCACATCCCGTTCAGGCAGACTCCGTTCAACGGCACCGACTGTCCCTCGGCGAGGAACCGCACCTCGCAACGGTTCGTCAGCGGAAACTCCGTCATCAGCGGGAGCCGCTCGATCTCCCCGCGGGCGTCGGGACGGAGCGGGCAGGCGGCGAGGACGATCCAGGCCGGGCCCGAGACGCTCTCGCCGCCCCACTCGAGCGAGGGCCGCTGGACGGCGCCGCGGCCCGAATCCGCCCAGTAGTAGCCGAAGTTTCGAAACGTCCAGAAGTTGACCGCGACGACGCGCTGTCCGGACGTGATGTTCCGCCGCACGTAGTCCGCGACCTTGTTCCACTCGGGGCGGCCGTGGTCGTAGTAGGCCGAGAGCGTCCGCAGGTCGAAGGCGAGGACGAGGCCGACGGCGGCGAAGCCCGCCAGGCGAAGCAGCGGCTTTTCGCTCAACCGTGCGACGGCATATGCCGCCAGAAAGACAGCCCCGAGCCACGCGGGCAGGAGATAGCGAACGGCCGGGAAGTGCGGCCGCACCTGAAGGACGAGGACCACGATCGCGGCGCCGGCCAGCAGCCAGGCGGCGCAGAAAGCCGCCGGGCGCGAGCGCCGCGCCAGGACGAGCCCGATCGCGACGAGGGCCCAGAAGGCCCACGAGCCGGGCGAAAGAGGCTCAACGAGCCAGTCGCCCGTGCCGAGAACCTGCAGGCGGTAGGCGAGCCAGGCGAGATCGAGCTTCTCGGCCTCCATCGGCGGCGTCTTCCGCGCGACGGAGAGGATGGCCGGCAGCCACGGAAGGTAGAGAATCAGCCAGCCCGCGAGCGCGAGCGGCAGCTTCTTCCAGAGGCGCCGGAGGTCCGTCTTGCGGAACAGCGCGATGAACCCGAGTCCGAGGAGGCCGGCGAAGAGGCCGGCGAAGTAGAGAGTCCAGGCGGCCGCGAGCACGGACAGAAACCAGATCCAGGCGAACGCCGCGCGTGGCCGTCGGCGGTAGGCCTCCAGAGCGGCGACGCTCGCCAGCAGCAGGAAGAGGCCGAGCGAGTAAGGTCGGACTTCCTGGGAGTACCGGACGTGGATCGGCGAGACGGCGAGCAGAAGCCCTCCGACGAGGCCGGCGAGCGGTCCGAACCACCGGCCGGCGAGAAAGAGGGTCAGCGCGACCGCGCCGACGCCGGCGAGGACGCCCGGGACTCTTCGGACCCACTCGGGCGCCCCGGCCCGGCTGAGAACGGCCTGGATCGAGAACTCCAGCGGCGGATGGACGCCGTCGTCCGCGGCCCGCTCGAGCAGCCGCTGGAACGACTCGCGGGACCAGCGCACTTCGTCGATCTCGTCGTTGTCGAGCGAGAAGCGATCGAGCGCCACCGAGCGGAGCACGAGCGCGAGGCCGATGACGACGAAGGCCAGGATCCGGAATCGCCGCTGCGAGCTCGACATCGACGCGTCTCCCGCCGCGCTCGGCCCGCCGGAGCCCGAGTGCTCCCGGCCGAGCCTCAGTTTCTCGACGCCCGCCCGCTGACCTGGAACGCCGGCCGGCCCAGCAGATAGCCCTGGCCGAACGCGATGCCGAGGTCGACCAGGGTCTTCCTCTCGGCCTCGACCTCGATGCCCTCGGCCACGAGGGTCGCGCCGATGCGCTTTCCGATGGCGTCGAGCGACGCGATGATCTCGCGCTTGATCGGGTCCGTGTGGATGTTGCGCACGAGCGAGTCGGCGACCTTGATGTAGTCCGGCTTGAGGTGAAGGATCGCCTCGAGGCCCGAGTAGCCGGAGCCGGCGTCGTCGATCGCGATCTTCATGTTTGCCTTGCGCACCTGGCCGAGCACGTCCTGGAAGGAGTCGTAGTCGCGGACCATCTCCTTCTCGGAGATCTCGACGACGACGTCGGCGTGGCTGCGGTTGATCGAGGCGAGATTGCGCGCGTCGAGGAACACGGGGTGGCGGAGAAGCATCGCCGAGGCGTTGACGAAGAGGCGCTTCTCGCCGACGGCCCGCGGAAGCCCCGCGAAGATCGTCTCGAGGCACAGGGTTTCGAGCTCGACGTCCATCTCGTTCTCGTGGGCCACCGCGAAGAGGACCGTCGGGGGCTCGAGGGTCGAGCCCTGCGGGCCGCGGATGAGGGCCTCGTAGCCCATGATCGTGCCGTCGGGCAGGTGACGCACCGGCTGGAAGGCCGGCCGGAGCTGCCGGCCGCCGATGACCGACTTCAGGCCCGCGAAGAGCTCGATCCTCTCGTGGGTCTGGCGCTGGGTGACGATCTTGACGGCCTCCTGGAGCGTCCGCACGATGTGGCGCGAAGGGCGCACGCGGGGGTTGTCGGGGGTCGTCAGGCTCGAGGCGAGGATGCTGACGAGGTCCGCGGTCGTTCCCTCGAGCGTCTGGCGCAGCCGCCGGATCACCCCCGCGCGCAGCCGCGCGGCCTCCTCTTCGAGGTTGATCGGGGGCCGGCCGCGGCCCGCCGGCGGCAGGCTGTAGAGAATGAAGAAACCGTCGGCGCCCGAAAAGCGGATCGAGTGGACGTGGGGCGCCAGGCGCGACGTCCGGACGTCGTCCTGCAGGCCCTCGGACAGCCCCGCGAGCACGCGGTCGTAGTGTTCCCAGCCGAAGAGCTCCTCGAAGCCGAAGAACTTGCCGACCTGCAGGTAGATGACGCCGAGGTGGTCGATCCGCTCGTCGGCGCGCTCGGGCGTCTCGAACGGGTGGATCGGAAGGTTCGTGATCCCGTCGTAGACGATCCGCTCGCGGCGCAGCTCGTCGAGGCCCTCGGGCGGGGCCACGGCCGCGTCGGGGAACGGGCCGTCGATGACGTTGGGTTCGGTGCGGCGTTTGGGCCTCATCCTTCCTCCATGGCGTGAGTCGTGTCGAGAAGCGACCGCACTTTCCGGCGAAGCTCTTCGGCGCCGAAGGGCTTGGCCAGAAAATCCGAGCCGCCGAGCTGCATGGCCGTGATCCGGTCCTTGACCTCGGAGCGTCCGGTCAGGAAGAGCACGGGAACCTCCCGCGTGGCGGACTGGCGGCGCAGGATCGCGCAGAACTCCCAGCCGGTCATGCCGGGCATGTTGACGTCGAGGATGACGAGGTCCGGGACCTCGCGGATCGTCTCGACGAGCGCGGCGCGGGGCTCGTTCGGGCAGTCCACGAGGAAGCCTTCGGGCACCAGGAGGTCGCGGACCGCGACCGAGATCTCGCGGTCGTCGTCGACGACGACGATCCGCTTCATCGCGCGCCTCGCTGGAAGGGAAGCATGATCGTCACTTCGGAACCATAACCCGCCTCGCTCGAGAGGCTGATCTTGCCGCCGTTGGCCTCGAGGATCTCCTTGGTCATGGCGAGGCCGAGCCCCTTGCCGCGCCGACCCGAGGCGACGGCGCCCGCCCCACGGAAGGCGTAGTCGAAGGCGCGGGCGCTTTCTTCGGGGCTCATCCCCATCCCCGTGTCCTTGACGACGACGAAGGCCTGCGAGCCGGCGGCGCCGGCGCGGATGCGGACCTCGCCGGCGTCCGGCGTGTACTTGATGGCGTTGTCGAGGACGTTGCGGAAGGCGCGCTGGAGGGCGACCGGGTCGGCGGCCACGGGAAGCTGCGGGCGCTCGGCGATGAACTCGATCCGGATCCGCCCGCCGTGGGCCAGGCGGTAGGCCGTCGCGAGCGAGCCCAGGATCTCGACGAGATCGGCGTTCAGCGGAGGCGGGGCCGAGGGCTCCGGCACGGGCGCGGGGGTGCCGACGAGGCGCTCGGCGAGCTCGATCTCGCGCTCGAGGTTGTCGAGGTACTCGCGGTTGGGCAGCTCGCCGCGCCGGGCGGCCTCCTGGATGAGGTCGGTGTAGACGCGGATGACCGAGAGCGGCGAGCGCAGGTCGTGGAGGATCTCCGCCTCGGGGTCCCGCTCGGGCGGCGCCGGGTCCCGACGAACGGATACGACCGGCGCATCGGCCGCGGCTTCGGAAGCGGCGGTCCGCGTCGTCGGAATCGCCGCTTCCGGAGCCGCCGCCGACGCAACCTCGAGCGTCACGAGGAGGGCCGGCGCCGCGAGCGCGACGCCCGCGAGCGCGAAGAGCGCGGCGCCGTCGGTCGGCACCCGCGCCAGGGTCGCGAGCGCCGCCACGCCCATGACCGCGGCCGCCGCGAAGAAACGCGCCGCCGGCTTCCCCTCGCAGTGCCACGACAGCGCGACCCCGGCGGGAAGCAGCAGCGCGTACGGCGACATCGTTCCCCCGGTCAGCGACATCGCGCAGAAGAGCAGGGCGAGGTCCACCACCATCGCGAGCGGCGCGGCGAACTCGCCGAGCGCGTCCCGCACGCCCCTGCGCGTCAGGAGGAAGAGCGCGCCCAGCGCGCCGCCCATCGCGAGCGCGAGCAGGCGCGCGTCTCCCAGGCGCAGCACGATGGCGATGAGGGTGAAGAGGGTGAAGAGACCGGAGGCCGCGGCGCGGTGGGCGGCGAACGCCCCGCGCCGATCAGACATAGGCGCAACCGACGCGGACGCCGCCGCCCGGCAGCGGCGCGGAGTTCAGGGCCTTGAGCTTGATCGGGTGGCGCTCGGGGTCGTGCTTCTGGACGATCTCGGCCTTCCACCGCGGAGGCCACTTCTCGGCCCGCTTCGCGTAGAAGGAGATCCCGCCGAAGCTGACGTCGACGACCGGCGCCGTGTGCGGGCGCGCCGGGCTCTTCCACTCCATCTGCAGGCTCATCTCCTCCGGCGCGAAGCGCGGGTGGAGGCGCCGCTCGCGTCCCTCGAACGCGGACTGCGAGCGGCACTGGTAGAGGCGCAGGTCCGCGATCTTCAGCAGGAAGTCGGTGCTCTTCCCATCGTTGGGATAGGACGCGACGCCGTAGTGGAGATCGAGGGCCGTGGCCGTCCGGTCGGAGAGCGGGATGTCCGCGACCTTCTCGCGCACCCGTTCCATCACCGCGAGCGCCGAGATCATGTCGGTGTTGGGGAGCACGAGGACGAACTCGTCCCCGCCCCACCGGCAGCCCGCGTCGACCGCGCGGAGCGAGTCCCGCACGACGCGGGCGGTCCGCACGAGCACGCTGTCGCCGACGGGGTGCCCCATCCGGTCGTTGATCGACTTGAAGCCCTTCAAGTCCAGCATGCCGACGGCGAGGATCCCGCCGGAGCGCTCGGCGCGCGAGATCTCCCGCGAGAGGTGGTCGACGAGGAACCTCCGGTTGTAGAGGCCGGTCAGGGGGTCCGTGATCGCGTTGACGCGCAGGACCGCGAGGTCCGCCTCCGAGACGAGCCGCGGCTCCTTCATCAAACCCTTGCGGCTGTGGAGGTGATGGAGGAGGACGGTCTGGAGCCCGAGGGGCGAGCCGAGCTTTTCCCGCAGGGCGGGGATCAACCGCTCGATCTCCGTCCAGCGCTCGAGCGCCTCGGGGGCCTCGAAGGGGATCCCCGTCCACTCGGCGAGCAGTTGCCTCAGGACCTCGCCCCGGCCGCCGTTGCGCGCGATCGAGGACAGGGACTTCGAGAACCTCGGGAGGGAAAAGTCGCGCTGGCGTCCCAGCCGCGCCAGGCGGCCGATGTGCTCGTTCAGGTCGTCCGAAGCCAACCGCATCCTGCTCCCGTCCACCCGGCGCACGATGTCGCCGCCGGGCTCGTCCTGCGCTGCGGGCGGCCGCAAGGGCCGCCCCTACTCCGTTTGCCTTTTTCCACCGTGGACGAGAGCCGCCGGAAGGCGGTCCGCTCGCTCGGCTTCGCGCGTGAGGCGCTCGACGGCGCCGGCCGCCTCGGCCACCGCGTCTCCGAGTGAACAGACCAGGACGAGCTGTCCGTCATTCAGCAGATCCACGACCTCGCGGTCCGAGCGCGCCCAGAGGACGCTCGAGCCGGCGACGATCAGGCGCGCCCGGCCGAGGTCCGCGGACGGGTCGAGCTTCGCCAGGGCCTCCGCGCACCGCCGGATGCGGGCGAGGCCGACGCCGCTCGCGCGAAGGCGCGCCGAGACCCGGAGCCGGACGATGTCGGCGAACGAGTACCGCCGGGCCGAGCCGTATCCGCTGGCCTTCTCGATCGACGGACGGACGAAGCCCTTCCTATCCCAATGGTCGAGTTGCCTGGCCGTGAGGCCAGTCAGCCGCGCGGCCTCCGCGGTGGAGAAGCTTCTCGCAATGACACTCGTGAATTTCATCGATGTAATTCAAAAATGTTAGCACAGGCGCGGGTTTTCGGGGCATCGATGGGGCGCGGCTACGCTAGTTCGAGGTCGGTTTTGGCGAAATCGGAGCCGGTGCAGAGCAGGGGTTGGCCCGCCAGCCTGGCGGTCGCGTACGTCAGGCAATCACCCATGTTCAGCCCGGCCGGATGCCTGCCCTTCCCGTAACGACGGAAAGCGTCGACCGCGGCTCTCCAATGATCCTGACCAAAGGGCACGACTGCGAGATCAGCTTCCAGGACAAAGACCGGGAGGCTTCGCTTGCCTTCGATTCCCGCCCGCCCCGTGAGCACGATTCCCGCTTCCGCCAGCGTGGGGGCTCCGATTCCGACGCTCGCCGCCGCCGCCAGCTTCTGAAGCAACAGGTCCGAGCCCGGCTCGTTGAGGAGGATGGCAATGAGGGCAGAACTGTCGACGATCAATACCCCTCCTTGCCGAATCCGAGAATCCGCTCCTTCTCCTTGCGGCTCAACTTGCGGCCGAGCACCGATTTCGGAAGGGAGGGCCAGATCTCCTCCCGCAGCAGACGCCGCAGATGCTCGAGCCGGTCGGGTCGCGTCATGCCATAAGCCAGCCGTTCCTTACGATCCGCCAGAGCCGACCGGATCGCCCCGGTCTTGCTCTCGCCGGTCATGCGAGCGACCTCCGCCGCCAGGCGTTCGGCCTCCGGGTCCTTGATATTGAGCGCCATGATGGTAGAATTCTACCATAATGGTAGAGTACCCGTGATCCTCTCGCTCGTTCTCGCTCTGCGGCTCGCGGCGCTCCCGTCGGCCGTCCCGCCCGCTTATCTCTACCGGACTACCCTCATCCAGGCGGCGCCGGGCAAGCTCCTCGAGGTCGTCGACGCCCTCAAGGCGGGCTGGCCCGGCTCGAAGGACAGCGGCGACGAGCCTCCGATTGCCATGCGGCACAGCCAGGGAGACCGCTGGGACCTCCTGCTCCTCTTTCCGATGGGGAGCTGGGGCGAGTACTACTCCCCGGATCGCATCGCCCGGCGGCGCAAGGCCGCCGAGGCGGCGATGACCGGGCTCGTCCGGCTCTCGGGCGACGTCGCCTGGACGGAGGACGTTTTCGTCTACGGCCCGCCGCTCGCCGAGACGCGGGCCGCGCTCGACCCGGCCGGCTACTTTCACGTCGAGATGTTCGAATCGCTGCCCGGGATGGAGCAATCGCTCTACCGTCAGCGCGAGATGGAGAACGCGTACTCGAAGGCCCTCGACCTGCCGCAGAACCTGATCTTCGTGCGCGCCGCGGGAGCCGCCTGGGACCTCTTCACGATCGGCGCCTACCGCGACCTCAAGCACTACGCGGCAAGCGCCGACGTCCCGGAGGCGAAGCAGGAGGAGGCGGCGAAGGCGGCGGGGTTCGACGGGGTCAAGGCCATCGGGCCCTATCTACGGACCCTGATCTCCCTGCATCACGACACGCTCGCGACCGCGATCAAGTAGGCGGCGGAAGACCCTTCGTTCCGGGGCCCGCGTTCTCGTCCTCCTCGGTCCGCAGCGCGGTCTGCTCCTCGGCCGCATGCTTCTTGCCCGGCTCGAGCAGCCCCTGGATCGCGAGAAACGCCGGTCCCACCTGGCCGTCGTTGTAGTGGCCGGGATACGTGCGGCGGTAGTCGATCCAGCCCTTCCACTCCATCCAGAGGAGCAGCCGGTCGACGAGGAAGATCGCCAGGGCGAGGCCCGCGATGCCGAGAGCCCACATCATTCGACGAAACGGTAACGCCGTTTGGATAGGATCGCCGCACTTTCTTGGCGGGAGGACACATGACGCTCGATCGTCGGTCCCTGCTCGTTTCGGGAGGCGCGGCCCTCGGCCTCGGCATGGCGTCGTCGGCGGCGCCGCAGACGGCGCCTTTCGGCGGCATCGACGGCTCGAAGTCCGCGGCGCTGTTCGTCAAGGACGACGACGGCCTGGCGCCGGCGACGTTCGATCGGCTGCCGCTCGAGTGGCACCAGGGGCGGGCGAAGGCGCTGCAGGGCTACATGGTCGAGAACGGGCTCGCGGGCGCGTGGCTGACCGACCCGATGAACATCATCTATTTCACGGGCCTCTTCTTCACCACGACCGAGCGCCCCTTCTCGGTCTTCCTTCCCGCGGACCGCCTGGCGACGATCTGGTTCAACCCGGGCCTCGACCGCGACCTCGTCAAGAGCTGGTGGGCGACCGAGTCCGACTACTACTTCGACTTCCAGCACGCCGAGGGGGGCTTTCCCAACGAGGGGAAGGTCCAGCAGGGCGAGCAGGTCGATCTCTTCGAGTGGGTCCTGAAGGGCCTGAAGAAGCGGGGCTACGACGGCAAACGCATCGCGACGGACCGGGAGCTTTCCCCGGGCAAGCTCGCGACGGCCGGCAAGGTCTTCCTCAAGGAGACGAAGTTCGAGTCGATCGCCGACCGGTGCGAGAAGATGCGCATGGTCAAGTCGCCCGAGGAGCTCGCGCTCTGGCGGCGCGCCTACCGCGTCTTCGACGAGACCCACGCCTTCGCCCGCGACCTCCTGCTCGCCAGGGGCACCGACCTGACCGACTACGAGCTCGGCATGGCGGCGACCGAGTTCGGCATGGGGCGCCTGATGTCGGGAATCAAGCGCGACGGCCGCCCGCACACCGCCGTCGGGATCGAGATGGACATCGGCGTGCGCTGCGGCGTGGGCACGGCGTACCCGCATCCGAACCAGATGCACTACAACAAGATCCGGAAGGGCCAGGCCCTCCAAATCGCGGGCGGCGTCGAGATCGGCGGCTGCGGGGGAGAGCTCTACCGCGCGTTCCTGCTGGCGCCGTGGACCGACCACCAGAAGAAGGTCTGGACGGTTTCGCGCGACTGCTGCCTGATGCAGAAGGACCTCCAGCGCGAGGGCATGGCGTGCTCGACGGTCGCCTACCAGATCCTCAAGCACCAGGTGGACGAAGGAATGCAGAAATACATCTACCACCGTCCGGCGCACGGGATGGGCGTGGAGGGCCACCAGCCGCCGTACCTGGCGCTCGGGGACTACACGATGCTGCAGGCGGGGATGATCTTCTCCGTCGAGCCCGGGCTCTACGACCCGGAGAACGGCTTCGGCGTCAACTTCTCCGACGGCTTCGCGGTCCAGCCGGGAGGCAAGCCCGCGTTGCAGATGTCGCGCCTGCCGTGGTCCGAGGAGTGGTGCCTGGTGAAGCTGTAGCGGGGACCGAGCTTCGATCCGGCGGGGAGAGCGTCACTGGGATCGGCCCTGACCCGTGAGGGTCAGGAGCCAGATCGAAGAGCCGCCGTTCTCGCGACAGTAGTAGAGAAACTTGCCGTCCGGCGAGATGGTGGGCTCCTCGAGAAAGAGGCCGGCCTCGGGAAAGTGCGTGACCGACTCGAGGGGCCCGCCCCCCGCAGGGATCCGGGAGATGTTGCGGTGGCTCGGCTGGATGTAAATCCACTTTCCATCCGGCGAATAGAAGGGGTGCCGCATCCTCTCGTAGCCGGTCGTGAGCTGCTCGAGGGCGCCGCCCTCGACCGGCATCCGGAAGAGTTGCAGCGTGCCTCCCATGACCGCCGTCCCGGCGATCCAGCGACCGTCCGGCGACCACTCGGCGTCGAACTTGTCGTCGGGAGAATCGGTCAGCGCTTTCAGCTTGCGGGAGGTCATGTCGAACAACCCGAGCTGCTGCGTGACGCCCTGGAGCACGTCGGAAAGAAGCAGGAAGCGTCCGTCTTTCGAGGGCCGGAGCTGGCTGACTCCCTTGCTGCCGCCCCGGAACAACTCTTCCGCCCGGCTCCCGTCCAGGGCCGCGATCCAGAAGGAATCCTGCGTGCCGGACATGTACCGCACGGCGAGAATCTCGTTGCCGGCAGGCATCCACGAAGGGGAAAGCTGCCCGACGTCCTCCCCCGGCAGCTGGAGGCGCTGGCGAAGCCGCGTCTCGAGACTCAGGATCCAGACCTCCATGCGCCCCAGAATGTCGCTGATGTAAGCGACCTGTCGGCCGTCCGGCGAGACCTGCGGGTAGCTGTCGATCACGCGCCCGCTCGACAGGGGTTCTTCCGGTCCGGCCGGCGCCCCGCCGCCCGGAGCGAGCGGCAGGCGCGTGAGATTGCGTGAGGTCTCCTCCTCGACGACGGCGAGCCGTCGCCCGTCCCGGGAAACGGCGAGATCTCGAAAGTACGCCGTCACGAGACCGACCGTTCGCGGCGCGCCGTCCACGCTCCCGCTTCCGGGCGCGAAGTCGCGGCGCTCCACGCGGGTGCCGCCGTTGGGATCCCTCGAGAGGCACCACAGGGAGCGCGACGAGGCGTCCCAGGCGTGGCTGAATCCGCGAAAGATCGCCCGAGGCTGGCCTCCCGTCGCCGGCATCACGAGCACTTCTTCGAGCTGCGATTCGAAGCTGATCCAGCGCCCGTCCGGCGAGCAGGCGATCCGGGTGATTTCCCAGCTCGACTGTTCGCTCGAGAGGAGCGCGCGGGGAGCCCCTCCCTGGGAGGGCACTTCGAAGATCGCACGCCGACTCTCGGGTCCCGTGACGTACAGCACGCTCCGGCCGTCCGGCCGCCACGCGGGATAGTTGGCGTCGGGGGCGAGCCGCCGCGCCGCGCCGCCCAGCGGCGGAACGGTCCAGAGATCGCCGCCGTACGTGCGGGTATTGCGAGAGAGAGTCCCGCCGATCTTGATGAGGCCCGTCTTCGAGGCCCGCGTCGAGACGAAGGCGATGGCATTGCCGTCGGGGGAAAAAGCGGGCTGGATGTCCTGCCCGGGGTCGTTCGTCACCCGGACGTCCTGCCCGCCCTCGCCGCGGCGCACGTAGATCTCGAAGTCGCCGCTCCGATCCGAGGCGAAGGCGAGGAGGTTTCCATCCGTCGACCAGCTCGGCCACTCCGCGCGGCCGGTCGGAGGCGTGATTCTGGAGAGCCCTTCGACCGCGAGCGGACGCAGGGCGCCCGGCCGACGCGCGAGTCCCCAGGTCGCGACCGCCGCGATCACGGCCGAGGCGAGCGCCGTCGCCGCGAGAATCCCGAGGCGCTTTCCCCGCGCGGGCGCGGCGACCGGCGCGTCGGCTCCGGCGTCGCCCGGCGGCTCCGCCGCCGCTTCGTCGATCTCGAGTCGGGCATCGGCCACGTCGTGAAGCCGCCGGTCCGGATCCTTCTGCAGGCAGCGGCGCAGGAGATCGCGGATGCGCCGGGGTGTCGAGGCCGGGAGCGCGCGCCAGTCCGCATCGCGCGTCAGCACGGCGGCGAGGACGTCGGACACCGTCTCGCCTTCGAAGGCCCGCCGTCCCGACAACATCTCGTAGAGAACGCAGCCAAAGGCCCAGATGTCCGTCCGACGGTCGACGGCCTTTCCGCGCGCCTGCTCGGGCGACATGTAGGCCGCCGTTCCCAGGATGACGCCCTTCTCGGTCCCGCCGGACGTGATGGTGGGCGAGATCGAGACGTCTCCCTGTGGCGCGGCGTCCCCTCCGAAGGCCTTCGCGAGGCCGAAGTCGAGCACCTTGACCTTGCCCGCCGGCGTGACCTTGACGTTGGACGGCTTCAGGTCCCGGTGGACGATTCCCTTCTCGTGCGCCGCTTCCAACGCTTCGGCGATCTGCCGGGCGAAGACCAGGCTCTCGTCCACCGGGATCGCCCCGGCGGCCACCCGCTCGGCCATCGTTTCGCCTTCGACGAGCTCGAGAACCAGGAAGCGGATGCCATTGGCCTCTTCGAGGCCGTAGATCGAGGCGATGCTCGGATGGTTGAGCGAGGCGAGCAGGCGGGCTTCGCGATCGAAGCGTGACAGCCGCTCGGGATCCTGCGAGAACCCGGCCGGCAGAACCTTGACGGCGACCTGGCGCCCGAGCTTGGTGTCCCGCGCCCGATAGACCTCGCCCATCCCGCCGGCGCCCAGAGGCGACAGGATCTCGTACGGGCCCAGACGCGTGCCGGCGGAGAGGCTCACTTCACTCGAGTCCTTCTATCATCCAGATCTCGCCTCCCTGCGGGCGGAAGCGATCGAAGAGGACCCACTTCCCGTCCGGCGACCAGACCGGGTAGTCGATGCGGGCGTCCGGATCGTCGAACTCGAAGACTTTCTCCGGGGTGCCGCCGTCGAGCCGGGAGACCCAGAGCTCCCGGTGTCCCACGACGTCCATGATGCGCGAAAAGTCGGGGGAGAACGACATGTGGGCGCCGCCGGCGACTTCCCCGACGGGCTCCAGCTCGCCGCCCGCGAGGGGCGCCCGCAGCGTTCGCGAGGGGGTTTCCGAGGAGCGGAAGATCACGGCGCTCGCGTCCCGGGTCCAGCGCAGGAAATGGCCCACCACGCGCGTCCGCGTCAGCGCCCTCGGCTGTGACCCGTCGGCGTGCATCACCCAGATTTCGAAGCGGCCGTTGCGGTCCGACTGGAAGGCGATGAAGCGTCCGTCGGGCGAGAACGAGGGATTGATGTCGAGCGACGGCGTGCGCGTGAGCGGCCGCAGGGCGCCCGAATCGAGGTCCGCGGTCCAGATGTCGGGAGAGCCCGCGCGCGACGAAAAAAACGCGATCGTCTTCCGGTCGGGCGACCAGTTCGCCTGGTAGTCGCCGCCGGGCCCTCGCGAGATCTGACGGGCCGCGCCGCCGCCGAGGTCCTGGATCCAGATGTTCATCTCTCCGCTGCGGTCGGAGTTGAACGCGATCGACCGGCCGTCCGGCGACCATGCGCCCCGGCTGTCCTCCCGATTGGTGGCGATGGTTTCCCGGGGAGCCCCCGTCGGACGCCCGCTCGATGGATCGACGGGCAGCGTCCAGATGTTGGCGTTCTGGCGCCGGATGGAGAAGGCGAGGCGCGCGCCGTCGGGCGAGGGCGTCGGCTCGAGATCCTGGCCGGCGCCGGTCGTGACTTGCTGCGGGGCACCCCGCGGCTTGCCGCCGGCGGTGACGGCGACCCGCCAGAGGTTCAGGCCGCCGCTGCGGTACGACGAGAAGTAGATGTAGCGCCCGGACGGCGACCAGACGGGCTGGAGATCCTGGAACGAGTCGCTCGTGACCCACTCGAGCTTCTGGGTGGAGAGGTCGACGATGCGCACGTCGAACTTGGTGCTCTCGCGGTTCTGGAAAACGATTCGCCGGCCGTCCGGGGAGAAGCGGGGGCGAACGTGGACGATCGCCTCGGAGACGTCGCTCGTCACCTGTCGGGGATTGTGCCCCCACGGGTCGACGGTCCAGATCCGCCGCTGCCCGGCCCAGGGCGCGTCGCACGCGATCCGCTCGCCGCCGGGCGAAAAGGCCGGATTGTAGGCATCGTCGACGAGCTTCGACTCGCGGCCGGTCGCGCGGTCGAGCTTCCAGATGTCGCCTTCGCCCTGCTCGCCGAACAGGACGTGGGGCTCGAGCTTGCGCCCGGCCCGGCGGGCCCGGACGAACAGGATCGACGCGCCGTCGGGCGACCAGCACGGCTGGATGTCGTCGAACGGGCCCGTCGTCACCGCGGCCTCGCCGCCTCCCCCGGGGCTGCGGACGAAGATCTTTCGCACGCCGCCGACGTCGGCGGCGTAGACGAGCTCGTCGCCGGCGGGGGAGAACGCGGGCGACTGCTCCAGTCCCTTCGCGATCGTGAGCAGAGTCAACCGGGGCGTCCCGGACGGGACGACGGCGCGACCGCGCGTGCGCCGCGAGAATGTCCGCGCCTCCTGGATACGCGAGTCCGCCTCCCGCGCATTTTGCAGGCGCCGGTCGGGATCCTTCTCGAGGCAGGCGCGGAGCAGGCGGCGGATCGCGGCGGGCGTGCCCGAAGGCAGCCGCTTCCAGTCGGGCTCGTCGTGGAGAACCGCCGCGAGACAATCCGCGACCGTCTCGCCCGGGAACGCGAGGCGGCCGGAGAGCATCTCGTAGAGGAGGCACCCGAAGGACCAGAGGTCGGTGCGGTGATCGAGGGCCTGGCCCCGCGCCTGCTCGGGGCTCATGTACGCCGGCGTGCCGACGATCGTTCCCGCGGCCGTCGCGGACGTGGGGGAGGTCATCAGGGCCGACGCGCCGCCGGGCGCGGCGACGGGCTTCGCCAGGCCGAAATCGAGCACTTTGGCGTGGCCCGCCGGCGTGACGATGACGTTGCCGGGCTTGAGGTCCCGATGCACGAGGCCTCGCTCGTGCGCCGCCGCCAGGGCGTCGGCGATCTGGGCGGCGATCTCGAGCGCCTCGGGTATCGGTATCGGACCCTGGGCCAGCCGGGCGTTGAGCGCCTGCCCCTCCACGAGCTCGAGCACGAGGAAGCTCGTCCCGTTGCGCTCCTCGAGGCCGTGGATCTGCGCGATGTGAGGGTGGTTGAGCGCGGCGAGCATGCGCGCCTCGCGCTCGAAACGCGCCAGATGCTCGGGCTCCCGCGCGAGGCGGGCGGAGATGAGCTTGATGGCGACGTCGCGCTCGAGCCGCGTGTCGCGGGCCCGGTACACCTCGCCCATGCCCCCCGCGCCGAGGAGGCTCAGGATCTCGTAGGAGCCGAGCCGGGCGCCTGGGGCGAGGGTCATTCCTTCTTCACGGCCGCGAGGACCCGGGAGAGCGCCCACGCGGGGTCGAGCGATTCCTTCTCGTAGATGTTCCACCCCGTGAAGACCGCGATGAGCTCGAGGTCAGGGACCACGATCAGGAACTGTCCCCCGTAACCCCATCCGGCGTAGGCGTCGTGCGAGCCCGGGCCCTTGCCCGGCATGACCCACCACTGGTAGCCGTACCCGAAGGCGCCGTCCTTCGTGTGAGTGCTCGCGTGCGTCGAGGCCGCGACCCAGCCTTCGGGGAGGATGCGCTTTCCGTCCCAGACGCCGTCCTTCAGATACAGGTATCCGATTTTGGCGAGGTCCCGCGGCGCGAGGTACAGCCCGCCTTCGGTGTCCGCGAGGCCCTTCGGCGTGCGCTTCCAGTAGTACTCGATCCCGAGAGGACCGAAGAGATGCTCCTTCGCGTAGTCGTCGGCCTGTTTCCCCGTCGCCTTCCAGATAAGGTACGAGAGCAGCTCCGTCGCGCCGCTGTTGTAGACGAAGACCTTCCCGGGATCCTCCGCCATCGGCTGCTCGAGGACGTAGCGGACCCAGTCCTCACGGCCCTCCATCACGGCGCAGTTGTTCGCGGGGTCGGTGTACTCGGTCGACTCCTCGTCCCAGCGGATCCCGGCAGTCATCGTCAGGATGTCGCGCAACTTCATCCGGTCGCGGCGCGGGTCCGGCGGAATCCTGAAATCCGCGAAGTACGGCATCGCCTTGACGTCGGCGCCCGGGATCTCCCCGCGGCGGATCGCGATCCCGACGAGCGCGGAGGTCACGCTCTTGGAGACCGACTGCATCGTGTGAAGGGGCGTGCCCTTGTAGTACGGGTGCCAGCCCGGGTCGTAGTAGTTGTAGATGCCGGGCTCGCCCTTGCCGGCGAAGAGCCGCGCATAGTCCTTCGCCCGGTCGTAGGTCTTCTCGTAGACGACCTTTCCGTGGCGGATCACGAGCATCGAGTCGACGTAGCCGTGCTTGCCCGAGGCGAGCTCGCGGTCGAGGGAGTCCAGAGTCGCGGAGTGGAGGCCCTCGTGCTCCGGCGTGGATTCGGCCCAGGCCTTCGCAGGGAACTGCATCGCGAGAAACAGGATGAATGGAATCATCGATTGCCTCCGGCGGACAGACTCATGGGCCCTTCCTGAGCTCCTCGGCCCAGTTGAGCACGACGACGAGGGGCGTCGGAGCATCGTCTCCTCCCCGGAGGAGGGCGAAGAAACGGCCGTCCGCTGCGACGTCGTAGCGGGAGACCACGTCGAACCCGGGGTCGAAGGTGGAAAAGAGCGACAGCCGGAAGAGGGGATGGCTGTCGCCGAACGTGAGGTCGTCACCGCTGCGGCCGACGGCGGCGGACCAGAGCTGTCCGGACTGGATGTAGAAGAGCTCGTTGCCGTTCCGCGCCCACCGCGGTTGCGTGCCTCCCTGGGAGGAGACCCGGAACCGGCGGGTCGGCTCGGGAAACGAGGCCACGTAGATCTCCTTTCGCCCGGACTCGTCCGAGGCGTAGGCCACCCATCGACCGTCCGGAGAGAAGTCGCCGTTGGTCTCGTCGTCCTTCGAGGCGACGAATGTACGGGGCGGCGACGTTCCGCTCGTTTCGACGAACTTGAGATCGCCTCGGGTGCTCGGGTTGAACTCCCGGTAGAGCAGAAAGCGCCCATCCGGTGAGACGTCGTTGGCCGTCTTGGACGAGTCCGAATGAAGGAAGACCTTCGCCTCGCCGCCGTGAGCGGGAATTTGCCAGAGGTCCCACGGGCCGTCGGGAAACTCCGAGAAGAAGATTCGCTGCCCGTCGCTCGCGAATATCGGCGAGACCTGGGGAACCGAGTCGCGTGTGAGCCGGAGCCCCCGGCCGACTCCCGTGTCGTAGAGCCAGAGGTCCGGCGGCAGCGGCGCGGCAAACTCCGTCACCGCGGCCGAGCGCCCGTCGGAGGAGAGCGCCATCTGAAGAAATTGTCCCGGAGGGCCCACCGTCGAAAGCTCTCGTCCCGACCGATCCAGCCACACCAGCCGCGACGGCGGGACCTCGACCTTAGGCGAGTAGACGAGAAGCGTCTCGCTGACCGAATAGACGGAAGCTCCGGCCGCCCCGAAGGCCTGGATGTCTCGGACGATTGCGACGGGCTCGCCCGTCACGACCGCCGATTTCGGGTCGAAGGCGACGGCGAGAAGATCGCTCGCTCGCCGGAAGAGGAGGCGGTCGGGCGGGCCGAAGAGGGCGCTCGTCGCCTCGGCGAGAACCTGCCGCTTTTCCGGGCCGTCCAACGACCCAACGAAGACGGCATTCGAAACCTGTCGCGACTTCGGATCGGGAATTCGGATCCCGTAGAGGAACCGTCTTCCGCCCGGGAGGAACTGAGGCCACCGATGGGACACTTCGCCGGCGGCGCGATCGAGCCGTGTCACTACGGTGGGCGCCCCTCCGGATGCGTTCACGCGCATCAGGCCCGTGGAATTCTCGGAAGCGTAGAGGATCGTGCCATCCGCGCCCCAGGTGGCGCCACGCCCTTCGGTGACGTCCGCCAGCACTCTCGCGGGAGGCGGCGAATTCGAGACCTCGACGACTTTGAGTTTTCCTTGCGCGAAGAAGCCGATCGAACGGCTGTCGGGGGACCAGAACGGAAAGAGGGCGCCTTCGCCCCCCGGCAAGGGGTACGGCTCGCGGTCCTTGAACTCTCGAATCCAGAGGCGGGGCGGGCTTTCCGCGTCTCGCGCCCCGAAGGCGAGGCGAAGGCCGTCGGGCGACACGGCGACGCTGCCGATGTTGGCACCGACGACATGGAAGGTCGTCTTCGCCGGCGGAAGAATGACCGTGATCATCGTGCGGGGCGCGGCCGCGTTTCGATGTCCGCGGGTCAGGCCGAACACGGCGAGGGCCAGGCCGGCCGCGGCGACGATCCACGGAAGGGCGGCGGACGGGCCTCGCCGTGTTCCAGGAGCCGGCGTCGCCGCCTCCGGCGCGGAGCGTTCCTGTCGGATGCCCTCGAGCTGGAGGGCGACGTCGCGGGCGGTCTGCCAGCGCTCCTCCGGCTCCTTCGCGAGGCAGGTCGCGACGACGCGATCGAGGGCTCGGGGCGAGAGGGGCTGCTCGCGCGAGATGGGCGCCGGCTCGTCGCGCAGGATCGACCCGATGAGCGAAGCCCGCGTCGCGCCCGAGAAGGCCTGGCGGCCGGTCGTCATCTCGTACAGCACGAGGCCGAGCGCGAAGATGTCCGTGCGTGCGTCCGCCTCCTTGCCCTCGAGCTGTTCGGGGGCCATGTACTGCACGGTGCCGAGGACCATGCCCGCTTCGGTCAGCGGCGTCTCCGTCGGCAGGCCCGTCGCCGACACGACCGCATCGGAGGGACCGAGCGCCCTCGCCAGGCCGAAGTCGAGGACTTTGGCGCCCGAGGACGTCACCATGATGTTGCCGGGCTTCAGGTCGCGATGGACGATCCCCTGTCGATGCGCATTCTCGAGCGCGTCGCCGATCTCGGCTCCGAGGCGCAGCGACTGGTCGAGCGGCAGCGGTCCCTTCGCAAGGCGGTCCGCGAGCGTCTGCCCCTCGAGGAGCTCCATGACCAGGTATTCGGTCGAACCTTCCCTCCCGACGTCGTAGAGCGCGCAGATGTGCGGGTGCGAAAGCTGCGAGATCGTCCTCGCCTCGCGCTCGAAGCGCTGGCGCGCCTGCTCGGAATCCGTCAGCCCGGGCGGCAGGACCTTGACTGCCACCTCGCGGCCGAGGCGCGTGTCCCGCGCCCGGTAAACCTCTCCCATCCCGCCCGCGCCGAGCGGCGAAAGGATCTCGTACGGGCCGAGGCGGGTACCGGGAGAAAGGCTCATGGCCCTCCGGGGAATGGCCCGGATTCTATCGCCCGGTCAGAGGGGCGGCCCGGGTTCCGGGCGCCGGCGGCGACGCTCGGCGATGGCGTAAAGGACGAAGCCGGCGACGACGAAGCCGAAGGAGCCGACGGCAACCTGCAGGAAGAACCCGGCACGGTCCTTCGTATCCGCCGGAGGGATCAGCGCGAGGACGATCGCGACCGACGTCGTCACGAATCCGAGGCTGTTCCAGAACCAGCTGCCGGCGGCTCCGCCGGGCACCGGAACCGCGCCGTCCTGGCGAAGGACGTCGAGACGGAGCTTGATCGCGGCGGCGAACATGTAGAGGTACGGGAGGAAGTAGACGATCAGCGTCGCGTTGACGAGCTTGAGATACGCGTTCTTGACGGTCTCGCCCTGCGTCGCGGCGAGTATGAAGACCGCGGAGAGCCCGGCCTGGAAGAGCAGAGCGAACCAGGGGGTCTTCCACTTCGGGTGCGTGCGGCCGAAGATCGGCGGCAGGTAACGGTCGAGGCCGCCGACGAAGAGGATGCGCGCCGAGCCCACGAGCCAGGCGCCAACGCCGCCGAGGCCCGCGAGCGTCATCAAGATCGCGATCGGCGGCCCGAGCCAGGGAAGCCCGATCCGGGCCCCGGCCTTCGTCACCGCCTGGTTGACGCCCGAGATGATCGAGGTCTCGGCGGGGGGGAGGGCCCAGAGGAGCGAGATCGTGCCGAGCAGGTAGCAGGCCGCGATCGTCAGGCCCGAGATCACCACGGCCCGGGGGAACGTCCGGCGAGGTTCCACGACCTCGCCGGCCATCACGGGCGCGAGCTCGAGCCCCGCGAATCCGAAGCAGAGATTGGCGAAGAACAGAATCGTCGGCAACGCTCCGAAGTCCGGGATGAGCGAGACCGCGGGCATGGGCGTCGCCGAGCCGAAGCGCGCGAGCGCCACGAGACCGACGAGCAAAAGAGCGGCCGACGGAATCCATTGCGCGATGCCGCCGATGTTCTGCACCCAGCGGCCCGACTTCATTCCGATGATGTTGAAGAAGAGGGCGATCAGAAGCAGCGCGAGCGCCGCACCCGCCGTGTACGTGCGGCTCTGTTCCAGATGCGCGAATCGGAGGCCGAACACGTACAGGGCGAAGACGACGGTCGAAAGCGTCAGCGTCGGAAAGTAGAGGATGTTGTTGGCCCAGTAGAGCCAGCCCGCCATGAAACCGTGACGCTCCCCGAAGGCCCGCCTCGTCCAGACGTAGAGGCCGCCCTCTTCCGGGATCGCGGAAGCGAGGGCCGTGACGGCGAACCCCTGCGGGATGAAGAACGCGACGCCGGCGAGGACCCAGAGGAAGAGCGAGGACGGGCCGTTCGCCGCCGCGAGCGCAATCCAGCGCATGCCGACGATCGCGGCGACGTTGAAGAGGACGATGTCCTTCGTCTTGAGGGCGCGTTCGAGCGCCATGCCTCTCCTCTACTTCCAGCCCCGGACGAGATAGAGGTCCGAGGCCGTCACACGGTTGTGCGAGTACGCCCAGGATCGTCCGTCGGGCGTTACGCACACGGTTTCGATCCGAACGACGCCCGCGCGGTCGGCCGGCACGAGCTCCTTCCAGGGTTCCTTCTTTCCCGTCGCCAGGATCAAACGCGTGATCGGCAGGGGCATCTCGCCGAACCGGGCGACGAAGAGCGACGCGCCGTCCGCGCTCCACTGGATCACGTCGTCGCCCGGCTCGAGGCCCGCGATCGGCCGCCGCTCTCCGCCGTCGACGGGATAGATCCAGCCGTGGCCGCCCGGAGCGGAAACGGCGACGAGCTTGCCGTCGGGCGAGAACGCGACCCCGGAAAAGCCTGACGACGTGAGCAGGCGGGGAGCTCCGCCCGCGAGGTCGAGGACGTACCCGAGCGCATCCTTCTCCGGCTCGTTCGCTGAAAGAAAAAGCCGCTTTCCGTCGAGGGGCAGAAAGCTGGCCCACCGAATGCGCAGCTTTCCGGCCGAGATCGGCCGCGGATCCCCGGCCGCCGTCGGCAGCAGGACGAAGCGGGACTCGGGGCCGCGGCCCAGACGCGTCAGTGCCCACTTTCCGTCGGGTGAGAGGTCGACGGCTTCACCGTCCCCCAGACGGGCGGCCGGTGCTCCGTCCGTCGAACGCAGGTAAACGGAACCCTCCGGTCCGCCTCCCTCGCCCTGCTCGGAGAAGAGCATCATCTGACCATCGGGTGAGAGGGAGGTGAGCTGGCTCTGGTCGAGCCAGGACAGGTCCCGGGGGGCAGTGCCCGCCGAGGCGAAGATGACCTCGCGCGTATTGATCTCCCGCTCCACCAGCACGCTTCCGTCCTTCGCGATGTCGTGGAGGACTTCGAGATCGGCGGTCGGCGCGATGGTCCGGATGCGGCCGTCGAGATCAGCCGCGAAGATGCCCGTGCCCGTCTCGGGACGAATCGCCGTGAACCACACCTCGCGTCCCGATGGATGCCAGGCCAGGCTGTCGACGTAAATGAAATCCTTCGCGATCGTCCGGTGCTTGCCGGCCGTGTCGATCAACACGACCAGACCTTTTTCGATCATCGCGACGTTACGCCCGTCCGGCGAAACGCGCGGGAAACCCCCATCGACGGCGGACAGGCGTTTTCCGATCGGATATTCGAGCACGCCCTTGCCATCGACATCCCTCAACACGGCGAGGCTCGCGCCGTCGGGCGCCCAGTCGGCGTTGAGGACGTTCTCCAGGATCTGGCGCGGCGTGCCGCCCGCCAGCGGGACGCGGGCGAGCGTACCGGTTCCGACGACGCCGAAGAGGTTGCTCTTCTTCAGGAGAATCGCGAGCTCGCCGGTCGGGGAGACCGAAAGGAGATTCGCGCCCGGAATCCCGAGGGAGCGCGTCTCCGGGCTGCCGATGCGCGTGAGGTAGATCTCCGCAGGGCGGTCTCCCCAGGAGGCGCTGTAGACCACGTTCTGAGCGTCGGCGGTCAGACGCGCGTAGAGGACGTTGCCCCGCCGGAAGGTGACCCGCTGGTGGACTGGTGTCGAGGCCTGTCTGGCCGAGGCCGCGGGGCGCCGACCAATCCAGAAGCCCAGGAGCACGAGGGCCGCCGCGGCCGCGGCAACCCCCAGAACGATCCCCCCACGGGAGCCCCGACGGGTGGCACCGACGGGCGCCATGCCGGAAACTGCGGAGGTTCCGGAAAGCGCCTCGAGATCGAACGCAAGATCGTGCGCCGAGTGAAAGCGCTGCTCCGGATTTTTCTCGAGGCAGTGGCGGACGATCCGCTCGAGGCCGGGCGAGATGTTCTGGTTGGTGACCGAGAGCTCCGGCGGATCCTCCCGGAGGATCGCCGACATGGTGTCCGCCGCCGAGTCGCCGTGGAAGGCGCGGCGGCCCGAAAGCATCTCGTAGAGGATCGCGCCGAAGGAGAAGATGTCGGAGCGGGCGTCGGCGGGCCGGCCCCGCACCTGCTCGGGCGACATGTAGCCGAGCGTGCCCATGACGACGCCGGGCTCGGTCCCCGCCGTCGCGGTCGGGAGCCCCGTGACCTGGGAGCCTTCTTCCTGGTGCGTGAGCTTGGCGAGACCGAAGTCGAGGATCTTGAGACGTCCGTCCTTCGTGACGAAGAGATTTTCGGGCTTGAGGTCCCGATGGACGATGCCCTTCTCGTGCGCGGCGGCGAGGCCGTGCGCGATCTGGAGCGAGTAGTCGACGGCCTTGCGGGGCGAGAGCTTGCTTCCGGCGAGCACCGACCGCAGGGATTCGCCCTCGAGCAGCTCCTGGACGACGTAGGGAGCGCCGTCGGCGGAGCCGATGTCGTAGACCGCCGTGATGTTGGGATGATTCAGGACCCCCGCAGCCCTGGCCTCCTGCTCGAAGCGGCGCAGGCGGTCGGGGTCGGCGGAGAACGAAGCGGGCAGAATCTTGACCGCCACCTCGCGCCCGAGGCGCGGATCGCGGGCCCGGTACACCTCGCCCATCCCTCCCGCGCCGATCGGGCCGAGGATCTCGTAAGGCCCGAGCTTCGAGCCGACGGCGAGGGTCACTTGGTCGCGTCCGGCAGCGTCATCTGCCAGATGTCGGCGTTGTCGCTCGTGCGCACGACGTAACAGGTGCCGGCCCCCCGGACGCACGCGACGTCCTGGAAGGCGCCGTTCGCGGGCCGCTCGAGGACGACGCGGGTCTCTCCCGACTCGAGGTCGGTGACCACCAGATCGCGGTCCACGGTGAGAAGGAAGTGCGTTCCGAGAAACGCGCCGCGGCGGACCCGGCCGATCGACTCCGTTCCGCGAACGGGGCGGACGACCGCGCCCGGTCCCGGCGAATAGACGGCCAAAGACTGGCTGACGAGGTCCGGGAGCCGGATCACGGAGCCGGCCAGCGTCTTGCCGTCGGGCGACCAGGCGAGGGGGTCGAAGAAGGTGCCGGGAGCGGGCGGCGGAATGACCTCGATGCGGGGAGCGGCGCCCGAGTCGTCCAAACGGATGATCGAGCCGCTGTGGCCGCTGTTGGTCGAAATGGCCCGCCCGTCGGGCGACCACGCGGCCTCGATGATCAGATCGGTCGCCTGCGTGAGCGGCTTCAAGGCGCTGCCGTCGCGCCCGACGGTCCAGATCTGGTATCGGTCCCCGCGATCGGAATGAAACGCGATGCGCTTGCCGTCGGGGGAAAAGCTCGGGCCGCGGTCCTTCGGGACGTCGTCGGTGATCTGCCGGAGATTCTTGCCGTTGCTGTCGACGAGGAAGAGGTCGTCCTGGGCGGCGCCGCGGGAGTCGAAGGAGATGACGCTGCCGTCGGGCGAGACGTCGATGTCCGCCATCTCCTGCGATCCGCCGAGGATCTGCTCGGGCTTGCCCGCGAGCTTTCCGGAGGCGGCGTCGAACACGAGGCGGTCGATCGAATAGGTGTTCTCCCGGACGACGTAGGCGGCTCGCCGCCCGTCGCGCGAGAGCGCGAAGCCGCCCACCTCGCGCGCCGGAAGGACCTGCGCCTCGGGCGGCCCGAGCGGTCGGCCCGTCGCCTCGTCGATCGGAACCTTCCAGAGGTTCATCGAGCCGCTGCGATTCGAGAGGAAGTAGAGTGTTTTTCCGTCCGGTCCCCAGACCGGATACCAGTCGATCGCCGCGTCCTGCGTCACGGGGACCGGCTTCTCTCCGGCCGCGAGGCCCTTGGACGGCATCGTCCAGATGTCGCGCTGGCTGCCGCCGGCCGGGAGGCCCCAGTAAGCGATGCGAAGCCCGTGGGGCGAGACGTCCGGCTGGATGGCGTCGACGTCCCCGGAGAGCTTCCGCGTCTTTCCGCTGGCGACGTCGATCGACCAGAGCTCGCTCGTCCCCGTGCGGCCGTACGGCCCGACGACGAGCTCCGTCGCGTAGACGATCTCCTTGCCGTCGGGCGACCACGCGGGGCTCGAACCGACGCTCGTCAGACGCCGCGCGCTCTCGCCGGTGGCGCCCATGACGAAGAGCCCTCCCTCGCCGCACTGCCCCCCGTACGCGATGAGGTTCCCGTCGGGGGAGAAGGCCGGCGTGTAACTGTCGCGGTCGCAATCCGGGGTCAGGTCGATCGGATTCCGGCCGCCGGCCCGCTGGACCCAGATGTCGGTCTTGGCGCCGGCGCGGTGGACGAAGGCGACCGTCTGGCCGTCCGGCGAGAGGGTCGGCGAGGTCTCGGTTCCGGAGAGGTTCGTGAGCCTTCGGAACGTGGCGCCGGCGAGCGCCCCGGTTCCGGGAGCCGGCTTCGTCCCGCGCAGCGCGAGGTACGCGGCCGCCGCCCCCGCGAGCGCCCCGAGCACGACGAGAACCGCCGGCATGAGCTTGAGCCGCCGCCGGGCCGGAGCGACGACGGCCTGCCCGGTCGTGCCGGAGAGCGCGGCCAGGTCGAATCCGAGATCGTGCGCGGAGTGGAACCTCTGCTCCGGATTTTTCTCCAGGCAGTGCCGCACGATCCGCTCGAGGCCCGGCGAGATGCTCTGATTGGTGACCGAGAGGTCCGGCGGGTCCTCCTTGAGGATCGCCGCCATCGTCTCGCCGGCGGAGTCGGCGTGGAACGCGCGCTTGCCCGAGAGCATTTCGTACAGGATCGCCCCGAAGGAGAAGATGTCGGAGCGCGCGTCGGCCGGCTTGCCTTTGACCTGTTCGGGCGACATGTAGCCGAGCGTTCCCATGACGACGCCGGGCTCGGTGCCCGCGGCCGTGGGGAGATTTGTCTGGGGGCCCGATCCCTCGCCGACCTGCGTCAGCTTCGCGAGGCCGAAGTCGAGGATCTTGACGCGGCCGTCCTTCGTGACGAAGAGGTTCTCGGGCTTCAGGTCCCGGTGGACGATGCCCTTCTCGTGCGCCGCCGCGAGCCCGTGGGCGATCTGAATCGCGTAGTCGATCGCCTTTCGCTGCGCGACGCGGCCGCCGGCGAGCACGGCCCGCAGCGTCTCTCCCTCGAGGAGCTCCTGGACGACGTACGGCGCGCCGTCGACCTCCCCGATGTCGTAGACGGCGGTGATGTTGGGGTGGTTCAGGACGCCGGCGGCCTTGGCCTCCTGCTCGAACCGGCGCAGCCGGTCGGCGTCGGCGGAGAACGACGCCGGCAGCACCTTGATCGCGACTTCGCGCGAGAGGCGGGGGTCCTTCGCGCGATAGACCTCTCCCATTCCCCCGGCGCCGATCTGGCCGAGGATCTCGTAAGGACCGAGCTTCGAACCGGCGGCGAGAGTCACTTCAAGCCGTTCACGATATAGAGGTCCGAGTTCACCGAGCTGCTGTAGCCATAGACGTACGACTTCTCGTCGGGAGTCATGAGGATCGTGTCGATCCCGATGACCCCGGAGAGGTCGGCCGGTCCGACCTCCTTCCAGGGCTCCCGCCGCCCCGTCGCGACGTCCACTCGGACGATGCGCATGGGCAGGCTTCCGATCTCGAAGGCGACGATGGACTTTCCGTCGGAGCTCCAGCGGATCGGGTCGACCGTGTTGGTGTTCGGGATGGTCCGCGGCTCGCCCCCGCCGATCGGAATGAGTTGAAGATCCGCCTTCCAGTCGACGCCGAAACCGACGATCCACTTGCCGTCGGGAGAGACCGGCCGGCCTGCGAAACCGTAGCCGCTCGCGATCTTCTGCGGTTTTCCGGCGGGGATCTCCTGCAGGTAAAACTGCCCGCGTTGTTCCTTCGTGTTCTCGTCGACGTGCAGCAGGAGGCGCCGCCCGTCGTCGAGAAAGGCGCAAGCGCCGATGCGCTCGAATCCGGGCGCTGGCAGCTTCACGGCGTCGCCCGTCCCTGTGGGCACCAGCGCGAGCTCCTTCGCGTCGTTCTGCCGCACGAGCACCCATTTCCCGTCCGGCGAGAGATCCTGAGCGTCCCCCTCGCCGAGCTTGACGGCGGGGGAGCCGTCGGTTTTTCGCAGGTAGAAGGACTCGTTCGGGCCCGCCGCATCGGCGACCTCCACGAGCAGCATCGTCTTGCCGTCGGCGGAGAGGCCCAGCGGCACCGCGCCGTCGAACCAGGAGAGCTCGCGCTCCTTCGACTCGCCTCCCGCAAGGCCCAGGACCCGCCGCCGGCTGCCCGCATGCTCGACGAGAGCGCGCCCGTCCGGAGCGATGTCGTATGGGATGAGGCGTCCGGGGGCGCGCGCGAGCACGCGCGGTCTTTCCGGCAAGGTCGATGGCGAGGATGCGGCCCTCGCCCGTCCCGCTGCGCCCGTCGACCCAGATCTCCCGTCCCGAGGGCGTCCACGCGAGCGAGCTCCCGCGCATGCCAGCGGTCAGCTTTTCCGTTTTCCCCGCGAGATCGGTGACGAGGAGCGGTCCCCCGCGCTCGAGGAACGCGATGCGGTCGCCGCGCGGGGAAAAGCGGAGAGCGTAGAGTCCCCGCGCGCTCTCGTAGAGGACTTTTCCGGCCGGATATTCCAGGCGATTCTTCCCGTCGATGAAGCGAATGATCGCCAGGTCCTTCCCGCCGGGGGCCCAGGAGGCATACTCGACGAATTCGAGGATCTCCCGCGGCACACCGCCGCCGAGCGGCGCCCGCGCCAGCGTGCCGATGCCCGAGCTTCCGGAAAGAAAGCTGCTGCGCAGCGACAGAGCGAGCTCGCCCGAGGAGGACACGTCCATCAGTCCCGCGTTCTTGTAGCCGAGCGGCGTCGATTCGGGGCTGCCCGGGCGAACGGTGTAGATCTCGATCGGCTGCCCTTCCCAGGAGGCCGCGTAGACGACGTTCTTGCCGTCGGGAGCAAAGCGCGCGTTGCCGATGTTTCCGCGGCGAAACGTGATGCGCTCGAAGGTCGGCTGGGATGACGCCTTCTGGTTCCAGAGGAAGCGGCCCGCGGCAAAGGCGACGGCGATCGCGGCCGCGGCGGCCAGCACCGGCCAGAGGCGGCTCATCCGCGGTCCCGTCTTCGCGGCCCCCACCGCGGACTGCCCCGAGGTTCCCGACAGCGCCTCGAGGTCGAAGGCGAGATCGTGGGCGGAGTGGAACCGGCGCTCCGGATTCTTCTCGAGGCAGTGGCGGACGACGCGCTCGAGGCCCGGCGAGACGTTCTGGTTGGTGACGGAGAGGTCCGGCGGGTCCTCCTTGAGGATCGCCGCCATCGTCTCGCCGGCGGAGTCGGCGTGGAACGCGCGCTTGCCCGAGAGCATTTCGTAGAGGATCGCGCCGAAGGCGAAGATGTCGCTTCGCGCGTCGGCGGGCTTGCCCTTGATCTGCTCGGGCGACATGTAGCCGAGCGTGCCCATGACGACGCCCGGCTCGGTGCCGGCGGTGGCGGTCGGGAGGTTGGTCTGCGGACCCGAGCCCTCTCCGACCTGCGTCAGCTTGGCGAGGCCGAAGTCGAGGATCTTGACCCGGCCGTCGTTGGTGACGAAGAGGTTCTCGGGCTTGAGGTCGCGGTGGACGATGCCCTTCTCGTGCGCGGCCGCGAGGCCGTGCGCAATCTGCAGCGCGCGCTCGATCGCCTTGCGCGGCGAGAAGCGGCCGCCCGCGAGCTCCGACCGGAGCGTTTCGCCCTCGAGGAGCTCCTGGACGACGTAGGGAGCGCCCTCGTGCGAGCCGATGTCGTAGACGGCGGTGATGTTGGGGTGGTTGAGGACCCCGGCGGCCTTGGCCTCCTGCTCGAATCGGCGGAGGCGATCGGCGTCGTCCGAGAAGGACGCGGGCAGGACCTTGATCGCCACGTCCCGGCCGAGGCGCGGGTCCTTCGCCCGATAAACCTCTCCCATGCCCCCGGCGCCGATCTGGCCGAGGATCTCGTAAGGCCCGAGCTTCGAGCCGACGAACAGGCTCACCTCAGACCATCCCCTCGTCCTCTCGCTTCACGGCACTCTCCCTACCGCTCGCGGCGCGAATAGTCTCCCGAGCGGAGCGAGGGAGGAGGTTCGCGCCGCGGGAGCGAAGCGCAGCGAGGGGGCCAGGCTTGCGGTCGAGCCCACAGGCGAGCCGCAAGCCGGTGCGCCCGCAGGGCGCAGACCCCCGAGCAAGCGAAGCGACGGGAACCGGCGGAGAGAGACATCGGAATTGCGAGGATTCTATCCGGCCCGTCCCGTTGACTCCCTAATTTCGCTTCGCGCCGGTCGCGCGCTCGATCTCGTCGGCCGAGTAGGGGAGCCCCGGCGTCAGGACCTCGTGACCGTCCTTCGTGACGAGGACCATGTCTTCGAGGTAGAAGCCCTGGCCCTCGACCGAGAAAATCGGCTCGAAGGCGAGGACCATCCCGGCGCGCAAGGTGTCCGGCATGCCCTCGGCGGCCTCGAGGCCGACGCCGTGCGCCTCCCAGTACTTGAGACCATCGGGCGCGAGGAGGACCTCGGCGGCCGTTCGCCCGAGCGCCGTCGAGAGCGAGGGCTGGCGGCGCCGGATCTCGGCGAGGCTCGCGGCGAACACGTCGTCGCGCCGCGCTCCGTCCCGGAACTTCGAGAGGCCCGCGCGATAGGCGCCGATCAGGAGCTCCCAGGTCTCGCGCTGGCCCGCGTCGAAGCGGCCCGAGACCGGAACGGTGCGCCCGACGTCGCCGCGGTAGTGGTCGACGTCGCAGCCGACGTCGACCCGGACGACCTCGCCGGACTGCATCCGGCGGTTCAGGTGCCGGTAGTCGGCGAGCGACTCGAAGGGCGCCGGGAAGGCGCTCGTCGGGCCCGCCATCGTCCACGGCCAGAAGGACGGCCCCTCCGCGCCGGCGTCGATGCAGGCCGAGATGACGGCGGCCTCGGCCTCGCGCTGGGGCCGTCCCGGGCGCACGGCCGACATGCCGGCGCGCAGGGCCTGCGCGCTCGCCGACCCGACGCGGCGCAGGACCTCGATCTCCGCCGGCGACTTGATCGAACGCATGTCCAGGAGGACCGCGTCGGCCGGCTTGAGACGCCCCGCGGGCCAGAGCTCCGCGATCGCGTGGTTCCAGGCCGCCTGCGGATCGTCGAGGGCGATGTCGAGGGGAAAGCCGTGGGGATCGACGGCCCCGACGGTGTAGAGGAAGACGCCCGTCGCCTCCTGGCGGCGCGTGAGGAAGGCCGACAGTCCCTTCCGACTGACCACGTGGTCGAGGCCGAACGCCTTCTCCGACGCGGCGCCCGAGGCGATGAGCGGCGTCTTGAGGTGGCGTGCGATGCCGGAGAGCTTCTCGGGCACGAACAGCCACGTCTCCTTCGCGGCCCCGTCGATGGCGAGGACCGCGCCGGCGGCGCTCGAGAGTCCGGTGAAGTAGAGGAAGTTCGGGTCCTGCAGGTAGCCGTACTGGACGAAATCGGCCTCTCGGGGAGTGGCGGAGGCAAGCAGCAGCACGCCGTCCGGCATCCGCCGCATGGCCTCGGCTCGCCGGGCCGCGAACTCGGAGGGCGCGAGCTCGGCTCCGGCAGCCGGGGAGGCGAGCGCCAGGCTCGCCGCCGCCGCAAGCAGGTATGAAACGTGCACTCTCATCGGCCGACCTCCTGGAGGAGGAGATAATCCCACGTCACGAGGTGAGCTCATGGAAGACGGAAGCGGCGGAGGACTGGTTCGCAACCGCGGCTGCGGCCGGCTGCTCATCGCGCTCGTGATCGCGGCGGTCGGCATCATCGCGTACATGAGCCGCACCGAGGTCAATCCCGTGACGGGCGAGAAGCAGCACGTGGCCCTGTCGGTCGACCAGGAAAAGGTCCTGGGCCTCGAAGCGGCGCCCGAGATGGCCCAGAAGATGGGGGGCGACGTCGACCCCAGCGACCCCTCCGCGCGCCTGGTCGCCGAGGTGGGCGGGCGCGTCGTTTCCCGCAGCAACGCGGGCACGAGCCCGTACGCCGGCAATTTCCGGTTCCACCTTCTCGCAGACCCCGAGACCGTGAACGCTTTCGCGCTCCCGGGGGGTCAGATCTTCGTCACGCGGGGCCTCGTCGAACGGCTCCGGACCGAGGCGGAGCTCGCGGGCGTCCTCGGCCACGAGGTCGGCCACGTCATCCACCGGCATTCCGCGGAGCAGATGGCCCAGGGCCAGCTCGGCGCGATGCTGTCGCAGGCGGTCGGCGTGGCGGCGTCCGACGGTTCGGACGGAGGCCAGCACGCCGCGATGGTCGCGGCGATGGTCAACCAGATGGTGCAGTTGAAGTACAGCCGCAAGGACGAGTCCGAGTCGGACCGGTACGGCATCGACGCGATGGCGTCGGCCGGATACGACCCGAAGGCGATGCTCGAGGTCATGGAGATCCTCAAGCAGGCGAGCGGCGGGCAGCATCCGCCCGAGTGGCTCTCCTCGCATCCTCTGCCCGAGACCCGGATCGAGGAGATCCGGGAGTACCTCCGCCAGCGCTCGGCGAGCGACGCCGGGCTCAGCGAGGGGCGGTCGTTGCGGTGACGGCGGGCAGGGCGAGCGTCTCGCCCTGGCGGGGAACGATCCGGTTCTGAAGAGGGGGCACCCTCTCGTCCGCCTGGTGGTGGTAGCAGACGACCTGCCGCGCGTCGATCCGCCCCTTGCTCTCGGCGACCCTCTGGATCAGCCACGGCGAGACGAACGCGAAGTCGAGGCTCCTCATCGCGAGGAGCTCCGCCGCGCTGTCCGTGTCGCCCGTGAAATAGAGGCGAAGGCCGTGCCAGGTCACGAGGTAGGAGGCGTGGCCGACCGGCCCGTGGGGCGTCGTCTGCGCCTCGATCTCGATGTCGCGGTATCGCATCCGGGGCGCGAACGGGATCGTCCGCTCCTTCGGGACGCGGGCCTCGACGTCGGGCGGCGCGATCAGCATCGCGTCCATCTTCGAGAAGAGGGGCGGGTCGAAGTGGTCCCGGTGCCCGTGGGTCACGAGGCAGAGGGCGCCCCTGGCCTTCGGCACGGCGGCGAAGTCGTACGTCATGTAGCCCGAGTAGCCGGATTCGTAGGGGAAGTCGGTGTAGATCGTCGTCGTTCCGTCCGTGATGGCGAAGGCCATGTTGCCGATGAACGTGGCGAGCAGCGGGATGGATTTCGATCCCGCACCCTCGGCCAGAACGAGGGAGGCCGCGAGGACCGCCGCGACGACAGCGACCGCAACCCGCACCCGGTTCATTTCGTGATCCCCATCTGCGCCAGCTCGAAGGCGTAGTCGAACGCAATCTCCTTCAGCTTGTCGTAGCGCCCGGAGGAGCCGCCGTGGCCTCCCGACATGTTGATCTTGAAGATCAGGGGATTCGAGTCGGTCTTGAGCGTCCGAAGCTTCGCGACGTATTTCGCGGGCTCCCAGTACATGACCTGCGAATCGTCGAAGGACGTCTTCACGAGCATCGCCGGGTACGCCTTGGCCTCGAGGTTGTCGTAGGGGCTGTACGACTTCATGTACTCGTACTGCTCCCGGACCTTCGGGTTTCCCCACTCCTCGAACTCGCCGACGGTCAGGGGCAGCGACTCGTCGAGCATCGAGTTGATCACGTCGACGAACGGCACCCGCGCGACGACGGCGCGGAAGAGGTCCGGACGCAGGTTGACGACCGCGCCCATCAGGAGCCCGCCGGCCGAGCCTCCCTCGATGACGAGGCGGTCGGTCGAGGTGAACTTGTCCGTCACCAGCGCCTCGGCGCAGGCGATGAAGTCGGTGAAGGTGTTCTTCTTCTTGAGCATCTTTCCCTGGTCGTGCCAGGCCTTGCCCAGGTCGCCGCCGCCCCGGATGTGGGCGACGGCGTACACGACGCCGCGGTCGAGCAGGCTGACGAGCGTCGAATCGAAGCCGGCGTCGCTCGAGGCGCCGTAGGAGCCGTAGGCCGTCAGGAGGAGCGGCGCTTTGCCGTCGGCGACGAGGCCCTTGCGGTAGACGAGCGAGATCGGGATCTTCGTCCCGTCGGCGGCCGTCGCGTAGCGCCGCTCCGAGGCGTACCGGGCCGGGTCGTATCCGCCGAGGACCTCCTGCTGCTTCAGGAGACGCCGTTCCTTCGTCTTCATGTCGAAGTCGTAGACGGAGGGCGGGGTCGTGAAGGACTCGTACTCGATGCGGAGCGTCTGCGTGTCGAATTCCTTGTTGTTCTGCACCGTGGCGTAATAGATCGCCTCCGGGAACTCGATGCGGTAACCGTTCTCGACGGCGGCGTCGGCGACCCGGATGCGGGGCAGGGCATCCTGGCGCTCGGAGAGCACGGTCCAGTTCGCGAAGAGGTCGAAGTCCTCGAGCATCACGTCGTCGCGGTGGGCCACGACTTCCTTCCAGTTCGCGCGCTTCGGGTCCGCCGCCGGCGCCGAGACCAGCCGGTTGTTGCGGCCCCGGTCGTTGGTCAGGATGTAGAAGAGGTCGCCGCGGTGGTCGACGGAGTACTCGTGCTCCTGCTCGCGCGGCGCGACGATCCGCAGCTCGGCCGCGGGGGTGGCGGCCGGGACGTACCTCCACTCCGAGGTGGTGTGGCTGTGGACCGGGAAGAAGACGTACGCGCCGCTGCGCGAGCGGAAGGTCGCGACGCGGAAGCGCTCGTCCTTTTCCTCGTAGAGGAGCGCGTCGGTCGAGGGGTCCGTGCCGACCCTGTGGCGGTAGATGCGGTGGGGACGCTTGGCCGCATCCGTCGTCGTGTAGAAGAGGGTCTTGTTGTCCGGCGCCCAGGCGACCGAGCCGACCCGCGCGACGCTTTCCGGAAGCCGCTGGCCCGTCGTCAGGTCCTTGATCCACAGCGTGTAGTCCCGGAAGCCGGTGTTGTCGGTCGAGTAGGCCAGGAGGCGGCCGTCGTCGGAGACGGTCCGCGCCCACACGTTCATGAAACGCTCGCCCTTCGCGAGCTCGTTGACGTCGAGGTAGATCTCCTCGGGCGCCTCGAGGCGGCCCTTCTTGCGGCAGTAGATCGGGTACTGCTTTCCCTTTTCGGTCCGCGCGTAGTAGTACCAGCCGTGCTCGCGGTAGGGGACCGAGAGGTCCGTCTCCTTGATGCGCGCGAGCATCTCGTCGTAGAGGGCCTTCTGGAACCCCTCCGTCGGTTTCATGAAGGCCTCGGCGAACGCGTTCTCCTTCTCGAGGTAGGCCTTCACCTCGGGGTTGTCGCGCTCGCGCATCCAGAAGTAGGGGTCGACGAGCTCGTCTCCGTGCAGCTTTTGCATGTGGGGCACCTTCTTCGCGACCGGCGCCGAGCCGGTGTCGGCGGCGGCGAGCGGCAGGGCCGCGGCCAGGACCGCGACCGCCATGGCGGTTCGGAACATCGTTTCCTCCGGGGGTTGCCGGGGTCGCGATCTTACCGCCGGGGCGGGCTCACGGGGCCGCCTTCGCGAAGTCGCCGGCCTTCACGATCGTCAGCTTCGCCGGGTCGAGGTTCCGGCGCATCGCGGCCAGGATGTCCGCCCCGGTCAGCGCCTCGACCTTCTTCTCGAACCCGGCGTCCCACGCGAGCGTGCGCTCGAGGTACAGCTCGGCCGCGAGCATGCGGGCGAGCGACGCGTCCTGGGCGCGCGCCATCTGGCGGGCCTGCCGCCAGCCGGACTTGGCGCGGGCGATCTCGTCGGCGTCGAATCCCTTCTCGAGGACTTTCGCCATCTCTTCGCGGAACGCGGCCTCGACCCGCGCCGCGTTCTGGGGCGCGTAGATGGCAAAGGCGGTGAATTCGCCGGATTCGTCGAGCGGCGAGGCCGAGAGCTGCGACCCGACGCCGTAGGAGAGGCCCTCCTTCTCCCGGATGCGGGCGTAGAGCCGGGCCGTGTCGGCGGCGCCGAGCATGTAGTTGCCGAGGACGAGCGCGGGATAGTCGGGGGAATCGTCGCGGAGCTTCAGGTTCTGGCCCGCGACGAAGAACGCGTTGGCCTTGTCCGGCGTCTCGAGCGTCTTCTCGATGGGCGGAACGTCCTGGTAGGGCTGGGGCACCCGCGCGTAGGCCGCCGGGCTCGACCAGTTTCCCAGGAGCTCGGCGGCGAGCTTCGCGACCTCGGCCTCGTCGAAGTCTCCGACGACGGCGAGCTGCCCGTTCGCCGCGCCGTAGTAGTCGCCGTAGAACCGGCGGGCCTCCTCGAGGGTCGCGGCCTTGTAGCTCTCGAGCGATTCCTCGAGCGTCTCGACGTAGCGCACGTCGCCCTTCGGATACGGGTTCATGTGGCGCTCGTAGAAGGTCGAGCCGACCGAGTTCGGCTCGCTCCGCTCCTGCTCGATCGCGGCGAGGTTCTCCTGCCGGAGCTCCTCGAACTCCTTCTCCGGAAAGGCGGGCTCGCGCAGGATCTCGGCCGCGAGGCGGAAGACCGCCGGAACGTTCTCGCGGATGGTCTCGAAGGAGAGGCTCGCCTGGGTGGCGCGGCCGCCGACGCTGACGCGGGCCTTCAGCCGGTCGAGCTCGTCCTTGATCTGCTGGCGGGTGTGCTTCGTCGTCCCGCGCATCAGCATGTCCGCCGCCATGTCGGCGACGGTCGCCTTTCCGGCGAGGCTCTTCTCGTCGCCGAACCGGAGCGTCAGGCTGCCGACCACCGTCGCGCCGCGGGTCTTCTTCGGCAGGAGCGCGAGCTTCATCCCGCCGGGCAGCTCCGAGCGTTTCGTTCGCGCTTCGATGTTGGCCGGCGAGGGATCGAAGGCCTCTCCCGCGGCGACGGCCGCGTCGCCCTTGTAGTCACGCACGAGCGTCGCCACGTCGGGCGGCGGCGGAATCTCGGCGCGGTCGGGCTTCGCGGTCGGCCGGAAGACCCCGATCGTCCGGTTCGAGGGCTTCAGGTACGCCGCGGCCGCCTTCCGCACGTCGTCGACCGTGGCCTGACGGATCCGGTCGCGGTTCAGGAAGAAGAGCCGCCAGTCGCCCTGGCCGATGTACTCGGAGAGCAGCAGTCCGACGCGGTTGGCGTTGTTGAGCGTGAGCTCGATGTTCTTCAGCAGCGTCGCCCGCGCCCGTTCGACTTCCTCCGGAGTCACCGGCGTCGCGCCGGCGGCGGCGTCGAGCGTCGCCACGAAGGCCGTCCGGGCCTCGGCGATCGGCTGGTCCATGCGGACCTCGGCGTCGAACATGACGAAGCCCGGGTCGTGGAGGGCCATGAAATAGCCGCCGACCGAGGACGCCTTCTTCGTCTCGACGAGGGCCTTGTAGAGGCGGCCCGAGGGCGTCGCCGTCAGGATCTCCGTCAGGATGTCGACCGCGCCGGCGTCCGGCTCCGCGCCCGAGGGCGCGTGGTAGGCGGCGGCGATGGCCTGGACGTCGCCGATGCGCTCGAGCGCGACCTCCCGCTCCCCGTCCTGCGTCGGATCGAGCGTGTAGAGCTTCGGCCTCGGCGCCGGGGCGACGGGGATCCGCGAGAAGAGACGGTCGACGAGCGCGAGCGTCTTCGCCTCGTCGAACCGGCCGGCGACGAGGAGCAGAGCGTTGTCCGGGCGGTAGTAGGTCCGGTAGAACGCCTGGAGCCGCTCGATCGGGACGTTCTCGAGATCGGACTTCGCCCCGATCGTGGAGTGCCCGTAGTTGTGCCAGAGGAAAGCCGAGGAGAGGACGCGCTCCTGCAGGATCGAGCCCGGGTCGTTCTCGCCCATCTCGAACTCGTTGCGCACGACCGTCATCTCGGTGTCGAGATCTTTCTTCGCGATCCGGGCGTTGACCATCCGGTCCGCTTCGAGCTCGAGGGCCCACTTCAGGTTCTCGTCGGTCGCCTGGAGCGTCTCGAAGTAGTTGGTCCGGTCGAACCAGGTCGAGGCGTTCGAGCTCGCGCCGTGCGCCGTCAGCTCCTGGTTGACGTTGGGGTGCTTCGGCGAGCCCTTGAACATCATGTGCTCGAGCAGGTGCGCCATGCCGGTTTCGCCGTAGCCCTCGTGGCGCGAGCCGACGAGGTAGGTGATGTTGACGGTGACCGTCGGCTTGGTCGGATCCGGGAAGAGCAGGACGCGCAGGCCGTTCGCGAGCCGGTATTCCGTGATCCCTTCGACCGAGGCCACTTTCTGGGGCGACCGCGCCTTCGCCGCGGAGGCGGCGGCGGCCGTCGGCTTCGTCGCGGCGGGCTTCTTCGGGGAGGCCTGCGCCGGGAGCATCGAGGACGCGAGCAGCGCGGCGAGACAGGCGAGCGGGGCCCGGAACCGGATGGTCATGCGATCCCTCCTGACGGAAGCCCCGAATACTACCCGGGGCCCGTCCCGGGCGCCTTCGCACTAGAATTTCGTCCCGAGGAGATTCCAATGCGGAGACTGCTTTTCGCTCTGGCCGGCGTGGCGCTGCCGGCCGTCCTCGCCGCGCAACATGCGGACATGCCGGCGGCCCCGCCGCAGAAGCCCGTGACCCTGCTTTCGGGCACCGGTCCGCACCGCCACCCGATCGCGACCTCGAGCCCCGAAGCCCAGAAGTTCTTCGACCAGGGCGTGGTCCTTCTCTTCGGCTTCAACCACGAGGAAGCCTTCCGCTCCTTCGAAAAGGCGGCCGCGCTCGACCCGAGGGCCGCAATGCCCCACTGGGGGATGGCGATCGTCCTCGGCGCGAACTACAACGACCCGGCGCCGGTCGACGAACGGCTGCTCAAGGCGCGGGCCGAAGTCGAGAAGGCGCTCGCGCTCTCGGCCGCCGGGCCCGAGAACGAGCGGGCGTACGCCGAGGCCCTCGCCGCCCGGTACGTCGCCGACCCGGCCAGCTCCGACAAGGCGAAGGTCGCCCGCGACTACGCCGCCGCGATGAAGGCGCTTTCCGCGCGGTACCCGGACGATCTCGACGCGGCCACGCTCTACGCCGAGAGCCTCATGAACCTGACGCCGTGGAAGCTCTGGACGCCCTCGGGTGAGCCGGGCGAGTACACGCTCGAGATCGTCGCCGTGCTCGAATCGGTCCTGAAGCGCGACCCGCGGCATCCCGGCGCCAACCACTACTACATCCACGCGGTCGAGGCGTCGAAGAGCCCCGAGCGCGCGCTCCCGTCGGCGACGCGGCTCGAGACGCTCGTTCCGGCGGCGGGGCACCTCGTCCACATGCCGGCCCACGTCTACGTCCGGACCGGCGACTACGTCGCCGCGGAGAAGTCGAACGCCGTCGCGGCCGAAGTCGACCGCGTCTACATCCGCGAGACGGGTGCCCAGGGCATGTATCCCGTCATGTATTACAACCACAACGTCCACTTCGAGTCGTACGCGGCGTTGATGGCCGGCCGACACGCCGCGGCCAAGCGCGCCGGCGATCAGCTCTTCGACGGAGTGCTGCCGGTCGTCTCGATGGACCCGATGCTCGAAGGGTTCCTGTGCCAGCCGGCCTTCGTCGCCCTGCGCTTCCGGAAGTGGGACGACATCCAGAAGATGCCCGATCCGGGCCCGAAGCTGCCGCTCGTGCGGGCGGTCTGGCTCTACGCGCGTGCGATGGCCGCCGCGGCGCAGGGCGATCCGCGGCGCGCCGAGACGCTGCGCGACGCGTACGCCGTAGCCCGCGACGCCATCCCCGCGGGGGCCATGGCGGGCCCGCAGAACAGCGCCGCGGCGCTTCTGTCCGTCGCGACGCCCGTCCTCGACGCCCGGATCGCCGAGGCGCGGGGCGACCGCCCCGCCGCGCTCGCCGCCTGGCGGAAGGCCGTCGCGGCGGAGGACGCGCTCGCTTACGACGAGCCGCCCGCCTGGTACTACCCGACCCGCGAGTCGCTCGGCGCCGCGCTCCTCCTGGCCGGGCAGGCGGCGGAAGCCGAAGCGGTCTTCCGCGCCGACCTCGACAAGCATCCCCGCAACGGCCGTTCGCTCTACGGCCTCTCGAAGGCCCTCGAGGCCCAGAAGAAGGACGCCGACGCCGCCTGGGCCCGCGCCCAGTTCGAAGCGGCCTGGAAGGACGCCGACACGCCGGTGCGGCTCGAGGACCTGTAGGCCCGCAAGCTAGGCGCCCAGCTCCTTCGACGCCATCGCGTTGCCTTCGACGCGCGCCTTGATCTTGGCGAAGGCGGTGTCGCGCGAGGTCGAGACGTCGTCGCCGAACGGCGAGAAGCCGCAGTCGTCGGTCGAGCCGAGATGGGCCGGATCGATGGACCGCGCGGCCTCGAGAATGCGGTCCCGCACCTCGGCCGGCGTTTCGACTTTCGGCGAGATCGGGTCCGTGACGCCGACGAATACGCGGCGGCCGTCCTTCTTCGCGTGCGCGCCCAGGATCTTCAGGGCGCGCGGTCGGTCCGCTTCGCTCGCGAGCTGGACGAAGAAGCTGGCGACATCGACGCGGAAGAGCGCGGGCAGGAGCTCCGCGTAGTCCACGTCGGCGCTGTGAGTCGAGTCCTGGTCGCCGCCGGGGCAGGTGTGGATGCCGATCTTCGACTTCTCTTCGGCCGAGAAGGCGGCGAGCACGCGGTTGTTGAGGTCGACGAAGGAGTCGAGGAGTTTTTTCGACGGGTCGAGCTTGACGGCGAGCCGTCCCTCGGTGAAATCGATCTGCACGGTCGCGCCGGCGGCGAGGCACCGGCGGATGTCGGTCTGCGCCTCCCGCACGAGATCCTCCAGGAACTCCTCGCGGGAGTAGCCCGGAATCCCCGACGCCGGGTAGAGCAGCGACAGCGCCGAGGCGGCGATCACGGCCTCCTTCATCGGTCGGGTCGCGTACTTCTTGGCTCCCTCGAGGTACGTCGCGGCGTACGTCGCGTAGCGGAACGGGCCCGAGGCGAGGACCGGGAGCTGTCGCGTGTGCCCGTCCCGAAACGGGATGGTCACGCCGCCCGGCGCGAGGTTTCTGGCTCCGTGAACGGGATACGTCGCGAAGCTCGGCTTGCGCTGCTCGCCGTCGGTGATGACGGGCGAGCCCGTCTCCTCGAAGCGGCGGATCGTGTCGCTGACGGCGGCGTCGAAGAGCGCCTCCAGCGCGTCGGCCGAGATGCGGCCCGCTCCGTAGGCGGCCATGCCTTCGATCAGCGCCCGGGGTCGTGGAATACTTCCGACCGGCTCGGTCAAGAGTGTCATCCCCCTAATTTATCCAACTTCGGAAGGAGTCGCGGAATGCGTCGAGTGTGGATCATCCTCCTGGCTCTTCTCCCGGCGCTCGGGGCGGCGGTGGCGCAGCCGATCGACCCCGCGCTCTACGGCGACCTGCGGTGGCGCCTCATCGGGCCGTTCCGGGGCGGCTGGTCGCTCGTCGCCGAGGGCATACCGGACGACCCGGCCACGTACTACTTCGGCGCGGCGGCCGGCGGCGTCTGGAAGACGGAGGACGCGGGCCGGACCTGGTCGCCGATCTTCGACCGGGCCGGGGCGGCGTCGGTCGGGGCGCTCGCGATCGCGCCGTCGAACCCGAAGGTGATCTACGTCGGAACGGGCCAGATCCAGGCGCGCTACGACATCGCGTCCGGCGACGGGATGTACCGGTCCGATGACGGCGGGGCCACCTGGCGCCGGATCGGCCTGAATGACTCGCGGGCGATCGGGCGGATCCTGATCGACCCGAAGAATCCGGACGTCGCGCTCGTCGCAGCGCTCGGCCACATGTTCGGCCCCAACCGGGAGCGCGGGCTCTTCCGGACCGAGGACGGCGGCCGGACCTGGAGCCCGGTTCTCTTCGTCGACGAGAACACGGGCGGCGCCGATCTCGCCGCCGATCCGGAGAACCCCGCGATCCTGTACGCCTCGCTGTGGCAGGCCCGCAACTATCCCTGGCTCTCCTACTTCCAGCCGATGGTCGGGCCGGGGAGCGCCCTCTACAAGTCGACCGACGGAGGGCGCACGTGGGCGCGCCTGTCCGGAGGCGGCTGGCCGTCGACGCCGATCGGCCGCGTCGGCCTCGCCGCGTCGCCGGGGGGCCGGGTCTGGGCGCTCGTCGACGCGGCGGACGAATCTCCGGGCACCCCCTCGAGGGTGGCGGGCCTCTGGCGCTCCGACGACCGCGGCGCGACGTGGGCGCGGGTCAACGGGACGCCCGGGCTCGCATCGAGCTACATGAACCGCCTCACGGCCGATCCGCGGGCGCGCGACGTCGTGTACGTGACGGGCCAGTCGATCCGGCGGTCACGCGACGGCGGGGCGACGCTCGAGTTCTTTCGCGGCGGGCCGGGCGGCGACGACTACCACTTCCTCTGGATCAATCCGAAGCAGCCGGAGTGCATGGTGACGGCGGCGGACCAGGGAACGATCGTCACCGTGAACGGCGGGAAGAGCTGGAGCGACTGGTACAACCAGCCGACCGGGCAGTTCTACCACGTCGAAGCCGACGACCGGTTCCCGTACTGGATCTACAGCGGCCAGCAGGATTCCGGCACGGCGGGCGCCGCGACGCGGAGCGATTTCGGTCAGCTCACGTTCCGCGACTGGCATCCGGTGGGCGGCGAGGAGCGCGGCTGGGACGTCCCCGACCCGCGCGATCCCGAGATCGTCTTCGGGACCGGACTCGGCGGCACGATCACCCGGTTCGACACCCGCACGGGCCAGGTGCGCAACGTCTCGCCCGCGGCCGAGAGCACGTACGGCCGGCGTCCCGTGCCCGGCCTGTATCGCTGGTCCTGGGTGTTTCCGATCGCGATCGCGAAGACGCCGCCCCACCCGCTCTATGCCGGCGCGCAGTACCTCCTGCGCTCGCTCGACGACGGCTCGAGCTGGGAGAAGGTGAGCCCGGACCTCTCGGGCGCCGTCGCCGGGACGAAGGGCTGCGAGGGCCAGGTCACCCTCGAGAACGCCGGGCCGTGCGGGTTCGGCGTCATTTTCACGATCGAGATCTCGCCGCGCGACGCGCAGGAGATCTGGGTCGGCACCGACGACGGCCTGATCCAGCGCACGAAGGACGGCGGGCGGACGTGGAAGAACGTCACGCCGAAGGGACTTCCCGCCTGGAGCAAGATCTCGACGCTCGACGTCTCGCCGCTCGAGCCCGACGTCGTCTACGCCGCGGTCGACGCGCACCGCCGCGACGACTTCACGCCCCACGTCTACCGCACGCGAGACGGCGGCGAGAGCTGGCAGGAGATCTCCTCGGGCCTGCCGACGCCCGGTTTCGCGATGGTCGTGCGGGCGGACACCGTGCGCCGCGGCCTCCTCTACGCCGGCACCGACACGGGCGCCTTCGTCTCCTTCGACGATGGCGATCACTGGCAGTCGCTCCGGCAGAATCTGCCGACCTGCTGGATCGGCGACCTCCAGGTGCACGGCGCCGATCTCGTCGTCGCCACGCAGGGCCGGGGGCTCTGGGTCGCCGACGACGTGACTCCGCTTCGGCAGCTGACGCCGGCGGCGGCGAAGGCGCCCGCGACGCTCGTCGCCCCGGCCGCCGCGGTGCGCGTTCGCCACAACGAGAACCGCGACACGCCGCTGCCGCCCGAGACCCCGTTCGCGCGCAATCCGCCGCCGGGGGCCGTGATCGACTACGTCCTCGGCCAGCCCGCGAACAGCGTCCGGATCGAGGTCCTCGACGAGAAGGGCGGGACGGTGCGGGCCTGGGCGAGCGGCGATCCGCCCGAGAAGGTCGAGGCGCGGCGGTACTTCACCGACCTCTACATCCATCCCCCGGCGCCGCCGTCCACGGAGGCCGGCCATCACCGCTTCGTCTGGGACCTGCGGTACCCGCGGCCGAGGTCGGACCGGTACGACTACATGATCTCGGCCATCGCCGGCGAGGACACGCCGGTCGCTCCGCGGGGACCGCTCGCCGTGCCCGGCCGCTACACGGTGCGGCTGACCGTCGACGGAGCGACGCAGGAGCAGCCGCTCGTCGTGACGCCGGACCCGCGCGTGAAGGCCGCGCCGGAAGTCCTCGCGGAGCGACTCGCCTTCGAGAGGAACGTCGTCGCCGCGATGGGCGAGTCCTACGACGCGCTCGCGCGCGTGCGGGCACTCCGCAAGAAGCTCTCCGGGAAGACCGCCGAGCGGGCCCGGGTCCTGGAAGCGGGGAAGCCTCCGTCGACGGGCCTGGCGGGCGTCAACGCGCTGCTCACGACCCTCCTCGAGGGAGTCGACGGCTCCGACGATGCGCCGACCTCCACCCAGAAAGAGGCCTATGCCCGGACCCGGGCCAGCCTCGACCGCCTGCTTTCGGAGTGGAAGGGCCTCGAGGCCGAGGCCCGGGCGCGCGGCATCGCCGTCAACGAAATCGACCTCGATGCGCCGGATTCCACGGAGCGCGCCGGCGTCGAGATCGAATAGGGGTCAGGTCTTCATTTTTCGGTTTTTTCTTGGTCCGAAATTTGACGACTGACCCCCAACTTTCCGGGCGTTTCTCCGTAGGACCCGTCGAGGCGATCGATGGCGACTCGCAAGGTCCCGGGATGGATCCGCAAGTGCGACGAGGACGACGCCCTCGGCCGCCACCTGCCGGTCCCGACGCGCATCGTCTCCAACGAGGAATACGACCCGCCCGCCCAGACGCCGGAGCAGAAGCGCGTCGAGCGCATTCTCCTCGCGATGGCCGAGACCCACGGCGGCCGCCTCGGCATGGGGCGGCGCGAGTTTCTCCGGACCTCCTGCGGCATGGCCGCGGCGTTTGCCGCGATGAACGCGGTCTTCGGCCCGTTCTTCCGGGTCGACGCGGCGGAGCTGACCGAGCCCCTCGCCGGCGACACGACGCGGTACTTCGTCTTCGACGTCCAGACGCACCACGTCGATCCGCGCCGCAACGCGCCGACGCCCGACCAGGAATTCCTCGACTACCTCGTCGCGGTCCGCGAATACGGCGGGAAGCTCAACCCGAAGCTCGCCGGGCACGAGGCCTCGATCGAGGAGCTGTACCGGCTCAATTTCATCAAGGAGGTCTTCCTCGACAGCGAGACCGCGGTCGCCGTCGTCAGCGGACTGCCGCAGATGACGCGCGAGACCTACATCATCCGTCCCGAGGAGATCGTCCGGACGCGCGAGGCCGTCAACATGCTCACCGGCTCCCGCCGCGTCGTCGCGCACGGGACGATGTCGCCGGAGCTCGGGACGATGGGCCTCGACGCCATGCGGGCGCAGGCCGAGAAGCTGAAGGTCGAAGCCTGGAAGGGATACCCGGGACAGCCCCTCGGACCGAAGGGCGAAGGCTGGTGGATGGACGATCCGAAGGTCGGCTACAAGGCCCTCGAGCTCTCGAAGACGCTCGGGATCCGCAACATCTGCGCGCACAAGGGGCTGCCCGCTCCCGGATTCTCGGCCGAGCACTGCCACCCGAAGGACATCATGCAGGCGGCGCTCGATTTTCCCGAGCTGAACTTCCTCGTTTACCACGCCGGGTTCCGCGGGATCGACGAGACGCTGGTCAAGGCGGTCGAGTCCGGCTTCACGACGTCGTCCGCGGTGCCGTGGGTGACGGAGCTCTGCGAGTGGAAGAAGAAGCACCCGCGGGTCTCGAACGTCTACATGGAGCTCGGCGCGACGTTCGGCATGACCGCGATCACGATGCCGCTCTTGACCGCGCACATGCTCGGCATGATGATCGCGGCCTTCGGCGCCGACCACGTTCTCTGGGGCACGGACTCGATCTGGTGGGGTTCCCCGCAGTGGCAGATCGAGGCGTTCAAGCGCCTCGAGATGCCGGAGACGCTGGCGAAGCGCTTCGGCTACGCGCCCCTGACGCCCGAAGTGAAGCGCAAGATCCTGGGTCTCAACGCGGCGCGCGTCTACGGCATCGACCCGGCGACGCGGATCGAGCCGATGCCGGCGGACTCGATCGACCGGCTCAAGAAGCTCTACGCGGAGTCGGGCCTCGCGGCGCCGAGCAACACGCAGTACGGATGGGTGCGGGCGGGCGGGTCGGGGGAGTGGCCTGCCCGGGCGAGATTCGAACCGCCGACCTACGGCTTAGAAGGCCGTTGCTCTATCCGGGCTGAGCTACGGGCAGACGGCGTTTGATTATGAGCCAGACCGGCTGAGCGACCCTCAGGTTACCGCCGGCCTGCGGCCGGCGTTGCCTGCTGCCGGGGGTCTGCCTCCGGTGGTCGGCTCGCTCCATCCGAACTGAAATCCCTCGCCGGCCGCTTCGGGCGCTCGGTCCGGGGTTGCTCGCGCTCGAGCTGCCGAAGGACGAGCGGACCTTCTTTCACAACGGGATCGTCTTCGCCGCTCTCGACGCTTACAACGATCCCGTTCGGAATCCGACGCTGACGCTGTCGGCCGACGACGTCCCTCCCTAGCCCCGGCGCAGGTGCGCGTAGAGCGAGTCGTAGAGGAATGCGGCCCGCTCGAGGATGTCCGGGTCGTCGGCGCCGACGTCGGTGAAGCCCTGGCTGATGGCCCAGAGGCCGGCCGACTCCGGCGTGGCCGAAATCTCCTGCGGGAAGTCGGCGCCGTGGACGATCCGCGCGAGGCGCGCGAGCGCGGGATCCGTCGGCAGCCTCTCGTCGACGAGCCGCTCGAACGAGCAGCGTCCGCGCTCGTCCCGGTGCGGGTAGCGCGCGCCCGGCGCGTCGAAACCGATCGCTCCGTCGCGCTCCTGGACTGCCGCGACCTCTTCCGGCTCGACGAAGACGATGTCGGCGGCCGGATCCAGAAATCTCCGGATCAGCCAGCCGGTCGCGGTGCGGTTGACGTGGATCCTCCGGCGGGTCACCCATCGCATACGGCTTCCTCCGAGGCCGGCGCGCCGGCCGGCAGGAAAAGGATCGCCCAGAGAGTTCCGGCCACGCCGAGGGCGCCGGCCGCGACGAAGGTCAGGGTCGGCCGGACGGTCCACAGCGCCCCGCCGGCCGCGGCCGCGCCCGCCACGGCAAATCCCCGGATCGCGTAGTACGTCCCGACCGTGCGCCCCCGGGCGGACGGGTCGGCGAGGTCCACGATGAGCGCCTTGCGCGCCGGCTCGCCGATCTCGCGCAGCCCCCCGAGCGCAAACGCGGCGGCGAGCGTGGCGAACGACCGCGAGGCGAGCACCGCGAGCGGAAAGAGCGTGAAGAAGACGTAGGTCAGGACGACGAACGGTTTCTTCTCGGCCCGTCCCGCGAGCGCCGCCGCCGGAACGTAGGACGCGATCGCGGTCGCCATCAGGATCGAGGTCAGGAGGCCGAACTGCGCCGGCGAGACGTGGACGATCTCGAGCGCCCAGACGACGAGGAAGACCTCCGGGAGCCCCTCGCAGAGACGGATCAGGCAGTCGGCGACGAGGAGCTGGCGGAGCGGCCGCGGAATCGCGGCGCCGCGCGCGGAGCCCGCGGCCGGTTGGACCGCCGCGCGCGGGGACGGCCGCAGGGCGCGCGCGAGAAACGCGAGCATCGCCAGGGAGAGCACGATCGAGACGGCGATCCCGACGCGCATCCCGGAGACGATCCCCATGCGCTCGAGCAGCAGGCCCCCGATCGGCGGAGCGAGGACGATCGGCACGCGCTTCAGGACGGACTGCACGGTGAACCCGACGACCCGGCCGCGACCCTCGAGCTCTTCGCCCACGAGGGAGAAGGTTGCCGGAAGTCCGAGCGAGGCCCACGCCATGACCAGCGCGAGCCCGGCGAAGACCCCGGCCGGCGACGGGAAGACCCAGAGGACGACGAAACCGGCCGTCGTGAGACCTCCGAAGAGCAGAAGGGCGCGGCGAGTGCCGAGCCGGTCGGAGATCGCCCCGCCCGGGAAGGCGTAGGCCGCGTCGAGGAGGTCCTTGAACGTTCCGAAGAGTCCCAGCCCGACGGCCGAGACGCCCAGGACGCGCAGGTACGCCGGGAGGTAGCGAAACCAGAGCTCTTCGCCGAATCCGAACACGAAAAGCGCGACGGCGAGCGCCGTCGCTCGGCGCGCGGCCATGGACGGCAATCTATCAGCGGGCCGCGCCCCGAGGTCTCGGGGGAGGGCAGTCCGTGTCATGATCGCCGCAATGTCCCTGCCGCACCAACGGAACCGGGCGCTCCGGGCCCCCTGGACGGCTTCGATCTTCGCGTGACGACCGGACCCGCGACCACCTCCGCCTGGCGGGCCGCACTCCATCGCATTCCCGCCGCCATCGTGCGCTACCGGTGGCCGATCGTCGGCGCCTGGGTCGTCGTCGCGGTCGTCCTCCTGCCGGCGGCCCGCCACATCGAGGACCGCCTCGAGGTCGCGGCGCGCATGCCGTCGCGCCAGGCCCAGGCGGTCCGCGACGAGCTCGAGGTCCGGTTCCGCTCGCCCTTCACGGACCGGGTGCTCCTCGTGGCCGAGGGTCTTCCGGGGCCCCACGCGCCGGGGGGACGGCGCGTGCTCGAGCAGATCGTCGGCGCCATCCGCAACCTCCCGGGCGTCGCGGGGACGCTGTCCGCGCTCGACACCAACAACCCGGTTTTCGTCGGCCAGAAGGGCGGCGTGCTCGTGGTCGTCGGTCTCGAGTCCGGGGACGCGCCCGTCGAATCGCTGCTGCCGCGCCTGCGCGAGAGGACCGCGCAGCTCGAGACCGAGCTGCGGCGCACCTACCCCGGGGCATGGCTGGGCTGGACCGGCGAAGCCCCGCTGAACGTCGACCTGCGCCGTGCGAGCGCGGCGGACGCGCGGCGCGCCGAGGCGCGGGTATTGCCGCTGACCCTCCTTCTCCTCCTGTTCGCGTTCGGGACGGTCGTCGCCTCGATCCTGCCGCTCTCGATCGGCATCCTCTCGATCGCGCTCTCCCTCGGCGTCGCCTCGTGGCTCGCGCACTTCTTCACGATCTCGATCCTGATCCAGACGCTGGCGTCGATGATCGGCCTGGGCCTCGGGATCGACTACGCGCTCCTGATGGTCAGCCGTTTCCGGGAGGCGCTGGGAACGGGGATGGCGACGGCCGCCGCGGCCGAGGAGGCCGCCCGCAAGGCCGGCTGGACGATCTTCCTCTCGGCCTTCCCCGTCTCGATCAGCTTCGGCGCGCTGATGATGATCCCGCTCTCGGAGCAGCGCTCGATCGGCGTCGCCGGCCTCCTCGTGACGCTCTTCGCCTGGGCCCTGTCGGTGACGCTCCTGCCGGCGGTCCTGTCGCTGCTCGGTCCGCACATCGACCGGCTGCGCGTCCGTCCGGAGCGGCCGGGCGCCGCGGCGGCCGGGTCCGCGGGATGGCGCCGGTGGGGACGGCGCGTGACGTCGCGCCCCGTGCTCGCGCTCTGCGTGACGACGGCGCCCCTCCTCGTGCTCGCCCTGCAGGGGCGGCGCATCGACACGACCATGCCGCGCGGCGACTGGCTTCCCCGCGGGACCGAGGCCGTCGAGGCGTATCACCGGCTGGGGGCCATGGGCCGGGCGAACATCGTCCACTCGATCCGCGTCATCCTCGATTTCCCGGCGGGCGTGACGCTCGAGAGCGACGCCGGCTGGGCGGCGGCCACGCGGCTCCACGAGAAGCTGACCGCCCAGAGCGGAGCGGAGCGCGTCGAGAGCCTGCCCGGGGTCCTGAAGGGGCGCGACCCGTCGTACCTCGCGGCGCTCTCGCCCGGGATCCGGCGCTCGCTCGCCGCCCAGGACGGCACCGCGGCCCTCCTCGAGGTGATCCCCTCGACGAAACTGACGCCGGCCGACCAGGTTTCGTTCGCGCGCGAGATCCGGACGTGGAACGCCGAGCGGGTGACGGGGCTCCGCGGCGCCGTGATGCGCGTCGGAGGACAGCCGGCCTTCGACGCCGACTACGAGGACACGGTCGCGGAGCATTTCCGGATGGTCGTCGGGCTGGTGATCGGCTGCACGTTCGTGGCGCTCTTCGCCGGCTTCCGGTCCCTGATGATCGCCGTCAAGGCCGTGCTGCTGAACCTCCTGTCGGTCGGCGCGGCGTTCGGCGCCCTCGTCCTGGTCTTCCAGGACGGCTACGGAGCCGGGATCTTCGGCCTGTCCGAGCCGACCGGGAGCGTCTTCCCGATCATCCCGGTCATCGTCTTCTGCATCGTCTTCGGCCTGTCGATGGACTACGAGGTCATCCTGGTCGCCCGCATCGCCGAGGCGCGGCGGTCGGGCTTCGCCGAGTCGCCCGCCATCGCCGAGGGCCTCGCCCGCAGCGCCACCGTCATCACCAACGCCGCCGCGATCATGATCGTGGTCTTCGCCGGCTTCACCCTCGGCGACTTCCTCCCGATCAAGATGCTCGGCTTCGCGCTGTCGGTCGCCGTCCTGGTCGACGCGGTCGCGGTCCGCATGGTCATCGGTCCCGCGCTCCTGCGTCTGGCCGGCCGCTGGAACTGGTGGCCGGGGGGACTGCGCTGACCGCCGCTTCCTGAAACTCGGGCTGTCCCCGCGCGGGCGCGCGTTTTGCTGCCAGAATGGACACGCCCGCCTGAGGGCGCAACATTCGGGAGGTTCCTATGCGTCTGCACCGGAGTTTCATCCCCGCCATGGCGATCGTGTCGGCTCTTTCGGTCCCGGCCGTCGGCCAGGTGCTCGAAATGGGCAATACCGTGGTCAGTCCGAACGCCGACGACTCCGCGATCGCGGACGTTCGCACGGACATCGATCTCGTGCGGCCCGCGACGGCGACCGGCTCGATCGACTCGGCCACGTTCGACTGGTCGAACACGGCCTGCTCGTCCGCCGTGAAGATCAAGGTGTTCCGCCGCCACGGCGACGATCTCGCCTTCGTGGCCGAGCGCGGGCCCTTCGACGTCAGCGCGAGCCCCATGACGGTGAGCCTCACGCCGCCGATTCCTGTCCAGCAGGGGGATCTCCTCGGCATCGCGCGGGTCGCCAACTGCGGCAATGCCGAGACGCTGACCGGGATCGTCTCCGCCGGATATGCGGGTTACGCCGGCGACGTGATCACGACGGTCTCGCTCTCGGGCGCCGACGTCCACGGCGGCGGGATCCTCGGCGTCCGGGCGACCGGAACCGCCACCGAGTCGATTGCGCGGGTGATCCCGGCGGCCGGCTCGACGCCCGGCAATTTCGGCTCGTTCTTCCGCACCGGCGTGCAGCTCTCGAACCCCTGGACGGAAACGGTGACCGGACGGTTCGTCTATCACCCCGCGGGCGTGGCCGGCTCCTCGGCGGATCCGAGCCTCGGCTTCACCGTCGCGCCGGGCGCGACCGTGTCCTACGACGATCTCGTCCAGACGATGGGGCAGGGCGGGCTCGGGACGCTCGACGTCGTGGTGCCCTCCGACTCCAACCTCCCGGTGATCGTGGCCCGCGTTTACAACGACGGCGGGGGATCCGGCACGTCGGGATTCACGGAGGAAGCGATCGACCCGAGCGGTTCCCAGGACAGCCGCGTCCTCTTCGCGGGCTCCACGTCCCTGCTCGTCGCCCCGCCGAACAACACGTCCCTGCGGTTCAACATCGGCGTCCGAACGCTGCTTTCGGGAGCCTTCGTGACGTTCCGGGTCCGCGACGCGAACGGCGCCGTCATCAGCAACGTCACCCGGGAGTACGACCCCACGTTCTACGAGCAGCAGTCGGCCACGACGCTCCTCGGCGCGCCGCTCGGCGCCAACTCCTCGATCGAGGTCAGCGTTTCGAGCGGAAGCGCGATCGTCTACGGGGCGACCGTCGACAACGACACCAACGATCCGAGCATCCAGTTCGCGCGGGTGATCTTCGCGATCCTGTAGTTCTCGTCCGGCGCCCGCGGGGCCCGCGAGGGTTCCGCGGGCCCTGTTCCGCTCGGCCTTCGTGCGGTTCGTCGACCTCCAAAAAGTGGCGCTCCGCGCCCATTCCCCGACTCCTTTTTGACCGGCGACGCCGAAGAACCTCGAATTTCCTCGAAAACAGCGCGATCGCGGGCCTGGTCTGGCCGTTGCAACTCCACACGCCGTCCCAGGACTCGGACTCGGGTTGGGCCGATGTGTGCTCGCTCACGGACGCTGGCCGCGCCGGGGCGGGGAACGAAAACAGGAACGGTCAGAAGGAGTTTCGATGAACGGAAGTTTTCGACGGGCCCTCGAAGCGGGAGCCCTGATTTTCGCCATGGCCGTGCCGGGCGCGATGCTCGCGCAGGCGAACGATGAGACTCTGAAGAACTGGTCGGCCCCGGCGTACTGGCATCCGGGTGAGGCGGCCGCGGCTCACGGCGGCGTCGCCGCGAAGGCGCAGGCGGTCGGCACGGTCGACAGCTCGCCGCTGCCGTTCATCGCCCTGAGCCCGTGCCGGCTCGCGGACACGCGCGTCGAGAACGGGTTCCCGCCGCCGTACGGCCCGCCCTCGATGTCGCCGGGCGTGACCCGCGACTTCGTCGTCGCCGGCCAGTGCGGCGTGCCGGTCACCGCGACGGCGGTTTCGTTCAACTTCACCGTCGTGCGGACGCTCGGGCTCGGATATCTCGCGACGTATCCCGGGGGCGAGACGTGGCCAGGGAACTCGACCCTCAACTACGTCGCGGGGCAGATCGTCGCGAACAACGCGGTGGTCGCGCTCGGGGCCTCGGGCGAGGTGACCGCTTTCGTCGCGGGCGCCCAGGCCGACCTCATCATCGACATCAACGGCTACTACGGCGGCACGCTCGTGACCTCGATCAACGGGCTCGACGGCGACGTGACGCTCGCGGCCGGGACCAACGTGACCATCACGCCGTCGGGCAACACGCTGACGGTGGAGGCGTCGCCGATTCCCGGACCTCCGGGACCGCAGGGGCCGGCGGGTCCGGATGGTCCGTCGGGTCCGGCCGGATCGCAGGGACCGCAGGGACCGACGGGAGCCACGGGCGCGACGGGCGCGACGGGAGCTCAGGGTCCGATCGGTCCGGTTGGTCCGCAGGGTCCGACGGGCGCGGATGGCCCGCAAGGCGCGATCGGTCCGCAGGGCGCGTCGATGAGCTACCAGGGCGCGTGGGACGGCGGAACGACGTACCAGACGCTTCAGACGGTTTCGTTCGGCGGCTCGAGCTACGTGTCGCTCGTTGACTCGAACACGGGCAACTCGCCCGACTCGAGTCCGGCGGAGTGGGCGCTGCTGGCGCAGAAGGGCGCCGACGGCGCCGCGGGCGCCGAGGGACCGCAGGGTCCGATCGGTCCCGACGGTCCGCAGGGTGCCACGGGTGCGACGGGTGCCACGGGCGCGACGGGAGCGCAGGGCCGATCGGTCCGATTGGCCCGCAGGGTCCGACGGGCGCGGATGGTCCGCAGGGCGCGGTTGGTCCGCAGGGCGCGTCGATGAGCTTCCAGGGCGCGTGGGACGGCGGAACGACGTACCAGACGCTTCAGACGGTTTCGTTCGGCGGCTCGAGCTACGTGTCGCTGGTCGACTCGAACACGGGTAACTCGCCCGACTCGAGTCCGGCGGAGTGGGCCCTGATCGCGCAGAAGGGCGCCGACGGCGCCGCGGGCGCCGAAGGGCCGCAGGGTCCGATCGGACCCGACGGCCCGCAGGGTACGACGGGCGCGACGGGCGCGCAGGGTCCGATCGGTCCGCAAGGCCCCATCGGTCCGCAGGGACCGCAGGGTGATCCGGGCCCGGCGGGCTCCGGCGCCGCCGTCTACGCGACCCGTCACGACTTCGACCTCAACAACGGCGCGGGGACCCGCTTCTTCAGCCCGGTGCACGTCGACGACGGCGCGGTCGAGACGTTCGACGTCCTCGGCGTCATTCCCACGGCGTGCACGATGAGCACGCTCGTCGTGCGGGTCAGCAGCACCTTCGACGCCGGCGTGACCGGCACGTTCACGCTGCGCAAGGGCTCGTCGCTCGCGACGATGGCGGACACCGCGCTCACCTGCAGCGTGACCAGCGCCCTGCCCACGTGCACGGGCACGGGCTCGGTTTCCCTGAACGCGACCGATCTCTTCGGCCTGCGCTTCAACTACACGGCCGGCTCCACGGGCTCGAGCGACATCTTCCTGATCTCGCTGGCCTGCCAGTAGGCGAAATCGCGTAATTCGAGGAACCGCCGCCCACCCGGGCGGCGGTTTTTTCTTGGGGGGTGCACGGAAGCGGCCCGCTCGGCGTCCCGCGACAACCGGGGCCCGACTCCCGTAGAGTAGTCGGAGTGCTTCCCGTCATCGCGCTTTCCGTCGCGATCTACGCCGTGACGGCGGCCGCACTGCTCTGGCTTGCCCACCGCTTCGTCCGTCCGGTCCGATGGGGCGTCGCTCTGGTCATCGCCCTGACGCCCCTTCTGTTCACCGGGCGGGCGACGCTGACCGGCGGGATCTACGCCCCCCTCGACATCGTCTACGACGCCGAACCGTTCCAGATCCTCCGCGGCACGATGGGGATCGCCCCGGACCGGTCGCCTCACCTCAGCGACGTCGTGTACCAGGAAATCCCGTGGCGCAAGGCCGTCCGGGCCGCCGTGGCCCGCCGCGAGCTTCCGCTCTGGAATCCCCACGTTCTCGCGGGCGAGCCGCTCCTTGCCGTGCAGCAGCCGGCGGTCCTGCACATCGGGACCTGGATGGGCTTCTTCCTTCCCCTCGCGCAGGCGTGGACGTTCGAGATGTCGCTCCGGATCCTCCTCGCTCTCCTGTGCGGCTACCTGTTCTTGCGCGACCTCGGCTGCCGCGACGCGCCGGCGCTCATCGGGGGCGCGGGCTGGGCCTTCTCGAACTACCTGATCTTCTTCCTGGGTTACCCGCTGGCGCCGGCGGCGGCGCCGTTTCCCCTGCTGCTTCTGGGCCTGCGCGGACTCGCGCGCAAGCCCGGCCGGCGGGGGACGGCGATCGTCGTCGTCGCGCTCCTTCTGATCGTGACGTCGGGCCATCCCGAGACCCTGCTCCACGCGGTGGCGGCCGCGGGACTCTACTTCCTCTTCGAGCTCGTCCGCGCGCGAAGGGAATCGCGGGGGCGCGCCACGGCACTTTCCCTGCTCGCGGGCGTGCTCGCGCTCGGCCTGTCGGCCGTCCTTCTGCTTCCGCTGGCGGAGGCGCTGCCCCATACGCTGGAGCAGACCGTCCGGACGGGCTGGTACGCCCGCCAGCCGCGTTCGCAGCCCGAAAGCGCCGTAGCCGCGCGCCTCGCGCTCGAGCTGTCGCCGCTCGCCGTCGATCGCGGGATCCACCCGCACCCGCAAGAGGCGGCGTTCGGCCCGACCGCCTACGCCGGGGCGCTGCTCTTTCCGCTCGCTCTCGCCGGGCTCTTCTCCCGGAATCGCGATGGCTGGTTCTTCGCGGGCCTCGGGCTCGTCGGGCTCGCGGTGGCGGTTCGGACCGTGGCCGCCGACCTGGTCGCCCGCCTACCCCTCTTCGACATCGCGCTCAACGATCGGCTGATTTTCGTGGCCGCGTTCTCGCTGTGCGTTCTCGCGGCCCTCGGCGCCGAGCGGTTGCTCGAAGGGGAAGGCATCTCCGTTTTTCTGGCGGGCTCGGCCGCGACGGTCGGCGTCCTCGTCGCGATCGCGCTCCGCCACGGGCCGGTCATGACCGCGCTCGGGGTCCCGCCGGAACGGGCGCGCGAGCGGCTCCTGGTCCAGATCGTCCCGGTGATCCTCGCCGCGGCCCTCGTCGCCCTGTCCCGGCGGCGCCAGGAAGGAACCGTGCTCGCGATGCTCTTCCTGATGCTGCTCGCGGAGCGCAAGCTCGAAGCCGGCCGGCTCTATCCGACGATCCGCTCGGAGGCCTTCTACCCGCCGCTTCCGGAGCTCTCGCCGATCCCGCTCGGAGAGCCGTACCGCTTCGCGTCGCTTCACTACAGCTTCGTTCCCAACATCGCCGCCCTTTACGGCCTGGAAGACGTGCGCGGATACGAGGCGATGACTTTCCGTCCGCTCTGGGAGACGTTTCCGCTGTGGTCGGTCCATCAGCCGGTCTGGTACAACCGCGTGGACGACCCGACGCTGCCCTTCCTGAGCTTTCTGAACGTCCGGTGGGTCCTGTCGCCGGCCGGCGTACCGGTCCCGCCGGGCTGGAAGCTCCTCGCCGAGGGAAACGGGGTGCGTCTCCTCGAGAACCCGCGCGTGCTGGCGCGCGCGTTTGCGCCGCGACGCCTGGGTTCCGAGCCGGACCCCGCGCGCCGCGTCGCGCTGCTGAAGACGATCGAGGATTTCTCGGACCGGGGCGTCGTCGGCGAGGCCGGCCCCCCGGGCTGGACGTCGAACGGCGACGCCGTCGTCACGGTCGCGGAGTACGGCGCCGGCGGCATGGCCCTCGACGTCGACGCGAAAGAGCCGACCCTCGTCGGCACGTCGATCACCGCCTGGCCCGGCTGGAAGGCGGAGCTCGACGGCCGGCCGGCCGGCCCGGTCTCGTACAACCACGCCTTCCTCGGCTTTCGCGTCCCCCCGGGGCGCCACCGCCTCGTCTTGCGCTACCTCCCCGACTCGTTTCGCGTCGGCGCGGCGGTCAGCGCGGCCTCGCTCCTCGTCGCGCTGGCGCTGCTCCTGCGCCGGGGCCGAGCGTCCGAGCCGGCCGGCGCGTGAGCGCGGGCCCTGATGCGGATGCATCAGGAGTCGTCTCCGTGCGAAGCTGACGATGTGGACGTGAGCTCCGCGGACCGCTCCGAGGGCGTCGTGCTCGTCGGCAATCCGAACGTCGGCAAGAGCGCTCTCTTCGGGGCGCTGACCGGCAAGTACGTGACGGTTTCCAACTATCCGGGCACGACCGTCGAGGTCTCCGAGGGATCGATGACGGTCGGCCGGCGGCGCGGGGTCGTGCGCGACACGCCAGGGACGGCGTCGCTGCTCCCGTTCTCCGAGGACGAACGCGTCACCCGCGACATCCTCCTGGCGGCCCGGCCGGCGGCCGTCGTCGTGGTCGGGGACGCGAAGAACCTGGAGCGGGGCCTCGCCCTCGCGCTCGAGGTCGCCGAGACCGGCCTGCCGCTCGTCGTCTGCCTCAACATGATGGACGAGGCGCGCAGCCGCGGCTTCTCGATCGACGCCGAGCGGCTCGCGGCCCGCCTTTCGGCCGCGGTGGTCGAGACGGTCGCCGTGCGCCGCGAAGGAATCGCGCGGCTCGCGGCGGCGATCGAGGACGCCCGGCCCACGGCCTTCCGCATCGCGTATCCCGATCCGGTCGAACGGGCCCTGGAGGCGATCGAGCCCCTGATGCCGGCGGCGCCGTTCTCCGCCCGGGCGCTGGCGCTGGCCGCGCTGGCGGGGGACCAGACGCTCACGCCCTGGCTGCGCGCGCATCTGGCCGACGACGCGCTCGCGCGCGTCGAGGACGTGACCCAGCGGCTGCGCCGCTTCTACCGCGACGATCTCGGCGCCGTCGTGCAGGACGCCCGGCGGCGCGCGGCCGCGGAGCTCGTGCGGGAGGTCCGGACGCGGCGCGCGCCGGCCGATTCCTCGATCCGGCCGCTGCAGCGCTGGCTCGACGTGGCGACGACCCATCCCGTCCTCGGGGTGCCGGTGCTGCTGGCGGCGCTCTACCTCTCCTATCTCTTCGTCGGGGTCTTCGGCGCGAAAACGCTGGTCGACGTTCTGGAGAACGGGTTCTTCGGAAGGATCGTCAGCCCCGCCGCGACCCGGGTCGCCGACGCGATCCTTCCGTGGCCCCTCGTGCGGGACTTCTTCGTCGGGCCCTACGGCCTCGTGACGATGGCGCTCGCGTACTCGCTCGCCCTCGTGCTGCCGATCGTCGGCACGTTCTTCATCGCGTTCGGGATCCTGGAGGACTCGGGCTACCTGCCGCGCCTGGCCGTGATGGTCAACCGCATCTTCAAGTCGATGGGCCTGAACGGGAAGGCCGTGCTGCCGATGGTCCTCGGCCTCGGCTGCGACACGATGGCGACGCTGACGACCCGGATCCTCGAGACTCCCAAGGAGCGGCTCATCGTGATCCTCCTCCTCGCGCTCGGCGTCCCGTGCTCGGCCCAGCTGACCGTGATTCTCGCCATGCTCGGAGGGCTTTCGGCGCTCGCCCTGGCGATCTGGGCCTTCGTGGTGCTGTCGGTCCTCTTCCTCGTAGGCAAGCTCGCGGCGCACGTGCTGCCGGGACGAAGCAGCGACTTCGTCCTGGAGCTGCCGCCCCTGCGCGTGCCACGGCCCGGAAACCTCCTCGTCAAGACGCTCGCGCGCATCGAGTGGTACCTGCGCGAGGCCGTTCCGCTGTTCGTCCTCGGGACCGCCGTCCTCTTCGTGGCCGACCGGCTCCGCCTGATCGGCTGGATCGAGCGGGCCGCCCGCCCGATCGTGACCGGCGTGCTCGGCCTGCCGGAGGAGACGGCGCCCGCGTTCGTCATCGGGTTCCTGCGGCGCGACTTCGGCGCGGCCGGCCTCTTCGACATGGCCCGCCACGGCCGGATCGACCCGATCCAGTCGCTCGTCGCCATGGTGACGATCACGCTCTTTCTTCCGTGCATCGCCAACTTCTTCATGATCGTCAAGGAGCGCGGCTGGAAGACGGCGGGCGCGATCGCCGCCTTCGTCTTTCCCTTCGCGGTCGCCGTCGGCGCCGCGCTCAACCTGGTGCTGCGCGCCCTCGCGCTGCCTCTCCAGTGAAGCCCGAAGAAACGCCCTTCACGCCGCTGCCCGCGCACCCGGCGCCGACGACGGAGGCGAGCACGTTCGTCTGCGGCCTCTGCGGGAACCGGTTCACGCACGGCGGGCTGGTGTGCGGGACCTGCCCCATGCAGACGGGCTGCCAGCTCGTCCGGTGCCCCAACTGCGGGTTCCAGTTTCCGCGGTCGTCGCGGCTCGTCGACTTCCTGCGCCGGGTGTTCCGGCGCTCACGGAGGCATCCATGATCCTGCACCCCGATCTCGCCGACCAGGACATCGAGGAAGTCGCCGAGGAGCTCTGGACGCTCGGCGAGCGCGGCCTCGACCGGATCGAGGACCTGCGCGCGTCGAGCGAGGTCGCGGTCCTCGACGCGGCGCTGGCGGAGCTCTCGCGCCGGGGCCTCGTGCGCGTCGAGGCGGGGCGGTTCGCGCTGACGTCGGAAGGCCGCAGCCTCGCCAGCCGCCAGGTGCGCCGGCACCGGCTCGCCGAGGTCCTCTTCACGACGGTCCTCGAGGTGCGCGACGAGTCCGCGGTCGACCGGACGGCCTGCGTCATGGAGCACGTTCTCGGCGCCGGCCTCGCCGACGCCATCTGCGCCTTCCTCGGGCATCCGCGGTCCTGCCCGCACGGCAAGCCGATTCCCCAGGGGCCCTGCTGCCGCGAGCTCTCCCGGACCATCGAGCCCCTCGTGCAGCCGCTCGACCGGCTGCCGGCCGGCGGCGAGGGGCGGATCGTCTACATCGTGCCGCGCGATCGCGAGCGTCTCGCTCCGCTGACGAACCTCGGGGTCGTTCCCGGCGCGCACGTGCGCGTGCGCCAGAAGGTGCCCGCGTTCGTCCTCGCGCTCGGCGAGACGGTCCTCGCCATCGACCCCGCGATCGCCGGCGAGATCTACGTCAAGAAGGTCTGAGCGGCCGGTCGGGCCGGGACGTCAGCGCGCCGGCGCGGGCCCGTGCCCCGTCGGCGGCTCCGACACGACGGGCACGGCGCTCCAGGCCAGACGGTAGGGGGCGGATCCGGTCCAGTCGAACGGGAAGCAGGTGATCAACGTGAGCCGGGGGTCGGAAGCCGGCGCGATCACCGAGAGGTCTTCCGGACGAACGATCCGGCGCTTCTCCAGGCGGTAGGTCGACGTCCCCGACGGCCCGTGCCACCGGACGACGTCGTCCTTGCGGGCCTTCGCCAGGCGGCGGAAAAACGAGTCGCGGTGGCCCGCAATCACGCAGTTGCCCGTCGCGTCGGAGTCGGGCCAGGGGGTCGAGGAGAGGTGCCCGGGCCCCTTGCGGAGCGTCGACTCGGAGGTCCCCTCGAAGACGACCAGGTCGATCCCGAGCCTCGGGACCTCGAGGCGTCCCAGGGGCTGCCCCTCCGTGGGGCGGACGGCGGGGCGAGGAGGCAATGAAACCAGGGCCGGTCCCGCCGGGATCGTGGAGGACTGGCCTCTCATGCCGGTCGCGACGTGGGACGCGAGCCGGAGGAGCAGCACCGCGCCGACCGCGATCAGGATGTTGCCGACGAGAAGGAGGCGCGGCCGTCGAAAGACCGGCCGCGCCTCTTCGAAGCCCTTCAAACGAGTCGCCGAACGGCGAAGCCTCCAGCCAGGAGAACGAGGCCGGCGACCGCCAGAAGGGGATCGGACGTGCCGGTGGGCGGCAGCTTCTGCTCGGGCATCGGGGCGGGCGGCTCGATCGCGGGCGCCGGGGCCGGGGGCGGGGGAACGTACGCCGGCGCCGGAGCGACCGGCTGCTCGACGACCGCCTTCGGCGGCAACACCGTGACGATGTGGATCACTTCGCGGTCGATGACCTCGCCGCTGACGTTCTTGGCGAGGAGCACGATCGTGTGCGGTCCGGGAGCGACGTTCGCGACATTGACGACGTTCTCGTCGCCCTTCATCGTTCCGTGGAAGAGATCATCGAGGAAGACGTCCACGAAAGGATGCGGCATCGAGTGGATGTCGTGGCGGACGTCCCTCTCCGCGGGAATCTCGGTATCAACGACGACCTGGACGTTGTGCCCCGTGATGGTCGCCCCTTCCATGGGCTGCACGACCCGGAGCTTGTAGTCGTTCTTTGTCGGGGCGGCCGTGTTCTGATCCGCATTCTGCGCGAGCGCGAACCCGGCCACCGCAAACATCAACAGTATCAATGAGATCCAGCGAAAGCTTTTCATGGTCCCAACCTCCTGGCTTCGGCCGGCCTCCGATTGCCGACGCCAGCCTTTTTGTAGCCCGGAGGCCGATTTCGCGATAGACGCAGATGCATTAGGGAGGCGGGAATCAGCCGGCGAAAAGGCCCTCCGAAGGGGCGACCGAGGCTCCGGAAGCCTCGGAGCGGAGGTACTCGTCGATCGCGGCGGCGGCCTTGCGCCCGTGGCCCATGGCCAGGATGACCGTCGAGGCGCCAGCCACGATGTCGCCACCGGCGAAGACGCCGCGGCGGGTCGTCATCATCGTCTTCTCGTCGACGACCAGCGTGCCATGCCGGGTCGTCGTCAGGCCGGCCGTGGTCTTCGGGATGAGCGGGTTGGGGCCGTTGCCGATCGCCTCGATGACGATCTCGACCGGGAGCTCCTCGAAGGCCCCCTCGATCGGCACGGGGCGGCGCCGGCCCTTGTCGTCCGGCTCTCCGAGCTCGCACCTCTGCACCTTGAGCGCGCGGACCCATCCGTCGGAGCCGCCGACGATCTCGACGGGCGCGCACAGCATCCGGAACTCGACGCCCTCCTGCTCCGCGTGGTGCACCTCTTCGAGGCGCGCCGGCATCTCCGCGCGGGAACGCCGATAGACGAGGTACACGTGCTTGGCCCCGAGGCGCAGGGCCGACCGCGCGGCGTCCATCGCGACGTTGCCGCCGCCGAGGACCGCCACGTTGTCGCGCCGGAGGACCGGCGTGTCTTCCACGGGGAACCGGTACGCGCCCATCAGGTTCGCGCGCGTCAGGTACTCGTTGGCCGAGTAGACGCCGTTGAGGTCCTCGCCCGGGACGTTGACGAAGTAGGGCAGCCCGGCGCCGGTGGCCACGTAGACGGCGTCGAAGCCCTCGTCGAAGAGGTCGTCGATCGTGAACGTCTGGCCGACGATGGTGTCGAACTCGAACCGGACGCCCATCTTCGACAGGTTGTCGACTTCGGCCTGCACGATGTCCTTGGGAAGCCGGAACTCCGGGATCCCGTAGACGAGGACGCCGCCGGCCTTGTGGAAGGCCTCGAAGACGACCGCCTCGTGGCCGAGGCGCCGCAGGTCTCCCGCGCAGGTCAGGCCCGACGGGCCCGCGCCGATCACGGCGACGCGCCGGCCGGTCGCCGCGCCGACCGGCGGCAGCTCGACGCCGCCCTCCTCGCGCTCCCAGTCGGCCAGGAACGCCTCGATCTTGCCGACCGACACCGCGAATCCGAGGTCCTTGTGGACCTTGGCCACCATGCAGTTCTCCTGGCACTGGCTCTCCTGCGGGCAGACGCGCCCGCAGATCGCGGGCAGGAGGTTGGTTTCCTTGATGAGCCGGATCGCGCTCCGGAAGTCGCCCTCGGCCACGAGCTTCAGGAAGCCCGGCACGTCGACGCCGACGGGGCATCCCGAGACGCACGGCTCGTTCTTGCACGAGAGGCAGCGCACGGCCTCGGCGCGGGCCTGCGCCGGCGTGTAGGCGAACGGGACCTCGCGGATGTTGCGCACCCGCTCGGCGGGATCCTGCTCGGCCCAGAACACCTTGGGAAGCTGGCCCCGCTGTTTGGGGGTCAGGGCGTGGCGGCCCTCGATGCGCGTCGCGAGCTCTTCGGGGGTCGGCTGGATCCGGATCTCGTCGGACATCAGGCTTCGGCCTCCGAGGCGGCGGCGGGCGCCTCCAACCGGCACGTGTGGTTCTTCTCCCGGTAGCGCGCGAGGCTCGCGGCCTCTTCCGGCTTGTACATGGCCTGGCGGCGCATCATGCCGTCGAAGTCGACGCGGTGGCCGTCGAACTCGGGCCCGTCGACGCAGACGTACCGCGCCGTGCCGTCGACCGTGACGCGGCAGCCGCCGCACATCCCGGTGCCGTCGACCATGATCGTGTTCAGGCTGACGAGGGTCGGCACGGCATAGGGCTCGGTCGTCTTCGCGCAGAACTTCATCATCAGCGGCGGACCGATCGCGATCGCGAGGTCGACGTCCTCGCCGCGGGACCGGCGCGATTCGATCGCCTCCTTCAGTACGTCGGTGACGAAGCCCTTGCGGCCGGACGAGCCGTCGTCGGTGCAGACGAGGAGCTCGTCCGAGGCCTCGCCGAGCCGGTCCTCGAACACGAGGAGGTCCCGGCGGCGGGCGCCGAGGACCGTGACGACCCGGTGGCCGGCCTCGCGGAAGGCCCGCGCGATCGGGAGCATCGGCGCGGCGCCGATCCCGCCCGCGACGCAGGCCACGGTCCCGCGGAAGCCCTCGTCCTTGCCGGGAACGCCGATGTGGGTCGGGTTGCCGAGTGGGCCGGCGACGTTCGCGAAGTCGTCGCCCTCCTGGAACTCCTCGGTCATCTCGATCGTCGTCTTGCCGACGGCCTGGACGACGAGGGTGATCGTCCCGGCCGACCGGTCCACGTCCGCGATCGTCAGGGGGATCCGCTCGGAGCTCGAGTGCGGCCGCACCATGACGAACTGGCCCGCGCGGTGGCGCCGGGCCACGCGCGGCGCCTCGACCTCGAAGAGGCTGACGTTTTCTCCCAGGGGCTTCTTGACCAGGATCCGGAACACGGGCTTCACCTCGCTTGTCAGAATGCCGGGGCGAACGCGGCGAGGATCTCGGCCGTGCTCGTGACTTCGCCGACCGCGCGGGCCTTCTTCCGGACCTCGTCCATGCGCTCGACGAGCGACGGCTGCCGCACCTCGTAGAGGACGCCGGTCGTGAGGACGTCCTCCTCGCGCGTGTAGCGCAGGGCGGCGGCCCGGTCGGTCACGTCGTGGTCCGCCGGGAGGAACGCCTGTTTCGCCTTGAGGATCTTGAACTGGTCGTCGCCCCGCCACGTCACGCACGGGGACATCACGTTCAGGAACGCGAAGCCGCGGTGTTCCATCGCGCGGGTCATGAGGTCCACGAGCGTCTTCGGATCGCCCGAGAAGCCGCGGCCGACCCACGTCGCGCCGAAGGAGATCGCGAGCTCGCAGGGGTCCACGGACGGCTCGGGGTTTCCCCAGAACGTCGACTTGGTCTTGTCTCCCGCCGGCGTCGTCGGCGCGGCCTGGCCCTTCGTCAGCCCGTAGATCTCGTTGTCCATCATGAAGTACGCGATGTCGAGGTTGCGCCGCGCGGCGTGCAGGAAATGGTTGCCGCCGATCGCGATGCCGTCGCCGTCGCCGCCGACGGCGATGACGTTCAACTCCGGCCGCGCGAGCTTGACCCCGCTGGCGAGGGTCAGCGCCCGGCCGTGGACCCCGTTGAACCCGAAGGTCTCCACGTATCCCGGCAGGCGCGACGAGCAGCCGATGCCCGAGATGACCACGGTGTTCCACGGCTCGAGCTGGAGCTTCGCCATGGCGCGGTGGAGCGAGGCCAGGGCGCCGAAGTCGCCGCAGCCGGCGCACCAGACGGGCTTCAGGTCCGATTTGTAGTCCGACGGCTGGAAGGTCGGGAGCTCGGCGACCGTGCTCATACGGCCACCGCTTCCCGCGCCGGCAGGGCCCGCGCCCTCTCGATTCCGGCCTCGACCTCGGCCACCGTCAGATCCTTTCCGCCAGACCGCTTGAGCACGTGGGTGCGCCCGGGCGGCAGATCCAGGAACGTCCGCAGGTACTTGTAGAACTGCGCCGTGTACGAGAGCTCGACGATCAGAAGGTCCCCGACGCTCGAAAGGAACTCCTCGAAATCCCGCTTGGGGAAGGGATAGAGCATCTGCGGAACGAACGCCGCGACCCTTTCTCCACGCGCGGTCGCCGCGGCGACGGCCTCCTGGACCGGCCCCTTGGACGAGCCCCAGCACAGCACTCCGACGTCGGCGCGCTCCGGGCCGAACCGCCGGAACGAATGGTAGCGGTCCCGGATCGGCCACATCTTCCGGTAGCGCTTGGCGTTCATCGTCTCGTGCGTGAGGAAGAGGGAGTTGGGCCGTCCCTCCGCGTCGTGCTCGAGGCCGTTGGTCTGGTACATCCCCTTCTTCGTGCCGGGGATGCTCATCGGCGAGACGCCGTTCGGCGTGTCCCGGTAGCGCTCGTAGTTTTCGAGCTCCTCCGGCGTCGGCTGGACGCGCTCGCGCACCGGGTGCTGCAGGGCGCCGGCCGAGATCGTCTCCTTGCGCTGCGACACGGCCTGGTCCGACATGACGAGGACCGGGACCTGGAACTCCTCGGAGATGTTGAAGGCCTCGACGGTCGCGTGGAAGCAGTCCTCGACGTCGGCGCAGGCCAGCACGACCCGGGGCGCGTCGCCGTGGGACCCGAAGAGCGCCTGGAGCAGGTCGGACTGCTCGCTCTTGGTCGGGTTCCCGGTCGACGGCCCGCCCCGCTGCACGTCGATGATGACGACCGGCACCTCGGCCATCGAGGCGAGACCCAGCATCTCGGTCATCAGCGAAAGGCCGGGGCCGGAGGTGGCGGTCATGGACTTGACGCCGGCGAAGGACGCGCCGATGACGGCGCCGATCGCCGCGAGCTCGTCCTCCGTCTGGAGGAGGGAGCCGCCGGCGCGCGGCATCCACTCCGCGAGGAAGTGGAGGATCTCGGACGAAGGCGTGATCGGGTAGCCGGCGAAGAAGCGGCAGCCCGCGTGGAGGGCGCCGATCGCCGCGGCCTCGTTTCCGGACATCAACAGGCGCGGCGCCGAGGCCGTGTAGTCGAGCCGGCGGGAGGAAAGGACCTCGCCGGCGGACGCCGCGAACTCGCGTCCGGCGTCGAACGCGCGGGCGTTGGCGGCGAGCACGGCCTCCTTCTTTCGGCCGAACCGGCGCGCGAGCGCGCGCCTCAGGGTCTCCGGCGGAAGCCCGAGAATCTCGCCGAGCAGTCCCAGGGTCACGACGTTGATCGCGCCCGGCGTTCCGGCGGACGCTTTCGAGAGGTCGGCCAGCGGGACCGGAACCCAGCTCAGGTTCTCTCCGCCGACGAGGCCCAGACTCTCGGCGGACGGCTGATCTTCCGAGGCCTCGTAGAGGACGAGGGCGTCGGGCGCGACGCTGATCTCGCCCCGGAACCGGTCGAAGTCCGCCCAGCGGAAGACCACGAGGACGTCGACCGCGTCCCCCGGAGCCGAAATCGCGTCCGCGGCGATGCGCACCGCGCAGGACGACTCGCCGCCCCGGATCTGGGGGCCGTAGGCCTCCGTCTTGATCACGTGGAGGCCCTCCTTCGCCGCGACCTGGGCGACGAGATCCCCCAGGGTCATCACGCCGTCGCCACCCGAGCCCACCACCGTGATCGTCACGTCCCTGGTCGTCATCGTGTTGGAAATCCCTCCGTCGGGTTCGAGTGTCCCGGGAGGGGGAGGGCCGTCGCATGGTGCGAATGCATCACTTGCGATGCGCCGCCCCGGCCCGAGCGGCGTGTCGCCCGGCCTGGCGCGGCGGGCCCGCCCGGGACGCGCTCTAGGACAGGTGGCGCGCGATCCGCGCGACCGGTCCTCGGATCAGGACGTACGGCAGGATGGCGCACGCCACGACCACGATGAGCAGCTGGACGGCATGGAACGCACGGAACACCACGAGCTGGTAGATGGTGTCCACCACGACGGCCACGACCACAACACGCCCGATGTCCTTGAGAGCGGAGCGGAGAAACCGCTGACGCTTTGCCGAATGGTCGCGGAGGACCTCCCGCGGGAACCCCCGCGTGGCTTCCCGCGCGTCCCTCACGCCGGCCCGGATCGCGAGGACGGTGACGACCGTCGGCATCATGACGAGCCGAAAGTGCAGGGGCCCGCTGGCCCGGCCGAGGAGCTCCTCGACGCCGCGGGACAGCATCTCCCAGATCGTGTCCATCGTTCAGCCCTGTGGCCCGGACCGTCGTCGCGCCGCAGGCATTTCTCGAGGCTTCTCCACCGGTCCGGTATTCTGGGGCCGTCGGGGGGCGGTGTGCGATGCGATCACACCATCCGCCCGCCGCCGCGGTGGGCCGACATGCCGGCGGCGGCCGTCGCACGGGGCGGGGCGGAGGCGGCAACTCGATAGAATCCCCCCCAATGGGTTCCCCCGCGGTGCCACTTCTCCGACGCCGGCGGAGCCTCCGGATCGCCGTCGCTGCTGTCTTTGCGGTCGCTCTCGCCGCGGCCGCACCGGCGGGGCCGCGCATCGTCGCGGTCGGCGACGTGCACGGCGACCTCGCGGCGTTCCGCAAGATCCTCGCGGACGCCGGAGTCGTCGACGCGACGGGCGGCTGGACGGGAGGCGACGCCGTGCTGGTGCAGGTCGGGGACCTGATCGACCGCGGACCGAGCATGCGGGGAACGCTCGACTTCGCCATGGCGCTGGAGCAGACGGCCGCGAAGGGAGGAGGGCGCGCCGTTTTGCTGCTCGGCAACCACGAGATCCTGAACCTCACCGGCGATCTGCGCTACGTCACGGCCGGCAACTACGCCGAGTTCGCCGACGCCGGATCGGAGAAACGGCGCGAGGACGCCTGGGTCCAGGTGCGCGATCTGCGGAAGCGGCGGGCCCGCGAGCTCGGGCAACCCGAGCCGTCCACGGGAGCCGAGGCGCGCAAGGCCTGGCTCGATTCGCACCCGCCGGGCTTCCTCGAGCACCAGGAGGCGTTCGGCCCCGGCGGCACGTACGGCCGCTGGCTGCGCGCCCGCCCGTCGGTCGTCGTCCTGCAGCAGATCGCGTTCATGCACGGAGGACTCTCCCCGGCCCTTTCGGGAGTGTCCCTCGAAGAGATCGACAAGAGGGTGCGCGAAGACCTCGCGACGTTCGACCGCGACCGGGACCTCTTCGTGTCCGAGGGGCTGATCCTTCCGTTCTTCGACATCCAGGAGACGTTCCGCGCGGTCCGCGAAGCGCTCGACACGCTTTCGGCGTCCGCGAAGGACGCGGAACGGCGGAAGATCTACGAGCACTTCCTCGACTGGGGGAGCTGGACGATGAATTCCTCCGACGGACCCCTCTGGTTCCGGGGCTACGGCCGGTGGAGCGACGCCGAGGGCGAGGCCGAGATGCCGCGGCTCCTGGCGGCGGCCGGGGTCGAGCACTTCGTCGTCGGCCACACGGTGCAGGAGGACGGCCGCATCCGCGTCCGCTTCGGCGGCGCCGCGTTCCTGATCGACAGCGGGATGCTCACGTCCTACGTCCCCGGCGGCCGGGCCTCGGCGCTCGAGTTCGTCGACGGCGTCGCGAGCGCGATCTATGCCGGCGAGCCGCGCCGGTTGATCTGGGAGCCGGCGCGCAAGGCGGCCGCCTTCGCGCAACCGGGTGCGCGGGGCCACGCGACGGGGGAGGCGGTGCGATGAGATCGAACCCGCTCGCACGGCTCTTCAACCTCGAGGCCGGAGACGGGCGCCGCGGCACGCTGCTCTTCTTCTATCTCCTCCTGATCATCACCTGCTACCAGCTCGGCAAGACCGCGCGGGACGCGCTGTTCCTGAGCGTCTTCAAGGCCTCGAAGCTTCCCTACGCGGACATGGCGATCGCGCTGTCGGTCGGCGTGGTGATCGCGGCCTACGTGACGATCGGCCGCCGCGTCACGCTCCGCAACCTTCTCGTCGGCTGCCTGCTGCTCTTCGCGGCCCTGCAGGTCGGCTTCTGGTACCTGGCGAAATTCCGGCCGGAGCTGACCTGGCAGTATCCCGTGTTCTACATCTGGGTCGGCATTCTCGGCGTCATCGCGCCGACCCAGGTCTGGACGCTCGCCAACTACCTGTTGACGACACGCGAGGCCAAGCGGATCTTCGGCCTGGTCGGCGCGGGCGGCATCAGCGGCTGGATCGTCTCCGGCCTTCTCGCCGAGAAGCTCGCGAAGACCAAAGGCCTCGGCACCGAGAGCCTGCCCCTCGCGATGGCGGTCGCCCTGCTCGGATGCGCGGTGATCGTGGTGGTTCTCTGGCGCGAGCGGGGCGCGGCCCAGCCGGCGGGCGCCGCGCCGCGCGCCGAGTCCTCGGCGAAGAGCCTGCGGGAGAGCATGGCCGTCGTCTTCTCCTCGCCGTACCTGATCTCGATCGCGTCCCTCATCACCCTCTCCTCCATCGCGACCTGCTTCGCCGGCTGGCAGTTCAAGGCGATCGCCAAGGCCGCGTATCCCGACAAGAACGCGCTGACCGCGTTCTTCGGGCAGTTCAACTTCTGGGCGGGCCTGGCCTGCCTCGCGCTTCAGCTGCTGCTGACGTCGCGGTTCCTTCGCCGCTTCGGACTGGGTCCCGCCCTGCTGATGGTGCCGCTGGGGCTCTTCGCGAGCGAGCTCGGCGTCTGGATGTTCGGCACGCTGGCTGCGGCGATTCTCCTGAAGGGCGGGGATTCGGTCGTGCGCTATTCGCTCGACAAGTCTTCGGTCGAGCTGCTCTACCTGCCGATTTCCCCGGAGATCAAGCTCCAGGCGAAATCCGCGATCGACACCTTCATCTGGCGCCTGGGCGACGGTCTTGCCGGGTTCACGCTCGCGATCTTCACCGATCAGCTCAACTGGTCGGCCCGAAGGGTCTCGCTCGTCAATTTCGTCTTCATCGGCGGCTGGATCACGGCCGCCGTCATGGCGCGCCGACGGTATGCGGGCACCCTGCTCGACAGCCTCCGCCAGCGGCGGCTCGACGCCGAGCGGCAGCTCTCCCCGGTTCTCGACAGGTCCACGGCCGACATCCTCGCGACACAGCTCGCCTCGCCCGATCCCCAGCAGGTCCTCTACGCGCTCGAGATCTTCGGCGCGTCCCAGCACCCGCCGGCGCATCCGGGCGTGCGCGACCTGCTCCATCACGAGTCGCCCGCCGTGCGGCGGCGCGCCCTGGAGCTCCTCGACGCGGCCGGCGACCTCTGGGTCCTGCCGCGCGTCGAGGAAATGCTGCGCGACCCGGACGGGGACGTGCGGTCGGCGGCCCTGCTGTTCCTGGATCACCACGCGCCGGCGGATCCCCTGATGCGGGTCCAGAAGCTCGAGGACTTCGAGGACGTGTCGGTCGCCTCCGGGATCGTCACGTTCCTCGCGCGCAGCGGGGACGGGGAGCGTCTCCCCGAAGCGCGGATCGTGATGGACCGGATGATCGCCGAGAGCGGGGAGGCGGGAAAGCGCGCGCGACTCGAGGCCGCGAGCCTCCTCGGAATCGTGGGCGAGGGCTTCGACGACCAGCTCGACGCGCTGCTCTCCGACGAGGACTCGGATGTCGTGCGAGCGGCCGTGCGCGCGGCGGGGAAGCTTCGCAATCGGCGGGTGGCGCCGACGCTGATCGGTCTGCTCGGCGACGCGCGGGTGCGGGACGAGGCGGCGGACGCGCTCGTCGCGATGGGCGACCGGGTCCTCGGAGCCATGCGCGATCAGTTGACCGACGGGAACGCGCCTCTCTCGGGCCGCCTCGAAATCCCCGCCGTCCTGGCCCGCATCGGAGGGAGCGGCGCCGCGAGCGCCCTCGAGGAGAACCTGCTCGAGAGCGAGCCGGAGCTGCGCTTCCGCACGATCTGCGCCCTCAACGACCTGCGCAAGGAGCAATCGGCGGCCGTGATCGATCCGGTCCGCCTTCGCGCGGCGCTCGGCTTCGAGATGATGCTCCACTGCCGCACGAACCAGATCCTCTCGGTCGCCGGACAGGCGCGGGCCGCGGGGCCCGCAGCGGCGTCCGCGACGGAGGTCCTCCGGCGGCTCGAGGCGAGCCAGGAGCAGGAGATCGAGCGCATCTTCCGGCTCCTCTCCCTGCTCTACCCGGACACCGACTTCCGCAACGCCCACTACGGGCTGCGGTCGAGCGACGTGACGGCGCGCGATCACGCCATCGAGTTCCTCGATCTCGCCCTCGACCGCGACATGCGCAAGACCCTCGTGCCGCTGCTCGATCCGACGGCGTCCCTCGACCAGCGCGTCCTTCCGATCCTGACGCGCACGGGGCTCGAGGCGCCGACGGCCGCGGAGCTCGTCGCCGCGCTGGTCGAGAGCGACGACCCCTGGCTCAAGGCCTGCGGCATCTCGTCCGTCGGGTCCCTCGACATGACCGATCTCGCCTTCCACGTCGACGCCTGCCTCGACGCCGAGGACGAGCTCCTGCGGGAGGCCGCGCGCGCGGCGAAGAAGCGGCTGACGGACGCGGCGAAGGAGCGGCGGGCGATCCGTTGACGCGCGGAGCCGCGGCTACGGGGCCGGGGCCTCCTCCGTGTACGTGTACAGGACCTTGTCCTCGCCGCGCTCGGCGATGAGCTTGTCGAGGTGCTGCACGAGCAGGGCGCGCCGCTTGAAGAGCGCGTCGAGCTCGTAGTCCGAAAGGTCCTCCTTCAGCTGCGCGCGCACGGCGGCCTCGTCGAGCGCCTTCATCTTCTGGTACAGGCCGCGCTCGCACTGGTTGATCGCGTCGGGCCTCTGGAGGTTCGGGTTCCGGCGGAAGGCGCGGGTGTGGTCGATCATCCAGATCTTCCAGTCCGGCGTGATGATCAGGTTGCCGCTGTTCCGGTCGGTGTTGTAGATGAGCGCGTCGAACGTATTGATCATCTGCAGCTGCTTGTTCCAGCGCTTTAGGTCGGGCGGCTGGATGTTCTTCTCCTTCATCGACTTCTGGGTCATGGCGTTCTCGACCCAGATCTGCATGCTGCCGCTCTTGTGGTTGAGCTTGCGCAGCGTGGCCGGCGGGACGTTGTCGAGTCCGAGCATGCGGCTGAGCTTGTAAGCGGCCGGTTCGTAGATGTAGCTGTCGCGGAAGTAGAGACCGTCGCGGCCGCCGCCGAAGCTCGCCGTCGTCGACTCCTCGTTGACGTCGCGGAAGATGGCGTCGGCGCGCACACCGTCCTTCTCGAGCAGGACCTTGGTGGGGAACGTGACCCCTCCGGCGAAGCGTTTTTCCGACTTCACCTCCGCGGTGGCGAGAAACGCGAGCAGCTCGGCGTCGGAAGCGAACGGCAGCGGCTTGCCCTCCGGGTCGGTCCAGTGCACCCCGCCCCCGGCGCGCGGCGGCTCGGGCGCGGGCGTCACGGCGGCTTCCTGCGCGGCGAGCGCTCCGGCGAAGGCGAAGGCTCCGGCGAGGAGCAGGCCCAGGGGATGACGCCGTCCGATCATCGCAACCTCCTGAAGGGTATGGCCGGGGCGGCCGCCGCCGGTTTCCAGAGTCTGGATCCGGCGCGGCGTCCTCGGTTTCCAGTCTCTCACGGGGCCCTCCTGCCCTCCCGGACCCCGGGGCCTCCGAGCCGCGGGGAAGGCCCCGATCTGATGCAAGTGAATCAACCGCTTCCCGTCGGCCCGCCCCTACGATCGCTCCATGGCTACCAACGAAAAGCGGGTCGTCATCCTGGGCGCCGCAGGCCGCGATTTCCACGATTTCAACACCGTCTTCCGGGACGATCCCGGGACGCGCGTGGTCGCCTTCACGGCGACGCAGATTCCCGGGATCGCCGGGCGGCGCTATCCGGCGGTCCTCGCGGGGCCGCGCTACGCGTCGGGCATCCCGATACTTCCCGAGGAGGACCTCGGGCGGCTGATCCGGGAGGAGAAGGTCGACACGTGCGTCTTCTCGTATTCGGACGTGACGCACGAGCACGTGATGCACCTGGCGTCGCAGGCCGTCGCCCTCGGCGCGGACTTCCTGCTGCTCTCGGCCCGCCGCACCATGCTTCCGGCGAAAGTCCCGGTCATCGCCGTGACCGCCGTGCGGACCGGCGCGGGCAAGAGCCAGACGACGCGCTATCTCTCGAACATCCTGAAGAAGCTCGGGAAGCGGGTCGTCGCGATCCGGCACCCGATGCCCTACGGGGACCTGGCGGAGCAGATCTGCCAGCGCTTCGCCACTTACGCCGACCTCGACCGCGAGAAGTGCACCATCGAGGAGCGCGAAGAGTACGAACCCCACATCGACAACGGGTTCGTCGTCTACGCCGGGGTGGACTACGGGGAGATCCTCGCCCGCGCCGAGCAGGAGGCCGACGTCATCCTCTGGGACGGCGGCAACAACGACCTGCCGTTCTACGTCCCGGCGCTGCACATCTGCGTCGCGGACCCCCATCGGGCCGGGCACGAGACCTCGTACCATCCGGGCGAGGCGAACTTCCGGCGCGCCGACGTCATCGTCCTCAACAAGTGCGACACGGCCAACGCCGCCAGCGTCGCCGCGGTCGAGGCGACGGCGGCGCGGCTGAACCCGCGGGCCCGGGTCCTGCGGGCGGACTCGCCGGTCGCGATCGAGCACCCGGAGTGGGTCGCCGGCAAGAAGGTGCTGGTCGTCGAGGACGGGCCGACCCTCACGCACGGAGGGATGCGCTTCGGCGCGGGAGTCGTCGCGGCGAGACAGGCGGGCGCGGCCGAGTTCGTGGACCCGAGCCCGTACGCCGTCGGCTCCATCCGGGACACCTATGCGAAGTACCCGAACGCCGTCGGCATCCTGCCGGCGATGGGTTACGGCGAGGCCCAGGTCGCCGAGCTCGCGGAGACGATCCGGCGGACGCCCTGCGACGCCGTGGTCATCGGAACGCCGATCGATCTGCGGCGCGTTCTCCGGATCGACCGGCCCGCCGTCCGGGTGCACTACGACCTGCGGGAGCAATCGCCCGGCGCGCTCGAGTCGGAGGTCCGGAGGGTGCTCGGGGAGCCGGAGCCCGGCGTGTCAGCGGTCGGGAGTCTTCTCGAACACGAAGAAGTGCTGCACCGGTAGAAACTCGTGGAGCTTGACGAGTCGGAAGCCGGCCGGCTCCCACTCGGCGAGGACCTGTTTCGTCGACATGCGGTGCTCCTCCCGGACGTGGACGGCGGTCAGCCCCTCGAGGCGGTACTCCACGAGCGCGACCTTGCCGTCGGTCTTCAGGGCTTCGCGCATCCGCGCGAGCGTCGCCTTCGGCTGCTGGAGCTCGTGGTAGACGTCGACGAGCAGGACCCAGTCGAGTGATCCCGGCGGCAGCTTCGGGTCGTCGTTCGTCCCGAGAATCGGCACGACGTTCCGGACGCCCGCCTTCTCCATGTTCTCCTTCAGCCGGGAGAGCATCTCGGGCTGGATGTCGACGGCGTACACGCGCCCGGAGGGGCCGACGGCCTTCGCGAGGCGCCGCGTGAAGTAGCCGGTTCCCGCGCCGAGGTCGGCGACGACGTCGCCCTTCTTCAGGCCCATGCTCCGGACGATCTCGTCGGGCCGCTGCTCCTCGTCGCGGCCGGGCCGCTCGAGCCAGTCCGCCCCCGACGCGCCCATGACCGGCGCGGGACGCCGCTCGTCGCTCGTCGGGGCCTGGGCGGGGGCGATCGCCGCCGCGCCGAGGAGAAGGAGCAGGAAGGGCAGAGCGAGGATCCGCCGCACGGGGCGGGAGGGACTCTTTCCGGGAACGCCCGGGTTCACGTCGGCCATCGCATCGACTCCCGATAACAGCGGTCCGGCTCCGGACCTTCGCGATTTTTCACGGTGGGGGGACGAGCGCGGAGTCGTTGCGGACGAAGGGCTCGAACGAAAGCGTCAAGCGCCCTTCAGCGTTCGGCGAAGAGCGCGTGCGCGCGATGACCCGTAGCGGAAGAGCTTGTGGCACTCGTCGCGAAGAAACCCTCCCGTGACCGGGATGGGGTGGTTTCCCTTTTCGAAGACGAGCCGGCAGGGGATGAGACAGGCCCGCCACTTGTAGTCGTCCGTGCCCCGCCTGACCCCGAATTCGGCGATGTCCTCCTGGGAGACGCCGTAGACGACCGCGCCGATCCTCGACCACACGCAGGCGCCGGCGCACATGGCGCAGGGCTCGTGCGTCGAGTAGAGGACAAAGTCCGGCAGGTAACGGCCGTAGCCGCTCGAGACGTACTTGAGCGTCTCCAGCTCCACGTGCTTGATGCTCGAGCCCGACGTCTTGACCCGGTTTCCCGCGCTGGCGATGACCACTTCGGCCCCGCGCGTCACGCGCGTGATGACCGCGCCGATCGGGTAGTCGCCCCGGTCCCCGGCGCGCTTGGCCTCCGAGACCGCGAGCTCCATGAACTTCCGGCGCGGCTTGTAGGAGGGGAGGATCATGGGAAAAGAATACATGGGCCGGAGTGGCTCGCCGGTTCGCGATCCTCAGCCGCCGTCCAGCATCGTTCCCCGGCAGGTGGCGGCCCCGCAATGACAGGCGTACCGGCTCCGTCTCGAGCGCGAGGCGCCCTTCTCGATCTCGAGCGCGTAGTCGTACGTCAGCTCGGCGCGGGGCTGAATGTTCCGGATCGCCCGGATCGAGACCGTGCCGTCGGACACCTCGGCCTCACAGTTCGGATCGCACGAATGGTTGATGAATCGCGCGTCGTTGCCGCCGACGGAGGCGTCGATGTAGAGGTCGCCCCCGGCGTGGAAGAGCAGCGTGTGGGGATCGTCCGCGGCCGCCTCGTCGTACCGGGCCTGGACGGCCTTCGACGTGAGGGCCTGGCCCGCGTACTCGATCAAGTTCCGGCCCGCGCGGATGCGCCGCGTCGCAAAGACTCCGTAGCCGTGGATCGCGGAGCGCCGCTTCGCGAAGGACGGTCGGATTCGCCGGCGCGGCATGTCTCAGCGTATCAACGGCTCGTGGACGGGGCAGGCGTTGGTCGGGGCGCCGCCGACCATCTGCTCTACGGGCGGGAGCGACGCCGACGTACGGCGTCGACGATGATGCCGACCGCATACCACCAGAGGGCCGACTCCACGCCGAGCGTGGCGAAGAAAGCCTCGTCCGCCCACCGGGCGCCGACCGCGGCCTCGACCTGGTGGCCGACGAGAGCTCCCAGGACAGTCGTCGGATTACTCGGCACCAGGACGAGCCAGCCCGGGAATCTGCCTCCCGTCAGGTACTCGAACGTCAGCAGCAGGAGACTCAGCCCCAAGCCAACGAGAAAGATCTTCGAGGCCGAAAAGAACGACACCCTCGATCGCCCCGGGGTCGCTGCCGCCGACGGCGTCCGCTCCGAGCGGGGGATCGGCAACGGAGTGGCCGGGTGGGCGGCGGAGGGCGAGAGTCGGGTCACAGGTTCAGCCTACCTACGTGGAGGTACGATGACGTATTCTAACGTAATTTGACGTAATATAGCGTTGTTTCTTGAAGTTGAGAGGATTATAAGGCAGCATGATGCTTGGGTCGACGAAGGCAGGGAGGTCGGGGGTGGAAGACCGCTTGATGACGGTGAAGCAACTGGCCGCCTACCTGAGCGTCAACGACCGGACCGTACTGAAGCTGGTGGCCGACGGCGCGGTTCCGGGCGTGAAGGTCGGCAGCCAGTGGCGCTTCCGCAAGGCGATGATCGATACCTGGCTGGACGATCAGATGCTGGGGGTGTTGCCCCCGTATCTCGGGCCGCCGACGGAAGGCTCGCCCCGCCGCATGCTGGATCTCGCGACGTGCTTTCAGCCCGATCACATCATCCCGGAGCTCATCGCCCACACCAGGAACGGGGTGATCGAAGAATTGTCCGGACTGGCGCACCGCCTCGGACTCGTCCGCGACAAGACGTGGTTCGTGGGGGCCTTGATTCAGCGGGAAAACGTGTTTCCGGGCGCCTTCGGAGGCGGGATCGCTTTCCTGCACACCCTTCGCCGCAACCCCGAGCAAATCGCCCGGCCGTTCATGGTGCTCGGCCGGTCCGTCGAGGGAGTCGAGTTCGACGCGCTCGACGGAAAACCGACGCACCTCTTCTTCGTGTTGGGCCTGAAGTACGAGGAGCTGCATCTTCCCTGGCTCTTCAAGCTGTCGCAGATGCTGGCGCGTGAGCACGCGCTCGAGGACCTGCTCAAGGCTCCCGATACGACGGCTCTCTACGAAACACTCATTCAAGCGGAGCGGACCCTGGAGCCGGAGCTCTCCGCGAGGGGAGGCAAGTGAGGAACGATGGCGTCTGAGTTCTCTCCGAAGGCCGACGACTTCCAGGGAGTGGCGGATCGACCCGCGACGGCGGAGGTCCGTGGCGCTCACTGTGGCGGCTGCCACCTGAGACTCCTGCCGCAGCTTCTCCAACAGGTTCGTCGGAGCCAGGGCCTCGTGGGGTGCCCGCACTGCGGGCGCCTGCTTTTTCACGAGGACCCGGGGAAGCCGTCACTTCGGGGCGCGCCCGATGAAGGAACCCGTTCGACGCGTGCGTCGAGCTCCGGCCGCCGCGCGAGACGCCCCGCTTCGGGGAAGATCGCACCGGCAAGCGGCCGGGCTCCCGGGGCGGTCCGGTCCTCGCCCCCGACAGAGTCTCTCTGACATGGGTTCGCAGGACAGGGAGGCGCGCGACGCCGGGGAGACGATGTCCGTCAGCGACGCCGTGCGCTATCTCTCGCTTTCGCCGACGACCGTCCGGCGCCTCGCCGGCGAAGTGCACGCCGTCCGCGTGGATGGGCGCTGGCGCCTGCGTGTCAGCGAGCTCGAAGAGTGGATCGCGAGGCGCCGGTCCGTCGAGCAGATTCCGGCCGAGCCCGTCAGTTACCCGGGCTGCGAGATCAGCCTTCATCCCTATCTCGACGTTCAAAACGTCTTCCTCGACGCGCCCCAGACCGAGGCCGAACCGTTGATCCGCGCCGCCTTTCGCCGCGCTCGCCTCGTGCGGGCCGAGAGCCCTGGACCGGCCGGGGACGAGTCGGCGAACGATCGGATCTGCCGGTCCGTCCTCGAGCGCGAGGCGCTTTCCAGCACGGCGTTCCATCCCGATGTCGCCTACCCGCATCCGAAGGACGAGGGCCGGCGCCTGCTCGGGGCGAACCAGATGCTCGTGGTTCGGGCGCTCCGACCGGTCGACTTTCACGACGCCTGCGGCCACCGGCCGAGACTCGCTTTCATCCTGCTGACCCAGTCGATCTCGGTCCAGCTCCTCTGGGAGGCTCGACTGAGCTACCTCGTCCACAAGGAAGATCTGGTCCGGAGGCTGCTCGAGGCGCGCTCGGCCGGAGACGCCCACGAACTCTTCACCGGGACACCGGACGGGACCGGGAGCTGATCCTGCTTCTTGCCGCCGCCTCGGGCACGCCAGGCCCCCGCCCCTCGTGCTGAGCCCCGCGCGAGCTCGGAAGGTCGCCCGGCCCGCGATCTCCAGCGCCCTCGAGCCAGCGAGCTAGGTCCGATGCGCCTGACTGTCCGAGAGGTCGCGACGCTCCTGAACTCTCCCGAGGAGACCGTTTACCGCTGGATCGAGTCGGGAGAGATGCCGGCGTACCGCATCCACGACCAGTACCGCATCAACCGAAGCGAGCTTCTCGAGTGGGCCACCGCGATGAGGATTCCCGTGGCGCCGGAGCTCTTCCGCGAGACCGACGACGCCGACCACATTCCCTCGGTGAGCGAGTGCCTTTCCCGGGGCGGCGTGTTTCACGACGTCCCCGGAGCGACCCGTTCCGAGGCCTTGAGCGAGATCGTGCGGCACCTCCCTCTGGGCGAGGGCGACCGGGAGCTGCTTCGAGAGCTGCTTCTGGCGCGAGGGGCGGCGGCCACGGTCGCGGTGGGAGGCGGAATCGCGATCCCTCACGTGCGCAAGCCGATCGTTCTCGCCGAGGACGAGCCGCTGTTGACGCTCTGCTTCCTGAAGACTCCCGTGGATTTCGGCGCGCCGGACGGGGAGCCGGTCTTCGCGCTCTTTCTTCTGGTCTGTCCGACGGTCCGGCTTCATCTGCAGATGCTCGCGAAGCTCGCG
>CAVXTP010000024.1:0-82742 GCA_963764715.1 uncultured Acidobacteriota bacterium
TACGCCTCGAATAACCCCATGACATTTCTGGACCCCTCGGGGGACGTGGCGGTCGGATTCACCGGAATGGGGAATAGTCCAGCTTCAGGCGTTCATGGAATCGCGAGCCTCTTCGCAAAGTATCCAATGATGGGGCCCACGCGAGTCTTTCGTCACCAGGACGTTTCTCAGGCTCATGCGTTCGTCAAGTCTCAGTTGACGTTGAACCGCAACCAGCCGGTTGCACTCTTCGGTCACAGCGCGGGAGCCGCGTCGAGCCTGCGGCTGGCGCGCATGCTGCAGAAGGACGGTGTCAAGGTCGACCTCCTGTTGACCGTCGACCCCGTCATGATCGATCCATCGGCTCGACAAAGTGTTCCGTCGAACGTGCAGCTCGCTATCAATTATTGGGAGGACCAATCGTCTCCGCTGGCGGGTATGTACCTCACGGGCGAACCTGGCTCTTCGGAAATAGAAAACCGGCGCGTCGGGGTCGGCCACGGCGGAATCGACGACCTGGTCGCCCGAGCTCGTGGCGAGTTCGACGAAATCATGACTCGCGTCTCCGCGATGCTGCGAAAGGCCGAACAAGAGAAGACCAAGGAAATCTGCGATCCACAGCTCCGACCGTGCCCGAAGTGAGTATGCAAAGGACGCACCGATGAATGCAGCCGTTCAGACTCCCGATGCCCCCCGGTCAGGGCTGATGCCTTACGTCGTCGTTGGGTTGACATGGTGGAGTTTCCTGATGTTGGCCCTGAGGGTCCCGCTGATAAAGCCCGTCTTCCTCTGGGTCCTGACGCAGGGACTCCTCGTCGAGAAGATCAGCCACGGGTTCTGGAGTTCTCGAGGGATTCTGCTGGCGGCATATCTCGGCGCGGCTGTCGTCGCGTGGTGGGCTGTCGAGCGAACTCGACGCGACCCGCAGCATGTCTGGAGACGAGCCCTGCTGGCCTGGATCGGCGTCCAGGCCATCTACTGCCTGATTGCGACACTGCTCGTACAGGCCGGCGTCCTCTATGCGTGACGCACCGAGACAGTGGCCATATTTCGTGGGCCGGCGGGTCTAGACTAGACTAGACTAGACTTAGTCCACTATGCGCACCGTCAAGGTCCACGAGGCCAAGACCCACCTCTCGCGACTTCTCGAGCGGGTCGAGAAGGGGGAAGAGATCACGATCACCCGTGGAAAACAGCCCGTGGCGAAGCTCGTGCCGATCGCCGCGACGCCCCGCCGGCCCGGCCTGCTCAAGGGAAAGATCTGGATCGCGAAGGACTTCGACGCCCCCCTGCCGGCGGAGATCTTCGCGGCCTTCCGCGGCGAGCGCAATTGAGGCTGCTGCTCGACACCCGCGTGCTGCTCTGGTGGCTCCAGGACGATTCGCGCCTTTCCACCGGGGCACGTCAGGCGATCTCGGACAGCGCCGCGATTGTCCACGTCAGCGCAGCGAGCGTCTGGGAGGCCGCGATCAAGGTGTCCCTCGGAAAACTCCGAGTCGCGGGCGACCTGGCCGAAGCGATTCCGGCGAGCGGGTTCATCGAGCTTCCGATCGCCGCCCGCCACGCCTGGCAGGCTGGCGTCCTTCCCCGCCTTCACGACGATCCCTTCGATCGGATTCTCGTCGCTCAGGCGAAGCTCGAAGAGCTGACGATCGTCACGCACGACCGCGCCCTTCGCAAGTACGGCGTTTCCGTTCTTCCGGCGTAGCCGGCGTCCGTCACCCCGCCACCCGCTGCACGAACCAGAAAAGCCCGATCGCCGCGATGGCGATCGAGCCGGGGATCACGACGCGTCGGCGGTACCAGGGCTCGCTCCGGAACGCGAGGCCGATCAGGAGGAACGCCGCGGCGATGACGGCGAGCTGGCCGAGCTCGACGCCGGCGTTGAAGCAGAGAAGTCCGGTGAGGAATTCGGAGCGCGGGAGCCCGAGCTGCGACAGCACTCCGGCGAAGCCCATGCCGTGGAGGAGGCCAAAAGCGAACACGAGGGCGACGCGTCCTCGCGAAAGGCCGGGGTGGACGACGTTTTCGATCGCGACGAAGACGATCGACAGGGCGATCAGGGGCTCGACGAGCTTCGGCGACAGGGAGACGACGCCGTAGATCGTCAGCGCGAGCGAGATCGTGTGGGCGACCGTGAAGGCGGTGACCTGCAGGAGCACCGGCTTGAGGCGGATCGAGAGCAGGAAGATGCCGAGCACGAAGAGGATGTGGTCGGTCCCCTTCGGAAGGATGTGGGTGAAGCCGAGCCCGAGGTACGTCCGCACGACGTCGCTCCGGGTCATCGGGACGATCTCCGACCGGAGCGGAAAGGCCGGGCTCGCCGCCGGCCCTTCGAGCCAGTGGCGCACCGCGTGCGCGTCGCCCTCGGCCCGGATCGTCAGCATGTAGGCGCCGGGGGCTCCGGCGTTCGACCAGGTGAACGTCTTCGCCCCGATGGGGATCTCGCCCGAGAGGCGCAGCGTCAGCTCGGGCGCGTCGGGCACGGCCGCGGCGCCGCCGTCCGGAAGGACGAGGGCCACGTGCGGTTCGACCACCCGGCCGTCGAACCGGACCCGCGCTCCGTCCATGGCGCCGGCAAGCAGGCCCCCGACGCGGGCGTCGAGCTCCGCCGTCAGGTTCTCGATCCGGCCGTGAGGACGGGCGGAGATCCCGGTCCCGAAGCCCGGTGGCAGGTGCTGCCGATCCACGATCGCGTCGATGCGGTAGGTCCCGTCCTTCGGAAACTGCACGAAGACGCGGATCGTGCCGAGCTCGTGGGCCAGACCCGGCCCCGCCGACGCCGCGAGCAGCAGGGCGAGGCCGAGGGCCCGTCCCGGGAAGGAGCGGGGGCTAGCGCTGGAAGACGACGCGGCCGTCGACGACCGTCGTGTCGACCTGGATCTTGTCGATGGCGTCGGGCCGAACGGAAAGGGGGTCATCCGAAAGGACTACGAAATCCGCGAGCTTTCCGATCTCGAGCGACCCCTTTTCTTTTTCCTCGAAGGCGGCGTAGGCGGCCGTGACGGTGTAGGCCCGGAGGGCCTCCTCGGCCCCGATCTTCTGCTCCGGGACCCAGCCGCCCGGCTGCTTGCCGTCGATCGTCGCGCGCGTGACGGCCGCGGCGATTCCCAGAATCGGCGAGAGCGGGGCCACGTCCCAGTCGGAGCCGAAGGCGACCTTCGCCTTCGCGTCGAGGAGCCAGCGGAAGGCATACGTCCCGAGGCTGCGCTCTCCCCCGCCGAGCCGCCGGTCCGCCCAGCGCCCGTCGTCGACCGCGTGGTAGGGCTGCATGGACGCGATGACCCCCTGCTCGGAAAAGCGCGGGATCTCGGCGCGGCGCATGTGCTGCGCGTGCTCGATGCGGAACCGACGGTCCTTCGGCCCGTTCTTCTTCGCCACCCGGGCGAAGATGTCGAAGAGCTCGGCGATGGCCCTGTCGCCGATGGCGTGGACCTCGACCTGGAGGCCCGCGGCGTCGGCCCCGGCGATGCGGTCCTCGATCTTCGAGAGCGGGATCGCCTCGGCGGCGTAGACGCCGGTGTTGCCGGGATCGTCGGTGAACGGCTCGAACATCACGGCCGTCCCCGCGCCGAGCGCCCCGTCCATGTAGCCCTTGACGCCCCCGACCCTCAGCCAGGCGTCCTGTTTCATCGAGGTCTGCGCCTTCTTCGCCCCCTGCCAGTCGGCGATCGAGGGGCGGAAGTTCACCCGGAGGGTCGTGAGCCCGCCCGCGTTCCGGATCGCGTCCCAGGCCGCGAGGTCCATCGCCGTTCCCGGAAGGTCCTGCACCGAGGTGACGCCGTTTTTCGCGGCGTGCTTGATCGCGGCGCGCAGTCCTTCGACGATCTCCGCCTGCGTGCGGGGCGGACGGACCTTCCAGACGAGGTCCATGGCCGCGTCCTTGAGAACGCCCGTCGGCTCGCCGGAGGCGTCCTTCACGATCACGCCACCCGGGGGATTCGGAGTCGCCTGCGTGATGCCCGCGAGCTTCAGCGCCAGGCTGTTGCAGACCATCATGTGGCCGTCCTGGCGGCCGAGGCAGGTCGGCCGGTCCCCCGTCGCCGGATCGAGGAGGGCCTTCGTCGGCAGCTGCGGGGGCGTCCACTGCTCGTGGTCCCAGGCGCCGTCCGTCAGCCACTGTCCGGCGGGCCTGGTCTTCGCGAACGCCGCGACCTGCCGCGTGAAGTCGGCCGGGTCCTTCGTCTTCCGCAGATCGAGGGCGAGGAGGTTCAGGCCCCCCATCGACATGTGTGTGTGACAGTCGATCATCCCGGGCACGACGCGCCGCCCCTTGCCGTCGACGACGACGGTGCCTGCGCCCTTCAGCTTCTCCACGTCGGAGTTCGTTCCCACGGCGACGATCCGCCCGTCCTTGACGGCGAGGGCCTCCGCCTCGGGGCGCGCGGGATCGCCCGTCCAGACCTTCGCCGAAACGAGGATCAGGTCGGGCGGCGCTCCGGCCGGAGCGAGACCGAGGAGGGCGGACGCGGCGGCGGCCAAGAGGATGCTCATGCCGTCGACGATATACCGACGCTCTGCTCGGCGAGGGAGGCCCGTGCCGCGGCCAGGCGCGCGACCGGAACGCGGAACGGCGAGCAGGAGACATAGTCGAGCCCGACGTGGTTGAAGAACTCGATCGAGCGCGGATCGCCGCCGTGCTCGCCGCAGACGCCGACCTTCAGCTTCGGCTTGACCTCGCGGCCGCGGCGCGTGCCGATCGCGACGAGCTCGCCGACGCCGTACTGGTCGAGGCTCGCGAAGGGATCTTCGGGGAGGATGCCCTCGGCGATGTAGACCGGCAGGAAGGTCCCCATGTCGTCGCGCGAGTATCCGTAGGTCATCTGCGTCAGGTCGTTGGTGCCGAAGGAGAAGAAGTCGCAGTTCAGGGCGATGCGGTTGGCGCGCAGCGCGGCGCGCGGGACCTCGATCATCGTCCCGATCTTGTACGGGATGTCCATGCCCTTTTCCGCGATGACGCGCTTGGCCGCCGCCTCGACGACGACGCGGAGGCGCTCGAACTCGCCCCGCGCGCCGACGAGCGGAATCATGACCTCCGGCTGCGCCTTCCCGCCCTCCGCGATGACCTCCGCGGCGGCCTCGAAGATCGCCCGGACCTGCATCTCGTAGATCTCGGGGTTCGTGATGCCGAGCCGGCAGCCGCGGTGGCCGAGCATCGGGTTGGCCTCCTTCAGGGCGTGGGTCCGGTCCCGCACCTTGTCGACCGAGACCTTGAGCTCCGCGGCCGTGCGCTGGATCGTGTCCTCGTCGTGCGGCAGGAACTCGTGGAGGGGCGGATCGAGGAGGCGGATCGTCACGGGACGGCCGCCCATCTCCCGGAAGATGCCCGCGAAGTCCTCGCGCTGCATCGGCAGAATCTTGGCGAGGGCCCCCCGGCGCTCCTCGGGTGTCTCGGCGAGGATCATCTCGCGCACCGCGACGATGCGCTTCTCCTCGAAGAACATGTGCTCGGTGCGGCAGAGGCCGATCCCCTCGGCCCCGAAGAGCCTCGCGACCCGGGCGTCCTTCGGCGTGTCGGCGTTGGCGCGGACGCCGAGGCGCCGCCGCTCGTCGGCCCACTTGAGGATCCGCGTGAACGCGCGCGTCACGGCCGAGTCCTCGGGCTTCATCGTGCCCTCGATCAGGACCTGCAGGACCTCGGAGGGCTGGGTCGGGAGCTTCCCCATGATGACCTCGCCCGCCGTTCCGTCGATCGAGAGCCAGTCGCCTTCCCTGAGCTTCAGCGTCGCCGAGCGGACCTCGCCGTGGTGATGGTCGACCGTGATGTCGCCGGCGCCGACGATGCAGGTCTTTCCCATGCCTCGGGCGACGACCGCCGCGTGCGAGGTCATGCCTCCGCGGGTCGTCAGGACGCCGACCGCCGCGTTCATCCCGGCGATGTCCTCGGGCGAGGTTTCCTCGCGCACCAGGATGACCGTTTCGCCCTTTGCGGCCATCGCGACCGCCGTCGGCGCCGTCAGCGCGACACGGCCGCAGGCGGCCCCGGGGCCCGCGGGCAGGCCGTGGCCGAGGAGCCGGCCCTCCTTGACCGCCGCCGCCTTCTCCTTCGTCGGGAAGATCGGGGCGAGGAGCTGGACGAGTTGTTCCGGCTCGACGCGCGCCACGGCCTCGTCGGCGTTGATGAGCCCCTCGTCGACCATGTCGGTGGCGACGCGGACGGCGGCGAACCCGGTCCGCTTGCCGTTGCGCGTCTGGAGGAGGAAGAGCCGGCCCTCCTCGATCGTGAACTCGAGGTCCTGCATGTCGCGGAAACGCTTCTCGAGGGCCTCGCGCACGCGCTGGAGCTCGTCGTAGGCCTTCGGCATCGTCTCCTGGAGCGACTGGCCCGAGCCGTTCGCGTTCAACGGCCGCGGCGTCCGGATGCCGGCCACGACGTCCTCGCCCTGGGCGTTCGGCAGGAACTCGCCGTAGAACTTCTTCTCCCCCGTGGCCGGGTCGCGGGTGAAGGCCACGCCCGTCGCCGAGGTCTCGCCGCGGTTGCCGAAGACCATGGCCTGGACGTTGACCGCCGTGCCCCAGTCGTCCGGGATGTGGTGGAGCTTGCGGTACGTCTTCGCGCGCTCGTTGTCCCACGACCGGAACACCGCGCCGATCGCGCCCCAGAGCTGCTCGCGGGGGTCGTCCGGGAAGTCGTGGCCGGTGCGCTGGCGGACGATCTGCTCGCTGCGGCGGACGATCTCCGCGAGGTCCACCGCCGAGAGGTCCGTGTCGGAGACGATGCCGCGCGCGGCCTTGACCTCCTTCATGCCCTTCTCGAACTCGTGCCGCGGGACGCGCAGGACGACGTCGCCGTACATCTCGAGGAACCGGCGCCGACAGTCGAACGCGAACCGGTCGCCCGAGACCCGGGCCAGGCCCGGGACCGTGCGCGAGGTCAGGCCGAGGTTGAGGATCGTGTCCATCATGCCGGGCATCGACGAACGGGCGCCCGAGCGCACCGAGACGAGCAGCGGGTTTTCCGGATCGCCGAAGCGCCGGTCGGTGTCGTGCTCGAGCTTGACGAGCGCCGACTCGACCTCCCCGCGGATCGCGTCGAGCGAGGCGCCGCGCGAAAAGTCGGCGCAGACCGAGGTTTCGATCGTGAAGCCGGGCGGGACGGGAATGCCGAGGGCGGTCATCTCCGCCAGCCCCGCGCCCTTGCCCCCGAGGGTTTCCTTGCCGAGGCCGGCCCCCTCGGCCACACCGTTGCCGAACGAGAAGACGCGTTTCATTTTTCCACCACGATTTCGGAAAAGTCCGCCAGCCGGGAGAATTCTTGCTGAATCGAGGCGAGGAGCGCCAGCCGGTTCCGGCGCAGGTCCTCCTCGGGAGCGTTGACGAGGACGTCCACGAAGAAGCGATCGAGCGAGGGCGCGATCGAGGCGATCGTCTCCATGGCCTCCCGGTAATGCCGGTCGGTCGCGAAGCCGTCGATCGCCTGCCGCGCCTGCATGAAGTCCGAGGCGAGGGCCCGCTCGGCCGGCTCCCGGTAGAGCTCGGGCGCCGGCGTGCCCGGCGCGGCGTCGCCGACGATGTTGCGGATCCGCTTGGCGGCGAGCACCAGGGACCGGAAGTCCATGTGGCGGCGGGCGTCCGAGAGCGCCCGCGCGCGGTCGGCGACGTCCGCGAAGTCCCAGACGCCGACGTTCAATACCGCCGAGATCTCGTCGTAGGTCGAGCCGCGCCGCTCGAGGACGGCGCGCAGGCGGTCGGAGAAGAAGCGCTCGAGCTCCTCGACGACCGCGTCGGGCTCGAGGCCGCCGACCTGCGGGGGATACAGCGACAGCGCCCGGCGCACGACCGGCCGCCAGTCCGTCCGCCAGTTGCGGCCGATCGCGATCGACACGATGCCGAGCGCGGCGCGCCGCAGGCCGTACGGGTCCTTCGAGCCGGTCGGGACGAGGCCGACGCGGAAGAGGCCGCAGAGCGAGTCGAACCGGTCGGCGAGCGAGAGGATCGCCCCGGACGCCTCGTGCGGCGGATCGTCGGAGCCCGAGGATGGACGGTACTGGTCGTAGATGGCCTTCCAGACCGAGTCGGGCCGGCGCTCGCGCCGCGCGTAGAGACCGCCGATCACGCCCTGGAGGTCGGTGAATTCCTTCACGACATGGCTCGTCAGGTCCGCCTTCGAGAGCAGTGCCGCCGTGCGCACCGTCTCGACGAGCTCCGCGCGGCCGACCTGCACCGCGATCGCCTCGGCGAGATCCTGGAGGCGCGCGGTCTTCTGCCGGTAGTCGCCGAGCTTCTCCTGGAAGGTCAGCCGGGAGAGCTTCGGAAGCTGCGCCTCGAGCGTCTCCTTCGCGTCTTCTTCGTAGAAGAAGCGGGCGTCCGCGAGGCGGGCGTTCAGGACCCACTCGCAGCCCTTGGCAATGAAGCCCTTCCGGTCCGCGTCGTTGTCCATCACGGCGACGAAGTGCGGCAGGAGGCCGGCCGGCCCGCGCACCGGGAGGAACTTCTGGTGCGTCCGCATGACCGTGACCGTGATTTCTTCCGGCAGTTCGAGGAACTCCGGGGCGAAGGAGCCGCGCACGAGCCCCGGCCACTCGACGAGGTCCGCGAGAGTGTTCGCGAGGTCCGCGTGCGCTTCGACCTGTCCGCCGACGCCCGACGCCAGGGCGCGGGCCTTCTCGAGGATCGCGATCCGCCGGACCTCGGGGTCCGGCTCGACGAAGCTCGCGCGGAGCTTCGCGAGGTAGTCGTCCGGGCCGGTGACGACGATCTCCCCGTCGGCGAGGACGCGGTGGCCCGTCGTCCGGTCACCCGCCCGGACGCCGTAGAGCTCGAGCGGGACGACGCGCCCGCCGAGAAGGGCCACGACGCCGCGCACGGGGCGCACGAACGAGCGCTCTCCCCGGCCCCAGCGCATGGTCTTCGGAAACGAGAGGCCGCCGACGACCCGCGGGATCGCTTCGGCCAGGACGTCCGCCGTGGAGCGGCCCGGGATGGTCTTGCGCGCGGCGACCGTGCGGCCCCGCGGCGAGTCGACCACGACGAGATCGGAGACGTCGACCTTCTGCGCCTTCGCGAAGCCTTCCGCGGCGCGCGTGGGCTTGCCGTCCTTGCCGAACGCGCTCGCCTCGGGGGGACCGAGGACTTCGGCGAACCGGTCCTCCTGGCGCTCGGGCAGGCCGCGGAGGACGAGGACGAGGCGGCGGAGCGTCGCGTAGGACTCGATCGCCGCGGGCGCCAGCCCCTCGCCGGCGAGGGCGTCGCCGGCCGCGCGCGAAAGCTCCAGGCGCGCCGGCAGCAGCGCCGGCGCCGGGATCTCCTCCGTCCGGATCTCGAGTAAGAAGTCTTGGGCGTTCACTTCTGCTGATTGCCGCCGTGCGGGCGCCGCCGGATCCACCGTTGACAGCCGCGGGAAAAACTCTCCGCTCTCGTCGGGCGCGTCGAGCGCCCGCTCAGACAGCCGCGGGCTCCGGCTGCGCGGCCGGCGTCCGCTCCCCTTCCTTGCCCGAAACGTACGCCCGCGCGCATGCGCAGGCCAGATCGCGAATCCGACGGATGATCCCGACGCGGTCGGTCGCGGAGACCGCGCCGCGGGCGTCCAGCACGTTGAACTGGTGGGAGCAGACGAGGGTCGCCTCGTAGGCGGGGATGACGAGTCCGGCGTCGAGGCAGCGGCGGGCTTCCCGCTCGTGCCGGTCCAGCATGAGCTGGGCGAGCTCCGCGTCGGCGACCTCGAAGTCGTACTTCGACATCTCGATCTCGTCGCGCCGGCGGACCTGGCCGTAGGACAGCGCCTCGTTCCACATGACGTCGTATACCGAGTCGAGCTTGTTCAGGAACATCGCGATGCGCTCGAGGCCGTAGGTGATCTCGGCCGTGACCGGGGACAGGTCGATGCCGCCGGCCTGCTGGAAGTACGTGAACTGCGTGATCTCCATGCCGTCCATGACGACCTGCCAGCCGACGCCCCAGGCGCCGAGCGTGGGCGACTCCCAGTTGTCCTCCTCGAAGCGCACGTCGTGCTCCTTCAGGACCACGCCCAAACGCTCGAGGCTCCGCAGGTAAGTGCGCTGGATGTCCTCCGGCGAGGGCTTCACGACGACCTGGAACTGCAGGTGCTTGCCGAGGCGGAACGGGTTCTCGCCGTACCGCCCGTCGGCCGGCCGGCGCGAGGGCTGGACGTAGGCGCACTTCCAGGGCTCCGACGTCAGCACCTTCAGGAAAGTCGCCGGATGCATGGTTCCGGCCCCGACCGGAAGGTCGTAGGGCTGCTCGATCAGGCACCCCTCGCCCTCCCAGAAGGCGGTCAGCTCCGCGATGAGGCGCTGCAGGGTGAACACGGAGAAGAGTTTATCGCAGGCGCAGAGGCCGTTCGCTCGGGCCTCAGGATCGGGCGAGCCCTTCCTCGCCTGGCAGGATTCCCCATGTCGCGGGGGCCGGAGCGGGTGCGAAGATCCATCGCCCGGCAGCGTTCAGCGTGGCGGCAGATCGATTAGCACGACGTCCGAATTCTCGCGATAGCGATCGAACAGGATCTGCTTGCCGTCGGGCGAGACGTCGAAGCTCCGAATGCTGCGGTCCTGGCGCAGGTCCGTGAGCCGCCGTAGCTCCCCGGTGGCGATATCGAGCAGCGAGAAGTTGAAGTCGCGGGGCCAATCACCCTGCATCAATACCAGCGACTTGCCCCCGGGCAGAAAGCGATAACGGTTACCTCCGATTATGACGAGGATCTCCGGCAGCGGGAACGGTTGCCCTTCCGGAGTGATCGCCTTCACTCGGTTCCAGGCTCGAAAGCCGCGCTCGGAATAGACAATGAGCTTCCCATCGGGTGACCAGACCGGGTTCACGTTGATGCCGCGGATGAGGCGCACCGGGCCTGTACCGTCGAGCGGGACCTTATACAGCGGTTGCTCGTTGCTCTCGAAAGCGGTGACGGCGATCCACTTCCCATCGGGAGACCAGGTCGGGGCATCGCGGGCGTCGAGCGACTCCGCGATTCGGCGAGATCCCGTGCCATCCGCAGCCATGACGTAGAGATGGCCACGCCCCCCCTGTCGAACTACGAAACAAATCCGGGCCCCGTCGGGCGAGATCGCCGGCGCGGCGGCCACCATCCCCTCGCTCCCACGCCACAGCTCGGTCGCCACGCCGTCCTTGAAGCTCCAGAGCCCATCGGCACCCCCCTTGGACGACAGGAAGAGAAGGTAGTCGGGCCCAAATCGAGGTGCCTCCGCCCGGGAAGCGGGAAGGGAAAACCGATTCACGGCGCCCTCGTCCACGATGTGATCCGTGATCGGCGCCGTCCAGAGCTGCGAGGTCGGATTCGCTACGGTCGCGGCGAGGCGCCGCCCATCGGCACTTGCCGCGATCGAGAGATACTCTTCGAGGCCGGAACTGACGGCGTGAGGAATTCGCCGGTCGATGTCCATGGCGTACAGACCCGATCCCGAGCCGTCGGGCCGCGCGGCGGCGTAGACCAGCGTATGCGCGTCCAGAAAGGCCGGGTACGCCACCCTCGAGTGGTGGTTCGTCAGGCGCTCGACCAAGCCGCCGCCCGACGGGATCCGCCAGATGTCCATGTCATACGGGTTGGAGAGGCCACGGACAAAATAGATGAAACGGCCGTCGAGGGACCAGACCGGGTACTGGTTCGCAATCCCCCGCTCGCCGACGAAAATCTGCTTCTTGTTGGCGCCGTTGCGGTCGGCAACGATCAACACCTCAGCACTATCGCCCGTGTTATAGACGAGCCGCGCGCCATCCGGTGACCACGCGATCGAGATTGCGCCTGGCAGGAAAGGACGCGGGTTGCCGCCGAGCGTCGGCACGAGCCACAGGTCGCTCTGGAGCTCCTTGCTGGAAGTCCCCAACCAGATGTGAGAGTCGTCGCCGAAGAACCCGACGTTGCGCCTTCGATTTCCGTAGGTCACCTGAATCAAGTTCCGGGACAGATTGATGAGCTGGTCGCTGCCGACTTGCATGACCCAGGCGTCGGCAGGACCGGCCTGCACGGAGACGAACGCGACAAATTTGCCGTCGCTCGAAATCGCCGCGTCGAACTCGGACCCTTCCCAATCCGTCAGCCGCGTGAATCGGGCGCCGGCGAGCGGGTTCTTCCAGAAGTAGTCGCTTTGACGAAGACGCCATCCCACGATCCCGAGAGTCAACAGCATCGCCGCGGCGATCGCCGCGCGAATCCACCAGCGACGCCTCGGCGTCGGCTCCGGCTCGGCCGCGAGCACTCCGCCACTGCTCGAGACCTCGGACAGGTTGTCGCGGATCGTCGCAAGCTCGCGGGCGAGGTCTTCGGTCGAGGCGTAGCGGCTCCGTGGCGCCTTTGCGAGGCATCGCAGCACCGTGAGGCGCAAGGGCGCCGGGATCCTGGGATTCAGCGCTCCGATCGGGTCGGGCTCGTCCTGGATGATCGCCGTCTGTGTCTGGGGCGCCGAGGCGCGCTGGAACGCCCGGCGGCCGGTCGACATCTCGTAGAGAATGGATCCGAACGAGAACTGATCCGACCGATAGTCGACCGGCGCCCCCGTGGCCTGCTCGGGAGACATGTAGCCGACGGTGCCCACGATGACTCCCTCCAGGGTCGCTCCCGAGATCGTCGGCGCCGGCGGCCGGCCGTCGCCGCCCGAGTCCGGTTGCGTCAGCTTGGCCAGGCCGAAGTCCAGGATCTTGACGTGCCCCTCCTCCGTCACCATCACGTTCTCGGGCTTCAGGTCCCGATGCACGATGCCCGACTCGTGCGCCTTCGCAAGCCCCTCGGCCACCTGGGCGCCGACCTGCAGGAGGCGCCGAATCGGCAAAGCCCCGTCCAGGAGCACCGCTCGAAGCGACTCCCCGTTGACCAGCTCCATGGCGATGTAGGACACGGAGTCGGAGGAGCCGACCTCGTAGATCGTGACGATATTGGGATGGTTGAGCGCCGAAACCGAGCGCGCCTCGCGTTCGAACCGCCTCACCCGCTCCGGGTCCGCGGCGAGCCCGCTCGGCAGCACCTTGATGGCGACGTCGCGGCCCAGGCGCGTGTCCCGCGCCCGGTACACCTCCCCCATCCCCCCCGCGCCGAGCGGCGCGAGGATCTCGTAGGGGCCGAGGCGGGCGCCCGATTGCAGGGACATGGAGTCCAGTAATCCTACCGCCGCGGGCGGGACACCCGCCGGAGCCCGAAGGGCCGTGTCCTTTGCGCAGCGTCTGAGCAAACCATGCCTGGGATGGTTCTATGGATCGACGGCCGTCTGGGTCGAGTAGGGCAGCGAGAACATCCTGAATGTCAGGGCGACCGTGCCGATGCGGATCCGAGCACCGTCGTCGAGCGGCACCGGAACTTCGACCCTCCGGTCTCCGAGGTGAGTGCCATTCTTGCTGCCCAGGTCCTCGAGCGTGGCGCCCTCCTCCGTCACGACGATTCGCGCGTGGCGGCGAGAGACGCTCGGGTCGTCGATGAAAAGGCCAGCGCCTGGATCCCTTCCGATGACGTTCTCGCCCGCGTCCAGGGCCGTTCGCTTCCCGGCTCCCAGGATCCAGAAGGACCTCTTGCGGGCCGGGCCGAAAGACACCGCTTCGCGGACTTCCTCGGCGCTCCCGCTGAACGCGTAGCCGAACCCATGGACGGTCCGCACGTAGAGAGGCCGCCGCGCCTCGTCGCCGATCACGTCGCGCACTTCGACGAGCAGGCTCGTCAGCGTGGCGTCCGAAACGAACGTCCCGGGCCAAAGTCTCTCGTGGATCTGGCTCTTCGACACGGCTTTGGGCCGATTCTGGAGCAGAAGCTCCAGAAACTGGAACGCCTTGGGCTGCACATGGACACTCTCGCCGCGGACATACAACTCCCGCGTCTCCGAGTCGAGCACGCATTCACCGAAACGAATCCGCATCGGCGCCCCCGCGGATTATCGCGCACTCCGGTGGCTCCCCTGCCAGCGCAAATGCAGCTTCTTTCAAGGATCCTCCCAACGACTCGGCCCGCTCCAAAACCATAGGGTGCGTTGCGGAGGGAATCCGGAGCTCCGGGTTCGACACTCATGAAAACAGATCGTGCACGGTCGGCCGAGTCTTCCAAGCTCTCCCGGATCGTCGCGTCGCTACTCGTCGCGCTGGGCTGCTGTCTCGCCGTGCCCGGGCTGGGGCAACCCGTCTTCCTGCCGGCGTTTCAGGTGGATGCGTACGGGTCGGGACTCTTCGGCGACAGTCACGCGGAAGCCGCCGTGATGGGCGAGGACGGCAGCTTCGGCGTCGCCTGGCTGTCCGGCGGAGATGTCTTCGCTCGACGGTTCAGCGCACAGGAAAGCCCTCTCAACGGGTTTTCCCTGGGATCCAGCTACATCGGCGCGGACCGATCCTCGATGGCCCGGGATGCGTCGGGACGCATCGTCGTCGTCTGGAAGGATGGCAATTGGAACGTTTCGGGCCGCCGCTTCGCATCGAATGGGACTCCGCTTGAAGGGACGTTCGTGGTTACCGCGTCGGAGCTGGTCACTGTTGCTGGCCCGCGCGTTGCCTGCGATCCCTCCGGAAATTTCGTCGTCACGTGGACCTCGCACGGCAGCGAGGGGTCGAAAGTCGTGGCGCGGCGATTCGATCGCTCCGGCTCACCGCTCGGATACGAGTTCGTGGTGAACGCGTCCACGCAGGGCCTGCGGGAGTCGGCCGGTATCGGGATGTCGGAGGCCGGCTTCGTGGTGACCTGGAATGCCATTGAACCGTCGGGGAACGGTGTTTTCGGACGGGGGTTTCGTGCTTCGGGAGAGCCGCTCACCGGCGACTTTCAGGTCGTCAATACCGGTGCCGCCTTTCCCGGCCCGTCGGACGTCGCGATGACCGCCAGGGGCGACATCGTCGTCGTCTGGAGCCAGGGCTCCGCAACGCTGGCGCGCCGCTTCGACAACGCCGGCTCGCCCCGTGGGGACGTTTTTCCGGTCGGCACTCCAGTCAGTGACCAGCCCCGCCCGCAGGTCGCGTCGGACTCGTCCGGCAACTTTCTGGTCGTCTGGAACTCGCCTGCCAGCATCGTGGGCCGCGCCTTCGACGCATCCGGCAACCCCGCCGGCGCCGAGTTCCAGGTCGCCGAATCTCCATCCCCTGGGGGATACCTGGTCAGCCGCGACCCGCATCCGGCGATCGCGGACGACGGCTCCTTTGTCGTCGCATGGACCGACCTCTTCTCCGACTACTACGGCAACCGGGGGCAAAGCGTCAGCGCTCGCAAGAGCGGGGTCCGCGCGTCGAGCGGAATCGAGGTGGGTTTGTCGGCCCTCCGCTCCGATTCTTCCGCCCCGGGCGTCAACGACGTGAATGACGTTCTTGAGCCCGGAGAGACGGTGGTTGTCGCCAGCGCCTGGGAAAACCTGACCTCGTCCAGCGCCGCGATCAGCGGAACGGCCCCCTTCTTTACGGGACCTGCCGGAGCGACGTACACGCTCGTGGACGCGACCGCCGATTACGGCATCGTCGGCGCCCACCAGAGGGCAAGTTGCTTCTCCGTCGGGAACTGCTACGAGGTCGCCGTCTCGGCGCCGGCTGTTCGGCCGATCCAGCACTGGGACTCGCAGCTCCAGGAAAACCTCAACATCGGCGTGCCCAAGACGTGGACGCTCCACATCGGCGAAAGCTTTCCCGATGTTCCGACCAGTCACGAGTTCTACACGTTCGTCGAGACGGTCTTCCACAACGGCGTGACCGCCGGGTGCGCCGACGGCGGCTACTGCCCGGAGGATCCCGTCACCCGCGCGCAGATGGCCGTCTTCCTCCTGAAATCCAGGTTCGGCGCGGCCCATGTGCCGCCACCGTGCACAGGAGCCGTGTTCTCGGACGTGCACTGCGCGGGCGGGCCCTTCGATCCCTGGATCGAGGAGCTCGCCGGTCTGCAGATCACCGGGGGCTGCGGTGGCGGGCTCTACTGTCCGAACGACACCGTGACGCGACAGCAAATGGCCGTCCTCCTGCTCAAGACGCGGGACGGCTCCGCCTACGACCCTCCCGACTGCGCCGGGATTTTCGCCGACGTGCCCTGTACGCCCGGTGCGGGCTTCTCGGACTGGATCGAGGAGCTCTCCAACCGCGGGATCACCGGCGGCTGCAGCGGCGTCCCCCATCTCTACTGCCCGACGAACCCGAGCAACCGCGGCCAGATGGCCGCACTCCTGAGCAAGACCTTCGGACTCGTGCTCTACGGCGGGCGGTGACCGTGTCCGCAGCCGGGGACGGCGTTTCGGCGCCGGACAGTGAATATGGCGCAATCAGGTTGAGTGAGCCTAGAACGAGGCTCTCAGACCGAACTGAATGCGGCGGGGGTCGGCGACGATGTTCGGGGTTCCGAACCCGGGATTCGGCGCGCGTTGGCGGTTCAGGTAGCGGACATTGTCGACCTGAACGACGTTTTCGCGGTTGAAGAGGTTGAACACCTCCAGCGTCGCTTCGAGAACCACGGGACCGACCGGGACGATGCGCGCGATCCGCACGTCCACGTTGAAGGAGTTCGGGAGCTCTCCGCTGTTGCGCGAGACACCCTCGGGGCGGTCGGACGCCGGATCGCCATTCTCGTTCCGGTCGAAGCCCGCGAGCACGTTGTACGGGCGCCCCGCCTCGAAAGCGGCGATCGTCGCAAGATTCCAGTCGCGCGCGTACCAGGGCAGACCGCTCCCCGCCGTCGTGTAGATCGCGGCGAGGGTGGCCCGGTGCCTGGGGACGTGGATGGACGGGCCGCGCTCGTCTTGCGGGTTCAGGGGATCCTGGAGCTGAATCGGAGTGAGCCAGTCGATGTAGTCGTCCTCGGCGTCCGCATAGGTGTAGAAGGCGGACATCTCGAAGGGCCCGCCGGCCCGCGTCTGCAGGCCCGCCGTCACGCCGTTGTACCAGGTGTTGCCCGAGCCCGAGTCGACGACGATGTTGCCGTAGGCGGGGTTCGGGCGAGGTCCCCCATCGATCAGAGGGTTGATGTTGCGCGACGCCATGATGTTCCTGCCGCGGGCGTAGAGGTAGTCGGCGTTGAAGAGCAGCCGGGGGCCAATCTCGATCTCGAATCCGAGGTTGGCCTGATCGGTGTAGGCGCTCTCGAATTGAGCGCAGCTTTCGAGGTCGGGGTTCGCAGGCATTGCATTCTCGCAGCCTGCGGGCCGCACGACGGGCTGAGGGGCGAGGTCGGCCCCGGCGCTCGCCGGATCCTGGAATCGGCGGTCCGGCAGGTTCCATGGCTCGACCGGGGATTGATCCGTCACCCCCAGAGTCCTGCCGTCGTAAACCGTCTGGATCCCGTTGTTGACCGCGACCCCAAACATCGGGGCGATCGCGGCGACGCCGTAGAAGCGGCCGAGACCGCCCCGCACGCGCCACGCGTCTGCGCCTGCCCAGGAGAACGAGAACCTCGGCGCCCAGTTGTTCGTGTCGTCCGGGAGGGGGTCGGCCGGCTTCTCGTAGTCGTAGCGCAGGCCCAGGCGCAGGAGCAGGCGGTCCGTGAGGTTCCACTCTCCCTGCACGAAGGCACCGAGCAGGTTTGTCGTTCCTTTCCAGTACGGATCGCCGAACCCCTGGCTGAAGACGTAGGGCAGACCGGCCGCGAACGCCTCTCGCGCGGAGAGCCCGCCCACCGGCTGAAACAGGTACGAGCCGGCGAAGTTCGCCGGGACGCTCCCGGCGAACGCCGTGTGGGTGTAGTCGAATCCGGCCTTGTAGGAGCTGCGGCCTCCAAACCACGAGATCGCGTCGAAGATCTGGTACACCTGCGTGTCGCGCGGATTCGGTAGCAGCGGCTGCGTGCCGAAGGTCGCCACGCCGACGATCGTGACCTGGGGGCTTCGGTGCGGGTCGAGAGAACCGAGGAGTTGTGACCGATCGCCGTAAAGAGCTCGCAGCTCGTTTGAGACGCTGGCCGTGAGGATCGACGTGCCCGTCAGGCCGACCGTCCCGTCCTCGAGATTTTGAACTCCCCCGTTGCTGCGCGCCACGGGGCCGCCCCAGGCCTGCTGGTTCTCGTCGAGGGATCGCGCGTAGGTACCCCGCAGGGAGAAGGTGTGGCTCGCCGACGGCATGAGGTCGAGCCTTCCGAACACGGATTCTCCGTTTCGGTCGAACGGAACGACGCCATTCTGGATGTCGAAACCCGCCGCGCGGATCATGGCGACGTCGTCATCCGAGATCGTCACGACTTTCGCGTCGGCGACAGTCAGCCGCTCGGCGGCCGCAAAGAAGAAGAGCCGATCCCGCAGGATCGGACCGGCGAGGCTTGCCCCGTACTGGTTCTGCTGAAACGGAGTCCGGGCACCGGTGAGGAAGTTGTCCGCCGACAGGCTCTCGTCGCGAAAGAACGCGAAGGCCGAGCCGTGCCACGCATTGGAGCCGGAACGGGTCACGACGTTGATGATGCCGCCGGTCGCTTTGCCATACTCCGCCGGGTAGGAGCTCTGGATGACCTGGTACTCGCGAACGGCCTCCTGGGAGATCGTCGAACGCGCCGAGCCGACCACGGAATCGTTGTTGTCCACGCCGTCCACGAGGATGTTGTTGTAGCGGGGGCTCTGTCCGTTGATCGAAAGCCCCGATGTGGGAAAGGTCCCGACCTGCGGTCCTCGACCGACGGTCACCCCAGGAGTGGTCAGCGCAAACTCGAGAACGTTGCGCTGGTTGATGGGGAGATTTCGGATCTTCGCCTCGTCGACGGTCTTGGAAAGTTCGGTCGACGACGTGTCGATGAGAGCCGTCTTCGCTGTCACCGTGACCGCTTCCGCAACCGCGGAAGGCTCGAGGCGCAGTTCCAGTGTGGTCGTCGTACCGACCGACAGGCGGACGTTCGGTACGTCCGCTGCCCGCAAGCCCGGGAGAGAGGCGGAGACCCGGTACAGGCCCGGGGAAAGCAGGCGGATCACAAAGGAGCCGCCGGCGTCCGAGGTGGCCTGGCGCGAGAAGCCGGTGTCCTGATTGGTCGCGCTGATCGTTGCGCCGGGGAGAGCCGCGCCCGCCTCGTCGGTCACGAGGCCGCGCAGATCTGCCGTCGTCGTTCCCGTCGCCTGGGCCAGCAGGCCTGCTGCGGTCAGGAGAAGCGAGCTTGCGAGCGCGAACCGCCGCATCACGGCCATGGCTCCGGTGGACGTGAGAGGCCGAACCCCTCCGGGCGGGAGCAAAGGGTGCTGCGGCTCATGCCCCGACATCTTCACCTCGGGCGGCGCCCTCGCAGCCGGCGCCGTGCTTGGGAAGCGATGCCGGAGCTTTTTCTTCGACGCCGATGGCTGGCGTCTCCGGGTCCGATGCGAGGCGGCTCATTCTATGGATCGACGGCCGTCTGGGTGGAGTACGGCAGCGAAAACATCCGTAACGTCAGTTCGACCGTGCCGACCCGGATCCGAGCGCCGTCGCCGAGTCCGGAGGGAGCCTCGATTCTGCGATCGCCCAGGCAGGTGCCATTCTTGCTGCCGAGGTCCTCGACCGTGGCGCTCCCCTCCATCACGACGATCCGCGCGTGGCGACGGGAGACGCTCGCGTCGTCGATGAAGATCCCTGCGCCCGGATCTCTCCCGATGACGTTTTCGCCCGCCTCGAGGGCCGTTCGCTTTCCGGCGCCCAGGACCCAGCAGGACCACTTGCGCGTCGGGCCTGAAGGAACCTCTTCGCGCACGTCCTGGGCGTCCGCGCAGAACGCGTAGCCGAACCGATGGACGGTCCGCACGTAGAGGGGATTCCGCGCCTCGTCGCCGATCACGGCGCGCACCTCGACGAGGAGACTCGTCAGTGTGCTGTCCGAAACGAAGGTCCCGGGCCAGAGTCTCTCGTGGATCTGGCTCTTGGACACGGCCTTCGGGCGGTTCTCGAGGAGGAGCTCGAGGAACTGGAACGCCTTGGGCTGCACATGCACCGTCTCGCCGCGGACGAACAACTGCCGCGTCTCTGAGTCGAGCAGGCATTCACCGAAACGAACCCGCATCGATTCCTCCGGGAAGCGAGCTGGATTATCGCGCAACCCGGCGGCTCCCCTGCCAGCACAAATGCAGCCGTTTTCGAGGATTTTCCCAACGACTCGGGCCGACCGGAACCCGTAGCGTCTGCTGTGGAGGTGATTGTCATGACCACGATAGGTCGCCGGAGACTCCTGAACACCCTGCTCGCGCTGACGATGGTATGTGCAGCCGCTCCTCTGCTGGCTCAAACGATCATCGTCACGACGACCGCCGAGCTGGAGGCCGCTCTCACGCCGGCCAATGCGGGAAAACGGATTCTCGTTCGTGCCGGTGTGTACGATCTCGGCCAGGCGCTGACCGTACCCGATGACGCGACCCTCGTCGGTGAGGGCGAGATGATGTTCGACGACTCGGGGCTGCCGACCGGGTTCGAGCCGTCGGGACGAACGCTCCTCCGGAGCACGCTGGCGCTCGTCGGCGATGTCCTGACGCTCGGCGATGGCGCGACGGTGCAACGCCTCGCCGTCGAAGACGCCGCGGGTCGGCAGGGAAACGTGGTCGTCGTGTCTTCGAGGGACGCCGGCGACGACGTCTCCGCGGAGCTCGTCGAATGCGAGATCATCAATCCGAATCCTTCGGCAATCGTGCCGGCAGGGTCCCTCGGCCGGGCGCTGGTGGCCATCGCTCGCAATCTGAATCTCGATGCGGATCCGCCGCCCCAGGAGGGTGCCGTCGTCGAGGTGCGGATGAGGCGCTCGATCATTCGGTCGCCGGGCGCCGGGATCGGAGTCTTCGCGATCAGCTTTGCATCTCACACGGAGATCAGCCTCGATCTCCAGCGCAATGTCATCGGCGGTGGACTGAACTTGAGCGGCGGCGTCAGCAGGCCCGAGGCCGTGACCGGCGCCAGCTTGACCATCAAGTCGAGGCGGAACCTGTATCGGTCCGACAGTGTTGTCCCGACGGCGACCGGCTGGAGTCTGATCGGGGGAGCGACTGCCCCAATCCCCGGCCTCGTGTCGGGGGCCTCGACCTTCAACACGCTTCGGATGGATTCCCGAAACGACATGATCGACGGCTTCCAGACCGGCATACTTGCTATGGGAGGACTGCGGACGGGGCCGCTTCCCGCGCCGAGCTCCTCGAACCTGGTCGAGATGGATCTCCATGACGTGCGTGTTCAGACGACGACAGCGGACCTGATGCTGTTTGGAGCAAACTCATTCGTTCCTGGCGTGTCTCCGGGTGACGGAAACGCCGTTCGCCTGCTCCTCAAAAAGTCGACCGGCAGCGGGCCCCGGGCCAATCTGTACACCGACAGCGCGATGGGCCTTGGAGTCGGAAACGAGCTCGAGATCGTGGGCACGGAGAAGGCCTTCGTTCGAAGCAACGAAGACTTCGACCCGATGCCTCCAGCCGAGTTCTTCACTCAGCCATGAGCCACCCGCGTCACGCGATGCTCGCAGCGGGTACACGTTCCATGCCACAGGCGTTCGATCGGTGCGCAGCCGGGATTCGAACTCCGGCCGGAGGGGAGGCAACATGATTCGGAACACGCTTCGTCACATCGCGGCTGTCGGTGTCCTGCTGGTGGCCGCCGGGGCTCTGAGAGCAGACGCGAATTCCTGGACGGGAGGCCGCCCGGTCGAAACGGCCGAGGGTGTCCCCCGTCTCGTGGCGGCGGATCCCGACAGTCCCTACGTCGTCTACGCAGCTTTCGGACCCATGCTCCATCGCAGCAGCGACGGCGGCCGCACCTGGAGCCGCCTGCGATCGTTCTCCGAGATCCGGGCGGTGATGGTCCACCCGGCGTCGCCATCGACGATCTACGTCGCCGCTGACGACGTCTACAAGAGCACCGACGGCGGAGAAACCTGGTCTACAACGTCGATCAGGTACGTCGATAGCCTCGCAGGGAGCCCGACCGATGCATCCACCGTATTCGCCGGCGCGTGGGACCGGATCTACAAGACGACGGACGCGGGCACGAGCTGGTCTTCGGTCTCCTACACAGGTGTGATCGCCAGCCTCGTGATCGATCCGCGGGACCCGACGATTGCCTACGCCGGCGCGGAGGGCATCGACTACTGGGGCTGGTACCCCGGCTCGATAGGCAAGACGACGGACGGCGGAGCGAGTTGGCAGAAGCCGAGTCCGGACGCTCCCGACAGTGTCGTTGCTTTCGGAATCGATTCCGTCGAGAGCTCGACCGTCTACCTCGCGACCGGAGATTTGCCACCGATTGACGGGTCCTACGTCGCACCGCGGGTGCTGCGCTCGGAGGACGGCGGGGTGTCGTGGACGTCGGCCGACGGGGGGCTGCCCTCCGGCGGCGCCCGATGCCTGGCGGTCGATCCGCGTGTCTCGGGAACGCTCTACGCCGGAACACGGGCGGGGGTCTACCGGAGTCGCGACGGCGGCCGGAGTTGGACCGCGTTCAGCCAGCGGCTGGCCGGAGTGCCGATCACGTCTCTGGCGATCGCCGACTCGGGTCGCCGTCTCCACGCCGGAACGTACGGCGGCGTGTACGACCTGGAAATCGCGCGCGGCCCCCTCGACGTGGCCGCCGGACCGGCTGGCGAAAGCCGCGTCCTCGTGTGGGACGGTGATCGGCTCGCCGTCGGCAAGCTCGACGCGTCGGGGAACTGGGCGAGCACGCCTCCCGGGGACCTATCGGCGACGTGGACGGCCATCGCGATCGCAACCGCCGGGGACGAGCGTGCGCACGTGCTCTGGCAGAACGGCGATGGCCGCACCGCGCTCGAGATCGCCGGTCCCTCCGGCCGGCAGTCGGTCACCACGTTCGAAAAGCGTTCGGGCTGGATCGCGACGGATCTCTCGGTGCGGCCCGACGGGCAGTCCAACGTCCTGTGGTCGGGCGCCGATGGGCGGATGTCGATCGCGAGGATGAATTCCTCCGGCGGGACGAGCGACGGGCCGGAATACGGGCCGGCGCCGGGGTGGTCGGCCGTCGCGATCGCCGATGGTCCCGGAGGCGACACCTGGGTACTCTGGCGCTCGACCGATGGACGCGCGGCGGTCTCGGTCCACCGTGACGGCACGATGGTGGCCTCGTACAAGTACGCCGCCCAACTGGATGAGGCCGTCGAGGACGTGGCCGTGGCGGCGGATGGCCGCCCGCGGATCCTTCGGACCAATCCCGCCGGCCTTGCGTCCGTGGCCACGGTCGATGCCACGGGACGGCTGACGGCAGGGCAGCATTACGAGCTGCCGGGATTGACGCCGCGGCGGATCGCCGCGGGCGCGGACGGCCGCACGCGCCTGCTCTTCGGCAGCGGCGACGGCCGGGGTGAGCTGTTGCTGCTCAATCCCGACAACACGTTGAGCGCCCGGCACGCGTTGCAGCCCCGCTGACGAGCATCGTCGTCACGACGGCCTCCGAGCAGAAGTCCGGACCATCGACCACTTTTGTTGCACCGCTCGGGACGACTACGACTAGGGCACCGTATTCAAGCTCGAGCCCGCGAACGGCTACGCGAACGACCCCCCGTCCGTAGGGGCTCGCCCCGGCCCCCTCCCCAGGGTCGGGAAGCGCGCCGCAACTCGATCGGCACGTGAGGGGGCGCCCGCAAGGGGCGCCCCTATTGTTGCACGGTGCATCTCAACGCAGGACGTCTTCGAGCACCCGCTGGCTCTTGAGCTCGTGCCCCAGGAAGTGCCGTCGCGCGAGGCGTGCCACGCGGGCGATCTCGGCCAGGCCCGGGGGCCGCGCCGACGGATCGAGCGGGCCGCCGAGGAAGCCGCGCAGCGTGGCGTGCGCGTCGGCCGAGACGCGCATCGCTTCCGACCGCCGGCACTCCGCTCCGATGAACCCCGGACGGCCTTCGTCGAAAATCAGCGCCCCGGCCTCCTCGAGCGGCCTCCCGCAGCCGGCGCACTCGCGCGGGGTCGGGAAGAGGCCCGACAGCTTCAGGATCCAGACGTCGAAGTAGGCCGCCGTCAGCGACGCCGGCGCCCCGGCGAAGAGCGCGTCCATCACGTGCCGGGCGAGGCGATAGAAGGGCTCGGCCGGATCGGACTCCGAGACGAACGTCTCGAAGCTCTCGGCGAGCGTCGAGAGGAGCAACGCCTTCTCGAGCTCCGTCGACAGCGCGAACGACGGCCGGATCGGATCCACGGCGTTGATCGAGACGAGCTCGCGTCCTTCCTTCTCGAAGTACACGATGCGCGCCTCCGTCATCGGCTCGAGGGCGCCGGAGAAGATGCTCCTCGCCCGCCGCGCGCCGCGCGCCACGCCGCGCTTCTTGCCCGCGTCACGCGTCAGGAACGAGACGATCCGGTCGGTCTCGCGCAGGGCGTACGTCGCGAGAATGAAGGACTCGGAGGTGTGGAGCTTCACGGCAAGCGATTATGATCAGGAGACGGCGGCAACGATGCCTAATAAAATTAGAATTCAAGCTATAAACGCCTAATTTCGTATGTCAGACAGCCAGAAGGACCGACTAAATACCGGCGTCCTCACCCTGGGCTGGGTTTCCTTCCTGTCCGATGTCGCGTCGGACATGATCTTTCCGCTCCTGCCCGACTTCCTGACGCGGACTCTCAAGGCCGGCCCGGCGGCGGTCGGCGTGATCGAGGGGGTCGCCGAGGCCACGTCGTCCTTCATGAAGATGGTCTCGGGCCGGTTGTCCGATCGCGTCGCCCGGCGCAAGCCCCTGATCGTCGCCGGCTACTCGATCGCGGCGTTCGCCCGGCCGCTCATCGGACTGGCGGCGAGCTGGACCCAGGTGCTCGTGATCCGGTTCACGGACCGGATCGGCAAGGGCATCCGGACCTCGCCGCGCGACGCCCTGCTCGCGGATCTCGTGCCGCCCGAGAAGCGCGGCCGGGCCTTCGGCCTGCAGCGCGCGATGGACAACGCGGGAGCCGTCGTCGGGCCGCTCCTCGCGGCGGCCCTCCTGAAGTTCGCCTTCGAGGACGAGCGCTCGATCTTCCTGCTCGCGGCGATCCCCGGGCTCGCGACGGTCGCCCTGCTCGTCTTCGCGGTGAAGGAGCCGCCGAAAACGCGGCGGGACCCGGCCGCGCCGCGGGCGCCCTCCGCGCCGCTGCCGAGGCGCCTGCGGACCGCGATCGGGATCTTCGTGCTCTTCACGCTGGCGAGCTCCACGGACGCCTTCCTGGTTCTCCGGGCGAGCGACGCGGGAGTCACGCTCTGGCAGCTTCCGCTTCTCTGGGCCTTCTTCAACGGCGTCAAGGCCGCGGCCGGCGTCCCGGGAGGGGCCCTCGCGGACCGGCTGGGACGCGTCCCCGCCATCGTCGCCGGCTGGATGGTCTACGCCGTCTCCTACGTCGGGTTCTCCTTCGTCTCGAGCCCCGCGCCGATGTGGGGATGGATGGGCTTCTACGCCCTCTTCTACGCGATGACCGAAGGTGCCGAGCGGGCGCTCGTGGCCGATCTCGCGCCCGCCCGGCTGCGGGGCAAGGCCTTCGGCGCCTTCCACGCCTCGGTCGGTTTCGCGTCGCTGCCCGCCTCGATTCTCTTCGGCCTGTGGTGGAAGGCGTTCGGCCCCCGCGGGGCCTTCCTCATCGGGGCCGCCATTGCACTCGTGGCCGCCGCCGCGCTCCTCGTCTTCCGGTCGCGCTCGGGCCCGCTGCGCGCCGTCGAGGAGCGGGAAACGGCCTCGGCGTGACCCGACGGGCCGCCCGGGCCGCGACCTGATAGCATTTCCGCCGGGGGTGACGGAATGGGCCCGGTCTGGCGCCTCATCAAGGGACAGAAGGACATGTGCCACCGGTGCGGCCGGGAGATCGTCGATTTTCCGGCCGTCGGGCGCGTCATCGACTTCCAGTTCCGGCCGGAAGAGAAGTACTGCTGGGACTGCTACCGGTACCTGACGCCCTTCGTCGACGACATCTCCCCGGTGTCCCAGGACCCCTTTCAAAAGGTGACCAAACCGGCGATTCCGTGACGGACCTTCTCTCCTCCTATCGCCGATCCGAGCTTCTCCCCCTGGCCGAGAAGACGCTCGCCGGGGAACGCCTGTCCTTCGAGGACGGGGTCCGGCTCTTCGAGACGCGCGACTTTCTCGGGCTCGGCCGTCTCGCCAATCACGTCCGCGAAGCCCGCCACGGGAACCTGGCGTTCTACAACGTCAACCGCTACCTCAACCCGACGAACCTCTGCTGGGTCGACTGCGCCCTCTGTGCGTGGGCCAAGAAGGTCAACGAGCCGGGCGGCTACGAGATGGCGATCGACGAGTGCGTCGCGGAGGCGGGCAAGGGCTACAGCGAAGCCGTCACCGAGTTCCACATCGTCGGAGGACTCCACCCGACGTGGCCCTTCGAGTACTACACGGGCCTCCTCCGTGCGCTCAAGGAGCGCTTCCCGGGCGTTCACCTGAAGGCCTGGACGATGGTCGAGCTCGACTGGATCGCGAAGGTCGGCGGGCGCGACCTGCCGGACGCGATCCGCGAGCTGAAGGCCGCGGGAATGGATACCTGCCCGGGGGGCGGCGCCGAGATCTTCGCCCGTCGGGTCCGCGACATCATCTGCACCAACAAGATCTCGGGCGAGCGCTGGCTCGAGGTCGCGCGGGAATGCCATCGCCAGGGCGTCCGGACCAACGCCACCATGCTCTACGGCCACGTCGAGACCGTCGAGGAGCGGGTGGACCACCTGCTGCGCCTGCGAGCGCTGCAGGACGAGACGGGCGGAATCCCGGGGCTCATCCCGCTGGCGTTTCACCCGGAGAACACGCCCCTGGCGCACCTGCCCTCCTCGACCGGGCAGCTCGACCTGCGGGTGATCGCGGCCTCGCGGCTCCTGCTCGACAACGTTGCGCACATCAAGGCCTACTGGATCCAGATCGGGACCAAGCTCGCGCAGGTCGCGCTCTTCTTCGGCGCGGACGACCTCGTCGGAACCGTGGTCGACGAGATCATCACCCACGCCGCGGGTGCCACCACGGCCTCGGGAATGACGCGCGCGGACTTCGAGCGCATCATCCGCGAGTCGGGCCGCGAGCCCTACGAGCGCGACTCCGAGTACCGGCGCGTCGAGCGGCGCGGGCCGCGGGCGGAGCCGGTCCCGGCCCTGGCGTGAGTCCGGGCCGCCGGGCGCGCGCCGCCGGCGGAGCTCTCGCCGCCTCGCTCGCCGTCTCCTGTGCCGGGGGCGGATACGCCGGCAAGCCCTCGATCGCCGTGGCCGACGGCGATCCGATCGTCCAGCTCGAGAAGGCCGGCCGGCCCCCGAGCCTGGTCGCTCCCGTGCTCGTGCCGCTCAGCAAGCACACCGACCCGCCGTTTCGCCGCGAGAGGGTCGTGGGAGTCAGCCTCGGCGAGCCGGCGCGGATGTACCCCATCGGCCTTCTCGACGGTTATGCGGCCGTCAACGACGAGGCCGAAGGCGTGCCGTTCGCCGTCGTCCGCGACCCGATGACGGACCTCGCGGCCGTGCTCGACCGGAGGGCGGCCGGCCGCACGCTCACGCTCGAGGGCTCCGGCGCGGTCTGGCGCGGCGTGCGGGTGCTGCGCGACCGCGAAACCGGGACGTACTGGGCGCCCGTGACCGGCCGGGCGCTCTCGGGCCCGCTCGCCGGCGAGACGCTCGCCCTGATCCCGGCCCCGGTCACGACGGCCGACGCGTGGCGGGAGCTCCACCCCGCGACGGTGTGCCTCGAGACCGGGGAGCTGACGGCCGTCTCGCTGACACTGCGCCTCTACGCGGCCTCGGCGACCGAGGGCGTCACTGGAGAAAGGACGGCGGACAGGAGGTTCGCCCCGAAGGAGACGGTGTTCTTCGTCGCCGGGCGGAACGAGGCGCTCGCCTTCGCCGCCGCTTACGTGCGCGAGAAGAGGTCCGTCCCGGCCGCCCTCGAGGGCGATGCGCTGACGATCGAGTTTGACGGCGCCGTGCGTTCGCCGCGCGCTTTCCGCCAGGTCGAAGGGGCGCGCCAGGAGCTTCCCGTCGTGTCGATGTACTGGTTCGCGGTCGTGGAGCAGTTCTCGAGCGTCAAGACGTTGCCGTAAGAGGGCTTACGAGGGGGTCAGAGGGCTTACGAGGGGGTCAGGTCTTCATTTTTCGGTTTTGAGGGCCTCCCGGACTCGAGGCTGAAAAATGAACACCTGACCCTGGCCTCGGCTCAGTGGCCCGGCTCCGGGGCCTCGGGCTCGGGCACGATCTCTTCCTCGGTGCCGACGGAGAACTTCTTGTAGTCGGAGTACTCCGAAAAGATGTCGACGCGGGTGCTGAAGACCAGAAGCGCCTTCGCCGCGCCGGTGAAGCGCGCTTCGGTGGGGAGCCAGATCTCGCCGTTGATTTTGCGGCGCTGGAAGTAGGCGCTCGCTCCCTTCTGCAGACGGGCGACCCGGATCGGACCGACGCCGAGCGTGTCGAGCAGGCGCGCCTCCAGGCGCACGAGCTGCCGGTCCTCCTCGTCGATCCAGGCCTGGCCCGACAGCTTCTGGATGACCTTGCCGCCCTCGGTGACCGGTTTGAAGCCCGGCTTCGGCTCGAACTCGACGATGATCGTCGGCCGGCCGTCGACGACCTCGCGCCCGACGATCCGGATCTCGTCCATCCGGAAGACCTCGTCGACCACCGCCTGCTCCTCCTGCCGCTTCTCTTCCTCCTTCGCCCGCCGGCGGGCACGGGCGGCCTCGTCTTCCTCGGCGCGCCGGCGCGCGCGTTTCTCCGTCTTCTCCTCCTGCTTGCGGTCCTGCTCGGCGAGCTCTTTCTCGGTGAGCTTCTGCCCGTCGCGCGCCACGAGCCGGCGATAGAGGCGGCCGGCCTCGGCCGACGGATAGACCTCGTAAGTCTCGACCTTGGTCTTCTTGACGGCGCCCTTCGAGTCGAGCTTCTTCTCGGTGTAGACCTCGCTGAAGGTGTATTGCTCGAGGAGCGTGTTGTCGCTGCGGAGGTTCTGGCGGACTTCGTCGAGAAACGTGCGGGTGTCCGGGAGCGGGGGCGCGGAGGTTTCCTGGGCGAGCGCCGCGGCCACAGAGAGCGCAAAAGACGCGGCCAGAACGGGGACTCGGACCTTCCTCATCAGTTTGCGGAACACGGGGGAAAAGACGGGGAATTCCCGGGCGGATGATCCAGACGCATTACGGGAAACTCGGCGGCCTGCATATAATCCTGACCCGGATGCATCAGCCGCGAGAGTTCATCGGGTCGTCCATCGGTCGCAAGGTCGTCATGGCCGTCACCGGCGCCGTCCTCTTCGGCTTCGTCCTGGTCCACATGCTCGGCAACCTCCAGGTCTACCTGGGGCCCGAGTCGCTGAATGCCTACGGCGAGTTTCTCCGGCATCTTCTCCACGGGGCCGGGATCTGGATGTTCCGGGCCGTGCTGCTTCTCGCGGTGGTCCTGCACATCTGGTCGGCGACCTCCCTGACGCTGACGAGCCGCCGGGCCCGGCCGATCGCTTACCGCGAGCAGAAGTGGAAGGAGTCGACCTACGCCTCCCGCACGATGCGCTGGAGCGGGGTCATCCTCTTCTTCTTCATCGTGTACCACCTGATGCACTTCACGATCGGCAACGCCCACCCGAGCTTCATCGAGGGCGACGTCTACCACAACTTCGTCTCCGGGTTCCGGAGTGTCCCGGTTTCGATCGTCTACATCGTCGCGATGGTCCTGCTCGGGCTCCATCTCCGCCACGGCGTCTGGAGCATGTTCCAGACGCTCGGCGTCTCGCACCCGCGGTACATCGCGATGGCGAAGACGGGAGCATGGATCTTCGCCGCCATCATCGTGCTCGGCAACATCTCGTTCCCGCTGGCCGTGCTCGCGGGGATCATCCGGTGACCGGAGGAGAAACCAGGCCGTGAAACTCGACTCCAACGTCCCCTCCGGGCCCCTCGAGAAGCAGTGGGACAAGCACCGCTTCGAGATGAAGCTCGTCAACCCCGCCAACAAGCGCAAGTACACGGTCATCATGGTCGGGTCGGGCCTGGCGGGCGCGGGCGGCGCGGCCTCCATGGCGGAGCTCGGCTACAACGTCAAGTGCTTCTGCTACCAGGACTCCCCCCGGCGGGCGCACTCGATCGCCGCCCAGGGCGGCATCAACGCCGCGAAGAACTACCACAACGACGGCGACAGCATCCGGCGGCTCTTCTACGACACGATCAAGGGCGGGGACTTCCGGGCGCGCGAGTCCAACGTCTACCGGCTGGCGCAGGTCTCGGTCGACATCATCGACCAGTGCGTCGCGCTCGGCGTGCCCTTCGCCCGCGAGTACGGCGGCCTCCTCGACAACCGCTCCTTCGGCGGGGCCCAGGTCTCGCGGACCTTCTACGCCCGCGGGCAGACGGGCCAGCAGCTGCTGCTGGGCGCGTACCAGGCGCTCGAGCGGCAGGTCGGCCTGGGCTCGGTCGAGATGTACCCGCGCCACGAGATGCTGGAGCTCGTGGTCGTCGACGGCCGCGCGCGCGGCGTCGTGGTGCGCGACATGGTCACCGGCGCGATCCAGACACACATGGCCGACGCCGTGTGCCTGGCGACCGGCGGCTACGGCAACGTCTTCTACCTCGCGACCTACGCCAAGGGCTGCAACGGGACGGCGATCTGGCGCGCGTACAAGAAGGGCGCCGCCTTCGCCAACCCCTGCTTCACGCAGATCCACCCGACCTGCATCCCGGTCACCGGCGAGTACCAGTCCAAGTTGACCCTGATGTCCGAGTCGCTCCGAAACGACGGCCGCATCTGGGTGCCGAAGGCCAAGGGCGACAAGCGGCCGCCGGGCGAGATTCCGGAAGAGGAGCGCGACTACTACCTCGAGCGCATGTACCCGAGCTTCGGGAACCTCGCGCCGCGCGACATCTCCTCGCGGGCCGCCAAGAAGGTCTGCGACGAGGGCCGCGGCGTCGGGCCCACGGGATTCGGCGTCTACCTGGACTTCCAGGACGCCATCGAGCGTCTGGGCAAGAACAAGATCGAAGAGAAGTACGGCAACCTCTTCGAGATGTACGAGCGCATAACCGACGAGAACCCGTACGCGGTCCCGATGCGGATCTACCCCGCCAGCCACTACACGATGGGCGGCCTGTGGGTGGACTACAACCTGATGAGCACGATCCCGGGGCTCTTCGTCCTCGGCGAGGCCAACTTCTCCGATCACGGAGCCAATCGCCTCGGCGCGTCGGCGCTGATGCAGGGACTGGCCGACGGGTACTTCGTCATCCCGTACACGATCGGCAACTATCTCGCCCGGGAGAAGTTCGAGAAGGTCCCCGAGAGCCACCCCGAGGTCGTCGCCGCCGAGGCCGCCGTCGCCGCGCGCACGAAGCGCCTGCTCGCGGTCAAGGGACGCCGGACGGCGACCTCCTTCCATCGCGAGCTCGGCAAACTCATGTGGGACCACTGCGGCATGGCCCGCGACAAGAAGGGCCTCGAGCACGCTCTGGGCAAGATCCCGGGCCTGCGCGAGGAGTTCTGGAAGAACGTGAACGTCCCGGGCTCCGGCCAGGAGCTGAACCAGACCCTCGAGGCCGCCGGCCGCGTGGCCGACTTCCTCGAGCTCGGCGAACTCATGTGCCTCGACGCGCTCGAGCGGGACGAGTCCTGCGGCAGCCACTTCCGCCTCGAGCACCAGATGGCGGACGGCGAGGCGAAGCGGAACGACAAGGACTTCTGCCACGTGGCCGCATGGGAGTACACCGGCGACGGGAAGAAGCCCGAGCGGCACACCGAGCCCCTGACCTACGAGAACGTCGAGCTCGCCGTCCGGAGCTACAAATGAAGATCACGCTGAAGATCTGGCGGCAGAAGGACGCGAAGGCCCCGGGCGGCTTCGTCACCTACGACGCGACGGACGTCAACGAGGAGATGTCGTTTCTCGAGATGCTCGACGTCGTCAACGAGGGCCTCATCGGGAAGGGCGAGGACCCGATCGCGTTCGACCACGACTGCCGGGAGGGCATCTGCGGCACCTGCGGCGTCGTGATCAACGGCCGGGCGCACGGCCCGAAGACCCGCACGACCGCCTGCCAGCTCCACATGCGGAGCTTTTCGGACGGCGACGTCCTGACGATCGAGCCGTGGCGCGCGGGGGCTTTCCCCGTCATCAAGGACCTCGTCGTCGACCGCAGCGCCTTCGACCGGATCATCGCGGCTGGCGGCTTCATCTCCGCCGCGATCGGCGGCGCGCCCGACGGCAACGCGATTCCGATCCCCAAGGAAAACGCGGACCTCGCGATGGACGCCGCGGCCTGCATCGGCTGCGGCGCCTGCGTCGCCGCCTGCCCCAACGCGTCCGCCATGCTCTTCGTGTCGGCCAAGATCTCGCAGCTCGCGCTCCTGCCGCAGGGGCAGCCCGAACGCCCCGACCGGGCGCGCACCATGGTCGCGCAGATGGACGCGGAGCGCTTCGGCACCTGCACGAACCACGGCGAGTGCGAGGCGGCCTGCCCCAAGGGCATCCGCATGCAGTTCATCGCCATGATGAACTCCGACTACGTGAAGGCCAAGCTGACCGAGGGCCGGCGCCCGAGCGGGCTCTCGGACGGCGGCTCGGGATAGCGAGGCCGATCCTTGACGGACGCGAAGAAGACCCGCACCGAGTCCGACACCATGGGGCCCGTCGAGGTCGCCGCCGACCGTTACTGGGGCGCGCAGACCGAGCGGTCCCTCCACCACTTCCGGATCGGGCCCGAGCGCTTCCCGCGGGAGCTGATCCGGGCGCTCGGCATCCTCAAAAAGGCGGCGGCCGTGGTCAACCGGGACCGCGGGGCGCTGCCCGCCGAGAAGGCCGACGCGATCATCCAGGCGGCCGACGAGGTCATCGAGGCCAAGCTCGACGACCACTTCCCCCTCTCGGTCTGGCAGACCGGCAGCGGCACGCAGACCAACATGAACGCCAACGAGGTCATCTCCAACCGCGCGATCGAGATCCTCGGCGGCGTGCTTGGCTCGAAGAAGCCGGTCCACCCCAACGACGACGTCAACAAGAGCCAGTCCTCCAACGACACCTTCCCGACCGCGATGTCCATCGCGGCCGTCGAGCAGACGCGCTTCCGGCTCATCCCCGCCGTCCGGAAGCTGCGCGACACGCTCGACCGGAAGGCGAAGGAGTTCGCCGGCATCGTCAAGATCGGCCGGACGCACCTCCAGGACGCCGTCCCGATGACGCTCGGCCAGGAGATCTCGGGCTGGGTCTCGCAGCTCGACCATTCGGTCGCCCACCTCGAGGACTCCCTGCCGCACCTCCAGGAGCTCGCGCTCGGCGGGACCGCGGTCGGCACGGGCCTGAACGCCCCCGCCGACTTCGGCCCCAGGGTCGCCGCCGAGATCGCGAAGCTGACCGGGATCCCCTTCGTCACGGCGCCCAACAAGTTCGAGGCGCTGGCCGCGCACGACGCGCTCGTCGCCGGGCACGGCGCCGTCCGGACGCTCGCCGCGGCGCTCATGAAGATCGCCAACGACGTCCGGTGGCTCGCCTCGGGCCCGCGCTCGGGACTCGCCGAGATCCGGATCCCGGAGAACGAGCCGGGCTCCTCGATCATGCCGGGCAAGGTCAACCCGACGCAGTCCGAGGCGCTGACGATGGTCTGCGCCCAGGTCTTCGGCAACGACGTCGCGGTGACGGTCGGGGGCGCGTCCGGGAACTTCGAGCTCAACGTCTACAAGCCGCTCATCATCTCGAACTACCTGCGCTCGGTGCACCTGCTCGCCGACGCGTGCGAGTCGTTCGAGGAGCACTGCGCCCGCGGCATCGAGCCCGACCACGAGAAGATCAAGGAGCACGTCGGGCGATCGCTGATGCTCGTCACGGCGCTGGCGCCCCGGATCGGCTACGACAAGGCCGCGGCGATCGCCAAGAAGGCGCACAAGGAGGGCTCGACCCTCCGGGAAGCGGCGCTCTCCCTGGGCTACCTCACAGCCGAGGAGTTCGACCGCGACGTCCGTCCCGAGAAGATGGTCGGCCCCGGGGACTGACGGTGCCCGAACACTCTTCCATCTTCACCTCGGTCCACGTCGACTCTCTCCTCCTCGCCTCGGGGCGGCTCGCGTTCGCCGCCGTGCTCGGGGCCGTGCTCGGCTTCCAGCGCGAGCGCGTCCACAGCGCGGCCGGACTGCGGACGCACATCCTCGTCGCCGCCGGATCGGCGCTCATCGTGCTCTCCGGCATCCAGTCGGGCTTCAACACGGGCGATTCGAGCCGCGTCATCCAGGGCGTCGTGGCCGGGATCGGGTTCCTCGGCGCCGGGACGATCCTGAAGCTCGGCGACCGCGTCGAGGTGCACGGCCTGACGACCGCCGCCAGCATCTGGCTGACGGCCGGCGTCGGCGTCGCGGCCGGCCTCGGCCATTTCTGGCTGCCGGTCGTCGCCGCGCTGATCGGCTGGCTGATCCTCGGGCCCCTCGCCCGCCTGGAAAAGGCTCACCCCGGCGCCGGCCCGCCGCGCAGCTGAGCCGGCTCAGCGCAGCAGCGACGCGAGCTTCGTCTCGGCTTCCGCGTGCAGCGTCGGCGGCGCGCCGTAGAACGCCCCCGCGGCGCGGCCTTCCGCGTCGAAGACGAGGAGCGTCGGCACCGCGCTGACGTCGCCGAACGAGCGGACGAGGTCGGGCGGACCGATCACCCACGTCAGCGGGAGCTTGAGCTCCGCGACGAGCTTCCGGACCTTCGGCTCCTCGGACTCGATCGCGACGGCCGCGACGACGAGCTTCTCCCCGTACCGCTTCTTGAGCTCGCCGAGCCAGCCGAGCGTCGCGCGGCAGGGCGGGCACCAGGTCGCCCAGAACTCGACCAGCACGACACGGCCCTCGAGGTCCTGGCGCGAGACCGTCTTTCCTTCGAGGTCGGTCAGCGTGACCGCGGGGAAGGCCGCCACCTCGTGGCCCTTCGACGGCGACGCCGCGGCGCGCGCGTCGGCTTTGCGCCCCGCGAGCAGGAGCTCGATCATCCGGGTCAGATCGCCCTGGAACCGCTCGTGCGCGGCCACGCTCTTGAGGGGCGCGTAGCGCCCGCCCTCCTCCTTCTCCCCTTTCCCGTAGAAGCCGAAATCGTTGGGGGTCGCGACGAGCACGTCGTCGACGAAGATCGCGGGATAGCGCGTCACGCCGAAGCGCTTCGCGAGAGCCGAGTCGCCGTAGTTCTCCGAGACGAAGCGGGCCTTCCCTCCGAACTTCTGGACGACGCTCCGGGCCAGCAAACTTGCCGGGTCGGAGAGGTTTCAGGTGTAAGGCCAGCGGACGAGCGTCACGGTCACGGTCGCGGGCGGCGTCGCGGGGCGCGGCCGGGCGGGCTCGAGCGCCGCGAAGTACCGGGGAAGGACTTCGGCGACGACGGCCGAGGCCTGCGCGGGAGAGGCGCCGGCGGCCGCGGAGGCCGCGTCCGCCTCGCCCGCCTCCAGGAAGATCCGGCCGATGCTCTGGTCGACCCCGCCGGACTCGGAGAGTCGGGGACGGAGCTCCGCCAGCCTCGCCTTCGCCTGCCCGGCCGTCAGCTCCCGGACCTTTCCGGTCAGCGGGGCGACCCGCAGCACGGCCTGGAGGTACCGGAGCATCGTGCCGTAGGCCAGACCGGCGGCATCGAGCTCGCGCGCCTCCTTGAGGGTGGAGCTCGCGGTGATGAAGTCGCGGTGCCGGTCGATCGAGGCCGGCGGCCGGTACGCCGACAGGAGCTCGCCCTCGAGCGCGTCGAGCTCGGCCTGGAGGCTCCGCATCGGGGGCGGCCGCAGGCTCGAGGGTGTCGAGAGCGTCCGGCAGAAGGCGCCGAGGTCGCGCTGGGCGCGGGCGACCCCGAGGTAATAGAAGCCGACTTCGGGCATCGTGTTGCGCTCGTACTCGAGGCTCGCGTCGTAGAAGACGCGGACGGCCGGGACCGAGGCCTCGCCGACCGCGCGCACGGCCGCCGGCGTCACGCCGTCGAGGGCCTTCGCCGACGGAGCGCCGAGGTCCTTCGCGAGCTCCTGTCCCGTCCGCTTCCAGGCGTCCTCGAACGCGGCGTCGCTGTTGCGTTCGGCCGCAGGCAGCGATCCGAGGTACTTCGACGCCTCGAGGTCCGGCTGCACGCTCGCCAGGCGCTGGAGCGCGAGGAGGCGGCGGCCGCCCTGCATGGCCTCCTCGACGCGCCCCATCGCCGGCTCGGCGCCCTGCTTGATCTGGAGCCACATGTCGTCCTTCGACGCGTTCGACTTCAAGTAGGCCGACCAGCTCTGGATCGCGGCGGCGAGCGGATCGGCCGCGTGCGGCGGCGACGCGGCGATCGAGGCGAGGGAGGCGGTGGCGACGACCGCCGCGGCGAGAAGGACGAGACGGGCCGGACGCATCGCGGCCCGGAGCATGGCACGGGAGGCCGCGGCGAATCGCCGGGCGACCCCTGAGGATCTCATCGGGAAGTCATTGGCGCGCCGGCCAGGCGCTGGAGCTCGGCCGACTCGAGGGCCCGGACCTCGGCCGGCGTCAGCGCCGCGAGCTGCTCGAGCGTGCGGGTCTTCCCGGCCTCGCTCGCGATCCGGTAGCCCAGCGCGTAGCCCGATCGCGAGGGAATGTCGAGCTCGGCGCCGCCGAGGAAGAAGCGCGCGTAGTCCTCGCGCTTCGTGCTGTCGAGCAGCCGCAGGATCTCGGCCGCCAGACCGGGGATCATCGTGTCGGGGACCGACGGCATGCAGCAGATCTGCGAAACCGACAGCTTCGGATTGAGCCGCCGGCTGACATAGGTCGCGAGGCCCTCGCTCCAGAGCGCCCAGCCGACCGTCTCCGGGTCCTCGGCCACGATCTCGCCGTGGTAGACGTGGAAGAGCTCGTGCACGACGAGGGGCGAGAGCTCCTCCTCGAGCCGCGCGATGACGTCGAGACCGAACATGAGGGCCGACTTCCCGTCCACGTCGCGCGTCGCGCCGTCGAAGGCGCCCGCCGAGTAGACGAAGTAGACGGGCGTCGAGCACCGGAACCGCGGAAACGCTTTGCGGAACGCGTCGAGCTCCCCCGGCAGCTCGGCCGAGAGTCGTGCGGAGAGGTCCCGCATCGAGGCCTCGATCGCCGGCACCGTCTCGAACGACGTCGGGACGAATTCCGCCGGGGGCTTGCGCGCGCCCTGGAAGACGCCTTCGTACACGGCTCCGTTGGGCTTGCGGACGAGCTCCTCGAAGAGGCGGTACTGCTCGGCGGGGGCCTGGCCGCGGGCCTGTCCCCAGAACGTCCAGAACGCGGGCATGAGGTCCGCCGTGCGGCAGCCGGGCGCCGGGGGGGACGGCGACGCGAGGGCCGCCGCGAGGAGGATCGACGGGACGAGCGGAAGCGGAGTCACGCCCTCACATACGAGGGCACGACGGAGAAGTTCGGCTCAGGCGCCGTGCGGCGCGCGAGGGCGGCGGATCCGATGAACGGCCACGAGCAGGAGCGCGGTCGCACCCGTCACCCAGGGCAGCCAGCGCTTGCCGGCCTCGACGTAGAGCCAGGTCATCGCGGCGATGACGACGGCCTCGAGCACCAGGAAGAGGGCTTCCATGTGCGGGAAGCGCGGCTCGAGCCTCCGGTGCAGGGCCGTCCCGGCGAAGACGACGATCCCCGCGCCGACGAAGAGCGCGACGAAGAGGGCGTGCTCGGGCCAGTGGTCGGCTTTCGCGACTCCTTTCAGCACGAACACCACGCCGAGAAGGGCATGTCCGAGCGACGTCATCCGCTCCTGCAGCTTCACGTTCACGGCGCCCTCCACTTCGCGAGGGCCGCGGCCGCGCCCTCCTGCATCGCCCGGGCGTCGTCCGGCGGAACGCTCAGCGGCGCGCCGCCCGCCGCCGGAAGCTTCGACGGGAGACCCACCGGGGATCGGCCGTAGAGAAGGCCGTAGAACGTGAGCGCGGCGACGTAGGTTCCGGCCGGCGTGGGATGGAGTCCGTCGGGCGAGTAGAGCGCCAGCGTCGGATCCTTCTTCCGGGCTTCGCGCCACGCCTCTCCCGCCGGGCACAGCAGGCCTCCGACCTGCTTCGCCGCGCCGGCGTAGGACTGGACGACGCCGTCGAAATCCTCCGGCCGGCTCGTCGACGGCCAGACCATATAGAGCACGGGGCGCGCTCCGACCGCGCGGATCGCCTTCGCGAATTGGTCCGCGTAGGCGCGCAGGACGGTGATCCCGTCCGAGGAGGCCGAGGGGCCCTGCTGGAGCACCACGTAGTCCCAGCCCCCTTGGGCGATCGCCTTCTGCGCGTCTCCCTGGTTCCACTGGTCTTCGAGGCTGAAGCCCGGGCCCGTCACCGCGCGGACGAAGGGCCGCGGCTCGCCCGCCGCCTCAGCCAGAGAGCGGAACATGGCGGGCAGGTCGTTGAAGTAGGTCAGGCTGTTGCCGATGAAGAGAACGTGGATCGGGGCCCGGACCTCCTCGTCCGCGCGCTCCTGGCCGAGCGCGGCGCCCGTCGCCGCGGCGAGGGCGAGGACGACGGCGAGCCGGCGGCGCCTCAAGACGGCGCCTTGACGAGAACCGGGATCGCGACGTGCGAGGGATGGGAGGACGAGCGGTAGACGCGATGGGTCGCCGCGCGGAAGTCCGCGGCCTTCGCCTCGAAAATGTTGGGCACGAACGTCTGGGGGTTGCGATCGATGATCGGGAACCAGGTGCTCTGCACCTGCACCATGATGCGGTGGCCCTTGCGGAACGCAAAGCTCTGCGTGTGGAGGCTGTAGGCGTACTCGAGGACCGCGCCGGGAGCGATCGGCTCGGGCTTCTCGAAGGACTTCCGGTACCGTCCGCGGAAGACCTCGTTGGAGACCATGAGCTGGTAGCCCGCGAGGTCCCAGTTCTCCGGGTACCGCTCCGGGTAGACGTCGATGAGCTTGACGACCCAGTCGGCGTCGCTCCCGGTGGTCGAGGCGAAGACGTGCGCCGCGACCTCGCCCGCGATCGTCACGTCCTCGGTCAGCGGCTGCGACTCGTAGGTCAGGACGTCCGCCCGGTCGTCGACGAAGCGCTGGTCCTCGACGAGCCAGGTCGGCCACTTCGACCCGCCCGGAAAGTACGTCGTCTGGATCGGGCGCCGCCGGTACGGGACCGGGTGCGCGGGATCGGAGAGGTACGCGTCGGACGCCTCGGCCTCGCCGGAGGCGCCGGGCGGCGGGGCCTCGAACCCGAGGGAGCCGTCCGCCCCGAAATAGAGGTTGCGGACCTGCGTGCGCGCGGCCGGAGGCCACGCCTCCCACCGCCGCCAGCGGTTCGCTCCGGCCTCGAAGGTCAGGGCCTCGGGAAGGTTGAGAGTTCCGCGATCCTTGAGGTAGTAGGCAAACCAGGGCGCCTGGATCTCCTCGCGGAAGTACTTCGCCGTCGCGCTGTCGAACGGGATTGCGCCGAGACGGTCGCCGTCGCCGTGCGTCCAGCCGCCGTGGTTCCACGGTCCGACGACGAGCCGGTTGACGTCCTTCGGATCGTGCTTCTCGAGCGCCGCGTAGATCTGCAGCGGGCCGAAGAAGTCCTCCTGGTCCCACCAGCCGGCGACGTTCAGCGTCGGCACCGCGACCTCGCGAAGGTGCGGGATGACGGTCTGCTTCTTCCAGAACGCGTCGTAGTCGGGGTGCCCGACGAAGTCGTTCCAGGTCGGGATCTTGCCGTGGAAGAAGAGGGCGTTGACGTTCGACAGCGGGCCCAGGGCCAGATACCACTTGTAGGTGTCGTAGCGATCGAAGCCGAAGGCCTCCAGGTTCTTGCCGCTCTCGAGCCAGTACGCGTACTCGAGCCCGTAGCTCAGCCGAAACGCGCCGTTGTGGTGAAAGTCGTCCCCGAGCCACATGTCCGAGGGCGAGGCCTGGGGGGAAATCGCCTTGAGCGCCGGGTGGGGCTCGAGCGCCCCCATGATCGTCGTCCAGCCGTCGTAGGACACGCCGAGCATCCCGACGCGGCCGTTGTTGCCGGGGACGTTCTCGAGGAGCCAGGCGATGGTGTCGTACGTGTCGGTGCCCTCGTCCAGCGTCTTCGTGTCACCCGGCGCGCGCGCCGGCCGCTGCATCACGAACACGCCCTCCGAACCGAACTTCCCGCGCAGGTCCTCGAAGACGAACACGTAGCCGTCGTCGGCGAACGCCTTGAGCGATCCGTCGAGCCGCTTGCCGGATTCCGCGACGCCGTAGGGCGTGCGCTGGATCAGGATCGGGAGCGGCCCGTGCGCGGCGCGAGGCTCGAAGATCTTCGCGTGGAGCCGGACGCCGTCGCGCATCGGGATCATGACGTCCCGATCGACGTACGGCTCCTCGACGCTTCCGGCGCGGGGGACGGCGGCCATCCCACCGAGCGCGAGGCACAGTGCGGCCGCGGCGGGAACGAGGCGGATCTTCATCCGGCGAGTTTACGTCTTCGGATTGGCCGTCAGCGCGCACGCGGCGATCCGCCACTTCCCGTCGGCTTCCTTCCGCCAGACGATCAGGAACTTCGAGGTCGACGGCGGGCCGGTCGCGTTCGGGAGGGTCACCGCGGTCGACCCGGTCTCCCAGGCGAGGTCGCCGCCGGGCGCGACCTGGACCGAGTCGGTAGTCGCGCGGAACGTGTCGAGTCGGGGCAGGCGCTCGGAGTACATCTTCTGGATCGCGGCCTTCCCCTTCAACGCGGCCTCTCCGTTGAAGTGAACGACGGCGTCCTCGGCCCAGAACGGCATCACGGCGAGGGCGTCCTTGCGGGCCTCGGCATCCGCGACGCCGCGGCTCGCCTGGCGGACTTCGGCCTCGGCCTCGGCCGTCGAGGGCCGCCGGCAGGCCGCCGAAAGAAGCAGGAGCCCCAGGAGCGCCGCAGCGCGTACCTTCATGCCTTCTCCTCCGACGCGCCTCAGTGCTTGAGGACGTCCTCGACTGCCCCGGTGTTCGCGTTGACGATCACCGAGAGACCGCCGTCCTTGCCGTCGGCCTTGCTGTAGTTGATGTACCAGGTCGCATGCCGATCGCTCGGCGCGGCCGCCGTCCCGAGCGACACGGTGTAGCCCTGCTGGAGGAGGGCCTCGCCGTGCTTCTTCGCGAGCGCGTAGAGCGCCGCCCCGTCGCGGTAGAAATCGGGCTTCAGGTCCGGGAGGCGGCCGGCCGGACCGGGCTGCGCCCAGCAGGTCAGCGAGCCTCGGAACGTGTTGATCGCGACGCTCGCGTTCGACTGCGCCGAGAAGAACATCAGGCTCCAGGCCGTCGAGGAGCCGTCCGGCTGGAGGGGGCCGAGGCTCGTGTTCGTGATGCGGGCCGGGACGGCGTCGGCCTTCCAGGCCTTGGCGTACTTGTCCGCCATCGTCCACATCTCGGAGAGCTTGACCGCCGGGTTCTTCAGCTGGACCGTCTTGCAGGCTTCCTGGGCGGCCGCCGCGCGCGAGAGGCCGAAAGCCGCGAGAATGACCCAGAGCGCCGCTCGTCTCTTCATTTTTCCCCCTTGCTCCATCTCGTCGTTCGCGACGTCCGCGGGCCATCCTCCGCGGTCCGCCACCGGAAGCGCTCGAGCGAGATCGCTCCCGTCCCGCCGAAACGCACGCCTTCCTTCTCCAGGAGAAACCGCTGGATCCGGTCCATCGGCCGGCCGTCCGAGCGCAGGCTGATCTTCCCGGCCGCGTTGACGACCCGGTGCCAGGGCACGCGGCTGCCCTCGGCGAGGGCCGACAGCGCGTAGCCGACCATCCGCGCGTGGCCCGGCAGCCCGGCGGCGCTCGCGATCTGTCCGTAGGTCGCGACGCGGCCGCGTGGAACCCGCTCGACCGCCGCGTAGATCCGGGCGTACGTTGCGCGCGGCGCGCTCGCGTTGCTCGAGGTCGATGTCTCCGGCAAGGTCCCGCGGATGATACGCCTCACCGGCCGGAGCGCCGAGGGGTCAGAAGTGGGCCGGGATCACGGCCTGGCGCGGGATCGCCGCGAGGCGCTCCTTGAAGCAGCGCCCGTGGCAGAACCACGCCTGGGTCATTCCTTCTTCGGTTTCGACCCGGACGACGCAGGGATCGACCGCCGTGCGTTCGATCACGTGGCCGCAGAAGCAACAGGGACCGCCGATCTCCGCCTCGCCCATTCGTTCTCCATTCCGCCCGGAGGGTCCGGGCACACTGCATTGGATTTATCACAGGCAACGGCGAGAGCCATGATGCCGTTGGCTCTGGACACGAATCAACCGCAGTATTTCGCTGCGATCCTCCGGACGGTCGTGACGTTGCGGAGCGTCGTCGGCACGCCGAGGGTCTTCTCGATTCGAGACCCGGAAAAAGGAGAATCGGCGAAGCTCGTCCGGCAGTGCCAGTAGAGCTCGCGCCCGAAGATGCGAAAGAGGTCCGTCGCCGTGCTGCCGCCGACCAGCTTCTTCGAGACGGCCGCCGGCGGCGCGGCGGAGAGGAAACCGACGTAGAGGCGGTCTCCTTCGCCGAGCGTGAAGGGCTCCCGCCCGGCGGCTTCCGCGAGCTCCTTCGGAGTCCGCAGGAAGGTCGCGACCTCGTAGCCCAGCGCGTCCTCGAGGCTCGCGGCGAGCCGGGAAGCGAGCGACGCCTCGGACTTCGAAGCGGAGTCGAAGATCACGTTGCCGCTGGCGATGACGGTCTCCACGCTCGTGCAGCCGGTCTTCTCGAAGATCCGCCGCAGCGCGTCCATCTTGACGACGTGCCCGCCGACGTTGATGGCGCGCAGAAACGCGACGTAGCGCGGCACTCGGACTTCGAGCCTATCCGCGGCCCGCGGATGCGAAGGAGCCGCCCGCCGTCATCGCTTCTCGGCGACGTAGATCTTGTTGACGATCCTCCACTCGTCGCCGAGCTTGAGGAGATTGAGGTAGTCCGTGTAGGTCGAGTCCGGGTAGGCCTCGACGACCTTCACCGCGGCGGCGGAGCCCGTGACGTCCACGGCCGCGATCCGGAGGTCGCCGGTCTCTTCCTTGCCGGCGTTCTTCCGGAAGCCCTCGTACCACTGCTCCTGCGTGAGCTGGCCGAGCGTCCCGTCCTTCTTCCGGAAGAAGAGCCTCGCTTCCGGATAGAACGCCTTCTTGAGGCTGTCGACGTCGTTGAACTTGAGGCCGTGCAGGTAGGACTCGACCGTCTGCCTCACGGCGGCGGCGTCGGCGGAAGGTTCCGCGGCTCGAACCGCCGCCGCGCAGGCCAGGACGAGACCGAACGCCAGGGCTCTCCTCACGGTGTCTCCTTCTCCGCGCGCAGGCGGATGGAATCGAAGAAGGCGTCGACCGAGGCCTCGTGGAGGATGTCGCGCGTCTCGGCCGTGTACGTGATGCTGTAGAAGCCGTCGCCCGAGTCGATCATGATCACCCGGTGGGGAGGCGGCCGGTCGGGCTTGGAGCCATAGAGCTCGACGCTCAGGTAGCGGATCTTCGCCGGGTCGAGGCCCTTCGGCTGCCAGCGCTCCGCGAGCATGTCCGGGAAGGACTGGCGCGTGACGGCCATGTCGGCGCGAACGAAGGACTCGAGGTCCGCGAGCGCCGGCACTTTCGGGTCCTTCGCCTGGTACGCGATCGCGATGGCGCGGTCGGTGTTCTGGGGGGTCTTTCCCTTCGGGAGGAACATCAGCTCGACGCCGGCCTTGCGGGCCCCGGGGGCGTCCATGACCCACCCCGCGGGCACGTCGTAGGTCAGCGTGGCGGGCCCCGGCGCTCCCGCGGCCGTCCCCACGAGGGCCGCCGCCGCGAAGAAGCCTCGTCCCGCGGCGCGCATGGTCAGCCGAGCGTCGCCACGAGGATGGCCTTGATCGTGTGCATGCGGTTCTCGGCCTGGTCGAACACGATCGACGCGGGCGACTCGAAGACCTCCTCCGACACCTCGAGTCCTTCGAGCCCGAACTTCGCGTAGAGCTCTTCGCCCTTCGTCGTTTCCCGGTTGTGGAAGGCGGGCAGGCAGTGCATGAACTTCGCCCGCGGGTTGCCGGTCGCCTTCATGAGCGCCGCGGTCACGCGATACTTCTCGAGCGCCCGGATGCGCTTGCCCCAGGCGTCGGCCGGCTCCCCCATCGAGACCCAGACGTCGGTGTGGACGAAGTCGCAGCCCTCGACGCCCTTCTTCGGGTCCTCGGTCAGCGTCAGCTTCGCGCCCGAGTCCTTCGCGAGGGCGCGCGCGCGCGAAATCACGGCGGCCGCGGGCCAGAGCGCCTTCGGCGCCGCGAGGCGGACGTCCATGCCCATGCGGGCGCCGACGAGCAGCAAGGAGTTGCCCATGTTGTTGCGCGCGTCGCCGAGATAGCAGTAGGCGACCCGATGGAGCGGCTCGTCCGAGTGCTCCTCCATCGTCAACAGGTCGGCGAGCATCTGGGTCGGGTGCGACTCGTCCGTCAGGCCGTTGTACACGGGCACGCCCGCAGAACGCGCCAGCTCCTCGACGACGGTCTGCTTGAAGCCGCGGTATTCGATGGCGTCGTACATGCGGCCGAGGACGCGCGCCGTGTCCCTGATCGACTCCTTGTGGCCGATCTGCGAGCCCGAGGGATCGAGGTACGTCACGCCCATCCCCTGGTCGTAGGCGGCGACCTCGAAGGCGCACCGGGTGCGGGTCGACGTCTTCTCGAAGATGAGGCAGAGGTTGCGGCCCTTGAGCCGCGGGACCTCGGTGCCGGCATACTTGGCGCGCTTCAGGTCCTTCGAGAGGTCGAGGAGGAAGCGGATCTCCTCCCGGGAGAAGTCGGACATCTCCAGGACGCTGCGGTTCTTCAGGTTGACTGGCATGGCGGATATTCTCTCCCGTAGGGGCGGGGCTTGCCCCCGCCCTTTTCGATCGTGGAACCGGGCGTCAATCGACCGGAGCCCAGGGCAGCGGTGGGCGGATGCCTGCCGCCCGGTCGACGTCGACCGTGATCGCGTCGACCGCCGCGCCGATTCTGGACAGCGCCTCGGCGTCCGGCATGTCCGCGGGAATGCGAAACGGCGCGCCGTACCCGACGACGCAGCGCGAGAACGGCTTCGGAACGAGGTATCGGTCCCAGGACCTCAGGAAGAGCGGCCGCGCGCTCGAGCCTGCGTGGGGGAGAATCCAGGCGTCGGTCTTGCGCGCCAGCCGCAGGACCCCCGGCTGCACGACACGCGGCGGACCCTTGGGGCCATCGACGGTCATGGCGGCGGGATGCCCCTGCCGGACGATGTCGATCATCTCGCGAAGCGCCGTGCCCCCGCCCTTGCCGGTCGAGCCCCGGGCGGCCGCATAGCCGTTTCGGACCATCCACCGCGCGATGACCTCGCCGTCCTTGGACCGGGAAGCCATTGCCACCATGCCCTCGTGGCGGTGCACCAGGGCCGGCAGGACCATCCGGCCGTGCCACAAGGTATAGAGGATCGGCTCCCCGCGCGCGAGAAGCGCTTTCTCGTGTTCGGGGTGCAGGGTCTCGATCCGGAGCGTGGCGCGCAGGCCGAAGATTCCCGCGCCGACGAGGCCGGCCCTGAAGGTCGAGCCCGGCATGCCGTCTCTAGGGCCGGCGGGCGGCAGCAAAGTGCGCCGCGACCTTCTCGTAGACGCTCGGGATGACCTCGGGGACCTTCTTCACGCCCTGGGTGAAGACGGCCACGATGAAGTCGGACGCGTTCGGGAGGGCGACGCGCGCGACGAGGTGGTGAAAGTCGTACGCGTCGCCGGACTTCGCCCAGACGCGGCTTCCCTTCGGCAGGTTCTGGCCCGCCAGGCGCGCGTCCTCGAGCTCGAGGTCCTCGAGGGCCTCGCTCCCGGTGATGTCGCGCGCCAGCAGCATGAGCATCTCGTCGGTCAGCGCCTCGCCGGCGACCTCGCCGCGGACGATCTCCTTGAAGATCCGGGCGACCTCCGCGGCCGTCATGCGGTTGCGGTTCCTGCCCCCGTCGCGAAACGCCTGCTCCCGTCCGTAGGCGTCCTCGCAGAAGGTCTTCTGATTGGCGTTGAGGTTCGTGTAGCCGCGCCCCCGGTACCAGTCGTTGACGACGTTGCGCCTGGCCTTCCAGCGCTCCCACTCGGCGCCCGAGAGCTCGGGGCCCGAGGTCGTTCCGGTGATCGAGTCGACCACGAAGCCGGTCGCGTCGTTCGAAGAGACGGTGATCATGTCCTTGACCGCCCGCACGAGCTCCGGGGTGTCGGCGAGCTTGCCGTCCTGCTTGCGCGCCTCGTAGTACGACAGGAAGCAGAGCTTGACGACCGAGCAGGGGTAGTAGGAGACGTCGCCCCGGTAGGAACCGGCCGGGAACGAGGCGCCGGGGGTCGGCGCGGTCATGTCGATGACGGCGATCGACAGGCCCTGGTCGGTCAGCCCCCGTCCGGCGAACTCCGCCACGGTGTCGGCGGCGATCTTCGCCAGGGCCGCGTCGAGGGCCGGGGAGGGATCGAGCTTCGAGATCGGCGCGGGCCCTTCCGCCGCCGAGAGCGCCGCCGCGAGGCCGAGCGCGGCGACCGTGCCGGCCGCCAGCTTCAGGAGCGGGCCCCCCGCGACTCGGGAAAGGCGAGCGGCGCCGGGGCCGGCGGAAGCGAGGCGGCCTGACGCCGCCGGGCGCGCAGGACGAGGAAGACCAGGGTCCCCGCGGCGGAGAACGGCATCGCGACCATCAGGAGGATCGACCAGTACATCCCGCGCCACATCCCGGGGCCGCTGTCGGGGACCTCCTCCTTGCAGAGGGGGCAGGCGGAGGCGACGGCCGTCAGGACGACGGCGAGGAGCGCCGCCACCGCGAGGACGCGCAGGAGCTTCCGGCCGGATCCGCTCATCGCCGTCACCTTACCCGAATCGGGCCGGGATCGTAAAGCTGGTAGAGCATCAGGTAGATCACGACCCCCGTCACGGACACGTAAACCCAGAGCGGGAACGTCCAGCGCGCCAGCCGCCGGTGCCGGTCGTCCCGGCGCTTCAACCCGAGGTAGAGCGTCCGCAGGACCATCGGGACGATGGCGGCGGCGAGGATCGTGTGCGTCGTCAGGATCGTGAAATAGACGAGGCGCACGGGGCCCTGGCCGGTGAACCGGACCGAACCCACCGCGGCGTGGTAAACGAGGTAGCAGACGAGGAAGACGGCGGAGGTCGAGGCAGCCGCCAGCATCAGCGCGCGGTGCCGCTCGATCTCCCGGGCGCGGACGGCCCGGTAGCCGAGGAGGAGCAGGACCGCGCTCGCCGCGTTCAGGGTGGCGTTGACCGCGGGAAGCTGGGTGACGTCCACGGGTGATTCTCGGCCCGGTCGTAGGGGCGGCCCTTGCGGCCGCCCGAGGGCGGGGACGAGCCCCGCCCCTACCCCGGAGACTCAGATCAGGTACACGATCGCGAAGAGCAGGATCCACACCAGGTCGACGAAGTGCCAGTACAGGCCGAGCGTCTCGATCCCGAGGTGGTGCTCCGGCGTGTACTTGCCGAGGAAGAGCTTGCCCGTGCACCACGCGATGCAGACGACGCCGCAGAACACGTGGAAGCCGTGGAAGCCCGTCATCGTGTAGAAGGTCGATCCGAAGAGCGAGACGTGCGGATTGAAGCCCTCGTGGAGCAGGTGCTTGTACTCGTAGACCTGCACGCCGAGGAAGATCGATCCGCCGAGAAGCGTCAGGCACATGAAGAGCTTCGACTTCGCGACGTTGCCGCGCTGGATCCACTCGAGCGCCTTGACCATGGTCACGGACGAGCAGATCAGGATGAAGGTGTTGGCGGCCGTCAGCCAGATGTTGAGCGTCTGCTTGGGGTCCGGCCAGGTCGAGCCGTACCGCAGGACGATGTACGAGCCGATCAGGCCCGTGAAGAACATGACCTCCGAGCACAGGAAGACCCACATCCCCATCTTGTCGTGGGGAATGCCGGTCGAGGTCCGGTCTTCCTCGGCGTGGGGGTCGAACGTGATCGCGGCGGCGTGATCCATGTGCCTCTCTTCCGAATTCCCTGCTTACTGCTTACTGCTCACTGCACACTGATTCACGGCCTCGGCAGAATCAGCTCGCCGATTCCGACCGACACCAGGATGCATCCGAGGATGAGCGTCGACGCGAACAGCACGCCCATGATGCGGCGCTCGAATTTCAGGTGCATGAAGTACAGGGCGACGAGCACCGCCTTGATGACCGCGAGGCCCACGATCCCGCCGGCCAGCACGAGCTCGGAGTGGTGCGGGATGATCGCCCAGGCGATTTCGCCGATCGTCAGGCCCAGCAGCCACCAGAAGATGGCCATGTAGTTGGGTATCTGGTGCGTGTCGCTGTGTGCTTCGGACGTCATCGTTCCCCCTTCAGTGCGCTCGCGAGACGATGAAGAGAATCGACCCGAGGAAGAGCCCCACGCCGAGGCTGACGAGGATCCAGAGGACCCGGCGGTTGCTGGCATCCGAAGCGGTCATCGGTCGAACACCATGAGCCCGAGGAGCGCCGGCAGGTACAGGACCGACGCGAGGAAGAGGCGTCGCGCCGCCGGGATCGAGCGCTGCCAGGCGAACACGAGCGTGAAGCCGAGGAAGACCGTCCCGAGAAGCAGCGCCCCCCAGAGGTAGCCCCGACCGGCGGAGGCGAGGAGTCCCGCCGCGAGGGTCACCGGCAGCAGCGCGGTCGCGTACAGGACGGCCTGCCGCCCGGTCGAGGTGCCGTCGCGGTCGGTCACGGCGAGCATCGGGAAGCCTCCGCGGGCGTAGTCCTCGCGGTAGAGCCAGCCGATCGCCAGGAAGTGCGGGAGCTGCCAGAGGAAGAGGATCGCGAAGAGACCCCACCCGGCCGGGCCGAGGGAGCCGCGCGCGGCGGCCCAGCCCATGAGCGGCGGGAGCGCCCCGGGCACGGCGCCAACGACCGTGCAGAGGGAGCTGACGCGTTTCATCGGCGTGTACACGAAGACGTAGGACAGCAGCGACGCCGCGCCGAGCGCGAGGGTCAGCGGGTTGACGGCCGCGAGCAGCGCGAGCCCCGCGGCGGACAGGGCGATTCCGAACGCCCGGGCGTCCTCGGCGCGGAGCCGTCCCGACGGGATGGGGCGGCGGCTCGTCCGGTGCATCAGGGCGTCGGTCTCGCGCTCGGCGTAGTTGTTGAGGGCCGAGGCGCCGCCGCACAGGAGGGCCGTTCCGGCCATGAAGAGCAGGAACGCCAGGAACGAGAAGCTCCCCGGGCCGCCGACGGCGTACCCGACTCCGGCCGTCACGAGGACCAGCATGGTGATGCGGGGCTTGGCGAGCTCGAGGTAGTCCCCGAAGCGCGGGGACGTCTCCTCGGCCGGCAGCGCGGCGGCAACGGGAGCTACTTCCACCCGGCCACCCTTCCCGGCATCGACGGCCGGATCGGAACGACGTTGTTGCGGCGGCGGTCGAGGGCGAGCGCCGAGACCGTGAGGGCGACCGTCGACCCCAGGAGCAGCGCGCCCGTCGCGACGTGCGCCGTCGTGAGGATGACGTCCTTCTTCGACAGCACGGTCAGCGCGCCGAGGGTCACCTGGACGGCGACGAGCCCGCACAGCGCCGTGGCCGTGCGCGACAGCCCCCGGCGGCCGGAGCGGAACGCGCGGACGGCCGAAGCGGCGACGAGCGCCACGACGGCGAGGGCGCCCAGCCGGTGTGCGAAGGCGATCGCCACGGGAAAGGTGCCGAGGGGCGGAACGACCTGCCCGAGCGAGAGCGGGAAGTCCGGGATCGCGAGGCCCGACTTCGTGTGGCGCATGACGGCGCCCACGAGAAGCTGGAGAAAAATGACGGCCGCGGTCGCCCCCGCGAGCCGCGCCACGGGGCTTCCGCGGAAGGCCGCGGAGAGGCTCACCGGAGCGGCCTCGCGGAAGCGCGGCGAGGTCGCGACGGCGATCGTCACGGTCAGCCCGAAGAAGATCTGCGCCAGGCAGCCATGCGCCACGGAGATCGGCGTCGGCAGCAGGTAGATCACGGTGAGCCCGCCGAGGAGGCCCTGGGCGACGACCGCCGCGAGCGCGGCGTAGCCGAGCCGCCGGACCCACGCGCGATCCTCGCGCCGGGCGAGCCAGATCGCGAGGACGATCGTCAGGAACCCGACGCCGGAGGCGATCAGCCGGTGCGTGTGCTCGAAGCGGATCCCACCGACCATCTTCGACAGCGGGAACGTGAACATGTTCCAGCCGTACGTCGTCGGCCAGTCGGGCACCGAGAGGCCGGACTCCGTCGACGTCACCAGCCCTCCGGCGACGATCAGGACGAGCGTCGACGCGGCCACGAGGACCGCGTAGGCGTGGAGGCCGCGGGACACAGAGCGATCAGCCATGCGAGCGGGCGGGGGCCGGGCCCGTAGGGGCCTCGCTCTGGGGCCAGTAGTCGGAGCCGTGGCCGGGAACGCTGTACTCGTAGGGGCCGCGGTGCACCGTCGGGATGCGCCCCTTGAAGTTCTCGTGCGGCGGGGGCGACGAGGTCTGCCACTCGAGGGTGTTCGCGTGCCACGGGTTGGGCCCCGCGACCTTGCCGCGGCGCATCGACAGGAAGAAGTTGAAGACGAGGATCAGCTGCGCCACGCCCAGGACGAAAAGGGCAATCGTCATGAACTGGTTCATGGGCTGCAGGTTCTTGAAGAGCGAGTACTGCGTGTAGTCGTAGATCCGGCGCGGCATGCCCCGCATCCCGAGGAAGTGCATCGGGAAGAAGACGAGGTTGAAGGTGACGAACGTGATGGCCCAGTGAATCTTGCCCCACGTCTCGTTCATCATCCGGCCGAACATCTTCGGGTACCAGAAGTAGAGGCCGGCGAACGCCCCGAAGAGGGAGCCGCCGAAGAGCACGTAGTGGATGTGGCCCACGATGAAGTACGTGTCGTGGATGAAGATGTCGACGGGCGTCGAGGCCATGAAGAGGCCCGAGAGGCCGCCGATGACGAACATCGAGACGAAGGAGAGGGCGTTTAACATGGGCGTCGTGAAGCGGACGTTGCCGCCCCAGACCGTCCCCAGCCAGTTGAACGTCTTGATCGCCGACGGAACGGCGATGACCATCGTCGAGATCATGAACGTCGTGCCGAGAATCGGGTTCATGCCGCTCTGGAACATGTGGTGTCCCCAGACGATGAACCCGAGGCCCGCGATCCCCATCATCGAGTAGGCCATGGCGCGGTAGCCGAACACGGGCTTCCGGCAGAAGACGGGCAGGATCTCCGAGGTGATGCCCATGGCGGGCAGGATCATGATGTAGACCTCGGGGTGCCCGAAGAACCAGAAGAGGTGCTGCCACAGCAGCGGCTGCCCGCCGCCGGCGTTGGTCAGAGCCTGCCCGGACACGATCAGCCCGGCCGGCAGGAAGAACGTCGTGCCGAGCGTCCGGTCGAAGAGCAGCATGATCAGCGCGGCCGAGAGGACGGGCAGCGCCAGCAGCAGCAGGACGGCCGTGATGAAGAGGGCCCAGACGGTCAGGGGCATCCGGAAGAAGCTCATGCCGGGCGCGCGCATGTTGACGATCGTCGTGATGAAGTTGACCGCCGTCAGGAGCGACGAGAGGCCCAGGATCAGGAGCGAGATCAGCCAGATCGTCTGGCCCCGCGGCTGGATCGCCGAGAGCGGCGCGTAGGAGGTCCAGCCCTCCGGCCGCCGCGCCCCCGGTCACGAAGAACGAGTAGATGATGAGGACCGCCGCCGGCACCGCCACCCAGAAGGACATCATGTTGAGCTTCGGGAAGGCCATGTCGCGGGCGCCGATCTGGATGGGGACGACGAAGTTGCCGAACGCGCCGATCAGGATCGGCATGATCGCGAAGAAGATCATGATCGTCGCGTGCATCGTGAAGAGCGAGTTGTAGAACTCGGGCAGCATCACGCCGCCGGGCATCCCCTCGGGCGCGAGCTTGCCCATGAACGGGAGCGGCCGCCCCGGCCAGGCGAGCTGGTACCGGACGAGGGTCGCGAGCAGACCGCCGATCACGAGCATCGTGAGGGCGTAGAACAGGTACTGGATCCCGATGACCTTGTGGTCGAGCGAGAAGACGTACTTGCGGATGAACGAGGTCGGCGCCGCGTGTCCGCCGGCGTGGGCGTGCGCCTCGAGGGGCCGGGCGGTGCTCAAGAGTTCCCTCCCTTTTCACTGAGCGCGACGGCCGGGGCCGCCGCGGGCTGCGCCTGGACGGCGGCCGGCGCCGCGGCCGGGGCCTGCTCGGCGGCCTGGGCCGCGGCCTGCTCGGCCATCCATTTCTGGAAGTTCTCGGGCGTGTCGACCGTGACGAAGCCCTTCATCCGGAAGTGGCCGAGGCCGCAGAGCTCGGCGCACGCGATCTCCCAGTTCCCGACGCGGTTGCCCTCGAACCAGATGCGCGTCTTCATCCCCGGAACGGCGTCCTGCTTGACGCGGAATTCGGGCAGGTAGAACGAGTGGATGACGTCCTTGGACGTCACCGTCGCGACGACGGCCTTCCCGACCGGGAAGTGGAGCTGGTTGAGCGTCACGATGTCGTCGGGGGTGTCGAACTTCCCGTCCGCCCCGGCGTAGCGGATGTTCCACGCGAACTGCTCCGCGGTGACGTGGACCTGGAGGGCTTCGTTCGGCATCTTCTCCTTGATCTCCTCCCAGATGCGCCGCGAGAGGAGCGCGAGCATCACGCAGATCAGGGCCGGCACGATCGTCCAGATGACCTCCAGCCGGTTGTTCCCGTGGGTGAAGTGGGCCGTGCGGCCCTCGCGGTGGCGGTACTTCCAGAGGAAGAAGATCAGGAGGGCCTCGACGATCACGAACACGACCCCCGTGATCCACATGATCAGGTGGAAGATCGAGTCGATCTCGTGGGCGAAGGTCGACGCCTGCTCCGGCAGGTGCATCCAGAACGGCAGCGCGCCCGCGGCCGACGGCGCGAGGGCCGCGGCGGAAAAGAAAAGCGCCGGCCGGAGAGCCCGGACGGCGCCTGACAAACGATGTGTGTTGTTCACGGCGGGATAGATTATCGGACTATCCCTTGAAGGTGAAGTCGACCGTTTTCGCCTCGTTGCCGGTGATGGTCACGTTCTGCGTCTGCGTGCCGTACTTCTCGTGCCACGCCTCGATGACGTAGTTGCCCGGCGGCAGGTTCTTGATCTCGAAGGCGCCCTGGTCGTTGGTCACCGCGAAGAAGGGGTGGTTGAAGACGCCGGTGTACGCGCCCATCCACTTGTGGACGTCGCACTTGAACCGGATCGGGACCTCGACCGAATCGAACTTCTTGACGGTCTCCATGCCCTTGAAGGGCTGGCCGATGTTGAACTCGGCGTTCTTCTTCGGGAGGGCGTGGATGTTGTGCAGCGTGCCGTCGCTGTTGAGGATCTTCAACGGCTGGCCCGCCATCATTCCGAAGATGTGCGGACGGTACTGGCAGCCGTGCTGATCGAGGGTCACGGGCTCCGTCGGCACCGGGTAGTTGCCCGAGACGCCCTCCTTGACGTACACGAGCACCCACTCGAGCGTCTTGTTGGGGTTGACCACGACCTCCTGCTCGTACACGGGCTCCTTGTGCTCGGACTTGCAGAAGGCGTCGGCGTCCATCTTGATGGCCGGCATCGCCGGCGCCGTGCCGTCGAAGTTGACCTTGCCCGTCAGCGTCGCGCCGCCCACGGCCGGGGCCGCCGCGGGGGCCGCCGCCGGGGCCGCGGCCGTCGAGGTCGCCGGAGTCTCCTCCTCCATCAACGCGTCCTCGTCCTTCTGGCCGCCGCAGGCCAGGATCGGCAGGGACGCGGCTGCCGCCAGAAGCAGAAATAGACCGCGCTTGGACATCGGACTCTCCTTAACCCTTAACGTGAAATTCGGCAGACCGCGCTCCGGAACCGAGCGCGCTTCTGCGAAGCCGCCGCCAGAGCGCGGGCATCATACCCAAGCCCTTCCACGCTTTTCAAGCGGCGCGGGGATGGTATCGTCAATCCACAGAGTGCTTTCGACAACGCTCCTCGCCGAGGACCTCGACAAGTCGTTCGCGGGACCTCCCCTCTTCTCCGGCTTCTCCGCACGGATCGAGGCCGGTCTGACCGCCGTCACCGGCCGGAACGGAACCGGCAAGACGACCCTGCTGAAGATCCTCGCGGGGCTCCTGCGCCCGACCGCGGGGCGGGTGCGCGTCGAGCGGGACGGCCGGGCGCTCGAGGGCGACGAGCGGCGGCTGGCGATCGGCTGGGCCGGGCCCGACCTCGCCTTCTACGGCGAGCTGACGGGCGTCGAGAACCTGCGCTTCTATCGCGAGGCGGCCGGACGGCCCCTGCCCGAAGCCGACATCCGCCGCCGGCTCTCCGAGATCGGTCTCGCCGCGACCGCGGCCGACCGCCGGGTCGGCGAGTACTCGACGGGCATGCGGCAGCGGCTGCGCGTCGCGTTCGCGGTCCTCTTCGACCCGGCGATCGTCCTCCTCGACGAGCCGTTCCTGGGGCTCGACGTCGAGGGCCGGGAGATCGTGTACGCCCTCATCGAGGGGGCGCGGCACCGCGGCGCCGTCGTCCTCGCCTCCAACGACGAGCGGGACTTCGCGGGACCCGAGCGGCGGATCGAGCTCGGCGCGGGGTCCGGGCCCAACGCATGAGCGTGCCCGGACGGATCTGGGTCGTCTGCGCCAAGGACGCCCGCCAGGAGCTGCGGAACCGGATCGCAACCCTCGCCGTCCTCTTTTTCGCCGCGACGGCGCTGGCGCTGACCTCCTACTCGATCGGCCCGTTCGGGCTTCCCGCGGCGGACCGGCCTCCCCTCCAGGCGGCCCTCCTCTGGATCATCCTCTTCTTCGCGGCGGCGACGGGCCTGCCGCGCGCGTTCGTCCAGGAGGAGGAGACGGGCACCGGGCTCGCCCTCCGCAAGACGCTGTCGGGCTCGCTGGTGCTCGCCGGTAAGTCGCTCTTCAACTTCGGCCTGTTTCTGGCGATCGCGGCGGTCGTGATCCCGGGCTTCTTCGTCCTCCTCGACTGGCGGGTGGCGAGCCCGGGGACGCTCGCGGCGACGATGCTCTTCGGCGGCTTCGGGCTCGCCGTGGTCTCGACGTTCCTCTCGGCCCTGACGGCGCGGGCCGGCCAGCGCAACGTCCTCTTCGTGCTGGTCGCGTTCCCGCTCGTCCTGCCGCTGCTCCTGACGGCGATCTCCGCGACTCTGGCGGCGACGCGCGGGACCGACGCGTGGTCGTCGCTGCGCGTGCTGATCGCTTACGACGGCGCGGCGTCCTGCGCGGCGTATTTGCTTGCGGAAGTGGCCTGGGAGGATTAGAAAGCCCGAGGCAGAGCTCAGGAGGCAGGAGGAGATACGCGATGAAGGCTCTCAAGTTGTTGCTGCTCCCCTACATGGCGGCCGTCGTCGGCGCGGCGTTCCTGTGGCCGCAGCCTGCCGCCGGCTTCATCGGAGAGTCGTCGCGAATCGTCTTCTTCCACGTCCCCTGCGCCTGGACGTCGACCCTCGCCTTCCTGTTCGCCGCCGGGTACTCGCTCGCCTACCTCCGCACGCGCAACCCGTGGCACGACGAGATCGCGTGCGCCGCCGTCAAGATCGGCCTGCTCTTCGGCGTTCTGACGTTGATCACCGGCTCGCTCTTCGCCAACATCATGTGGGGATCCTGGTGGAACTGGGACCCCCGCGAGTCGTCCTACCTCCTGCTCGTTTTCCTGTACGCGGCTTACCTGTTTCTCCGGGCGGCCGTCGAGGACCCCGAGCGGCGGGCCCGGATCGCGGCGGCCTACGCCCTCTTCGCCGCCGTGCTGATGCCGTTCCTCGTCTTCATCGCGCCCCGCGTCACCGCCTCGCTCCACCCCCAGACCGTGATCAATCCGCAGGGCAAGATCCTGATGGACACGCCCACCCGGGCGGTCTTCTTCGGCGCGCTCGCCGGGTTCTCGGGACTGTTCGCCTGGATGCTGTCCCTCGAGGCGCGTGCGGCTCGCCTCGCCCGGCGCAACGGGCGTCGGCCCGTCGCCTAGCGAATCACAGGGCAAAAAAAAATGGGCCGCCCGAAGGCGGCCCATGACGAAGCGCGATTGGATCGTTACGGCAGGTTGAGCTGCCAGGCGCTGCGGCCGTGCGTGGCCGCGTAGAGAATCCGCGAGCCCGGGATGATCGTGAGGCCCGGGACCTCGACCGCCGGCAAGCCTGAACCCGCCACCGTCCAGGTGGTCGAGCCGTTGGCCAGCCGCATGACGCCGAAGTCGGAGGCCGCGTAGAGGTCGCCCTTGACGCTGTCGCTGACGAGGGCCGTGATCGGGAAGTCGGGCAGGTTGTAGCTCTTGTCGACGAACGTGGCCGCTCCCGCTCCGCTCCAGGTCACCTCGAAAACGTGTCCGGTCACCGTGTCGTTCAAGTTGTAGCCGTTGTACCCGATCCACGCGTGACGCCCGTTCGTCGGGTCGACGAAGATCTCGCTGATCGCCCGGTTGGGAGTCGTCGCGGAGTCGATTCGATTCCAGACCACGCTCGCCGCCGGATCGTTGGCGTCCTCGGTGATGAACACGCGGCCGGTGCCCGTCGCGGCCCACATCGTGCCGCCATCCTGCGAGGCCCGTGCGATCCAGGCAACTGCGCCGCCGCGGCGGGTTGAACCGTAGTTGACGGCAAACGTGTCCGTCAGGTCTGTCGCTCCACCGGGTCCGATGGGAACGAAATCGCCGCACCCAGGCTGCGCCGAGGACGTCGTGAATTCAGGGCAGTTGGCCTCCAGATAGGCCTGATCGCCGCCCCAATCCTGTGTCCTCCAGACCGAGAACGACCCTTGGAAGATCGAGCCCGCATAACCGGGATTCGGGTCTGCAATGATGGGCGGGTAGAAATACGCCCCCTCGGGGCTGCCCGTCATTGGCGCGCCGATGATGACCCACTTCGTCGGGTCGCCGTTGCGGAAGTTGGCGTCGTTGGCCTGGCCGGTGAACGTGTTGAAGCGCAGGCTGTCGTTGGAGACGTTGAAACCGGACTGCCCGCCATCGCCGTAGATGATCTGGGGCCAGACGTTCGGCGAGCCATTGCCCTGGAACGTCCCGTTGTCCTGCGTGCCGCCCTGAAGCAGGTTCTTCGGCCTCTGGGCGCTCACCGAAAGGCTCTGGAACTGCAGGGTCGAGAGGCCGTTGTTCATGTTGAGGAGCTTGTTCGGCACGTTGCTGAGCAGGCTCTGGCAGAGCGCCAGGTCGTCCCCGGTCAGCCCGCGCGGGCCACACTTGGCCGAGACGTCCGCGTACTTGCCATCCGAGCCGACGACGCCGCCGTCTCCGCCGGTGATGAACTGGAGCGGCTTGCCGGGAACGGTGACGATCGCGTGCGAGTCGGGGTGAATCGCCTCCGCGTGGTTCGGGTCGCCGTCCTGCGTCAAGTCGCTGAACGAAGTTCCGCCGTTCGTCGACAACAGCCAGGCGCGGCCGTTCGATTGCGCGTGGAGCTGACCGTAGGAGTACGACCCGCCGAGGTAGACGACGTCGGGTGCGCCGGGGGGCGTGTAGACGACGTTGTCGTACCAGCACTGTCCGGTGCAGTAGCCGATGTTCTGCGCCGTGGTCATGTCCGCAAAGACCGCGGCACCGGAGGCATCGTCAGTGCGATAGTAGCGAGCCCGGTTCGCGCCCGCGTCACTCTGGTTGCCGACGCCGACGTACATTCGGGTGTTGCCGTTCGGCAGCGTCGTCACGTCGAACTCGGCGCAGTCGGTGCTCAAGCCGGCATTCAGCGGCGTCTTGATCTGAGTCCAGGTCGCGCCGTTGTCGATCGAGCGCCAGACTCCCCGTGAGAACTCGTTGACGTAGATGACCCCCGGATGCGTGGGGTCGATTCTGACGGTCGTGGAACCGCGGGCAGTGGCCACGGCGACGATCGGCCGGATGAGCGTGAAGGTCGCTCCATTCTGGCGCCAGAGACCGCGGGTAACCAGCGGGTGCCCGGTCGCGCCGCTCGACGACGCGCCGCTCGAGACCGAGCTGATCCCGCGCACGGCACTTGCGACCGGAACGAGCAGGTTGCCGGCGTTGTCGAAGGCCATCTGCCCGATCGCCCGCTGGAAGAAGATGTCGCTGCCCGGAACGAGGGCCCAGGTCGCGCCGCCGTCCGTCGTCTTGTAGATGCCGACCCCGGCTTCCGAATCGCCAGAGGCGTTCGACTCGCCCGTGCCGGCATACACCGTGTTTCCGGTGGAGTCGCTGGGGTCGATCAGGAGCGAACCGATCGCATTGATCCCGAAGCTGCCGGAGACGAACTGCCAGTTCGACCCATTGAGCGCCTTGTCCGTCCGCCAGACGCCGCCTCCCGCCGCCCCGACGTAGAGAACGCATCGGTTCGAGTTGCAGGTCGGCGACATCGCCATCGCCGTCACACGGCCGCTCGTGACGTATTGGGCTCCGTCGCCCAGGAAAGGATTGAGCACGGCCGGATAGGTGGCCTTGCTCGGACCGATGAGCTGCCAGGTGCCGGCCGAATGCGCGCCGGCGTTCAGGGCCGCCCAGCCGCTCCGGGCCGCCAGGGTGGCCTCGCCCGGAACTTCCGCCTCGGGGTAGGCGCGCAGCAGGTACGACTCGACTTCGGCGGAAAAGTCCGGGTTGCGGGTCTCGGCCGAGCCGATGGTCGTTTCGGCGTTCCTTCCGGGCTTGACCGTCTCAGGCTCCCGCTTCTTGGAGACGGCGGCATCCGCCCGAGCCTTCAAGAGCGCTTCCCGGGACTGCGGCTCCGGGACGTTGCCGGACGCGCGGGACTTCGCGGCCCGCGTGACGAGAACCGCCGAAACGACACCGACGATGCAAAGCAGGCCGAGCAGGAACGGTTTGAACCTTCGAAGCTTCTTCAACTGTCACCTCCGTGGCTAAAAAAAGTCCTTTCGGACCAAAAGAAAGCGGGATCCCGAAAAGCCGAGGCCGGTGCGAGGCGAAGGAGGCAGAACCCGACCGCATACCCGTCCGGAACTGGCATTCCGGACGCCGAAGCCAAACCTGGAACACGTCGGTCGAAAACGCCGTTCTCTGTCTCCTGTGGAAGGCTGCACCCTATCCCCGGCCGGGCGGGCCGGTCAAGGGGAGTCGTGAATTGCCAGGGTTCTGATGCATTCGCATCACGGTCCGGGCACCTGTTCCCTGCGACAGTTGAACTCGATGACGATACAGGAGAGACTGAATCCATGAGCAGCCTCGGGTACCTCGCGGCCGTGAACGTGGTGATCTGGGTTGGTCTCTTCTTCTACCTCTGGCGCCTCGACCGGCGCCTGACCGAATCGGAGCGCAAACCATGAAGAAGGGCTACTGGATCGCCGCGGTGCTCACGCTCGCCTTCGTCGGCTTCGGCCTGACCGCCTTCCAGAAGACGCTGACCCCGTACCTGTCGTTCGACGAGGCCCGCAAGTCCTCCGGAGTCGTCCAGGTCATGGGCGGCCTCGACAAGCAGAGCGACCGCTACGACACCGGCCGCGAGGAGCTCTCGTTCGACCTCGTCGACCCCGCGGGCCACCGCATGCCGGTCACCTACCGTGGGACTCGTCCGGGCAACTTCAAGGACGCGATCTCGATCGTCGCGATCGGCCGCTTCCAGGACGGCCGGATCGAGGCCGAGAAGCTCCTCGTCAAGTGCCCGTCGAAGTACCAGGGAGCGGAAGTCGAGAAGGCCTACTCGGCGCAGCCCGCGGCTCCGGCGCAAAAGAGCTGATGTACATCTGGCCCGGGGTGGCGGCGATCTGGGGAGCCCTCTTTGCGGGGATCGCCTCGGCGTTCGTCTATTTCCTGGTGGACCGGGGCCGGAAGGAGCTCCTCCCGCTCGCGCGGACGACCTACGCGGCGTTTGCGACCTGCGTCGTCGTCGCGTCCGCGATCCTGATGACCCTGCTGCTGCAGCACCGGTTCGACGTCGCCTACGTCAACTCCTACTCGGCGACCGACCTGCCGCTCCACTTCCTGATCTCGACGTTCTGGGCCGGCCAGGAGGGCTCCTTCCTGCTGTGGTGCTTCTGGGGCGCGATCATCGGGCTCTTCGTCTGGCGGAGCGCCAAGGAGCAGGAAGCGCCCGTGATGATCGTCTACCTCGCGACTTTCCTCGGCATCATCGCGATCCTGTGCAAGCAGAGCCCGTTCAAGCTGCTCCCGCCGCCGGTGCCGCAGGACGGCGTCGGCCTGAATCCGCTCCTCCAGGACCCGTGGATGGTCATCCATCCCCCCGTGATGTTCATCGGGTTCGCGTCCCTCTCGGTCCCGTTCTCCTTCGCGATCGCGGCGCTCTGGAAGAAGCGCTGGGACGGCTGGATCGCGCGGACGCTCCCGTGGGCGCTCCTGACCTTCCTGACCCTGGGAACCGCCATACTGATGGGCGGCTACTGGGCGTACAAGACGCTCGGCTGGGGCGGGTACTGGGGCTGGGACCCGGTCGAGAACACGAGCCTCGTCCCCTGGCTCTTCACCGCGGCTCTCGTCCACGGCATGTTCCTGCAGCGCGCGCGCAAGCGCCACCGCAAGGTCAACCTGATCCTCGCCTGCACGGCCTACGCGACGATCCTCTACGGCACGTTCCTCACGCGTTCGGGAGTCCTCGCGGACTTTTCCGTGCACTCGTTCATCGACCTCGGGATCACGGGCTGGCTCGTCGCGATCCTCGGGACGTTCGTCGGCCTGTCGATCCTCATGATCGCCTGGCGGTGGCGGTCGATCCCCACGGCCTCCGACGAGGAAGGGTCGCTCCTTTCCCGCAGCGTGCTGTTCATCCTGGGAATCGCGGTCTTCTGCGCGCTCGGCCTCGTGATCCTCCTCGGAACGTCGGCCCCGATCCTGACGCGGCTCTCGGGCACTCCGTCGCAGGTCCAGACGTCCTTCTACGGCCGGACGACGTCGCCCGCGGGCTTCCTCCTCCTGCTGCTTTCGGCGCTCGTCCCGTTCGTGTCCTTCAAGGGCACGACCCTTCGCGAGCTCTTCAAGAGCTCGCTGCGATCCCTCGCGGTCGCCGCCGTGGTGATCGTCGCGGCCTTCGCCCTCGGGGCCCGGGGGACCGAGCCGCTCGTCCTCATCTTCACGGCGGCCTTCGCGGCCGACATGAACCTCCGCGCCGTCCTGCGCAAGGCCTCGAGCGGCAAGCTCGGCGGGGCCGGCGGCTACCTGGCCCACGTCGGTGTCGGCATCATGCTGGCCGGCGTCGTCGTCTCGGGCGCCTACGCGAAAACCCAGAGGCTGACCCTGCGGGTCAACACGCCGACCAAGTCGGGCGACGCCACGCTGACGTACCTGCGGGTCGTGCCCGGAACCAGCCGCACCAAGCAGGCCATGGAGGTCCGGGTCGTCACGGCGGCCGGGAAGACCTTCTACGCCTATCCCAAGATGTACGAGAACAGCCGGACCGGCCAGCTCATGGTGAACCCCTCGATCAAGAGCTCCGCCGTGACCGACCTCTACATCGCTCCTCAGCAGTACGATCCGGGCCAGCCGGAGATGGTGGGCCGCGACGTCCGGCTGACGAAGGGAACGACCACCAACATCGACGGCACGGGCTTCACCTTCCGCGATTTCAACGCGGACCGGTCGGCCATGATGCGCGGCGAGAAGACGGTCCTCGTCCTGACCGACCTGACGATCACTCCGCCCGACGGCTCGCAGCACGACGTGACCCTCAAGTACGTCTTCCACCTGGACGGCGGCGAGACCGAAGCCGAAGCCGTGGCGATCCCGGGCTACGCCGACGCGAAGGCGCGGGTTCTCGCCGTCTCCCCCAACGACGGCGCCGTGATCATCCGGTTGAACGGCGTGTCGAAGAACCCGGCCGACGAGTTCTCCCCGGCGACGGTCGAATCCCTCTCGATCGAAGTGACGCGCAAGCCCCTCATCGCTCTCGTCTGGGGCGGCTTCTACGTCATGATGGCCGGCGGCCTCCTCGCCTTCATCAAGCGCGCGGGCGAAGCGCGCCGCGCCGTCGTCGAGGCCGGCCAGGCGATGGCGGAATCCCGTTCCGAGCCGCCCGTCGTCGGCGCGACGGGGCCCGCCCTGCCGGCCGTCACCCGCTCGCGCCTCGAGTAGGCCCCCCCCGGCCGTTCCTCAGGTCGGAGCGTCGACCTCGAGCTCCAGGCCGTCGTGCGCCGCGGTCACCGAGCAGCCCGGAGGCTTTTCGGCCGCGAGCTCCTCGAGGGCCTCGACGAGGGCCTTCTCCCCCATCTCGATCGGCCCCTTGCCGAAGTGGGAGAAGATGGCGCGCAGCACCCCGAAGCGCGAGAGCCAGCCGAGCTGCGCCCGGACGGTCGTGTGCCCGATGAGGACCCCGCTCGGGTGCCGGCGCACGAGCGAGCCGCGAAGGGTCGAGCCGTCGCCGATGTAGAGATCCGCTCCCCGCAGCGCCGCCTCCGGGTTCTCGAACGCCACGATGTCTCCCGAATAGACCACCGTCAGCCCGCCCGCCTCGATGCGGGCGCCGACGCACGGGCAGCGCACCGAGTGGATCGCGGGGTGGGCGCTCAGGCGGAACGGGCCGATGTCGACGGGTTCCTCGGGCTCGAGCGTCACCCGGTGGGTCAGCGGCAGCTCGCGCAGGAGCTCGTGCGTCACGGCCGACGCGTGGACCGGCACGTCGGTGCCCTCCCAGAGTCCCCAGCCATGGTCCGGGTGCGCGTGCGAGACGAAGATCGCGTCGGGGCGGATCTTCGGGAGCATTCCCTTCCGGTTGTCGCCGAAGTCGCAGAGAAGGCGGAAGCCCTCCGCCTCCAGGACGAAGGCCGAGTGGCCCGCGTGCGCCTTCGAGGACTCCTCGACGTACGCCTTCGTGCCGTAAAACCGGATCTTCACCCGACGCAGTCTAGAAGCATTCCGGGATCCGAAGGTCCAGATTTTCCCAATCTCTCGGACCCATTGCCGAGCGCAAATCGTTTCCGCTCCTCGGAAACATCCGCTCGCGGCGCGAGGAATCTCCGCGAGCGCAGCGGAGGACGCCTCGCGCCGCGGGAGCGAGCGCGGAGCGCAGGGTCAGGCCCGCGGTCGAGCCCACAGGCGAGCCGCGGGCCGGTGCGCCGTCAGGCGCAGACCCGGAGCTCCGCGCTCGCGACGGTCAAATTTCCCGCAACGCGGTCGTGATCTTGAGGCGGGCGGCGCGCATCGCGGGAAACCATCCACCGACGACGCCCATCGCGAGGGCGAAGCCGAGGCCCCCGGCGATCAGCTGGGGCGTCATGCGGAAGTTGAACAGGACCTCGGAGAAGGTCCGGAAGTTCATCGTGCCCGTCGGCTTCGTCAGGAACAGGTTGAAGACGAGGAACGTGATGACGACGCCCAGGATGCCGCCCGCCAGGCAGAGCATCAGGGCCTCGATCACGAACGAGGCCAGGATGGAGCGCCGGGAGAACCCGATCGCGCGCAGCGTCCCGATCTCGCGCGTCCGCGCCGAGACTTGGGCATACATCGTGTTCATCGCCCCGAAGGCGGCCCCGATCGCCGTGAAGATCCCGACGAGGAACGCCAGGGCCTTGATCGGGGCGCCCGTGATCATCTGCTCGTCGAAGTACTTCCGCTCGGTCTTGCCCTCGAGCTTGAGGCGCTGGTCGCCCTTGACCGTCTCGATGAAGCGGCTCGCCGAGTCGTCGTCGGGCAGGCGCACGAAGACCGTCGAGTAGATGTTGCGTTTGGTCTGCTGCTGCAGGTCGGTGACGTCGGTCCAGATCTCCGACTCGTAGGCGCTGCCCTGCGCGTCGAAGAGGCCCACGATGACCCACTGGAAGCTGCCCGACCGGAGCCTGTCCCCGACGTTCATGTGGGCGAAGCGCCGGGAGAGGTTGCGCGACACGATGGCCTCGTTGGTCGCCGGGTTGAACATTCGCCCGTCGACGATCCGCACGCCGGGCCGGATCTCGACGCCGATCGGAGCCATCCCCCGGACCTGGACGTTCGAGTTCGTCTTGCCGTCGTAACGCGGGACGTTGATCAGGGTCAGCAGCTCCGGCGAGACGTAGGGCTTGCCGGAAGCGTTTCGCTCGGGGCCAGGGAGGGCCTGGATCTGGTCCGCCTGCTCGCGAGTGATGACGCTCTGCATCTCGGCCTGGGCGCCGACCCGCATGGCGAGCACGTTCCGGGTCGAGGCCGTCACCGACAGGGTCCGCGTCACGCCCTGGACCAGGGCGAGGACGCAGAGGAAGACGGCGACCACGAGTCCGATGACGAGCGCCGTCATTCCCGTCGACATCCGGCGCGCGACGAGGTTCCGGAGGTTGTACTTGAGGGGGATGGCCATGGCTACACCACCCGCCGCAAGCCGTCGACGATGTTCAGCCGCGAGGACCGGATGGCCGGCACGAATCCCGCCAGGACTCCGACGCCGACGGAGACGGCGAACGCGAGCAGCAGGGTCTGCGAACTGAGGCGGAAGTTCACGAGCCAGATGGAGATCGACGTCTTGTTCCCGACGGCGAGCAGCATCGGGATGAAGATGAACTTCGCGAGCAGGACGCCGAGGACCCCGCCGAGGAGAGCCATCAGGACCGACTCCGAAAGGATGAAGCCCAGGATGTGGCTGCGGCCGAAGCCGAGGGTCCGCATCACGGCCATCTCCGTGACCCGTTCGCGGGCCGACATCGCGACCGTGTTGGCGACGATCAACGTCACGGCGAAGAGGATGATGAGCGAGATGCCGTTGATGAGGAACTTGACGTTGCCCATCATCTCCATGAACTGCAGCTGGAACTGCTTCTCGGTCAGGGTCTTCGTCGGCGCGTCGCTGTTCTCGAACATCTGGTCGATCGCGGCCGCGACCCGCGGCACGTCCTCGGACGTCGCGACCTTCAGGTAGTAGATGCCGGTGTACTTGTCGGCGCCGAACCACTTCGACTGGTTGAGGTACTCGTTGTGGAAGAAGATGTTCGTCTCGTCGCCGGCGTTGAACGGCCCGATGTAGACGAGGTCGAGGTTGATCGGAATGTAGGTGCCTCGCAGGATGATGTGCTCGCCCTTCCTCCAGTGGAACTTGTCCGCGATCTTCTGGCCCGCGACGAATCCGTTGCGGGTCGCCTTCCACTCGTTCTTGACGGCCGGATCGATCGTCGCGTCGTCGAAGACCTTGTCGAAATAGATCTCGGGGTCGCAGGAGAGCTGCCCGATCCAGTTCTCCGGCTTGTCGTCCTTGTAGACCCCGCCGAACCAGATCTGCGGCGAGACCGCGACGACGCCCGGGATCTGCTCGATGCGCTGGCGCTGGGAGATCGGCAGGAAGTTGCCGAGCCCGGTCGCGTGCTGGACGACGAGACGGTTCGCCCCGCGGCCGCCCGACGGGTCGGCCTGCATCGCCTGCAGGAGCGAGGTCAGGATCACGATGAGGACGAGGACGAGGACGATCGAGAACGCCGTCAGTGTCGTGCGCAACTTCTTGCGGAAGACGTTCTTCCAGACCAGCCGGAAGTACTTCATGCCTTCCTCCCCGCGCCGACCTCCGTCCGCTCGTCGGTGTGGAGGACGCCCTTGTCGAGGTGGACCATCCGGTGGGCCCGGGACGCGGCCTTGGGGTCGTGCGTGACCATGACGATCGTCTTGCCGAACTCCTCGTTGAGCCGCCGGAGGAGCTCGAGGATCTCGTCGCCCGACTTCGCGTCGAGGTCGCCCGTGGGCTCGTCGGCCACCAGGATCTTGGGGTCCGAGACGATGGCGCGGGCGATCGCGACGCGCTGCTCCTGGCCGCCCGAGAGCTGCCGGGGGTAGTGGTCCATCCGGTCGGCGAGGCCGACGATCGAGAGGGCCGTCTCGACGTGCTTCTTGCGCTCGGCCCGCTTCAGGGGCGTCAGGAGGAGCGGCAGCTCCACGTTCTCGAACGCGGAGAGCACGGGCAGGAGGTTGTAGAGCTGGAAGATGAACCCGACGGTGTGCGAGCGCCACTTCGCGAGCTCGGTCTGGCCGAGCGTCGCGATGTCGCGGCCGCCGATCACGATCCGGCCGCGGGTCGGCGAATCGATGCCGGCGATGAGGTTCAGGAGCGTCGTCTTGCCCGAGCCCGACGGGCCCATCAGGGCGACGTACTCCCCTTCCGGAATGTCGAGGTCGAGTCCCATGAGGACCGGGATCTCGATCTGGTCCCGGCGGTAGATCTTCTCGACCTTCTCGATGCGAATCAGCGCGTCGGCCATTGCGTCACTCCTGTCCTTCCACGCGGACCCTGTCGCCGTCCCGGATCGCGAGCTCGCCGGCGCGCGCGATCAGTCGCTCGCCGCCCTGGAGCCCCTCCGTGATTTCCACCTGCCCCTGCACGTCGCCGCCGGCCGTCACGGGACTGAATTTCGCTCGGCCGTCGACGATCCGGAAGACCCCGGTCTTCCCGTCGACCGTCGTCAGCGCCCCCTTCGCCACCACCACGCGCGACTTCGCCTGATGGCCCTGCGTCGGCTCGGCCGTGAAGCTGACGCGCGCCGAGAGGTCCGGCAGCACGCGGTCGTCGGCGTCGAGGAACGCCACCTTCACCCGCACGGTGGCCTTCTGGCGGTCGGCCGCCGGCACGATCTGGCGCAGCCGCCCGTGGTACGTCTTGTCCGGAACGGCGTCGAGCGAGATCTCGGCCGGCTGGTCCTTCGCGAGCTTCGACAGGTTCGCCTCGTTGACGTCGGCGCCGACGTAGAGGGAGGAGAACTCGACGATGGTCGCGATCGCCCCTCCCGAGCCGCCGCCCGACGGGGAGGATCCGAACGGCGACACGGCCTCGCCCACGAACGCGCGCTTGGCCGTGATGACGCCGGTGAAGGGCGCGCGGATGATCGTGTAGTCGAGGAGCGCCTCGACGTAGCGCACGCGCGCCCGCGTGGCCGCCTCGGTGGCGACCGCGGCGTCGAGCGCCGACCGCGTCGAGAGCCCCTGGTCGAAGATCGCCTTCTGACGGGTGAGCTCCGCCTGGGCGTTGACCCAGTTGGCCTTCGCCTCGGCGAGCTGCGCGTCCAGGTCGGTCGAGTCGAGGCGCGCGACGATGTCTCCCTTCCGGACGCGGGTGCCCTCGGTCACGTTGAGCTCGGTGATGCGGGACGTGATCTTGGGCGAGAGGTCGGCCTTGCGCTCGGCCTCGACGTAGCCCGTCGCCGTCAGGACGGTGGTGGCCTGTCCCTCGGTCACGACGGAAGCCGTGACGGTCTCGACCTTGCGGGGGCGCAGCCCCCGCCCGGCGAGGAAGTAGGCGGCGGCGCCCGCCGCGACGACGACGACGGCGCCGAGGAGGATCCAGCCCTTCGGCCCGCCGCGGCGCTCGGGCTCGCGGTGGATCCGCAGGGCGGAAAGGTCGTGGGGGCGCGGTGCTTCCTGGCTCATAGGATCAAATTGAGTCAGACATTCTATGCCGGGGACCTCCGGGAAGGGCGGCCGTATCTCCTTCAAATCAGGCCACGTTGGCGGCCGCCCGGCGTCCGCGCCCGCCCGGCGGGAGCGTCACCGCGTGATAATCTGGAAAGGTTGAGGAGGTGGGCCATGCGGAACCGATTCGTCCTCTGCACCGCGCTCTTCGCGTCGGCCCTCGCCCTCGAGGCCCAGCAGAACATGTTTCGGATCGAGCTCGTCCCGACCGGGCGCATGGTTTCCCTCAACGAGCCGACCCTGGTCAACGGTTCCTACCTCTTCCAGGCCTGGCCCGACGGAGAAACCACGCGGCTCCCGCAAAACGTGGTCCGCAAGATCAGCCGCATCACCGGCAAGTACGAAGACATGACGGTCTACCAGGTGATGTTCTACGGAGGGGGCTTCGCCCTCGCCCGCGACATTCCACTGGCCAAGAGCGGGATGTTCGTCTTCCACACGTGGCGTTCGAACACCCTCACGAGCGTCCGGAAGTCGGATGTCGAGAAGATCGGCACCCTGACGGGCGACCAGGCCTTCTGGGTGGAGCAGGGGCAGGCGGGCGAAGCCCTCATCGGCAACCTCGCCATGGAGGGGGGCGCCCAGGTCATCTCGATCGGCACTCCGCCGGGTGGCGGCTCGCAGGCCGGGCGCAACAGCACGAGCTCGCTCAACCAGGGCGCTCCCCAGGGAATCAGCGGCGCACCCCAGGGCAACTGGCTCTACCAGGGAACACCCGGCGTTTCGGACGCCTATTCGCCCGCGAACGCGAACATGTCGAACGGCGTCCCGACGATGCCGGCGGCGACCAACGGCAGCAGCCCGCCCCAGTAGGCGAGGCGATTCCGGTTTCGAGAGGAGGCGGCCGATGAAGAAGGTCCTGACCCTGATCGCGGCGCTCGCCCCGGTCGCCGCGCTGGCGCAGCAGGCGCCACCGCCGGCGTCACCGCCCGCCGCTCCGGCGGTCGTCTACCAGATCGACCTCGTGCCCACGGGCAAGATGATCTCGGCCGACGTGCCGCTCATCAAGGGCAACACCTACCTCTTCCACGCCTACCCGTCCGGCACGCTCCAGAGCCTCCGGAAGGCCGACGTCGTGCGTGTCACGAAGGTCGCTCCCGCGACGGCGGCCCCGCCCGCCGAATCGCTCGTTCAGATCGGCAACCTGGCCATGCAGGGCGGAAGCGCCCAGGCCGGCCCGGCGAACGCCTCGACCGTCGGCGCCAAGAAAACCACCGGGCCCGAGCTCGGCAAGGGGTTCTACAGCGACCTCAAGTTCGGCCAATCGCTCGCTCCGGACGCCGCGGCGTCCGGCGACTATCAGATCGGCCGCAGCTATGCGGCGCCCCCGAGCTCGGGGGTCCAGTCCTCCCCCGGCGCTCCTCCGACGATGCCTTCGGCGACGAGCGGGACGAACCCGCCGACGATGTCTTCGGGGAGCGACGGGACGAACCCGCACTAGGAGCCGTCGCCTCCGCTTGCTTCGGGCTCTGCGCCTGCGGCGCACCGGCGCGCGGCTCGCGGACGGCGCTCGACCGCGCGCCTGAGCCCTTCGCTGCGCTTCGGCTCCCGCGGCGCGGACCTCCTCCCTCGCTTCGCTCGGGAGACTATCCGCGCCGCGAGCGGATGCCATACGGCCGCGAAAATGAACCGGGGCGGCCCCGGTCGTAGGGGCGGCCCTTGCGGCCGCCCTCCGGGGCAAGCAGCCGACGCGTCGACTAGATGTGGATGGCGTGGCCGCCGACGGCCTCGGCGGCTTCGTGGATGGCTTCCGAGAGCGTCGGGTGGGCGTGGATGGTGCGGACGAGCTCTTCGGAGGTGGCCTCGAGCTTCAGGGCCGCTCCGGCCTCCGCGATGAGCTCGGTCGCCGAGGGGCCGACGATGTGGACGCCGAGGACCTCGTCGTACTTCTTCTCGGCCACGATCTTCACGAACCCCGAAGCGCGGTTGAGGATCCGGGCCTTGCCGACGGCCGAGAACGGGAACTTGCCGACGACGACGTCGTAGCCGCGCTCGCGCGCCTTCGCCTCGGTCAGCCCGATCGAGCCGATCTCGGGCGAGCAGTAGGTGCAGCCGGGGACCTGGTCGTAGTTGATCGGGCGCGTCTCCCGGCCCGCCATGTGCTCGACCGCGACGACGCCCTCGGCGGAGGCCAGGTGCGCGAGCGCCGGCGTCGGCAGGACGTCGCCGATGGCATAGACGCCCGGGACGTTCGTGCGCATGAACTGGTCGACCTGGATGTAGCCCTTCTCGATCGCGATTCCCATCGCCTCGAGCCCGATGCCGTCGGTCAGGGGCCGCCGGCCCACGGCCATGAGCACCTTCTCCGCGCGGAAGGTCTCGGTCTTGTCTCCCGACGAGCGGGCCAGGATCTCGACGCCGGCGTCGTTGCGGGTCATCCGCTCGACCCGCGTGTCGGGGTAGATCGCGATCCCCTGCCGCTTGAACGACGCCGCGAGCTCCCGGGAGATCTCCTCGTCCTCCACCGGGACGATGCGCGGCAGCACCTCGACGATCGTGACCTTCGCCCCGAAGCGGGCGTGCATGGACGCGAACTCGACCCCGACGGCGCCGGAGCCGATGACGACGAGCGATTTCGGAACCTCGGCGAGGTCCAGCATCCCGGTCGAGGAGAGGACGGTCTTCTCGTCGATGTCCATCCCGGGCAGGGAACGCGGCGTCGATCCCGTCGCGACGAGGACGTTCTTTCCGGTGAAGACCGTCTCCGCGCCGTCCGCCCCGGTCACCGACACGCGGCCGGCGCCTGCCACGCGGCCGAAGCCGGCGGCCACGTCGACGCGGTTCTTCTTCATCAGGAAGGTGATTCCGTTGGTCGACTGGCGGACGATCTTCTCCTTGTGCTTGAGGGCGGCCGGCATGTCCAGGCGCACCTCGCGGGTCGCGACGCCCACGTCGGCCCCGTGGCGCGCCTCCTCCAGGAGATCGGCCGTGTGCAGGAGCGCCTTGGTCGGGATGCATCCCCACAGCGTGCAGACTCCCCCGAGCCGGGGCTCCTTTTCGACGATGAGGACGGTCAGGCCGAGCTGCGCGGCCCGGATGGCGGCCACGTATCCGCCGGGGCCCGAGCCGATGATGATCAGGTCGTAGGACTTGGTTGAGCTCATGTGCGGTCTCGCTCCGAGAAGGGGCGATAGCCTATCAGACGGTCCCCGCGTCTAGAATGCCGGCATGCGTCGGACGCTTCGATGGCTCCTCCCTGCCTCGCTCGCGCTGCTGGCCGGCTGCGGGGGCGAGACCGCGGGCGAGCGGCAGGGCATCAAGGTCGGGTTCTTCGGCGCGCTGACCGGCCCGACGGCGACCTTCGCCATTTCCGGAAGGAACGGGGCGACGCTCGCCGTCGCCGAGCTCAACGCCGCGGGCGGCGTTCTCGGCAAGCCGATCGTGCTGCTCGCGGAGGACGACCGGGGCGAAGCCGCGGAGGCGGCGTCGTCGGTCTCGAAGCTCATCACGCGGGACCACGTCGTCGCGCTGATCGGGGAGAACGCCTCGTCGCGGACCCTCGCCGCCGCGCCCATCGCCCAGAGCTACAAGGTGCCGATGATCTCGCCCTCGTCGACCAACGTCGAGGTCACGAAGAAGGGCGATTACGTCTTCCGCGTCTGCTTCATCGATCCTTACCAGGGCCGGGCGCTCGCGACCTTCGCGCGGCGGGACCTCAAGGCGAAGACGGCCGCGATCCTCGTCGACGCCCGCAGCGACTACTCCGTCGGGCTCGCGGAGGCGTTCCGCGCCTCGTTCGAGTCCGGTGGCGGCCGCATCGTCAGCGAGCTCAAGTACGCCGAGGGCGACAGCGACTTTTCGGCGCAGCTGACGGCCATCCGGCCGATGCAGCCGGACGTCCTGGTCGTGCCGGGGTACTACACCGACGCCGGCCTGATCGCGCGGCAGGCCCGGTCCCTCGGGCTGACGGCCACCCTGCTCGGCGCGGACGGCTGGGATTCGCCCAAGCTCGTCGAGATCGGCGGCGAGGCGATGGAGGGCTCCTACCTCTCGAACCACTACTCCGTGGACGATCCCTCGCCGGCGGTCCGCCGGTTCGTCGAGGCCTACAAGGCGAAGTACGGCAGCGAGCCGGACTCGATCGCCGCGCTGTCCTACGACGCGGCTCGGCTTCTGGCGGACGCGATCGAGCGCGCCGGGTCGACCGAGGGCCGGCGCGTGCGGGACGCCCTGGCCTCGACGAAGGACTTCGCCGGCGTCACGGGAACGATCACGATGGACGCCGACCGCAACCCGGTCAAGCCCGCCGTCATCCTGAAGGTCGAGAAGGGCCGCTTCCGCTTCGCGGCGGCCGTCGCGCCCTGACGGCGCGAAGCTCCTACTTCGCGGGCGCCGCCGCGGGGTCGAGGACGAACTCGTCGAACGACGCTTCGCCCGGCCCCTCTGCGGCGAGGCCGGCGCGCCCGGCGGCCGGCTTCGGGTCCTTCGCCTCGAAGAGGGCCTTGTCGCCGAAGGACACGGACACGTTCGGCCCGTTCAGCTTGACCGCGAGCTTCTGCCAGGGGTTGGCGAACTCCGCCTGGCCGCGGCCGATCTCCGAGGCCTTCCCGCCCGCCCAGGCCGAAAGGACGACCTCGCCCGTGGCCGTGTCGGCGAGGAGCAGAACGAAGTTCTTGTCGTCTTTCATCCGCACGACCATGCCCGCGCGCCCCGGCCCCTGCCGGAGGAAGGTCGACGCGGTCCCGTCCCGGAACGCCACGTTGCGCCGGAGCGCGGCGGCGATCGAGCCCGCGGGCAGTTTCTTCTCCGTCTGCACGAGGCGATTGGGCGTGGAAGGGGGATTGGGGTCCGTGAGCACCAGCCACCGGGGACTCCCCGCCTCGCCGAGAACGACGAAGTCGAAGAAGCCGGGCGGGCGCATCAGCGAGTCCGCGTCGAAGTGATTGCGGAGCTGCTCGGCCGAGGCCGGACGGGCCAGCGCGGCGGCGAGGAAGACCGCGAGCCGGGCCGCGAGGCGCAGCGTCGCCGGGAGCCTGCGAACGAAGTTCATGCCCGCGGAAAAACCGGCCGGATGCCCTAAAATTCCCCCATGGACACCAACTCCCCCAAACCCGCCGAAACCTATCGAATGAACCGGGAAGGCTATGCCTTCCGGCTGGACCGCAAGGAAGTCGACAAGCTCAAGACGATGCCCGACTTCGAGGGCCGGGAGGAACCGGCCGTGGCGGAGGACTTCCTGAGGTACCGGGCGGAGGCCTGGGCGGACGTTCTCTCGTCGGCCGGAGCCGAGCCGGGCGAGATCGCCGTGACGATCGATCCGCACCAGAAGAAGGCCCACCTGAGGAAGGCCCACCGGATCGTGATCACGGCCGACATCTAGTCCGAACGCGGTCGGGGCGGCGCGGGCTTGGCGCCACCGGCGGCGAGAAGCTAGAAGCTCAGGATCCCCCGGATGCGGTTCTCGAGCGCGAGAAACGCCTGCCGCGAGTACGGGTCCACGACGACCCGGATCTCCGAGGGCGTGGGCACGTCGTCGGCGATCGCCGAGGCGAGGCGCTCCGCCTGGCCGTCGAAGAAGGCCTCGCCGATCTCGTCGTCGGACCGGCCCCGTGAGCCCGGCAGCTCGCGCAACCGCGCGAGGTCCGGGGGATCGAGGCGCAGCCGGTAGCCCTTGCATTCCCGGTAGAGGGGCTCGCGGCGGTCGATCAGGTCCGGCCGCGCGCCCCGGGCGGGCGCGGGCTTGCGCGCGCCGGTGACGGCCTCGGCCACGGGCGCCGGGAGCGGGGGTGGCTCGTCGAGAACGGCGTCGGTGGCTTCCTCGACGCTGAGCTCGACGGCCTCGACGGCCTCGACAGCCTCGACGGCCTCGACAGCCTCGACGGTCTCGAGGGTCGCCTCCAAGCGGACAGCTTCGGCGACCTCCTCGGTCACTTCGGCTTCGTCGATTTCGCCGGCCGGCACCACCGGATCTTCGGGTTCCGTCATCTCACCGTCCCGCCAGGACGTTCTTGGCGATCACCATGCGTTGGATCTCGCTCGTTCCTTCGTAGATCGTCGTGACCCGCGCGTCCCGATAGTAACGCTCGACCGCGTACTCCTTGGAATAGCCGTAGCCTCCGAAGATCTGGACGGCGCGGTTGGCGATCGCGTTGGCGGCCTCCGTGGCGTAGACCTTGGCCATCGACGACTCCTTGGAGAACCGCGCGCCGGGAGTCTCGGAGAGGAGCGCCGCCCGGTAGGTCAGCACCCGGGCCGCCTCGAGTTGGACGCGCATGTCGGCCACCTGGAACGCGATGGCCTCGTGCTCGGCGAGCTTCTTGCCGAAGGTCTCGCGCGTGCGCGCGTACTCCGTCGCGGCTTCGTACGCCGCCTGCCCGATGCCGATTCCCTGCGCCGCGATGCCGATGCGGGAGTGGTCGAGCGTCGTCATCGCGATGGTGAAGCCCTCCCCTTCCGACCCGAGACGCCGGTCTTCCGGAACGCGAACGTCCTCGAGGAAGATCGAAGCCGTCTTGGACGCACGGAGCCCCATCTTGTTCTCGGGCGCTCCGATCCGCACGCCCTCGTCGTCCGACGAGACGAGGAACGCCGTGATGCCGCGGGTCCCCGCGGAGGGATCCGTCATCGCCATGAGGACGTACCACTTCGCCTCGCCGGCGTTGGTGATCCAGGCCTTGGCCCCGTTGAGCACGTAGGAGGCGCCGTCGCGGACGGCCCGCGACTTCTGGTTGGCCGCGTCGGAGCCCGACTGCGGCTCGGTCAGCGCGTACGCCCCGAGGGCGCGCCCGGACGCGAGCTCCTTCAGGATCGTCGACTTCTGACGCTCGCTGCCGAACTTCCACACTGGGTAGCAGGCGACCGAGTTGTTGACCGACACGATGACCGCCGTCGAGGCGCACACCCGCGCGAGCTCCTCGACGGCGAGGACGTAGGACAGCGCGTCGGCGCCCGCGCCGCCGTAGGCCTCGGGCACCATCATGCCGAGAATCCCCATCTCGGCGAGCTTCGCGAGGATCTCGCGCGGGAAGGTCTCGTTCTTCTCGCGCTCGGCGACACCCGGCCCGATCTCCGCGGCGGCGAACTCGCGCACGGCGTCGCGAATTCGGGCCTGGTCCTCCGTCAGGTGGAAGTTCATTCCGTCCGTCCCGGCGCTCCGGCGCCCGCGGGCGACGGTCCGCCCGTTGCTCCGCCCGAGCCGCCCCGACCGCCGCGGCGGCGGCGGCGGAACCGGCGCCGCCGCTTGCTCCCGCCGGCCTCGCCGGCGGCCGCGGCGCCCGCGCCTCCGGGTCCCGAAGCCTGTGGCGCACCCTCGGGCCGCGGCGGTCTAGGGCCGGCGGCGGCTCGGGGCGGGCCCTGCGGACGAGGCGGACCGCCCCCCGGCCGCGGCGACGGCTGCGGACGCTGCCCGGGCGGGGCCCCCGGCGAGCCGGGGCGCCGCTCGGCGCCGCGTTCGCCTGCCCGGCCTGCCCGCCCTCCCCGCCGGCGCCGCCGGCCTCCGCCTTCGCGCCGCGGCTCGGGCGTGTCCACCCAGCCGTCCTCGAGGTGCCGAAACGTCACGACGATCTCGGGCCGCTCCGCGCGGCTCCGGATGAACTCGACGATCCTCCGGCGCAGCTCCGCCGCCGGGTCTCCCGTCAGCGTCGGAATCCGCTCGGCGTCGAAGAGCACCATCCGCGTCCACGCGATTCGGCGCGACGCGCCGTCCGGACCCTGGAGGTCCATGACGAAGAGGTCGCGCTCGTGGTCGAGCGCGTGGTCGCGGTACTCGTGGTCGGGAAGCGCCTCCCGGCAGAGCTCCTTCAAGAGCGGGAGGTGCTTCTCGCCCCCCTCGAGGGTCTGCTCCATCGAGACCACGCGGTCCCGGAACATCCGTGTCTGGCCCATGTCGTCCTATCCGATCGAGAGCCCGCTGTCGCGGAAGATCTCCCGGGCGATGATCAGCCGGTGGATCTCGCTCGTGCCCTCGTAGATCTCGGTGATGCGCGCGTCGCGGAAGTTGCGCTCCACCGGGTATTCCTTGGTGTAGCCGTAGCCGCCGTGGATCTGGAGCGCCTTGGTCGTCACCCGCTGGGCCATCTCGGCGGCGAAGAGCTTGGCGATCGCCGCCTCCATCGAGTACCGCCCGCCCGACATCCTCGTCTCGTCCTTGGCCGCGGCGGCCTTGCGGGTCAGCAGGCGCGCCGCGTCGACGTCGGTCGCCATGTCGGCGAGATAGAAGCGCAGGGCCTGGAAATCGGCGATCGGTCGCCCGAACGCCTTGCGCGCCTTCGCGTACGACACGGCCGCTTCGAAGGCCTCCTGGGCGATGCCCACGGCCTGGGCGGCGATCCCGATCCGGCCGCCGTCGAGCGTCGACATCGCGATCTTGAAGCCTTCGCCCTCCTCGCCGAGGCGGTCGGCCACGGGGACCATCACGTCGGTCAGGAAGATCTCGACGGTGCCCGAGGCGTTGACGCCGAGCTTGACCTGGTGGCGCGAGCGGTCGAAGCCGGGGGCCGAGGCGTCGACCAGGAACGCCGAGATGCCCTTGACCTTCTTCTCGGGGCTGGTCATCGCGAACAGCAGACAGACGTCGGCGGCCTGCCCGCACGTGATGAAGACCTTCTGGCCGGAGATCCGGTAGACGTCGCCCTCCCGGACCGCCCGCGTCTTCTGGTTCCCGGCGTCGGATCCGGCGTCCGGCTCGGTCAGCGCGAAGCAGCCGAGCTTCTCGCCGCGCGCGAGCGGCGTCAGGAACCGCGCCTTCTGGTCGGCGTTTCCGAACTTCTCGACGGGGTCGCAGACGAGCGAGTTGTTGACCGAGAGAATGACCCCCATGTTGGCGCAGGCGCGGGAAATCTCCTCGATCACGATGGCGTACGACACGACGTCCATGCCGGAACCGCCGTGCTCGGGCGAGACGGCGACGCCGGCGAGGCCGAGCTCACCGGCCGCGCGGAAGAGGTCCTTCGGGAACTCGCCCGACTGATCGATGACCGCGGCCCGGGGCCGGATGACCTCCTCGGCGAAGCCGCGAACCGAGTCGCGGAGAAGCTGCTGCTCCTCGGAGAGCTCGAGATTCATGGGACGCGGAGTATACGGGAAGCCGGCGGCCGGCCCGGCGGGCGCCGCCCGCTAGGTCGGGCGCGGAAGGGAGCCCAGGAACGCGATCAGCGCATCCGCATAACGCGGCCAGGACGCGCTCGCGGCGGCCCGGGAGAGCCCCGGGGCGTAGGCGTCCGGGCCCCGGCGAACGACCGTTTCGACGGCCCGCGCGAGGCCCGCCGCGTCGCCCGCGGCGAAGAGCTCGCCGGTGACGCCGGGCGCGATCGTCTCCGCCAGGCCGCCGACCGCGGCCGCCGCGACGGGACGGCCCGCCGCGAGCGCGCGCGCCGCGATCCCGCTGCCGGAGACGGCGCGGTACGGGAGCACGACGACGTCGCACGCCGCGAGCCACAGTCCCATGTCCTCCTCGGGCACGTACGCGTCCTTCCAGTGAATGCGGTCGCGCACCGGGCTCGCCTCCGCCCGGCGGGCGAGGTTCCGCGCATCCGCGAAGACCTCGCCGACGACGGCGATCGAGGCGCCGGTCGCGCGGACGATCGCGGGCGCCGCCTCGAGAAGAATGTCGACGCCCTTGTACCGCCGCACCAGCCCGAGGAAGAGCACGAGCGGACCGTCGGCTCCGAGCCCGAGCCGGCGGCGCGCCTCCCCGCGCGGCGGCCCGTCGGACGGCGCCGCAGGGTGCGGCAGCACGGCCGCCGGTCGTCCGGGAGCGAGCCGCGCCAGCCGGTCGCGGTCCGCCGACGCGTGGACCACGAAGGCATCGGCGGCGAGAAACGCCCCGATTGCAAGGAAGCGGCGCAGGGCCCCGCCCTCGTGATCCTCGACGTTGTGACAGATCAGGACGCGCCGCGTCGCCGGGGACCGGGCGGCGACCCGGCGGAGCACGGCGCGATCGGGAAGCCCCCAGAAGGCGGTCCACCAGGGCACCAGCAGCGCCCCCGGGGCAGCCGACGCGATCGCCTCGGCCGTGCGCTTCCAGGACAGCGGCGAGAGATAGTCGAGGACGGGCTCGGCGTCCGAGGGCGAAAGCCCCGGATCGACGTCGAAGCGTCGGGGATCGAGCCAGCGCGGATACCGCCGCGCGAACGTGAACCACGACACCGGGACGCGCTCGCGCAGGGCGGCCGCGAGCAGGGCGGTTTCCCGCGCGATCCCTCCCCGGTCCGGAGGGGCCGGGCCGAGGACCGCGACGCGAGTCACGGAGCTCACGGGGCGGGAGACGGAGCCGCGCCCCCGATCACGGGCACGCGAAGGCGGACGTGTCCTGGATCGGGACGAAGGCCGTCCCGCGCGCATTCGTGTACGTCTTCTGCGCCCCCGTCTGCGTGTCGGTGACGGTCAGGACGACGCCGACGTTCGTCAGCCCGCCCGCGAAGACCCAGAAGTGGTTGCCGCTGATGCTGCACCCGTTCAGGACCTTGACGATCAGCTCGATGTTGGCCGGGTTGAAGAACCAGAAGTAACCCGAGTCGCCCGTCAGGCTCTCGGCCTGCCCCGCGCCGCTCCCGGTGGCGGTCGACCAGACGACGTTCACCCGGAAGCGGCCGCCGTTGAGGCACAGCGTCGTCGCGTCGGCCGTGCACGAATCCGGGCCGACCGGGGCGAGCCAGCTCTGGACCAGCGGGAAAGTCACCCGGAACGCGCCGTCGATCGAGGAGTTGTGCACGGAATCGCAGTCGTCGGTCTGGTTGGTCCCGCACGCGCCGCCGAGCTGGCCGATGACCTGCAGATTCTCGAGGTAGAGCGGCGAGCCCGAGCTGCCGCCGCCCGTGCCGCCGACGACATCCTTCTCGTAGAGATAGGGTCCCTGGGGCGCGTCGGAGCACTCGAAGGGGTCCGGGGTCGAGATGATGCTCTCCTTCGTATAGAACTGGGGGCGACCGTCGGGATAGCTCAGCCGGTACGCGAGCGTTCCCTGGGCATGCGTGAGGTCGTCGGTCGTCCAGCCGAGGAACACGCTGCCGTCCGGGGGATCCTGGGAGAGCTGCACGAGCGTGAAGTCGCTCGGCTCGCCCGTGGCAAGGAGCGTCGAGCCGAGCGTCCGGGGGAATCCGGCCGGCGACGGCTCGGGGCCGTTGCACGAGGACCGGACGTACTGCCAGACCGCCTCGAGCGAGGTGGCCGACGCCTGCGTGTTGAAGCAGTGGTTCGCGGTCAGCAGATACGGCACGAACGTGGCCGGCGACGCGTTGAGCAGCCCGCCCGAGCAGAGGTACAGGACACCCCCGTCGTCGAACGTGAGCGACGCGACCGACTTCGACGCGTCGGCGACGTTCGGGAACTCCGTCGTGGTCACGCAGGCCTCGTCGACGAAGCAGGTCTGGGACTTCGGCCGGCTCGCCCCGGCCGCGGCGCCCCGCGCGAAGGCCGCGTCGATGTGGATGACCGAAGCGACCGAGAGCGCGGCCTTCGAGGCGTCGAATGCGCCGGCCGGGAAACGCACCTGGAGGTAGACCTCCGCCGAGTACACCGTGTTCGTCCAGAAGCCTTCGGCGCGGGTGCCGCGCTCGAAGGCGTACGGTCCGTGGGTCTCGCCGTCCGCGGAGTAAACGTAGACGCGGCTGCCCGCGGGAAGCTGCGCGCTCGCGAAGCGGAGACGAACGGCCCCGGCGCCGGCCGAGGAGAACGTGGCCGTCCACGTCAGCACGCCGTCGGCGCCGCGCTCGAACAGGCCGCCCGCGACGAGCGCCGAACGGCCGGGCGGAAGGTCCTCCGGGACACCCAAGAATCCGACCCGCTCGGGGAGGTCGCGCGCGATGCCGATCTTGAGGGCCGGGGCCTTGCGCCGGTACACCCCGCGCGAGTCCGGCATCGCGAGCTCGGCCGCGGCGGCGGGCGAAAGCGCGGGCAGATCGTGGCGTGCGCCGGCCGGCAGGGGACGGGCCGCCGGTTTCGCCTCGAGGGCCTCGGCGCGCTGCGCGGACGGTGCGTGGAAGACCGCGGGGCCCGTCTGGTACACCGGCGCCGACGCGGCCGCGAGCAGGGCGAGAAGGGGAAGGACCATGTCCGTGATTATTGCAGACGGCGCAGCCAGATTCCCTTGAGGTATTCACCTTCCGGACAGTCGAGCGAGACCGGATGGTCGGCGCCGGCCCCCTGTCTCCCGACGAGGGCGAACGCCGTCCGGGAGTCGACGCTCGCCGAGAACACGATCTTCTGGAAGAGGTCCGCGTCCACGAGTCCCGAGCAAGAGCAGGTCAGCAGCCACCCCCCCGGCGCGACGAGGGACATGGCCAGGCGGTTGATGTCCTTGTAGCCTCGCGCGGCGCGATCCACGTCCGCCCGCTTCTTGGCGAACGCCGGCGGGTCGCAGACGACGGCGTCCCAGCGCTCGCGCGCCGCGACGCGCCGGCGCAGGTCGTCGAAGACGTCGGCCTCCACGAAGTCGGTATCGTCCGCGCCGAACCCGTTGGCCTCCCGGTTCGCCCGCGCCAGGACGAGCGCCCCGGGAGACGAGTCGACGTCGACCGCCCGGGCGGCGCCGCCCGCGAGCGCCGCCACCGAAAAGGCGCCGGAGTAGGAAAAGAGGTTGAGGACGGTGCGTCCGCGCTCCAGCGCGCGCAGCCGCGAGCGGTTGTCGCGCTGGTCGAGAAAGAAGCCGGTCTTCTGGCCTCCCCCGACGTCGGCCACGTATCGGAGCCCGTTTTCCCGAAAGGCGACGCGGTCTTCCCCCGGGCCCGGCCCGGGGCGCGCCGCCTGGTCCCGCGCCGTCCCGCTCTCCCGCACGAGGAGGCGTCCCGGGGCGAAGACCTCGCGCACGGCCGCCTCCAGCTCTCCCCTCCAGGCCTCGGTCCCGGCCGTCGTCAGCTCGAGGACTGCCGTCTCGGCGTAAACGTCGAGAAGGACCCCGGGACAACGGTCCCCCTCCGAGTTCACCGCGCGGTAACCGGTCGTCTCGGGCGGCAGGATCTCCGACCGCAGCGCGCGCGCCGCGGAGAAGCGCTCCCGGAAGAGGCCCCCATCCGGCGCGCGACCGTCGAAGGTCCAGAGACGCGCCAGGATCTGGGAGCCCGGCGAATAGGCCCCGCGCGCGACGGGCCGGCCCGCCGCGTCGACGACCTCCGCGTGCCCGTCGGCGCCGTCGCCCTCGGCGGACGCAACCGCCCCCGAGAAGAGCCACGGGTGCCGGCGGGCGACGGACGCCTCGCGGCCCGGCTTCAACTGCAGGCGGATCAAAAGCCCTCGACGAGGGAGATGTCGCCCGTCTTGCGCGAGACGCTGCAGTCGATGCGCAGCGCCGAGGCCGAGCGCGCTTCCTGCTCGAAACGCGCCAGTCGCTCCGTGTCCCCGGCGAGCTCGGCCGGCCGGACTTTGGCCGCGACCTCCCGGGACAGGCGGGCGTCCTTGGCGCGGTACACCTCGCCCATCCCTCCGGCCCCGAGGGAGGCGAGGATCTCGTAAGCGCCGAGCCGGGTTCCCGCGGGGAGGGTCATCGCGGGCTCAAAAATACACGCAACCGGGGCCAGGCTCCCGTCCACGACGGGCCTCAACAAACGGCCGGCTTCCTCCGTAGATACGGGCAGGCACACAGATCTCCTCCTTCGAGCCCCCCGAGTGAGACGGGGGGCTTCTTTTTTTGGGGCGAATCCCGGGCGATCGGACATGTTTTCGGAATTCCCGGTCCGGCCGGCGCGTTCCCGCCCGGGCTCAGCGCGATATCGCTGCGAGCACGGCGTATCCGAGCGCCCCGATCGCGGCGGCCATCGGAATCGTGAGCACCCAGGCATAGACGATCCGTCCCGCGACCCCCCACCGCACCGCCGAGAACCGCTGCGTCGACCCGACGCCCAGGATGGCCCCGGTGATCGTGTGCGTCGTCGAGACGGGAATGCCCCACACCGACGCCGCGATGACCGTGGCCGCGGCGCCGGTCTCGGCGCAAAAGCCCGAGAAGGGCTTCAGCTTGGTGATGCGGCTGCCCATCGTGCGCACGATGCGCCAGCCCCCCGTCAGGGTCCCGAGCCCGATCGCGGCGTGCGCCGACAGGATGATCCACCACGGCACGGTCTTCAGGTCCGGCAGGTGCATGAAGTGCAGGCGGGACGCCGGATCGGCGAAGTGGTGCTGGTTGGCGACGAGCAGCCCCCCGATGATGCCCATCGTCTTCTGGGCGTCGTTGGTGCCGTGCGAAAGCGAAAACGCGGCCGCCGACCCGAGCTGCGCGCGGCGGAACCACCGATCGACCGAACCGTACGGCGTCTTGTGGAAGAGCCACGACATGCCGATCATCATCAGCCAGCCGACGGCCATTCCCAGCAGCGGCGAGAGGACGATGAAGGAGATCGTCTTGACCCAGGCCATGCCCGGAACGATCGCCTTGATGCCCACCCGCGCGATCGCCGCTCCGGCGTACCCGCCGATCAGTGCGTGCGAAGAGGAGGACGGCAGGCCGAAGTACCAGGTGATGAGGTTCCAGAGGATCGCGCCGAGGAGGCCGCCGAGGACCACGTCGGAGTTGACGATGGTGATGTCGATCAGGCCGGACCCGATCGTCTTCGCGACAGCCGTCCCGAAGAAGAAGGCGGCCGCGAAGTTGAAGAACGCCGCCCAGAAGACCGCCACGAACGGCGACAGCACGCGCGTCGACACGACCGTGGCGATCGAGTTCGCCGAGTCGTGCATCCCGTTGATGAAGTCGAAGACGAGCGCGATGGCGATGATGAAGAGGACGTAGCTCATGGCCGAGGCGTTCGCGCGTCAGGAGTGCTTCAGGACGACGCTCTCCAGCACGTGCGCGACGGCGACGCAGGAGTCGATGCTGCGCTCCATGTTGTCGTACACGTCCTTCCACTTGATGACTTCGATCGCCGGCATCTCGCCCGTGAAGAGCGAGGCGATGGCGCCGTGGTACACCACGTCGCCCTCGTTCTCGAGCTGCTTGATGCGGATGCACCGCTCCATGACGCCCTTCTGCTTGCGGAGGTGCGACACGGCCTGCACGAGCTCGGCCGTGGTCGTCACGATGAGCTTCGACAGCGTCTGCGCCAGCGGCGTCGGCCGGTCGATCTTGAAGAGCGAGAGCCGGCGGACGGTCCCGTCGATCAGGTCGATCACGTCGTCGAGCCGGACCGCCAGCTGGTGGATGTCCTCGCGGTCGATCGGGGTGATGAACGTCCGGTCGATGCCCCGCAGGATCTCGTGCGAGATCTCGTCGCACTCGTGCTCGAGGCGCTTGACCTGGTCGGCCACGGTCGCGACGCTCGACTCGCCTTCGAAGAAGCGGGCGTGAATCTTGGCCGCCTCGTGGATGCGGACCGCGAGCTCGGTGAAGCGGTCGAAGTACTTTTCGTCTTTCGGCAGGAGGTTCAGCATGGCGCGCCTCGGAGAGCGGCGCCATCCTACCGCAGAACTTCCGGCCCGCCCGGCATGCGCCGGGACGCGGGCTTCACGCCACGGCCGGAAACCGGACGTGGAAGGTGCTTCCCTGCCCGGCCTCCCCCTCGACGTCGACGCTGGCGCCGTGGAGCTGCGCGATGTGCTTGACGATCGCGAGCCCCAGGCCCGAGCCCGGCCGGACCTTCGAGCGCGAACGGTCGACCTGGTAGAAGCGCTGGAAGATCCTGTCCCGCTCGGCCTTCGGGATCCCCGGCCCGAGGTCCTCGACCGAGAACCCGGACCGGCCCGCCTGGCGCCACACGCGCACGACGACGGGGGCCTTCTCGGGCGAGAACTTGATGGCGTTGTCGATCAGGTTGCGCGCGAGCTGCCCGATCCTGCGGCGGTCCCCGATCGCGGCGACGGAGGCGTCGCCGACGACCCGCACCTCGACCTGGCGCGCCCGGGCCGCCGGCTCGAGGTCTTCGGCGACCTCCGCCAGCAGCTCGCGCAGCGGGATCTCCTCGCGCTCGAGGGGCACCGCGCCGCTCTCGATCTGCGCCAGGTCCATCAGGTCGTCGATCAGCTCGCGCATGCGGTCCGACTGCCGGCGGATCAAGCCCAGCAGCTCCGCCGTCTCGGCCCGGTCCGGCGCGCCCTCGGCGAGGGTCTCGGCCGCCGCGGCGATCGACGCGATCGGCGTCCGCAGCTCGTGCGAG
>CAVXTP010000025.1:0-53111 GCA_963764715.1 uncultured Acidobacteriota bacterium
GCCCTCGAGACGCCAGAAGGTCTGCTCCAGTGTGGACACGATGTGGTCGCGCTCGAGCTGCGTCAACGTCTTCGCACCGTCCGAATCCTCCGTGTCCGGCGCCGAGGACGGACGCGCCGGTGAAAACTCGGACCCGAGGCGCAGCGACGAGCCCGTGCTCGAGATGACCGCTCGTTCCACGACGCTCTCGAGCTCGCGGACGTTGCCCGGCCATTCGTGCGACTCGAGGTCGCTCATCGCGCCCTGCGAGATCTCGAGCGGTGGCTTCCCGATCCGGCGACAGTGCTTCTCGACGAAGAAACGAACCAGCAGCGGAACGTCCTCGCGCCGCTGGCGCAGGGGCGGCACCGTGATCGGAAAGACGTTCAGGCGGTACCAGAGGTCCGCGCGGAAGCGGCCCGCCCTCACCTCCTCTTCGAGATGACGGTTGGTGGCGGCGATCAGTCGGACGTCGGCCTTGCGGGTCGCGGTGCTTCCCACCCGTTCGAACTCCCCGTCCTGGATCACGCGGAGAAGTTTCGCCTGGAGCTCGATGGGCAACTCGCCGACCTCGTCGAGGAAGAGCGTGCTGCCGTCGGCAATCTCGAAGCGGCCCTTCCGAAGAGCCACGGCCCCGGTGAACGCCCCCCGTTCGTGCCCGAAGAGCTCGCTTTCGACGAGCGAAGGCGGCAGCGCGGCGCAGTTGAGCTTGACGAGAGGCCGTCCGCGGCGGGGGCTCAGCGCGTGGATGGCGCGCGCGACGAGGTCCTTCCCGACGCCCGTCTCGCCGAGGAGCAGCACCGTGCTCGACGTCGGCGCGACCTGCTGGGCCTTCGAGAGGACGTAGCGCATCGCATCGCTCGAGCCCACGATCCCTTCGACGCCCTGCTCCGGCTGCAGCTGCTCGCGCAGATACGTATTGTCCGCCTCCAGACGGTCCTTGAGCCGTTCGATCTCCGACAGGGCGCGCCGGAGTTCCGCCTCCGACTGCTTGCGCCGGGAGATGTCCCGGTTCGACCCTCGAACACCGAGGAACTCGCCCCCGTCGCCCGTGACCCTGGAGCAAAGGTGTTCGATCCAGCGGACCTGCCCGGTCTTGTCACGGATGCGGAACTCGAGACCCTGGGGCGCTCGTCCCGCCTGGGCTTCCGAACGATGCTCCTCCCAGGCCTCGCGGTCCTCCTCCACGACCAGCTCGGACGGCAGGGACGGTCTCCGATAGAGCTCCTCGGCCTCATAGCCGGTCGTCCGCAGGCACGAGGGCGACACGTAGGCGAAGGAGCCGTCCGGCCGCTTCCAATACTCCCAGTCGTACGTGAAATCCGCGACGGTGCGGTAGCGCGCCTCCGCCGCACGCAGGTCCGCCTCCGCCCGGCGGCGGTTGCGCTGCGCCCGAAGCAGGGCGAGGATCACGAAGGTCTGGGCAACGAGCAGCGCGAAGAGCCCCAGGATGCGTCCTTTGTACTCGGACCACAGCGTCTTTTCGCGGTAGAGAACGACGCTGCCTGGAGGAAGCTTGTCCTCGTCGATCTTCCAGCGTCTGAGCTCCCTCCAGTCGAACATCAGCCGGCTCGACGGATGCTCGATCGGCGGGATCGCTGACGCCGCCTCGCCTCGCAGAATCCGTGCGGTCAGCTCGCCGGCCTTTTCCCCGATCGGCCCGTACTGGATGAGGTCGCCCCCGACGATGCCCTGGCCGAGAAACGTCTCCGATGCGCCGTAGATCGGCGCGTTCGAGACCCGGGCGAGTTGACGGAGCACTTCACGGGCGATCGTCGACCTGCCCAGTGTGTCGGAGCGATAGCTGAGGAAGATCACAACACTCTTCTCGGGCAGGTTCGCCAGCCGCTCGACCTGCCGCGCCAGAGGCAGGCCCACGAGGGAAAGGATTTCCTGGCCGGGGGCCTGCTTTTCGATGAGCTGTCGCGCGAACGCCTCCGCGCCACGGTCGAACCGCGAGGCTCCGCCGACGAGGACGACTCGCCTTGCGTCCGGGTGCAGGAGGAGGGCCACGCTCACCGTCTTCTCCCCTCCGTTCGGAAAGGAGCCGGTCGAATCCCGCGGCGCAGGCCCGTTTCCGAGCGCGCTCCGGGAGACGTCCGTGAAAACCAGTGGCACCCCCGGGAAAAGAGCCTCCCGGTTCTGGAGCACGTAGTTCAGCGCCTCGCTGCGTGCGGTCACGACGACGTCGACGGGCCGACCGGAATACTTCTCCCGCAGCAGTTCGGTGAGCCGCCGAACATAGGCGGAGGTGGCCGTGTCCGGCAGATCGAGGTACTCGAGGTGAATCTCGACGGGCGCGTCGAAGTTCTTCTCGAGCGCCCCGCGGAAGGCAGATTCCAGGGTCGCCACGGCCGGAGCCGTGCTTCGCAGGGAAAAGAGCAGGAGGACGGAGCGGGGACGGGCTGTCCGGGTCGTCCGGCGCGGCCGCGAGCGCGGACATCGCGAGGACCGGGACGATCAGACGGAGAGCGGCTCCCTTTCGCCAGGCCGATCGCGCCGTCCACATGATGTCGGGATCATAGTTCTCCGGCCTTCCCGCGCCCGCGAAATGTCGCGGTTTGGCGAGATGTCGCGGTCCGCGGCGGTGCTTCGCGGTTCCGTCGGACCCGCAACACGCTGATTCCAAAGGGCCGCGGGCTCTCGACCGCGTGTGCCCGAACCGGGCCCGGCCCTTGCTTTCTGGAGAAGTCGAAGTGATCGAGCTGAACCAAGGAATGATCGTGCTCACCGCGCGCATCGTCGCCCGCCCGGCCGAACGCCGGGAGTTCTCCCAGGCGCTTGTCGCCTGGCTGGCCGCGGCACGACAGGACGCCGCCCTCCAGTTCGGAGACGTCTACGAAGACCTCGAGGTCCCGGCCACGTTCGGGCTGGTCACCGCGTGGCGTACGTCAGCGGCGCTGGACGCTCACCTGCGCTCGGATGCGTTCGGCGTCCTGCAGGGCGCCCTGAGGGTCCTCGCCCGGCCGCACCGAATGACGATCATCGGGCCGACGCCGGAACCGCTCACCGAAACGATGGCCGCGATCCATCGACTCTGGAATGACCAGGAGGCCGACGCATGAGCTCGAACCCGGTGGCCCCGCCAACGACATATCCCCGGCCCAAGACACTGCCGGGAATTCTCGGCCTCCTTCTCGCGGTCGGCGCCGCGCGGGCCTCGGCGCAACAGGCGACCCCGGCCGACGGCTCCGTGCTTCCGTTTCCGCCGGTGCCGTCGGCGAGCGTCGCCCGGCCCACGCTGCAGGAGTCGAAGCTCGCCAGTCGTGCCCAGCCGGACCATCTGCCGAAGAACGCTCCGAACGTCCTCATCATCCTGCTCGACGACGTCGGCTTCGGCTTGCCCGAAACCTACGGCGGCCCGATTCACACACCCACGCTCACGCGCATCGCAAATCAGGGCGTCAGCTACAACTCCTTCCACACCACCGCGATCTGCTCGCCCACGCGGGCGGCGCTCCTGACCGGCCGCAACCACCAGCGCGTGGGCTCGGGCACGATCGCCGAGCGCGCCGTGGACTGGGACGGCTACACGGGTGTCATTCCGCGGACCTCGGCGACTCTGGCGAAGGTGCTGGGGGCCTATGGTTACAAGACCGCCGCCTTCGGCAAGTGGCACAACACCCCCGCGACCGAGACCACGGCGATGGGGCCGTTCACCCTCTGGCCGACCGGAGAGGGGATCGGCTTCGACTACTTCTATGGATTCCTCGCGGGCGAGACCTCGCAGTGGGAGCCGCGGCTCTACGAGAACCTCAACCCGATCGAGCCTCCGCACAGCGAGACCTACCACCTGAGCGAAGACCTGGCGGATCGGGCCGTCGCGTGGATGAAGCGCCACCAGGCGTACGCGCCCGACAAGCCCTTCTTCATGTACTGGGCCCCCGGCGCCGGTCATGGCCCGCACCACGTCTCCAAGGAATGGGCCGACAGGTACAAAGGCCGGTTCGACGGAGGCTGGGACGTCCTGCGCGAGACGATCTTCAAGCGCCAGAAGGAGCTCGGCTGGGTCCCGGCCGGAACGAAGCTCACGCCGCGGCCCGAGTCGATGGCCGCCTGGGCCAGCATCCCCGAGTCGGAGCGGCCGTTCCAGCGGCGCTTGATGGAGGTCTACGCGGGCTTCGTCGAGCACGTCGACGCCCAGGCCGGCAGGGTCATCGACGGACTCGACCAGCTCGGCCTGCGCGAGAACACGATCGTCTTCTACATCTGGGGCGACAACGGCTCGAGCGCCGAAGGCCAGAACGGCACCATCAGCGAGCTTCTGGCTCAGAACCAGATCCCGAACACGATGGAGCAGCAGCTCGCCGCTCTCGAAAAGCTCGGCGGCCTCGATGCGATCGGCGGCCCCAAGACCGACAACATGTACCACGCCGGCTGGGCGTGGGCGGGCGACACCCCGTTGCGGTACACGAAGCTCATCGCCTCGCATTTCGGCGGCACGCGCAACCCGATGGCGGTCTCGTGGCCGGCGCGCATCCGGCCCGACAAGACGCCGCGCGCGCAGTTCCACCACGTCAACGACATCGTGCCGACGATCTACGACGTCCTCGGCATCACTCCGCCGAAGGTCGTCGACGGCTTCGCGCAGGACCCGATCGACGGCGTGAGCATGGCCTACACCTTCGCGGATGCGAAGGCGCCCGGGCGCAAGCGCACGCAGTACTTCGACAACAACGGCAGCCGCGGCATCTATCAGGACGGCTGGTACGCCTGCACGTTCGGACCCCTGACGCCGTGGCTCACGGTGAGCCCGGGGCTGGCGACGTGGGACTCGAACAAGGACGTCTGGGAGCTCTACGACACCCGGACCGACTTTTCGCAGGCGAACGACCTCGCCGCCAAAGACCCGAAGCGGCTCAAAGACCTGCAGGCGTTGTTCCTGAAAGAAGCCGAAGCGAACAAGGCCTTCCCGATCGGCGCCGGGATCTGGCTGCGCCTCCACCCGGAGGATCGGGTCAAGACGCCCTACACGAGCTGGCAGTTCGACGCGACGACGACCCGCATGCCGGAGTTCACCGCGCCCGGCCTCGGCCGCGAGAGCAACCGCGTCACCGTCGATGTCGAGCTTCCCGAGAACGCTTCGGGCGTCCTCTACGCGCTGGGCGGCGCATCCGGCGGCCTCGCTCTCTACATGGACAAGGGCCAGCTCGTCTACGAGTACAACATGATGATCATCGAGCGCTACACCGCGCGCTCGAAGGGCAGGCTCGCGCCCGGCAAGCACCGGATCGAGGTGGACACGACCATCGCGAAGCCCGGCGCGCCGGCCGAGGTCGTTCTCTCCGTCGACGGCGCCGAGGTCGCCCGCACGACCGTCAAGCGCACGGTGCCGGCGGCCTTCACCGCCAGCGAGACCTTCGACGTCGGCGTCGATCTCGGCTCGCCGGTCTCGCTCGATTACTTCGACCGGCGGCCGTTCCGGTTCGACGGCACGGTCGAGGCGGTTCGAGTGGAGCTGAAGTAGTGCCTAGCCAGCGGTTGCCCCGGGAGGGGATGAAGGGAGAGATGATGCATCGTCGCGTTCCCGTTTCCGTCCTGTTCGTGCTCGGCCTCGTCCTGCTGCTGCCCGGCCGGATCCTCGCCCAGGGCGAAGGCGCTCACACCTACCTGCCGGCCCCGGAGGGCACGAACATCCTCGTTCCCACCTACATGGACATCTCGAGCAACTACAACTTCACCCAGAGCATCCAGATCCGCAACGCGGACATCCGGAGCCAGATCGGCGTACTGAGCTACCTCCACTTCTTCTGCATCGCAGGGCAACTCGCCGAGCTCTGGGCGAGCCCGATCTTCGGCAGCGTCAGCGGCACGCTCGACCTGCCCACCCCCGATGGCGGATCTCAGACGGTCAACGTGCGGCCGCATTCCGGGTTCGCGGATCCGTACGTGGCTCTCCGAGTGGGCCTCTTCGGCGCGCCCGCCCTCGAACCTGCCGAGTTCGTGAAGCACAGGCAGACGTTCCAGGTCTATGGACTGGTCGGGGTCATGCCGCCGCTCGGCTCCTACGACAGCGACCGGCTCATCAATCTCGGCACGAACCGATGGGCGTTCCGGCTGGGAGCGCCGATCGTGGTGCCGTTCGGGGACTCCAAGGACCCGTTCTGGCTCGAAGCGAACCCGAACGTCTATCTCTACACCGACAACACCGACGTGTCCGGACCGGGAACCGAGCGAAGCCAGAACCCGCTGTGGGTCCTCGAGACACACCTCTCGCACGACCTCACGAAGATGTTCTGGCTCTCGTTCGATCTGCGCGGCCAGTACGGCGGCGCGACGACCTCCGACGGCGTTTACGACGACAACCGGATCGAACAGCTCGGCGGCGGCGGGACCCTCGGCATTCAGCTCAGCCGGCCCCTCGGGCTTCAGGTCACCTACGGAACCATCTTCGCCAAGAGCGGGGACGCGCGAGGAAACATGTGGCGCGCCCGAATGACATACGCATTCTGAAGTGAATCGAAACGGTTGGACGCGCAAACCGCTCGGAACGGTGCGGGACGCGCACGGAGGAGGACTGGCAATGAAGGAATCCATGAGGAGAGCGTCATGATCACCGGCAAATTCAAGGCAGCGCTGGCCGCCGCGCTACTGATGGCGCTCGCGGGCACGGCTTCGGCCCAGCAGGCCGCCGCGTCCGCGATCGACCCCGGAGCGGTGGCGGCGCTCGACAGGATGGGAGCGTACCTGCGGACCGTCAAGACCTTCCGGGTGACGGCCAGGACCACCCGGGACAAGGTCCTCGACGACGGGCTTGCTCGTCCAGCGCGACGGGAAGGTCGACATCCTGGCCCAGTTTCCCTCGCACCTGAGGATCGACACCATCAACGGCGAGAAGCAACGGCTCTATCTCTACGACGGCAAGAACTTCACGCTCTACGGCCAGGCGATCCAGTACTACGCCACGGTCCCGGCGCCCGCGACGATCGGTCAGCTCGCCGGCGTGCTCGCCGACAAGTACGACATCGAGCTACCCCTCGAAGACCTCTTCTGGTGGGGGACGGAGAGAGTGAACTCGAGCGCCCTCGTGGCGGCGGCCAATGCCGGTCCGAGCGACGTCGCCGGCACCACGTGCGAGCACTACGCGTTCCGCCAGGAGGGTCTCGATTGGCAGATCTGGATCCAGCGGGGAGATTACCCGCTGCCGCGCAAGCTCGTCATCACGACGACGACCGACGAGGCGCGGCCGCAGTACTCGGCCGTCTACACCTGGGACCTCGCGCCGTCCTTCAACGAGGCGGCGTTCACCTTCGACGCCCCCGCCGACGCCAAACGCATCGTTTTCGCCAACGCCACCGGCTCGGCCGGCGGGAACTGAGAGGAGCGACATGAACAAAGCCATTTTTCGACAGACGATCGCCGCCTTCCTGACGGCTCTTCTCGCGGCAGCGACCGGTCTCGCCCTTCCGAACAAGCCGGGCGGCGGGGGCGGGAGACTCGCGCGGCCAGGCCAAGTCGAGCGTCAACAACGCCGGCAGCCGCAACGACAACAAGAACCGAAACACCAACGTCAACCAGAACAAGAACGTCAACGTCAACCAGAACAAGAACGTCAATCGGAACACCAACGTCAACGTCGATCGCGACATCGACATCGACGTGGACGTCGACCACCACCATGGCTACGGCTACAACAACGGTTGCTGCTTCAACGACAACCCGATTGCCACAGCCGCCGCCATCACCGCGACGACGATGGTCACCGCGGCCGTCATCGGCTCCATCGTCAGCACGCCCCCGGTGGGCTGCATGACGACCGTCATCAACGGCATCGCCTACCAGCAGTGCGGCTCGACCTGGTATCAGCCGCAGTATGCCGGGACTTCGGTCAGCTACATGGTCGTCGGCCATCCGTAAGAGGGAGAACACAATGATGAGAACAACGAGAACCATCGCGATGGCCGCCGCGATGCTCGCCATGGCCTGGGCCGCGCCCGTCCATGCGGGGCAAAAGACCGTTCAGCCCAAAGCGGCGCCGGCCGGATCATGGGTCGTCATCGGGCAGACGCACGCCAGCCACTCGGCGGACCACGACGGCATCGTCGTCCAGGGTCCGTTCGACAACTTCCGCAAGATCAAGTTCAAGGTCACAGACGCACCCCTGAACATGCAGCACATGGTCGTCACCTACGACAACGGCCAGCCCGACAGGATCGACGTGCGGCAGAACATCCCCCAGGGCGGGGAGAGCCGGGTGATCGACCTCAAGGGCGTCGGCCAGCGGAGCATCCGCCGGATCGACTTCTGGTACGACACGAAGGGCTCCGGGAAGGGCAAGGCGGACGTCACCGTGTTCGGGATGAAGTGAGCCGCAGGAAAGGATAAGGAGTCGAGGATGCCGAAACTCAAGACGCTGAGCTCGCTGCTGACGATGGCTTGTGCCGTTCTCGTGAGCGCTTTCGTCGGATGTTCCTATCCGACGGAGGTGATCAACGCGAACCAGGCCGTCGAGTCCGCCAGGCAGGCCGGCAAGGACAAGCTGTGCCCGGACGATTTCAGGGCGGCGGAGCGGCTCAAGGACGAGGCGTATGCACTCTGCAGGTCCTGCGATACGACGAAGGCGATCGCCCTGGCCAAGGAGGCAATCGACAAGGCCAACGGCCTGTGCCCGCCCAGGGTCGTCGCCGAAGCCCGGCCGGCGCCTGCACCGGCTCCCGTCCAGCCGCCGGCGCCTGCGCCGACGCTGTCCCTCTCGGCGAGCCCGGCGTCGCTCCAGCAGGGGCAGTGCGCGACGCTGACGTGGTCCTCGGCGAACGCTTCGAGCGTCTCGATCGACCAGGGAGTCGGAAAGGTGGATCTGAACGGCTCCCGGCAGGTCTGCCCCGATCGCACGACGCAATACCGCATCGCCGCGCTCGGCGCGGGCGGATCCCGCGAGGCATCCGCGACGGTCGCCGTGGCCGCCAGGGTCGTCGATCGCCTGACCCTCCACGTCAATTTCGATTTCAACAAGGCGACCGTCAGAAAGCCGGACGATGCCGACCTGCAGAAGGCCATCGACTTCGTGAAGAAGTACTCGGGCTACCAGATTTCTCTGATTGGTTACACGGACAGCATCGGCAGCGACGCGTACAACCAGGCCCTCTCGGAGAAGAGAGCCGATACCGTGAAGGGATACCTCGCGGCGCACGGCGTCGACGCCGCGCGGATCCAGGCCTCGGGGCGCGGAGAATCCGACCCCGTGGGAGACAACTCGACGGAGCAGGGGCGGTTTCAGAACCGCCGGGTCGAGATCGTGGTTCTTTCCGAGTGACGAACCACCGAAGTCCGACGAGGTCGAACTGCCGGTCGAACAGTTGGGAGATCGAAAGATGACGAAAGCCATGACAGGGGTCCGATCGACCGTCCTCGGCCTCGCGCTGGGCGCGCTGTGCGGCCAGACGGCAGGCGCGCAGGAAGTTCTGCCCTTCGCGCCTGCGCCGTCCGGCTCCACTGCGGGGCTGACGATGAAGGATTCCACCTACAAGAAGCGGGTCGAACCGAAGCATCTGGCCGATGGAGCTCCGAACATCCTGATCATCCTGATGGACGACGTGGGACCGGGCACGCCCTCGACCTACGGCGGCGAGATCGACACGCCGACGCTCGATCGCGTGGCGAAGATTGGCGTCTCGTTCAATCGCTTCCACTCCACGGGCATGTGCTCGCCCACGCGCGCCGCCCTCCTGACCGGACGGAACCACACCCGGGTCGGCAATGGCCAGATTTCGGCGATTGCCAACGACTTCGACGGCTTCAGCGGAACGATTCCGAAGTCGTCGGCGACCGTCGCCGAAGTGCTCAAGGACTACGGCTACAACACCGGGGCCTGGGGCAAGTGGCACAACACGCCCGAGGAGCAGATCACGTCCAAGGGTCCGTTCGACTACTGGCCGACCGGCTATGGCTTCGAGTACTTCTACGGGTTCCTGGCCGGCGAGGCCTCGCAGTACGAGCCGACCCTGACACGCAACACCACCCAGGTCACCGAGGAGCTCCCCAAGGGTTACCACCTGACCGACGACATCGCGTCCGACGCGATCCACTGGCTGCGTGAACAGAAGGCCTTCGCACCGGACAAGCCGTTCTTCATGTACTGGGCGCCGGGCGCATCGCACGGCCCGCACCAGGTCATGAAGGCATGGGCCGACAAGTACAAGGGCAAGTTCGACGACGGCTGGGACAAGTACCGCGAGCGCGTTTTCGCGCGTGCCAAGGCCAGGGGCTGGATTCCCCAGGACGCCCGGCTCACGCCGCGCCCCGCTTCCATGGCTTCCTGGGACTCGATCCCCGAGGCCGAAAGGCCGTTCCAGCGCCGGCTGATGGAGGTCTTTGCCGGGTTTACCGCGCACGCCGACTACAACGCCGGCCGGGTCATCGACGAGATCGAGAAGCAGGGGAAGCTCGACAACACGTTGATCTTCTACATCTGGGGCGACAACGGATCCTCGTCGGAGGGCTTGAACGGAACCATCAGCGAGCAGCTCGCGCAGAACGGGATTCCGACCAGGATCTCGCAACACATCGAGGCGTTGAACGAGCTCGGCGGCCTCGACGCACTTGGCGGCCCGAAGACCGACAACATGTACAACGCCGGATGGGCTTGGGCGGGCAGCACCCCGTACAAGGGCACCAAGCTGATGGGGGCCTACTTCGGCGGCATCCGACAACCGATGGCGGTCGCCTGGCCCAACCGCATCAAGGCCGAACCGACGGCCCGGCCGCAGTTCCACCACGTGATCGACATCGTCCCGACGATCTACGAGTTGACGAAGATCACCCCGCCCCGGGTGGTGAACGGGTTCGAGCAGGACTCGATCGACGGCGTCAGCATGGTCTACGCGTTCGGCGATCCCAAAGCGCCGGGGACGCGGAAGACCCAGTTCTTCGACATCATGGCCAGCCGCGGGATCTACGACGCCGGCTGGTTCGCGAGCGCCCCGGGCCCGCGTGAGCCGTGGGTGGGCGGAATGCCGAAAGGCATCAAGGAGTGGTCCCCCCTCACCGACAAGTGGGAGCTCTACAACATCACGGAGGATTGGAGCCAGGCGAACGACCTCGGCGCTGCGAATCCGCAGAAGCTCGAGGAGATGAAGGACCTGTTCCTTCTCGAGTCCACGAAGAACAAAAACCTCCCCATCGGCGGCGGCATGTGGTCCACGGCGATGTTCCATCCGGAGGACGCCCCCGCCTCGTCGCTCACCGAATGGACTTTCGATGCGCCCATCACCCGGATGCCCGAATCGGCCGCGCCCAAGCTCGGCAAGGTCGACAGCCTCGTGACCATGGATGTGGACGTGCCGGCGAACGCCAACGGCGTGCTGTACGCGCTGGCCGGCTTCTCCGGAGGCGTCACCTGCTACGTGAAGGACGGCATTCTCAGCTACGAGTTCAACCTGTTCGAGGTCCAACGCACGAAGATCAAGGCCAGGGAGAAGCTGCCGACCGGCAAAGTCAAGGTCGAGGTCGAATCGAAGCTGGCCGCGGCCATCGGGGGCCCGATGAACGTCACCCTGAAGGTGAATGGCGCCGTGGTCGGCCAGGGCCAGGTGCCGGCCGCCATGTCGCTCCACTTCACGTCCAACGCCACGTTCGATATCGGACGGGATCTGGATTCGCCCGTGTCGCTCGACTACTTCGACCAGGCGCCGTTCGCGTTCAACGGGGCGATCGGCACGACGAAGATTTCGTATCTGAAGAAATAGGAATCCGATGACCGCCGCGGCATACGCCCGCGCGGTCATCGCGCAGAGAGCTTGAATGCAGAAGGCCCGGGGTGTGCCGGTCCTCGACACAGGAAGGGTGAGACAAACATGGTCAGCCCGATCATCCAGCTCATCAGCGGCGCCGTCGCCGGTAACGTTGCCGGGAACCTCTTGAAGAAACTCGATCTCGGCCTGGAGGGCAACTCGATCGCCGGGACCGTCGGCGGCGCGCTGGGCGGCCAGATCCTCGGCATCCTGACCACGGGCGGGACTGTGGCGGCCACGGACGGCGGCATGGACCCTGGGTCGATCATCGGAAGCGTCCTCGGCGGAGGCATCGGCGGCGGTGTGCTGATGGCCATCATCGGCGCCATCAAGTCGGCGATGAGCAGCAAGTCGGCCCGGGTTCTGCGGCGCCCATGAGAACAGCGGCCTGATCCGGAGGAACTGAACATGACGGCGAATCTGGTCCTCGTCCTGAAGCTCGCGATCGTGACGCTCATTTTCGCGGTCGGGCTCGGGTCGACGCCTGCCGACCTCATGTACCTCTGGCGGCGTCCGAAGGAGCTCCTGCGCTCCCTCCTGGCGATGTACGTGGCGGTGCCCCTCGTCGCCCTGCTCGTGGCCAAGACGCTGCCGCTCGGGGTCGCGGTCAAGACGGCGATCCTCGTCCTCGCCATCTCGGCCGGTGCGCCGTTGCTGCCGAAGAAGCTGATGAAGATCGGTCGGAAAGGCTACGTGTTCAGCCTGGTCGTCGCGTCGTCGCTCCTAGCCGTCGTGGTCGTGCCCGCCTGGCTGGCCATTCTCGGCCCCCTCTTCGGCCGGGACGCTTCCGTGGAGCCTCGCGCGGTGGCCCTCATCATCGCGAAGGCGTTCCTCGCTCCCCTGCTCGCGGGCATGATCCTCCGGCGGCCGCTCGCCAAGATCGCCGAGCGTCTGTCCGAACGAATTCTGGGCGTGGCGGGCGCCGCCCTTCTCGTGGCCGGCGTCGCGTTACTGGTGCTGCACTGGCGCCTGCTCGTCGAGGTCGGCTGGGGCCCGCTCCTGGCGCTCGTGGGAATGACCGCAGTGGCCCTTGCGATCGGGCACGTCTTGGGCGGACCCGATCCCTCGGACCGCACGGCGCTCGCCATCTCCTGCGCGAGCCGCCACGTCGGAATCGCGATGCTCGCGGCCTCGACCGTGCCAGGTCCGAAGACCGTCGCCCTCGTCCTGGCGTATTCCCTCGCCTCGGCGGCCGTCTCGATCCCGTACCTGAAGTGGCGACAGCGCTCGCCCGCGCTCGCAAAGGGTTAGCGACGCATTCCGCCTACCGCCTACTGCTTACTGCTTACTGGCTGTGGGGGGTGGAATCGAACCACCAACCTTCCGGTTAACAGCCGGACGTTGTACCAATTCAACTACCCCACAACCGCACGTCCATCATAACGGCGGAAGGAACGGGATGACGCGGGATGCGAGGGGCTCGGGAATCGCCGAGAGCGCGGTCAGGATCTCCTCGGGCCGGTAGCGCTGCGAGAAGTGCGTCAGGACGACGGCTTCGTTCTCGAAACGGTCGGCGCGCGCCAGGATGTCGTCGAGGTGGATGTGCGCGTACTCGCGCGCGCGGCCGACGTCCTCGGGCAGGACGAACGAGCACTCGAGCAGGAGCACGCGGGCGCGGAGGATCTCCGGCGCGGCGTCGAAGATCTCCGCGGAGCAATCCCCCGGGTACGCGAAAAGAGGGATCTCCTCGCGGCGCGTGACCTCGACGCCCTTCCTCCGGAGAGCGGCGATCTCCTCCCCGCCGTGACCCGCGAGCTCGTCGATGAGCTTGTGCCGGACCTCGGAGAAAAGATAGCCGACCGTCGGGACGCGATGCCTCCCCGGCAGCACGCTCAGGGACAGGTCGTTTCGAAGGGCGATACGGTCGCCCGGGGCCGCGGCGACGATCTCGGTCCCGTACTCGATGTCCTCGAGCCGCTCGCAGGCCGCGACCCAGGCCTCGACGTCCTTCGCCGCCTCGGCCGGGACGAAGACGCGGGCCGCGGGCAGGCGGGCGAGCCGCCGGCGCGAGGCGTGGTGGGCGAGCCCGGCCATGTGGTCGAGGTGTCCGTGCGAGACGCAGACGTCGGCGTAGCCGACCGTGTCCTCCGGCGCGCGGCCGAACTCGAGCAGGGCACGGAACTGCGGGACCTTGTAGAAGGACTCGTGCCCCGCGATCGAGACGCCCTCGATCGAGATGCCCGCGGCCTCGATCGAAACCCGGCCGCGGCCGGGCATGTAGTCCGCGGTCATCCGCGCGAGAGTAGCCCAGGGCGCTCGGCCCCGGACGGATCAGCGCGCGGTCACGACCCGGGGAGGGCTCGGCGCCGCCGTCGGCGCGCCGCGAAGCCGGCCTCCGAGCGCGCTGACCGCGATCGACGCGGCGCCCGCCCAGACCAGGGCCGCCACCGCCAGCACGAGCGCGAGCTTCATCGACCAGCCTGCGGTTGTCTTCATCGTCGTGTGCTCTCCCCGGCTCTTCGAGAGGGCAAAGCGCGTACCACGCGGCCAGGCCCCGTGTAACTCGCTGCCCGCGAGGGAGATCGGCGACCGGGCGAGGCAGGCTTCCGGGAGGAAAGATGCCTGCCTGTCACCGACGGTGACAGCCGCTTCCCGCGCTACCCTTCCCGCCGTGCGCGTCGACCTCTTCGACTACGAGCTCCCGGCCGACCGGATCGCCCAGGAGGCTCGCCCGCGCGGCTCGAGCCGTCTGATGACGCTCGATCGGCGGACCGGCGAGGTCGGGCACCGGCGCTTCGCGGAGCTCCCGCAGCTTCTCCGCGAGGGGGACCTCCTGGTGCGCAACGACGTGCGCGTGCGGCCGGCCCGGCTCTACGGCCGGGACGCGGCGGGGCGCCTCGTCGAGATCTTTCTCCTCGAGAGGCGCGATCCGAACTGCTCCCGCTGGCTCGCCCTCGCCAAGCCCGGCCGGCGCGCCAAACGCGGCGGCCGGATCGCGTTCGACGAGGGATTGAACGCCGAGGTCACGGATGTCGACGACGACGGAGGACGCACCGTCGCCTTCGATCGGCCGCTCGACGAGTCGCTCCTCGAGCGGATCGGCCACGTTCCCCTGCCGCCCTACATCCGCCGCGAGGCCGGCTCGCCCGACCGCCCCGAGGACCGGTCGGCCTACCAGACCGTCTTCGCGCGCGAGCCCCTGGCGGTCGCGGCGCCGACGGCCGGCCTCCACTTCACGGAGGAGATCCTGTCGGCGATCCGCGCGCGCGGCGTCGAGATCGCCGACCTGACCCTCGCGGTCGGCGCCGGCACCTTCAAGCCGGTGACCTCCGAGGACACCGAGGAGCACGTGCTGCCTCCGGAGCACGTCGTCATTCCCGGCGCCACGCGCGACGCGATGGAACGGGCGCGGGGGGCGGGCCGCCGGATCGTCGCCGTCGGAACGACCGTCGCCCGTTCGCTCGAGGCCGCGGCCCGCCGGACGGACGCGCCGCCCCGCGGCGATCTCGCCTTCGAGACGGACCTCTTCATCACCCCGGGCTTCGAGTTTCGCGCCGTCGACGCGCTGCTGACCAACTTCCACCTGCCGCGCTCGACGCTCCTCATGCTCGTGTCCGCGTTCGCCGGTCGCGAGCGCGTCCTCGACGCCTATGCCCAGGCCGTGCGGAGCGGCTACCTGTTCTACTCCTTCGGCGACGCCATGCTCATCCAGTGATCGCCGCCGGGCCATAGAATGACCCGAGCATGAAGGCCGGACCGCGGTGGATCGGATACCCCGCGTCGGTGCTGATCGTCGCCGCGACGGTTGGGCTGCTCAAGCTCTTCCCGGCGCTCACGGACTCCTCGGTGGCCCTTCTGCTGCTGCTCGCGGTCTTCTTCTGCGCCTCCCTCTGGCAGAGCGGGCCGGGCGTGCTGGCCGCCCTTCTCGCGACACTCGGGTTCAACTTCTTCTTCCTGCCGCCGCTCTACACGTTCACGATCCAGGACCCGCGCAACGTCGCGGCTCTGTTCGTCTTCCTGGTCTCGGGTCTCCTCATCGGAAGGCTCTCCGCGCTCTCCCGGCGTCGCCTCGAGCTGCTCGAGACCGAACGCCGCGATCTGATCGCGCTGACGAAGCTTTCGCAGGGTTTTCTCTCCGACACGAACCGCGAAACGCTGCTCGGCGTCGCCGCCGACCGGCTGCGGCAGGCCCTCGTGTGCGAACAGGTCGCCATCCTGATCGCGGACGACAAAGGGCAGCTCTCCCAGCGGATCGAGACGACGAAGGTCTCGTATCGCGAGGACATCGCCGAGCTCGCCTTCCGACAGGGCAACTCGGCGGCGTTCCCGTCGGAGCTCGGCGGCACGGACATCTACCTTCCGGTCCCCGTCGGCCTTCAGCGCGCGGGGGTGCTGGTCGCCCGGGGCTTGCGCGCGAGCGAACGCATGGCCGAGGCCTGCGCGCTCCTGCTCGGCCTCGCCGTGGAGCGCGAGCGCTTCCTGCGCCTGACGCTCGTGGCCGAGGAGACGCGGACGAGCGAGCAGATGAAGTCGACGCTCCTCGCCCAGCTGGCTCACGACCTCAAGACGCCGGTCGCGGCCGCGCTCGGCGCGATCGAGAACTGGGAGGCGGGAAGCGGCGGCTCCGACGCCGCGCGGCTCGCCCGGGAGCAGCTCACGTCGCTTTCCCGCCGCGTGACGGAGCTGATGGACGTCGTCCGCCTGGACTCGGGCGCCGCGCGGCCGCGCCCCGAACGCGTCGGCTGCGGAGAGATCGTCGAAGCCGCCGTCGCCCGCTTCGGCGAGTCGCTCGCGGACCATACCCTCGTCATCGAACCGCCACCGCTCGACGCGCTGGTGGAGGTCGACCCGGCCCAGCTCACCGAGGCGCTCGGGCACGGCCTGGAGAACGCCGCGCGTTATTCCCCTCCGGGGTCGACGATTCAGGTCGCGATCGTCGCCGACGCGCAAGCGGTCTACATTCGGGTGGCGGACCAGGGCCGCGGCGTCCCGCCGGCCGACCGCGATCGCGTCTTCGAGCGCTTCGTCCGCCTCGACGACGCGCGCGACGTTCCCGGTAGCGGTCTGGGCCTCTTCATCGCCCGCAGCCTCGTCGCGTTGAACGGCGGCCGCCTGCGCCTCGCCGAGGCCGAGGGCGGCGGAACGCTCTTCGAGATCGCGCTGCCGCGGAGCGCCGCGTGAGTCGGGTCCTGGTGGCGGACGACGAGCCGGCGCTGCGAAAAGTCGTTCGCGACGCCTTCGAGCGGGAAGGCCACGAGGTCGTGGCCGTGATCGACGGCCAGGAGGCCCTCGAGCGTTTCGAGGAGGGCGGCTTCGATCTCGTCGTCACGGACCTGGCGATGCCCAAACTCGGCGGCCTCGAGCTCGTCCAGGAGATCCGGCGGCGGCGCGCCGCGACCCCGATCCTGGTCCTGACGGTCAGGAGCGAAGAGCGCGAGAAGGTGCGCCTCCTCGACGCGGGCGCCGACGATTTCGTGACGAAGCCCTTTGGCGTGGCGGAGCTGCTCGCCCGCGCCCGCGCGCTCCTCCGTCGCCGGGAGCCGGCAAAGCCCGCTCTCGCGCGCTGGGGGGACATCGAGGTCGACCCGGAATCGCGCACGGTGAAGAAACGCGGGCGCGCAGTGCACCTGACTCCGCTCGAGTTCTCGATCCTGCTGGCGCTGCTCGGCAAGCCCGGAGCAGTCTGGACGCACCGCCAGCTCCTCGCCGCGGTCTGGGGGACCACGGCGGGCGTCACGAACGACACCCTGCGCGTGCACATGGGAAGCCTGCGGCGAAAGCTCGAGGACGATCCCAACCGGCCGCGCTGGTTCCGCACGGAGCCCTGGGTGGGCTACCGGTTCGCGCCGGAAGGCTGAGCGCCCGGCTCCCCGTCTCCCGTGGCGGCCCCCGGGGGTCCGGCTGATCCAGTTGAATCACGCCCGCACGGGCCGAGTGGAAGAGGCTCGCCTCATGGAGGCTTCGTCTTTCGCGTTTCTTTCGGCCTTCCTCCGGACTTCTTGGCGCGCCGGGACCGAGGATTCGCCTCATGGCGCCCTTCCGAGTCGTCGCCGCCGCCATCGCTCGTCTGCTCGCCGGCATCGCCGCGTGGGCCAGCCTCCTTCTCGCCGCAACGTCCTTTCGCGACCCGGGCCCGGGGCGCACCCTCATCCTTTTGGCGTTTGCCGGCCTGGGCGCGGGCATCCACGCCTGCACCCGGACCCTGGTCCGTGGCGCCTCTGAAAGACGCGACAGCGGCCGATCCCCGCACCCCGGTTCTTTGGAGTTCTTTCGCCCTTCCTCCGGACTTCTTTCTGGCCCGCGACGCACCATCGACCCATGAACACGAAACGCAAAGCTGCGGCCTTCGCCGCGCTGGCCCTCTCGGCACTCGCTGCCGGCTGCGCAGCGGCCCTGATCTTCGGCCGGTTCGAAGTTCCCCTGGTCATGGCCGGATACCTCGCGTACGTCATCTTCGGGAGGCAAGCCATGAATCTCTGGCGTATCGACGAGAAGGTCTTCGACCACGGGCGGACGCAACGGTCGGGCACGCGGGGCGGGAATGCCGCGCGGGCAGTCGCGGCCACCCTCTTCCTCTCGGCCGTGGCCGCGCCGCTCTGGGCGCAGCAGACGATCTTCAACGTGCCCTCGGCGGACGTCCTCGACAAGGGCAAGACCTACCTCGAGCTCGACGTGCTCGGAAGGCCGCAGGACCCGAACTTCGCGCTCTTCACGGCTCGCGGCGTTTACGGCTTCGGGTCCAACATCGAGGCCGGCGTCAACTTCGGCGGCTTCCTCGTCCCCGGACGCTCCGTCCCCTACGCGACGCCCAACATCAAGTGGCAGCCCTGGCACAACGACAAGCTCGCCTTCACGACCGGCGTCTTCGGCCTCTTCTACCTGCGCGGCTCGAAGGACGGCGACCCCGCGGTGCTCGGCTACGCGGAGGCCTCGTACAAGCTTCCGACCAACACGCGGCTGACCGCGGGAGGCTACTGGGCCTCATCCGGCTATGCGGCGTCGGACCCCCAGGCCGGCGCCCTCCTGGGCTTCGAACAGAAAATCAACGACCACCTGAACATCATCGCCGACTGGATCAGCGGAGACAACGGAATCGGCTACTTCACGCCGGGCGTCTCGGTTCCCCTCGGGGCCTGGACGATCTATGCGGGATACTCGATCAAGAACGGGAACTCCGATGGCAACGCGATGCTGATCGAAGGCGGATTCACCTTCTGAGGAGGATGCCGTGCCGGACCTCATTTTCCTGGCGGCGACGATCCTGCTGTTCTGGCTGTCGGTCGTCTACGTGCGCCGCTGCGACCGGATTTGAAGAAAGGACGAGGACTCCGATGGGATGGGAAGACGTTGTGGGGCTCGCGGTGAGCCTCGGCCTGCTCTGGTACCTGCTCTGGGCCATGGTCCGGGCCGAAAAGGTGTGACGCCATGACCAACATCAACTTCGTCGAGATCCTGGTTTTCCTGGCGATCATCGTCGCCATCACGCCGGTCCTGGGTCGTTACATGGCCAGGGTGTTCTCCGGCCAGCGGACCTTCCTCGACCCGGTGCTCAAGCCCGTCGAGCGCGGCCTGTACCGCGTCTGCGGAGTCGACGCCTCGAAGGACCAGACCTGGGTCGAATGGACGATCACGATGCTGATCGTCAACGCCGCCTCGCTCGTCATCCTCTACGCGATGCAGCGGCTCCAGAAGTTTCTGCCCTTCAACCCGAACGGATTCGGCGCGGTGAGCCCGGATTCCTCCTGGAACACGGCGGTCTCCTTCACCACGAACACGAACTGGCAGGGCTACTCGGGCGAAACGACCATGTCGCACTTCACGCAGATGGCCGGCCTCGCGCTGCACAACTTCCTGTCGGCCGCCACCGGCATCGCGATCGCGGTGGCCGTGATCCGCGGGATCGCCCGCGAGAAGGCCGCGGGAATCGGCAACTTCTGGTCCGACTGCACGCGGGCGATCCTCTGGCTGCTGCTGCCCCTGTCGTTTCTCGCCGCTCTCTTCTTCGTCTCGCGCGGCGTGGTGCAGAACTTCCAGGCCGACGTGGCTGTGAAGACGCTCGAGGGCGCCGAGCAGAAGATCCCGCAGGGCCCGATCGCCTCGCAGGAGGCGATCAAGGAGCTCGGGACCAACGGCGGCGGCTTCTTCAACGCCAACTCGGCCCACCCCTACGAGAACCCGACGCCCGGGACCAACTTCCTGCAGGTCGTCCTGATCTTCGCGATCGGGGCGGGCCTGACCAACACGCTCGGACGGATGACGGGCTCGGTCCGCCACGGCTGGGCGGTCTTCGCGGCCATGGCCCTCCTCTTTCTCGCCGCGGTCGCGATCTGCGGAATCGCCGAACAGAAAGGCAACCCGATCCATCAGGCGGCCGGCGTCGAGGCCCGGCCGACGGCCGGCGGGACCGGCGGCAACATGGAGGGCAAAGAGGTCCGCTTCGGCATCGGGGACTCGGCGCTCTTCGCGACGGTCACGACCGCGGCCTCGTGCGGCGCCGTGAACTCCATGCACGATTCCTATACGCCGATCGGCGGCCTCGTGCCGCTCGCCAACATCGCGACGGGCGAGGTCATCTTCGGGGGCGTCGGCGCCGGCCTCTACGGGATGTTCCTGTTCATCATCCTCTCGGTCTTCATCGCCGGTCTCATGGTCGGGCGCACCCCGGAATACCTCGGCAAGAAGGTCGAGGCGCACGAGGTCAAGCTCGCGATGCTCTCGGTGCTCATCCTCACCCTCTGCATCCTCGGATTCAGCGCGGCGGCGTCAGTGCTTCCCGCCGGCCTCTCCTCGCGGAACAACCAGGGCCCCCACGGCTTCTCCGAGATCCTCTACGCGTTCATGTCGGGCGCCGGCAACAACGGCTCGGCCTTCGCCGGACTCAACGCCAATACGCTCCTCTACAACACGACTCTCGGCCTCGACATGTTCTTCGGCCGCTTCTTCATGCTGATCCCGATTCTCGGGATCGCCGGCTCGCTCGCCGCCAAGAAGAAAGTCCCGGAGTCGGCCGGCACCTTTCCCGTGACCGGACCGATCTTCACCCTTCTTCTCGTCAGCGTGATCCTGATCGTGGGCGCCCTGACGTTTTTCCCGGCCTTTTCGCTCGGTCCCATCGTCGAGCAGCTGCTGATGAAGGCCGGGACGCTCTTTTGAGGAGGACCAACGTGGCCCAGCACCGTCGCACCGCGCTCTTCGACCGGGCGATCGTTCGTCCGGCGATCGTCGATTCGTTCCGCAAGCTCGACCCGCGCCTCCAGGCGCAAAACCCGGTCATGTTCGTCGTGCTCGTCGGCGCGGTCCTCGTCACCGTCCTGCTCGTGCGCGACGTCGCCCGCGGCAAGGACGTGCTCTTCAACCTCCAGATCGCCCTCTGGCTCTGGTTCACGCTCCTTTTCGCCAACTTCGCCGAGGCGATGGCCGAGGGCCGCGGCAAAGCCCAGGCGGCCGCGCTCCGACGCGGTCGGACCGAGACGATGGCCCGGAGGCAGACGAAGAAGGGCGAGGAGTCCGTCCCGGCCACGGCCCTGCGCAAGGGGGACCGCGTCATCGTCCAGGCCGGCGAGACGATCCCGGGCGACGGCACGGTGGTCGACGGCATCGCGTCCGTCGACGAGTCAGCGATCACCGGCGAGTCCGCCCCCGTCATCCGGGAGTCCGGGGGCGACCGGTCGGCCGTCACGGGCGGCACCCGGGTCCTCTCCGACCAGATCGTCGTCGAGATCACCTCGAACCCCGGCGAGACGTTTCTCGACCGGATGATCGCGCTCGTCGAAGGGGCCTCGCGCCAGAAGACCCCCAACGAGATCGCGCTCTCGATCCTGCTCGCCGGCCTGACGATCGTCTTCCTGATCGCCACGGTGACGCTGCGCCCCTTCGCCGTCTACGCCGGCGGCGCGGCTTCGACGGCGGTGCTCATCGCGCTCCTCGTCTGCCTGATCCCCACGACCATCGGCGGCCTGCTCTCGGCCATCGGCATCGCCGGCATGGACCGCGTGCTCCAGCACAACGTCCTGGCGATGTCGGGCCGCGCGGTCGAGGCGGCCGGGGACGTCAACGTCCTCCTCCTCGACAAGACGGGCACGATCACGCTCGGCAACCGCCAGGCGACCGACTTCTACCCGGCGCCGAACGTCCTGCCGGGCGATCTCGCCGAGGCGGCGCAGCTCTCGTCGCTGTCGGATGAAACGCCCGAAGGCCGCTCGATCGTCGTCCTCGCCAAGGAGAAGTTCAGCCTGCGGGCCCGGCGGGTCGAAGGCATGCACTTCATCGCTTTTTCAGCGCAAACACGGATGTCCGGCGTGGACTTCAACGGCCGCCAGATCCGCAAGGGCGCCGGCGACTCGGTGGTCGAGTGGGTCCGCGGCCAGGGCGGCGCGATCGACCCGGTCGTCTCGGACCTCCTGAACAAGATCTCGGCCGAGGGCGCGACGCCGCTCCTCGTCGCCGATGGCCCACGCGTGCTCGGCGTCGTCGCCCTCCGGGACGTCGTGAAGGCCGGGATGAAGGACCGGTTCGACCGCCTGCGCGCGATGGGCATCCGCACGATCATGATCACGGGCGACAACCCTTTGACCGCCGCGGCCATCGCCCGCGAGGCGGGTGTCGACGATTTCCTCGCGCAGGCCACGCCCGAACAGAAGCTCGCCCTCATCCGCAAGGAGCAGGAGGGCGGCAACCTCGTCGCGATGACGGGCGACGGCACCAACGACGCGCCGGCCCTGGCCCAGGCCGACGTCGGCGTCGCGATGAACACCGGCACCCAGGCGGCGCGCGAGGCCGGCAACATGGTGGACCTCGACTCGAACCCGACCAAGCTGATCGAGGTGGTCGAGATCGGAAAGCAGCTCCTGATGACCCGGGGATCGCTGACGACCTTCTCGATCGCCAACGACGTCGCCAAGTACTTCGCGATCCTGCCGGCCATGTTCGCCGCGACCTACCCGGCCCTGAACGCCCTCAACATCATGGGACTCGGCAACCCGAAGTCGGCGATACTCTCGGCGGTCATCTTCAACGCGCTCATCATCATCGCGCTTATCCCGCTGGCGCTTCGGGGAGTGAAATACCGGCCGCTCGGCGCGGCGCGGATCCTGGCGCGCAATCTCTGGATCTACGGCGCCGGGGGCGTGATCGTGCCGTTCGTCGGGATCAAGCTCATAGACTGGATCGTCCTGGCCCTGCACCTGGCCTGAGGAGACACCATGAAGCTCGCCATTCGTTCGACCCTGTACGTGGTCGCCCTGACCGTCCTCCTCGGAGGCGTCTACCCGGCGGCCGTCACGGCCGTCTCGCGGCTCTTCTGGAAGGACGAGGCGAACGGGTCGTTCGTTGAGGCCGGAGGCCGGGTCGTCGGCTCGGAGCTGATCGGCCAGAACTTCCAGGGAGCGCAGTACCTGCATCCCCGTCCCTCCGGCTCCGGCAAGAACGGCTACGACGCCACGGCCTCGACCGGGAGGAACAAGGGCCCGACGGACAAGGACCTCGCGAAATGGGTCGAGGAGGCCGTCGCCGCCGCGCGGGCCGACCGTCCCGGGGACACGCGGCCGGTCCCCGCGGACCTCGTGACCGCGTCGAGCTCCGGGCTCGACCCGCACCTCTCGCCGGACGGCGCCCAGTGGCAGGCCGCCCGCATCGCGAAGGCCCGCGGCGTCGAGGAGGCCCGGGTCGCCGCGATCATCCAGAGGCACGTCGAGCCCCGCACGCTGTGGATCCTGGGCGAGCCACGGGTCAACGTCCTCCTGACGAACATCGACCTCGACCGCGAGCTTCCGGTTCGCCCTTAGAATCGTCTCAATGCCGCAGGAGGAAAGCCGGCGCACCTCTCCGGACGTGTTCCTGCGGCTCATCGAGAAGTCGCGCCGCGGGAAGCTCAAGATCTACATCGGCCACGCGGCCGGCGTCGGCAAGACGTACCAGATGCTCGAGGACGCCCACCTTCTCAAGAAGCAGGGGGTCGACGTGGTGGTCGGTCTCGTGGAGACGCACGGCCGCGCCGAGACGGCCGAGCGGATCGGCGACCTCGAAGTCATCCCCCGCCGCGCCATCGTCTACAAGGGGAAGCGGATCGAAGAGATGGACCTGCCGGCGATCCTGCGCCGAAGGCCCGAGGTCGTCATCGTCGACGAGCTCGCTCACTCGAACGTCCCCGGAACCGAGAACGCCAAGCGTTACCAGGACGTCGAGGACCTGCTCGAGGCCGGGACCTCGGTCATGACGGCCGTCAACATCCAGCACTTCGAGTCGCTCCAGGACATCGTGTCGCGCGTGACCGGGGTCGACGTCCAGGAACGGGTGCCCGACCGGATCCTCCGGCAGGCCGACACGATCGTGAACGTCGACCTGCCGTCGGCGGAGCTCCAGGAGCGCCTGCGCGCCGGCAAGATCTATCCGCCGGAGCGCATCGGGCCGGCCCTCGAGAACTTCTTCACCGAAGAGAACCTGGCTTCGCTGCGGGAGCTCGCCATGCGGCAGATCGCCGACCGGTTGGAGGCCGAGCGGCGCGGACCGCACGCGACCGCCGCGACCGAGCCGGTGGGCACCAAGGCCATGGTCGCGATGTCCTCCAATCCGGAGACCACGCGCCTCCTGTTGCGCCGCGCCTCCGCGCTCGCGGGCAAGCTCAACACCAACTGGTTTGCGGTCTACGTCCGCACGCCCCGGGACAGCCCCCAGCGGATGTCGGCACGCGAGCACCGCCTGCTGTCCGAGAACGTGACGCTCGCCATGGAGCTCGGCGCAAAGGTCGTCTGGCTTTCGGGCGAAGACGTCGCCCGCGAGCTCCTCCGGTTCGCCCGGGAGCACGGCGTCACGCTCGCGATCTTCGGAAAATCGCGGCGCCCCGTCTGGATACGCGCCCTGCGCAAGGGCCCGATCGAGGCGTTTACCGCCTCGGGTTCAGGAATCGACGTTTACGAGATCGAGACGGAGAGCTAGGACCCACCGAGCTTGCGCCGCGCGCACGCGGTCGTAGGGGCGGACCTTGCGGCCGCCCTGGGCGGGGACGGTCCGACCACCAGCGGGCGGCCCGCGTCAGTAAGAGACGACGGCCGCAGGCCGTCGGCAACACAGCCCCGCCCCTACGACGCAGGCTGCGACTGCTCGTCGAGCACCGCTCGCAGCGCGCGCGTGTGCTCCGGCGTCGTACCGCAACAGCCGCCCACGATCCTCGCCCCGAGCTCGAGCCAGCGGCGGGCGTGAGCGGCGTAGTCATCCGGCGACAGCTCCTCGGTGAAGGCCCAGCCGCGGCTCTCGTCGGGCAGCCCGAGGTTGCCGTAGGCGGAGAGCGGGATCCCCGGGGCGGCCGAGGCCAGCGCTTCGAGGTCGCCCGCGAGCCGCGCCGCCGGCACGCAGTTGATGCCGAGGGCGTCCGGCGCGAGGGGCCGGACGGCGCGAACGGCGTCGGCGATCGATTCTCCAGAGAGCAGCTTTCCCGCTCCGTCGGTCACGAACGAGAGAACGACGGGCAGACCCGTCGCCTTCGCCGCCGAGAGCGCCGTCCTCGCCTCGCGGATCGAGTTGTGCGTCTCCGCGAGGATCAGGTCGACTCCGGCCTCGGCCAGGAACCGGGCCTGCGCCGCGTGCTCGCGCGCGAGGGCCTCCTCGTCGGGGGCGAGATCGGGCCGGTAACAGTCCTCGAGGGGCGACAGCGACCCGGCGACGAAGACGTCCCGCCCGGGCACGGCCGCCGCCTGGTGAGCGAGCTGGACGGCGCGGGCGGTCAGCTCGCCCGAGCGCGCCGCGAGCCCCGCCTTGCCGAGCGTGCGCGCGTGCGTCCGGAACGTGTTGGACGTCAGGATGTCGGCGCCGGCCGCGACCTCGTCGCCGTGGATCGTCCACACGAGCTCGGGGTCCCGGATCAGCGTCTTCGCGCTCCAGAGGGGCAGGGCCGTGTCCGCGTCGCGCCGCTGCAGCTCCGTCCCCATCGCGGCGTCGAGCAGGAGGGGACGCGCGGCGGCGAGCCGCTCGCGCAAGGCCTTCGACAGGACGCCCATGTTTTACAGTCTACCCGAGCCTCGAGGCTAAAAAAATAAGGCCAGAGTCGCCTCTGGCCTTATTTTATTCGAATCAGCGGCTCAATAGGTTTCGAGGTACTTCTCGGTCTCCCAGGGCTGGACGCGCGAGATGTACTCGGCCCACTCGCCGCGCTTGGCCTCCAGGAAGTGCGTGAGGATGTGCTCGCCGAGCGCGTCGGTCACGACGGGGTCCTTCTCGAGGTTGTCGCAGGCCTCGGACAGGTTCGCCGGCAGCTGGTCGATCCGCAGGCGCCGCTTCTCGCGCTCGCTCATCTTGAAGATGTTGCGGTCGACGGGCTCGCCCGGATCCATGCGGTTCTTCACGCCGTCGAGGCCCGAGGCGAGCATGGTCGCGAAAGCGAGGTACGGGTTGCAGGACGGATCCGGCATCCGGACCTCGATGCGCGTTCCCATGCCCCGGCGCGCCGGCACGCGGACGAGCGGCGAGCGGTTGCGCATGGACCAGGCCACGTTGATCGGGGCCTCGTAGCCCGGCACCAGGCGCTTGTAGGAGTTGACGAGGGGGTTCGTGATGGCGACGAACGCCCGGGCGTGCCGGAGGATGCCGCCCGTGTAGTGCATCGCGGTCTTCGAGAGCTGGTACTTGGCCTTGGCGTCGTAGAAGACGTTGTTGCCCTTCTTGTCGAGGAAGGACTGGTGCACGTGCATGCCCGAGCCGTTGATTCCGTAGATCGGCTTCGGCATGAACGTGGCGTGCAGGCCGTGGTCCATGGCGACCTTCTTGACGATGAACCGGAAGGTCGAGACGCGGTCGGCGGTCGTGATGGCGTCGGCGTACTTGAAGTCGATCTCGTGCTGGCCGGCGGCGACCTCGTGGTGGGCGGCCTCGACCTCGAAGCCCATCTGCTCGAGGGCGAGAACGATGTCGCGCCGGGCCTCCTCGCCGCGGTCGACCGGGGTCAGGTCGAAGTAGGCGCCCTCATCGTGCGTGTCGACGATGGGATCGCCGTTGGCATCGCGGCGGAAGAGGAAGAACTCGGCTTCCGGACCCGTGACGAGCGTGTAACCGAGGGCCGAGGCCTTGTCCATCTGCTTCTTCAACGTCATGCGAGGACAGCCGGCGAAGGGGCTGCCTTCCGGGTTGTACACGTCGCAGATCAACCGGCCGACCTTCTCTCCGTTGCGGTGCGCCCACGGATAGATCGCGAACGAATCCAGGTCCGGCACCAGGTTCATGTCGGACTCTTCGATCCGCGTGAAGCCCTCGATCGAGGACCCGTCGAACTGGATCTCGCCGTCGAGCGCCTTCGCGAACTGCGAGCTCGGCAGCTCGACGTTCTTGATCACGCCGAAGATGTCGGTGAACTGCAGGCGCATGAAGCGGACGTTCTCCGCCTCGCACACCTTCAGGATCTCGGCCTTGGAAAGACCCCCGCCCGCCGCGTCGAATTTCAGGACCTTCGCTTTCGCCATGCTGCCCCCTTTTTTTGACGATGGAGCAGGATATTAGCCTCATTTCGCTGGAATGCAACCCGAAACTCGTGAAATGACGTCCGAAATCCGCCAAAGATGCACATTTCTATGTGCACCGCGCAGACTCCCCGACCGGCCACCTCGGAACGATAGAATCCGGCCAACTCGATGGCACTTCCTGCCGGGCGGCGGCTCGGACCCTACGCGATCCTGGCTCCGCTCGGCGCGGGCGGGATGGGCGAGGTGTACCGGGCGCGCGACACGCGGCTCGATCGGGAGGTCGCCGTCAAGGTCCTGCCCGAGCGATTCTCCGGCTCCCCCGAGGCGCTCGCGCGATTCGACCGCGAGGCGCGCGCCGTGGCGGCCCTCTCGCACCCCAACATCCTTTCCCTCTTCGATTTCGGCCGCGAGGAGGGGATCGCCTACGCGGTCACGGAGCTTCTGCAGGGCGAGACGCTTCGAGAGCGCCTCTCCCGCGAGCGCCTGAGCGAGCGCAAGGCGGTCGAGATCGCCGCGGCGATGGCCGACGGGCTCGCGGCGGCCCACGCCGCCGGCATCGTCCATCGCGATCTGAAGCCCGAGAACGTGTTTCTCACCTCGGACGGGCGGGTGAAGATCCTCGATTTCGGGCTCGCCCGCGTCGACGGGGCGAGCGACGCGACCGCCGCCACCTCGGCGCCCACGACGCCGCCGCCCACGGAGCCCGGGGTCGTGATGGGCACGGCGGGGTACATCTCGCCGGAGCAGATCCGCGGGCGGCCGGCCGATGCGCGAAGCGACATCTTCGCCTTCGGCGCCGTCCTCTACGAGATGCTGACGGGCGAGCGGGCCTTCATCGGCGCAACCACAGGGGAGTCTCTCGCGGCGATCCTGCGGGACGAGCCGCCCGAGGCCTCGGCGAAAGCCCCGGCCGTCTCGCCCGCGGTCGATCGCCTCGTGTCGCGCTGCCTGCAGAAGAGCCCCGACGAGCGTTTCCAGTCGGCCCGGGATCTCGCCTTCGCCCTGCGGGAATCCGGCTCGGGCCGCGTGGCGCCCCCGAGCGGCCCCGCCGCGGCCGCTCCCCGGCCCCGGGGACTTCGCCTCCTTCCGGCCGCCACCCTCGTCCTGGTCGCGTTCGCGGCCGGCTGGCTGCTGCGCCCGGCCTTCGCGCGCCGGGCCGCGCCCTCGATCGACGGCGTCACGCGCCTGACGTTCGGTCCGGGCCGCAATTTCGGAGCCGCCATCTCGCCGGACGGAAAGTGGTTCACGTACCTCTCGGACGCCGGCGGCCAGATCGACGTCTGGGCGCGGTTCGTCGCCGGCGGAGAGGCCGTCAACCTGACCTCGAAGTCGGGGCTCGCCGTGGAGGACCGCGCGGAGATGGGCGGTCTGGACATCTCCCCCGACGGAAGCCTCATCGCCTTCGGCGCGGCGCCGTCCCGAGACAGCTCGATCACCGACTTCACGACGTGGGTGATCCCGGCGCCCCTCGGCGGGGTGCCGCGACGGCTGGTCAACCGGGGAATGGGCGCACGCTGGTCTCCGGACGGCAAGCGCATCGCCTACGTCAGCCCGGGAGGAGGAGGAGGCGACGCCCTTTTCGTCGCGGATGCCGACGGGGGCCACGAGAAGGAGATCCAGCGGGCCGCCCTGCATCTTCACGCACCGGCATGGTCCTCGGACGGACGCTTCCTCTACTTCCTGAGGGCCGTCATCACGTTCAACCGGGCGCCGGCGGAGCTCTGGCGGGCTCCGGCCGATGGCGGCCCGGCCGAGCGCGTCGTCGCGACCTCGCGACGAGCCATCTATGCCGAACCGCTGCCGGAGGGCCGCGGCCTTCTGTACTCCGCGGACCCCGATTCCGCCGACCTCGCTCTCTGGTGGCTCTCGCCCTCCGGCGGCGCACCGGCCCGAGTGACCACGGGGCTCGGCGACTTCGAGCTCGCCCGCATCTCGCGCGACAGCCGGTCGATCGTCGCGACACTGACGAACAACAAGGAGGCGCTGGCGACGATCCGGATCGACGACCCCTCGCACACGATGAAGGAGCTGACCGGCGGCGAGTCGGGCGACTCCGACCCCGACCTGTCCGCGGCGGGCGACCGTCTCGTGTGGTCGTCGGCGCGATCCGGAAACCGCAACCTCTGGATCGGCGCGCCGGACGCCTCCGGAGCGACGCCTCTCACGAGCGGCAACTCGCTGGACGATCGTCCGGCCTTCTCGCCGGACGGCAGGCAGGTCGCGTTCATTTCCGCCCGCTCGGGAGAGCGGGGCGTCTGGCTCGTGCCGTCCGAGGGCGGCACGCCGCGCGAGATCTACCGCGGCGAGGCGGTGGATCGGCCCTCCTGGTCGCCGGACGGAAAGGAGATCCTCGTGGGGACCCACGTCCACGACGTCGGCGCGCTCTTCCGCGTCTCCGTCGCAGAGGGCCGCTCCACGCCGGTGAACACGCCGACGGGAGCCCTGGCCGCGGACTGGAATCCGAAGGAGCCCCTGATCGCCTACCTCATCCAGGTCCCGGCCACCGCCGAGCCCAAGCCGACCCGCAACCGCCTGGCATTCGCCGACCCCTCCGGGCAGCCGCGCTTCCAGGACCTGCCACCGGGCCCGGCCTTCCAGAACGGTTACCTGAAGTGGGCTCCGGACGGCCGCCGCCTGCTCGCCCTGCGGCAGTCGATGACGTTCCCGCAGGAGGTCTATGTCGTGGATCCGCGAAGCGCGGATCCGTATCGGCTCATCTACCGGGCGGCCACCGGCGTCTGGATCCGCGGCGCGACCTGGTCGCCCGATGGCTCGACGATCACGATCGGGATCGGGCGCCCCACGAGCGACATCGTCCTTCTCGCGACCCACTGAGCGGAAACGCCCGGCGCCTCCCGGTACAATCCCGCCATGAACGCGACCGACCGCTGGCCCTCCCGCGACGAAGCCCGCGCCCTGCTCCACGAGTTCACGCAGTCCGACGCCCTGCGCAAGCACGGCCGGGCGGTCGAGGAAGCCATGCGTGCCTGTGCGCGGCGCGCCGGCGTGACCGACGAGGCCGAGATCGAGCGCTGGGGGATCGTCGGAATGCTCCACGACTTCGACTACGAGCAGAACCCGACCGAGGACACGCACCTGCACGTCGGAGGACGGATCCTGCGGGAGCGCGGGTACGCCGAGGAGATGGTCTCGACGATCGAGTCCCACGCCGACTACATGAAGATCCCCCGCGACACCCCCATGAAGAAGGCGATCTACGCCTGCGACGAGCTCGTCGGCTTCATCGGGGCCTGCGTCAAGGTCCGGCCGACGAAGAAGATCGCCGACCTGCCGGCCTCTTCCGTCGTGAAACGCCTGAAGGACAAGGCCTTCGCCCGCTCGGTCGACCGCTCCTACGTCTACGGCGGCGCCGAGGCGGTGGGCGTGCCCCTGGAGGAGCACATCGGGTTCCTGATCGAGGCCCTGAAGCCGATCGCGGACGAGATCGGCCTTTGAGCCTCGGGCCGGCACGAAATCTGCTATAAATGTCGGTTCCCGGCGAACTCAAACCCTTTGCCGCAAAAGGACTTGCACTCATGAGCAGCGTCGAGACCGTCTCTCCGCGAACCATCCGGGCCCGATCGATCGCCAAGGACCTCTCGGGCGAGGAGCTCCGCGCGCTGGCGCGTTCGGGCGAGAAGACGACCGAGTACGGCTCCCCCGTCTACGCCACCCGCATCAAGAACCGCTCGGCCAAGAAGACCTACGTGGTCGCCGACGGGGTCAAGGTCGGCGTGATGCAGCAGGCGATCGAAGGAAGCAAAGCGGCCGAAAAGATCCGCGAGGTCCAGGAAGCGCTCTCGAAGATGGACCTGATCCAGGTGGACCGGCGAATGGGCATGAGCCCGGAGGCGCCGATCCACTGCCGCCTCTTCGTGCCGAAGGAGTACGCCCGGATCGCGTACATGTGGAACAACATGCTCTTCCCGTCCGATTCCGCGAAGGAGCCGGACTTCATCTCCGTCTACGTTCCCGACTGGCCCGAGACGCTGATCTTCCTCGACGTCAACCAGGGCTACACCTACATCCTCGGCACGGACTACCCCGGCGAAGCCAAGAAGTCGATGCTCCGGCAGGCCATGTACTGGATCAAGCGCCGCGGCGGGCTGGGGCTCCACGCGGGCTCGAAGATCCTCCGCGTCCTCGGCCCGGACCACGAGCTGCGGGACGTCGGGTTCCTGCTCTTCGGCCTCTCGGGCACGGGCAAGACGACCCTGACGCTGCACGACCACGGCCTGAAGGAGCCGGAGCGCGCGATCATCAAGCAGGACGACGTCGTCCTGCTGACGCGCGACGGGCGCGCCTTCGGAACCGAGGACGGCTTCTACATCAAGACCGAGGGCCTCGAGCCGTCGCAGACCGTGCTCTGGGGCGCCGCGACGCACCCGACGGCGGCGTACGAGAACATCTCGGTCGCCGACAACGGGAAAGTCGACTTCCTCGATACTTCGATCACGTCGAACGGCCGCGGCGTGGTCCTGCGGCGCTACATCCAGGGCACCTCGGACGGGATCGACCTGACGAAGGCCAACAAGATCGTCTTCATCACGCGGCGCAACGACGTCGTGCCGGTCTGCGCGCGCCTGTCCTCCGAGCAGGCCGCCGCGTACTTCATGCTCGGCGAGTCGATCGAGACCTCGGCCGGCGATCCGACGAAGGCCGGGCAGGCCAAGCGCGAGGTCGGAACGAACCCGTTCATCGTGGGGCCCGAGGCCGAGGAGGGCAACCGCGTTCTCCAGATCCTCCGCGAGAACCCGGACATGCAGGCGTACATCCTGAACACGGGCTCGATCGGGGCGAAGTCCGGAAGCCCCGGCGACAAGATCACGATCAAGGTGTCGACGGAGATCATGAAGCAGATCGCCAAGGAAGGGATCCGCTGGCAGAAGGACCCCGACTGGGGCTACGACGTGCCGACGGAGGTCCCCGGCGTCGACCTCGCGAAGTACGACCCGCGGCGCCACTATTCGACCGAGGAGTACGGGGCCCTCGTCGACAAGCTTCGCGCGGAGCGGCGGGAGTGGCTGGCGAAGTTCCCGGGTTTGGATCCGGTGATTCCGAAGGCGGTCGAAAAGGGTTAAGCCGGTTCCGCGGCGTCCCTAGAAGCGAAACGTCCGCGTCAGGAAGACGGCCATCTGTCCCCGGGTGACCGGGCTCGCCGGACAGTAAAGGTGCGCGCCGCATCCGCCGGTGATTCCGCGCCGCAGGAGCTCCTCGATCCAGTCCACGGCGAACCCGTCGGGGCACGGCACGTCGTCGAACACGCCCACGCAGTCGGCCGGCGAGTGGAACGGGCCGTAGATCGCCTTCAGGAGGAAAACGGCCATCTGTGCCCGCGTCACCGGCTGGTCCGGGCAGTAGAGCCCGCCTCCGCAGCCGCCCGTCACACCCTCGTTCGCGAGCTCCTCGATCCACGGCGCGTACGGGCTGCTGCACGGCACGTCGGGGAAGACGCCCTGACAGGGCGGCGGGACGAACTCCGGGACGTACGCGTTCTTCGCCTTGACCACGAAGACCGCCATCTGGGCCCGCGTGATCGCCGCGTTCCGGCAGTAGCTCCCGGCCCCGCAGCCGGCGGTGATGCCCTTGCGGAAGATCGTTTCGACGAACTCGTGGAAGCCGTCGCTCTGCGGGACGTCCAGAAAATCCGTCATCCAGAACCGCGACTGGAGGACGCGGCCGTTGTGCCACGTCAGCTCCAGGTCGTTCAGCGTCCCGGGCGGCGCGAGCCCCGGAACGACGCCGACGGCGAGCGCGCCGCCGTCGAGCGGGTTGCGGTGCACGTCCGTCAGCGGCACGCCGGAGAACTTCGCGCCCAGCGGATCCTCCAGGTTGTACGCCGAGATCTTGACTGTCATGCCGCCGGCCGCCGGACCGGAGGTCGGCGTGCAGGCGCTGCGCGGCAGGTCCACGCTGCCGAGCTTGTCGCGGGACGACTCGGCGAAATAGATCCGACCGTCCGTCGCGACGGCGATGCCCTGCGCGCCGGCGAGCGTCGACGGCATGGGAATCTCGTCGATCGTGCCGGTCGGCGTCGTGATGCGGCCGATGCGGTCGCCCGAGAACTCCGTGAACCAGAGGCTGCCATCGGATCCCGCCGCAATCCCCAGGGCGCCGGCGCTGTCCGTCGGGATGTTGTGGGAATCGGTCTCGCCGTCGGGAGTCATCTTGACGATCTCGTTCGCAACGATGTCCGTGAACCAGACGTTGCCGTCCGGCCCCGCGGCGATTCCCCAGGGAACGCTGGGACTCGCCGGCGTGTCGAACTCCACGGCGTCGCCCGAAGGAGTCATGCGCCCGATCTGGCCGGCGCCAGACTCGGCGAACCAGAGGTTGCCGTCGGCCCCGGCGGTGATGCCCTGCGGCCCCGAGGCCGCGGTGGGTATCGGAAATTCGGTGATCGTTCCGGCCGGCGTGATCCGGCCGACCTGGTTGGCGAGCGCCTCGGTGAACCACATGTTCCCGTCCGGGCCGAGGGCGATTCCGGAGGGTCCCGAGTCGAGGGTCGGTATCGGGAATTCGACGACGCCTCCGATGACGTCCGCCACGGCGATCCGGTTGGCTGCGTACTCGGCAACCCAGGCCCTACCGGCTCCGTCGACGGCGATGCCGCGCGGCATTGAGTTCGGCGTCGGCAGCGGGAAGGGCGCCTCCGAGACGCCGGTGACCATGCGCACCACGCTGTTGGTGTCCGAGGCGGTGTACCAGACCGCCCCGCCGGGACCGGCGGCGACGCCGTAGAGGCCGGTGCCGAGTGGATCGAACTCGAGGATCGGGGCCACCCGGCCGATGCCGCCGGCCTCGGCAAACCACAGCGCCCCGTCGTAGCCGCTCCCGATGCCGAGCGGTGCGGACAGCGCGTCGGGCGTGTAGTAGGCCGTGAGGCTTCCGTCCTCCGAGACGCGTGCGATCCGTTCGGTGTCGGTGAGCGTCATCCACAGGCCGCCGTACGCGTCCCGAGCCATCGCGTGCGGGTGCGAAACGAGGAATCCGGGCCCCGGGATGGGAAATTCCGTCAGCACGCCGGCGGGGGTGATGCGGCCGAAGAGGTTGGCCTCGTTCTCGGCGAACCACAGGTTGCCGTCCCAGGCGTACGCGATCCCCTGGGGCGCGGCGCCGGAGTCCGGCAGCGAGTATTCCAGCAGGTCGTTGCCGTCGGGCCCGATCCGGCCAATTCGCCCGGCCTTGCGCTCGGTGAACCAGATCACGCCGACCGGGCCCTCGACGATGCTCCACGGCTGCACCCAGTTCTGGGGCAGCGGGAACTCGACGATGGTCCCGTCGGAGGAGATGCGGCCGAGCTTCCCAACGCCGTCGGCCGACTCCGTGAACCAGAGGTACCCGCCCTGCGCCGGAGCGATGCCCTTCGGCGCGGCAGCCGCCGTCGGGAGCGGGAACTCGGTCAGCATTCCGCCGGGCGTCAGCCGGCCGATCCGGTTGCCGGTTTCCTCCGTGAACCAGAGGTTGCCGTCCTCGCCGGCCGCGATCGAGCGCGGCGTCGAGTTCGGCGACGGAAGCGGGAATCGCCGGTAGATGCCGAGCCGCGAGACGCGGCCGATCGCGTTGCCGTCGGGAAGCGTGAACCAGAGCCCCCCGTCCGGTCCCGCCGTGATCTCCGCAGGCCGGCCGACGTCGTCCCACGCCAGCGGTAAGTCCGTGAAGGTCTGCCCCGCCGCGGCCACGGTCAGCGCCGGGCAGGCGAGCGCCCCGAGAACGAGGACGCGCATCGCAAAGCGTCGGAAGCAGCGAAACGCAGGTCTGGACTCCACGGCTCTTCCCCCCTGGAAGAGAAGCGGAATCGCCGCCCGAAACGCGACACGCGGAGGGCTCCCCGCCTCGCCCCTACTCTCCCAGGTACGCTTCCTTCACCTTCGGATTCGCGGCCACCTCCGCCGAAGTCCCCTCCAGCGCCACGTGCCCCGTCTCGAGCACGTACGCCCGCTTCGAGTGGCGCAGGGCGGCGTTGGCGTTCTGCTCGACCAGCAGGACGGGGGTGCCGTGCCGGTGGATCTGCTCGATCGCCTCGAAGATCGCGTGGACGACGATCGGCGCGAGGCCGAGGGAGGGCTCGTCGAGGAGCAGGACCTTCGGCTTCGACATGATGGCCCGGCCGATCGCGAGCATCTGCTGCTCGCCGCCCGAGAGGGTGCCGGCCGTCTGCGACAGCCGCTCCTTCAGGCGCGGGAACAGGGTGTAGACCTTCTCGTAGTCGGAGGCGATGCCCGCCGCGTCGCGTCGGGAGTAGGCGCCCATCTCCAGGTTCTCGCGGACCGACAGGTTCGCGAAGACGATGCGCCCCTCCGGCACGAGGACGAGGCCGTCGCCGACCAGGCGGTGCGTCGGCCGCGAGCGCGTCGGCTCGCCCTGGTAGCGCACCTCGCCGCCCGCGGCCGGCACGAGGCCCATGATCGCGCGGAGCGTCGTCGTCTTCCCGGCCCCGTTGGCTCCGATGAGCGTCACGATCTCGTCCTGCGCCAGCGTCAGCGACACGCTCTTGAGCGCCTTGATGGCGCCGTAGGCGACGGACAGATCCCGCACCTCGAGGATCGGCTGGCCCGTCACGCGCCCCCCAGGTAGGCCTCGATGACCTTCGGGTTCTTCTGGATCTCGGCCGGAGGCCCGATGGCGATCGTCGAGCCGTAGTCGAGCACGTGCACCTTCTCGCAGATGCCCATGACGACCTTCATGTTGTGCTCGACGAGGAGCACGGCCATGCGGAACTGGTCGCGGACCCAGCGGATCAGGTCCATCAGCTCGTTGGATTCCTGGGGGTTCATGCCTGCCGCCGGCTCGTCGAGGAGGAGAAGCCGGGGCGCCGTCGCCATCGCGCGGGCGATCTCGAGCCGGCGCTGGCTGCCGTAGGGCAGGTTCTTGGCCTTCTCGTCGGCCAGGTGGTCGAGCTTGAAGATCTTGAGGAGCTCCCGGCTCTCGGCGTCGACGCGGGCTTCCTCGGCGCGGTGCTTCCGCGTGCGCAGCACCGCCGTCGTCAGCGTCGTCGCCTGCCGGCAGTCGAAGGCGACCTTCACGTTGTCGAGCACCGACATCTCCGAGAAGAGCCGGATGTTCTGGAAGGTGCGCGCGATGCCGCGGCGCGTGATCCGGCCGCACCGCTGGCCCTCGATCGAGGCGTCCTCGAACCGGATGGCGCCGGAGGTCGGGACGTAGACGCCGGTGATGACGTTGAAGACCGTCGTCTTGCCGGCGCCGTTGGGGCCGATCAGGCCGTAGAGCTGCGAGGGCTCGATCGCGAGGTCGAGCTCGTTGACGGCGACGAGGCCGCCGAAGCGCATCGTGACGCGGGAAAGCTCGAGGATCGCCATCGGCTAGTGCTCTGTACCCGAGGCGTCGATCGCGCCGTCCGGCCTCTGACAAGCACCGTGGCTCTCGTTCTTCAAGACCTGCAGCACCATTCGAGCGCCGAGGTTGACATCGGACCTCCCGTGACAGGGCACTAGTTGTTCCCCGTGGTGCCGGGCGCCCCGCCGATCGAGCGGCGGCGCCGCGTCAGGAAGGTCACGAACTCGCGGTGCCCGAGGATGCCCTGCGGGCGCACGATCATGATCACGATCAGGAGCAGCGAGAAGAGGATCATCCGGTACTGCGCGAACTCCCGCAGGCCCTCGGTCAGGCTGATGAAGAGGACGGCGCCGAGCACCGAGCCCGTGATCGACCCCAGTCCGCCGATGACGATCATGATGATGATCTCGAAGGACTTCAGGAACGTGAAGGAGTTCGGGTTGATGTACATCAGGAAGTGGGCGAAGAGGCCGCCGGCCACACCCGCCATGGCCGACGACACCACGAACGAGATGACCTTGGCGCGGGTCGTGTGGACGCCCATCGCCTCGGCGGCGATCTCATCCTCGCGGATGGCGACGAGCGTGCGGCCGAAGGAGGAGTGGACGATCCGGTAGACGACGAGGATCGTCGCGGCCGCGAACAGGTAGATCCAGAAGAAGTTCGCCAGCCGCGGGATGCCCGAGAAGCCGCGCGCCCCGCCCACGGCGTCGATGTTCAGGATCGAGACCCGGATGATCTCGCCGAAGCCGAGCGTGACGATCGCGAGGTAGTCCCCGCGCAGGCGCAGGGACGGCACCCCGACGACGAACCCCGCGATCGCCGCCAGCACCGCCGCGATCGACAGACCCAGGAGAAGCAGCACGCCCTGCTGCCCGAACTCGGGCAGGAAGGACAGCGGCACGCGGAGCCGGTCGCCGAAGGTCACCGTGAAGTAGGCCGAGGAGTAGGCGCCGATGGCCATGAACCCGGCGTGGCCGATGGAGAACTGGCCGGTGAAGCCGTTGATGAGGTTGAGGCTCACGGCGAGCGTGATGTTGATGCCCGCGAGGCAGATGACCTGCAGGAAGTACGGCGAGATGGACACCCCGCCGATGAGGGACCCCGAGAAGAGCCCGTTCGCCACGAAGAGGACCGCCACGAGGCCGACGGCGGCGGCGAGCCCCTTCACACCTTCTCCTTCTGCACGCGCCCGAGGAGGCCCTGGGGCCGCAGGATCAGGACGAGGATCAGGATCCCGAACGCGATCGCCTCGCGGTAGGTCGACGACAGGTACCCGACGACCATGACCTCCGAGATCCCGATGAGGAGGCCCCCGAGGACGGCGCCGGGGATGCTGCCGATCCCGCCGAGCACCGCGGCCACGAAGGCCTTGAGCCCGTACATGATCCCCATGAGCGGATCGACCTTCGGGATCTGCATCCCGATCAGCACGCCCGCCGCGGCGGCGAGGGCCGAACCGAGGGCGAAGGTGATGGCGATGATCCGGTCCGTCGAGATCCCCATCAGGCGCGAGGCGTCGAGGCTGAAGGAGACGGCCCGCATCGCCTTTCCGGTCCGCGTCTTGAGGATGAAGAAGCGCAGGGCCACCATGAGCAGGACCGAGACGGCGATGACGGTGATCTGCTCGCTCGTCAGGCGCACTCCGCCGAGCAGGATGTCCGCGTGCGGCGCGAGCGACGGGAAGAACTTCGGGTCCGGGCCGAAGACGAGCTGGGCGACGTTCTCGATGAAGAGCGAGACGCCGATGGCGGTGATCAGGAGCGTCAGCCGCGCCTCGCGCCGCACGGGCCGGTAGGCCAGGCGCTCGATCAGCATGCCGAGCAGGGCGCAGGCGATCATCGAGCCCGCCATCACGAGCAGGGCCGAGACGATCGACGGCTGCTCTCCCTGGAGCTTGCGCGACAGGTAGTAGCCGACGTACGCCCCGACCATGTACACGTCGCCGTGGGCGAAGTTGATCAGGCGCAGGACGCCGTAGACCATGGTGTAGCCCAGGGCGATCAGGGCGTAGATCGACCCGAGCGACAGGCCGTTGACGAGCTGCTGGAGGAAGGTGGTCATGCGACGGGGCCGCCCGCCTCCGGGATCTGTGCCGCCAAGCCCCCTACTGCACCGACTCGGGCTTGATGGTCTCGGTCAACAGGTACTTCCCGTTCTCGACCTTGACGATCACGGCCGACTTGACCGCGTTGCGCTCCTGGTTGATCGAGATGTTGCCGGTCACGCCCGGGAAGTCCTTGGTCGAGGCGATCGCGTCCCGCACCTTCTCGCCGTCGGTCGATCCGGCGCGCGTCATCGCGTCGGCCAGGATCCGCGCGGCGTCGTACGCGAGGGCCGCGAGCGCGTCGGGGAGCTGGTTGTACTTGGCCTTGTAGTCGGTCACGAACTTCTGGACGACCGGGCTCGGGTCGTCGGTCGCGTAGTGGTTGGAGAAGTAGCAGCCGTTCAGGGCGGTCCCGCCGATCTCCCAGAGCTTCGGCGAATCCCAGCCGTCGCTGCCGAGGAACGGCACCGTGATGCCGAGCTCGCGGGCCTGGTGCACAATCGTCCCGACCTCGGTGTAGTAGCCCGGCACGTAGATCGCCTCCGGGTTGAAGGCCTTGATCGCCGTCAGCTGGGCCCGGAAGTCCGAGTCGCCCTGGCTGTACGACTGCTCGGAGACGACCTTGCCGCCGAGCTTCTTGAAGGCCTGGCCGAAGAACGTCTGGAGACCCACGGAGTAGTCGCTGCGGACGTCGACGAGAATCGCCACGTTGCGGACCTTGAGGGTGTCGTAGGCGAACTTCGCCATCACGGCGCCCTGGAACGTGTCGAGGAAGCAGACGCGGAAGATGTAGTTGCCCACCTGCGTCACGCGCGGGTTCGTCGACGAGGGGGAGATCATCGGGATCTTCTCCGACTGGCAGATCGGGGCGGCCGCGAGCGAGTGGGAAGAGGCGACGTGGCCGAGCATCGCGACCACGTGGTCCTGGTGGATGAGCTTGTTGACGACCGTGCCGGCTTCCTCGGGCTTGGACTGGTCGTCCTCGACGAGGAGCTTGATCTTCTGACCGAGCACACCGCCCCGGGAGTTGATGTCCTCGAAGGCGAGCGAGGAGCCGTCCCGGGTCGAGATGCCGAAGGTGGCGATTCCGCCGGTCAGCGAGCCGTACTCGCCGACCAGGATTTCTTTGTTCGAGGCCTTCGAACCGCAGGAGAGCGTGACGGCCGCAAATGCCGCCAGACAGACTGCGGCAAGCACTCGGAACTTCATGACTTCGAACCTCCTCGTCCCCGGGGTCGCCCGAAAGACGGCGTATTGTTTCGCACCGAGGAGGGGAAGTCAAAAGATCCTTTCTTTCAATGGCTTAAGCTAGAATCGTCGATCGAGGACAGAGAGGCCGAACTTCATCAGCGACACGCACTCCCCCGTTCACGAGACGGAATCCCCCGCCGCCCGGTCACCCGAGCCCGCACCCCGCATCCGGCCCCGCGCCGAGCACCCGATCTCGCGCTCGCGCATCGACCCGGATGCCCTCAAGGTGCTCTATCGGCTGCGGGCCACGGGCTACAAGGCGTACCTCGTCGGAGGCAGCGTCCGCGACCTGCTGCTCTCGCGCGCGCCGAAGGACTTCGACATCGGCACCGACGCGCACCCGCAGGCGCTCCGCAAGCTCTTCCGCAACTGCCGGCTGATCGGGCGCCGCTTCCGGCTGGCGCACATCCTCTTCGCCAACGGGAAGGTCGTCGAGGTCGCGACCTTCCGCGCGCGGCCCGACCCGGCGGCCGTCGAGAAGGGCCAGGAGCTGCTGCAGACGTCCGACAACACGTTCGGCACTCCGCGGGAGGACGCCCTGCGGCGGGACTTCACGATCAACGGGCTCTTCTACGACATCTCGGACTTCTCCGTGATCGACTACGTCGGCGGGCTCGAGGACCTCGAGGCCGGCCTCATCCGCACGATCGGCGATCCCGACATCCGTTTCCAGGAAGACCCGGTGCGGATGATGCGCGCCGTCGAGTTCGCGAGCCGGCTCGGCTTCGCCATCACCCCGGACGCGTACGAGGCGATTCTCCGCCACCGCAAGGAGATCGTGAAGTCGGCCCCGCCGCGGGTGACCGAGGAGCTCGCCCAGGCGCTGCGCGGCGGCCATGCCCTCCCGACGCTCCTGCTGATGCGCGAGGTCGGCCTGCTCGACGCGCTCCTGCCGGAGCTCGCCGAGGTCCTGCGCGAGCTCGACCCCGACCATCCCCGCGGCACCGGCCACTTCTTCTGGGCGCTGCTCGAGGTCCTCGACGCCGAGCGCCGCCGGGGCCGCGCCTACGACGACGCGCTCCTCTTCGCCCTGCTCTTCGTCCCGATCGTGCGCGCCCGCGTGCGCGAGGTCTCGCCGGGGGCCGAGCCCGACCCCGGCCGGCTGTCGGTGATCATCGAGGACGTCGTCTCGCCGCTCGCGCTCCGGATGTCGCTTCCCCGCGCGGCGACCGACCGCCTCAAGCAGGCCCTCTCGATCGTCGGCAAGCTCTCGCACCGCCCGGACTCCAAGGTCGCGACCCGGCGCGTCGCCTTCCGGGAGGCCTTCCCGATGGCCCTCGACCTCTTCGAGCTGACGGCCATGGCGACGGGCCGCGGCCAGGAGATCGTGCGCGACTGGCGAAGCCTCCAGGCCCGGATCCAGCGCGGCCGCGAGACCGGTGAGATCCCGACGCCCCCGCCTCCCCCGCCCCGGCGGCGCCGCCGCCGCGGCCCGCGGAGAAAAATCTAGGGGGTCAGGTCTTCATTTTTCGGATTTCAGGACGGCCTTCGCCGGGCACGGGTCGGGCCGAAATCCGAAAAATGAAGACCTGACCCCATTATCATCCGCGCCATGCAGCTCTACGACAACTTCCTCGGCATCCCCCCGGAAGACAGCTCGCTCGAGAAGAGCCGCGTCGTCATCCTGCCGGTGCCCTACGAGCGCACCGTCTCCTACGGACCGGGGACGCGCAACGGCCCGGGGGCGATCCTCGAGGCCTCGCACTACGTCGAGCTCTACGACGACGAGCTCGACGAGGAGGTCTACCGGATCGGAGTGCACACGCTGCCCGCGTGGCTCCCGGACGACATGGAGCCGGCCGGGTGCGTGGCCGAGCTCGAGACGGTCGTCGCGGGGCTCCTCTCGCCCGGGCGCTTCGTCCTGACGCTCGGCGGCGAGCACTCGATCGCGCCCGCTCCGATCCGCGCGCACCACGCGCGGCACCCGAAGATGTCGGTCCTCCACTTCGACGCGCACGGCGACCTGCGCGACGAGTACGAGGGACAGAAGAACTCGCACGCCTGCGCGGCCCACCGCTGGGTCGAGCTCGGCATCCCGTCGGTCCACGTCGGCATCCGGTCGATCTCGAAGGAAGAGGTCGACTACGTCCGCAAGACGGGCACCCTCATCGTCTCCAACCGCGAGATGCACCGCTCGGACGCCTGGATGGAGAAGGCCCTGGCGAAGCTCACGGGCGAGGTCTACGTGACCTTCGACGTGGACTTCTTCGACGGCGCCCTCGTCCCGGGCACCGGCACGCCCGAGCCCGGCGGGGGGACCTACGACCAGGCCCTCGCGATCCTGCGCCGGGTGGCCTCCGAGCGGAAGATCATCGGGGCCGACGTCGTCGAGCACTCCCCCCTGCCCGGCAACCGGGCCCCCGACTTCATGATCGCCAAGCTCTGCTACAAGCTCCTGGGGTACGCGCATTTCCCGGAGAAGGCGAGGAAGCCGGTTTTGTCGCCGGGGTAGGACGACGGCAGACGGCAGACGGCAGACGGCAGACGGCAGACGGCAGACGGCAGACGGCAGACGAATGCTAATAGTCTTGGATTCAGACATTTGCATGAATCCCCAGTCGCTTTGCGGTCTGCGGTCCGCGGTCTGCGATCTCCTCCCCCGAACATTCCTTAAGAACCTGCGTTACTTGGGTTTGAGGCCAGATTGAGCGATACCGACGACAAAGACCTGGTCTCGCGTTGCCGCGACGGCAACGACGACGCCTGGAGGGATTTGGTGGACCGCTTCGGCCCCAAGGTCTACGCGATCGCTTACCACTTCACCCTGAAGCGGGAGGACGCGGAAGAGCTGTCCCAGGAGATCTTCCTGAAGATCTTCGAGAACCTGCATCGCTACGACGGGGGGTTCCCGCTCGTGGCGTGGATCCTGTCGCTTTCGCGAAACCTCTGCATCGACCGGTACCGGCGCCGGAAGCGCGAGAAGTCCTTCCGCTTCGTTTCCGACGACGCCGTCTCCGCGCTCCTCAAGTCCGACGACGATCCCGCGAGCGTGGCCCTGAAGAAGGAGCGCACGAAGCTCCTCTTCTCGGCCCTCTCCGAGATCCCCGAGGACCTCGCCGAGATCCTGGTCCTCCGGGACCTGAACGGCCTCGCCTACGACGAGATCGGCAAGGCCCTCGAACTGCCGGACGGGACCGTCAAGTCGCGCCTCTTCCGGGCGCGCGCCGAGGTGGCGCGCAAGATCCGCGAGCGCCACGAGACCCGCGGCGCCGGAAACGCCTTCGCGTCGATCGCCATCGCGGCGGCGGGGATCGTATGAGCTGCCGCGAGCTCGAGCACCTCTTCGTGGCCGGCGCGTCGGAGGCCGACGTGGCCGCGCACCGGAAGAACTGCGGCGAGTGCGCTCGCCTCGGCTGGGACCTCGACGAGGCCCGGTCGCTGACCGACGGCCTCGATGCGCCCCGCTGGAGCCCCGGACTGCGCGCCGCCCTGCTCGAGATCCCGCGGCAGACCGTGACCTGCGAGGGCGCGGAGATGCTGCTCGCCGCGGCCGTCGGCGACGAGCTCGCCGCGGCCGACCGCCTTCGCCTCGACAGCCACCTGTCCCGTTGCGCGGCCTGCACCGCCGCCGCCAACGTCCTGCTCTCGATGCGCGAGCTCGAGGCCCCCGCGCCCCCGGCCTGGCTCGCGACGCGGCTGACGGCCGCGCGCCCGGTGAAGCAAGCCTCCCGGTGGCGGGGCTTCTTCTCGGGACGCGCCGTCGTCGCGTACGCCTACGCGGCCGCGATCCTCGTCATGGTCATGGGCTGGAACCCGACGGCGGTCGTCAAGAAGGCGAGCTTCGCGAGCCTCGGCGTCAGCACCCGCCACGTCGTGACGGTGGCGCAGAGCTCGCTGACCGACCGGCTCGGCGCGCTCCAGGAGAAAGCGATCCGGACGCTCGCCGTCTGGAAGGGCCACATCGGCGGCTACGGGCGCGCGGCGGTCTCGAACGCCATCGCGATCGTGTCGCGGCCCGAAACGAAGAAGACGCCGAGCCGTCCCCGGCTCGGAAAGGACGGCGCCGCCGGTCTCGACGGATTTTCGACCGCGCACGCCGCGCGCAGGGAACCTTTGCCCTCCCGATTTCGTGTCTAAGAGCGACGACAAGACGTCGTCGAGGAGAATGAAATGAGCGAATACGCCAACCCGCAACCCTCGGCCCCGCAGGCGACGCCCGCGGCCCCGACGGCGGCCCCGCCGCCGCCCGTGACCACGACGCTGGTCCAGCCTGTCATCGTGGACCGCAAGTCGCCGGGACTGGCGGGCTTCCTGTCCATGTTCCCCGGCCTCGGCCACGTGTACCTCGGGCTTTACCAGCGCGCGTTCGCGATCGGCGGCGCGTTCATCCTGGGGATCTCGATGACCTCCCACGGAAACGCGGGAGAGTTCTTCGGCCCGCTGATCGCCTTCGTCTGGTTCTTCGCGATCATCGACGCGGTCCGCCAGGCCAAGGCCATCAACCGCGGACAGCTCGCCGAGGCGGGCTTCGCCGGCGAGACGCAGCTCAAGGCGGCCGCGGGCTCCGGCGGCCTGACGTGGGGCGTCATCCTCGTCGGCCTCGGCATCCTGTGGCTGATCGACCGGTACTTCGTGATCGACTGGTCCTTCATGGAGGAGTGGGGCGGACCCGCGGCCTTCATCCTCCTGGGACTGATCCTGATCGTGAGCCACGTGCGCAAGCGCCGTCAGGAGAACGAGCAGCAGGTAGGGATGCCGCCGCGGAGCATGTAGGTCAGGAGGCAGGCGGCGGGAGGCAGTAAGCAGTAAGCAGTAAGCAGTAAGCAGAGTAGGGGCGGGGGTTAACGCCGGCCGTTGGCCGGCGTTTCCTATTTCCAGGGGCGGGCCGCTGGTGGACGGATGTCCCCGCCCTTCTTCATTGGGCGGCCACAAGGGCCGCCCCTACGGTTTCTAGGCGATCGTCGCGAGCTCGGCCAGGTAGTCCACGAAGGACCGGGTCGCGCCCTCGTAGCCCTGGACCTTCGGGTTGGACGACTCCAGCACGTAGAACTCGTCGGGGCCGTGGGCGCCGCTTCCATATCCGAGGCCGAAGTGGCCGGCCGGCAGTCGGAGCGGTTCTCCCGTGAAGACGTAGCCCGGCCACGAGCCGGCGTTGCGGGGCCAGAGGATCGGCGGGAGGCCGGCGCGCCCGTACACCGCCTGCTCGGCGCGGATGATCGCCGCGTCGGCGGCGGTGCTCGTCGGGTCGTAGCCGCCCGTCATGTTCACGTCGATGTCGCCGAAGCCGCGCGAGACGAGGTGCGCCTTGAGCGCCGCGAGCGCCTCGGAGGCCTTCATGTCCGGGACGAGCCGCAGGTCGAGCTTCGCGACCGCCTTGTGCGGAAGGACCGTCTTGCCGCCGGGGCCCGTGTAACCCCCGACGAGACCCTCGATGTTCACCGTCGGCCGCGAGACGAGCATCTCGAGCGCCTCCGGCCACGCGGCGTCCCCGATCCAGCGCGAGACGCCGAGCTGCTTTTTCGCGATGGCTTCATCCACGCGGCGCGACGCCTCCAGCACCATGGCCTTTTCGGCCGGCGAGATCGCCCGCGCCCGGTCCGCGAATCCGTCGATCGCCGGCGTGTTGCCGTCGGGCCCCACGAGCGTGTGGAGGGCCTGGACGAGGTGCCAGGCCGGGCTGTCGACGCGCGCCTTGTTGCTCGAGTGGACGTCCTTCGTCGGCCCGCGGCCCCAGCGCTCTCCGCTCGAGGTCAGCTCGCACTCGATCACGCCCTTGGCCCCGAGGCTGACCATCACCACGCCGTCCGGGCCCTGCGCCGCCGACGGCATGAAAACGCCGGAGCACCGGCCGAGGGCCTTCGCGACGTCCGGCGAGCGCACGATCTGCGGGAAGTGCGGCGAGCCGATCTCCTCCTCGCCTTCGGCGACGAGCACGAGGTTGACGGGCAGCCTCACCCCGGCGCCGCGGTAGGCGTGGAGCGCGGCGAGAAACGCCGACTCGGGGCCCTTCTGGTTCACGGCGCCGCGGCCGACGACGACGCGCCCGGTCTCGGGCTTCTCGACGATCGCGGCCTCGAACGGCGGCGACGTCCACTCCGACGGATCCACCTGCTTGACGTCGTACATGAAGTACACGCCGACCGTGCGGGGCGCGCCCGCGTCGAGCGTCGCGAAGACGCCGGGCTGGCCGTCGGTCGGGACCTTCACCGCGCCCTGGAACCCGGCATCCGTCAGCATCCGGATGAGGAGCTCGCAGCCTTCCGCCATCCCCCGGTTCTCGGCCGCGATCGACGGCAGGCGGATCCAGTCCTGCAGGCGCCGGACGGCCTCGGCGTTTCGCTTGCCGACCTCGGCGCGCACGCGGTCGAGGCCCGGCGTCGTCGGGCGCGCGCCGGCGGCAGGGGCGAGGGCCAGTCCGGCCGCGCCGGCGGCGACGTCGTGAAGAAATTCGCGGCGGTCCATGCAGCTCCTTCCGCGCGCCTAGCGGCGCTTGAAGTACTTCTCGAGCTCGACCTCACCCATCGCCAGGACGACGGGGCGGCCGTGGGGGCAGGTGAAGCGGTCCTGGGTCTTCGACCAGTCCGCGATGAGCCGCCGGATCTCTTCCGGCGCGAGATGGTAGCGAATCGTGACCGCGGAACGGCAGGCGACGCTCGCGGCCAGCCGGTCGCGCCGGATCGCTTCGTCGCCCGGGCCGGCCTCGGCCAGGGCCGCGAGGGCCGCGTGCAGCGTCTGGCCCGGATCGCGGTCGGTGGCCTCGGCGGGAAGCGCCGCGATCGCGTAGGAGCTTCCCGACATCGGCTCGATCTCGAAGCCCGCGGCCGACAGGTCGGCCATGCGCGCGGCCAGCGTCTCGGCCTCCTCCGGAGTCGCCTCGAAAAGGACCCGCAGGAGCAGGCGCTGCGAGAGCATCCTCCCGGAGGCGATGCGGTCGCGGATGCGCTCGTAGAGCGTGCGCTCGTGGGCGGCGTGCTGGTCGATGATGAGGAGGCCCTCGTCCCCGGAGGCGACGATGTACGACTCCCGGTGCTGGCCGATCGGAAGAATCTCGGGAGCGCGCGGCGCCGGCTCCGGCGGCGGAGGCGCTTCGGCCGGCGGCGGCGCGGGCGGGACGCCGACCGGGGAGCCGGGAGGCGCGGCGAACGGGTCGCGGTAGGGCGCAGCACCCTCGGCCACGACGCCGCCCGAGGGGACCGAACGCAGCCGCCGTTCCTCCTTTCCGGCGAGAAGCGCCGAATGGAGCGAGTGATAGACGAGCCGGAACGCCGTCGCGGGATCGGCGAACCGGACCTGCGTCTTCGAGGGCGAGACGTTGACGTCGACCGCTCCCGGCTCGGCCGTCAGGAAGAGGAAGACGCCGGGGTGGCGGTCGATCCGGATCGCGTCCTTCGAGGCCTGCGTGATGGCTTTGGAGAGCGCGCGGTCCTCGACGGGCCGGCCGTTGACGAAGAGGTACTGGTAGCGCCGGCTCGGGAACGTCACCGCGCCCCGCGTCGCGTAGCCGGCCAGGCGCAGGGGACCGGACTTCGCCTCGAAGGCCTCGAGCTCGCCGAGCGTCGAGCGGCCGAAGACCTGGAGGATCCTCGAGGCGCGGTCGACGGCGGCCGGCGCGTCGAGGGTCTGCCGGCCGTTGGAGGTCAGCGTGAACGCCACGGCGGGGTTCGACAGCGCGGCCTTCGTGACAGCGGCCGCGACGGCCCGCCCCTCCGCCTCGGGCGAGGAAAGGAACTTGCGCCGGGCCGGCGTCCGCGCGAAGAGGCTCTCGACGAGAACGTCCGTGCCGCGCGGCCTCGCCGCGGGCTCCTCGCCCGGAGCCGCCCCGAACTCGATCCGCAGGCGCACGGCCTCCGGGCTCGACCCGTCCGCGGTCGTCAGCGTCAGGCGGGCGACCGAGGCGATCGAGGGCAACGCCTCGCCCCTGAACCCGTAGGTCCCGACGCGGACGAGGTCCTCATCCGAGGCGATTTTCGAGGTGGCGTGCCGCTCGAGCGCCAGGCGCGCGTCCTCGCGGCTCATGCCGGAGCCGTCGTCGCGGACGAGGATCCGGTCTCCCCCGCCGCCGTCGATCTCGACGTCGATCCGGGACGCCCCCGCGTCGAGGGCGTTCTCGAGGAGCTCCTTGACCGCCGAGGCCGGCCGCTCGACGACCTCGCCGGCCGCGATGCGATCGATGACGGCGCTCGACAAACGACGGATGCGAGGCATTCGTCTCATCCTATCGCGCCGGTCCGGCGCGCTTCGTCGCGCCCCGACACCGGCTCGGCGAATACCGCAGCCGCCTCCGGAGCCGGCGTCGCCCGGCGTTTGCTCGCGACAAAGAGTAGGACGAGAGCCTCGCCGGCGAGCTCCCCCGAAAAGGAGTGGCGAACATGTCAAGAAAACTTCCGCGGACGCTCCTGCTCTGCCTGCTCGTGCTCACGGGGCGCCGGCTCGAGGCGCAGTCCGGACCCGACAACGATCCGGACGCCGCCCCCGGCTACACCAACAGCGTGTTCCATCACGACGCGTTCGACTCGATCAACATCTACAACGGCCAGCTCACGCTGCCGATCGCCCTCGGGCCCTCGTACCCGATCGGCCCCAGACTGCGGTTCCAGTTGAGCCTCGTTTACAACTCGCGCGTCGACGACTACGGCGCGCCCCTCCCCGGCCAGCAGCAGACGAGCTTCGTCTACAAGCCGCTCGCGGGCAACTCGTCGCTCCCGATCGGCTGGGAGATGTCGCTCGGCGCGATCAAGTCCTGCCGTCACGGAACCACGACCGCGCCCTGCTACGTCGCGCCGGACGGGAGCCAGCACCTCTTCGTCCGGAGCCAGGGCAACGGCAAGGTCACGGGCGACGGGAGCCAGTACTTCCTGAAGGGCGCCGGCCCGTACGAGATGTGGGACGGCGACGGCAACCACTACGTCTTCGACCAGCAGGCGGCCGGCTTCGACGACCCGCTGACCGACGGCTTTACCCACGACTTCGGGCGCGGCCGCGACGGCTGGTACCTGGGCTCCCTCCGCGATCCGCACGGCAACGGCTACAGCGCGACGTACTGGACGGGGACGCAGCCGCAGTGGACCTACGGGACCTCGACCTGCAGCGCCGGAATCACGTCGTTGATGCAGATGCGGGCGCCCTCGGGAACGGGCGGCTGGGTCCCGAAGGACATCCGCCTGCCCTCGGGACAGTCGATTCACGTGGATCGCGGCCACAACGGCTTTCTCGACGGCATGGTTCTCTCGGCCACGTTTCCGGTCTTCGCCAACGGCGCGGCGACGACGCGGACATGGTCGTTCGTCTACGACTCGCCGTACGCCGGCTATGCACACTCGTGCGCGACGGGAACGGTGCCCGTCAACCTCCAGCGCCTGAAGGAGCTGAGGCTCCCGTCGGACCTCGCGGGCTCCCCGAAGTACCAGTTCTCCCAGTCGAGCCTGCTCACGAACCTGACGCTCCCGACGGGCGCCCGGGCCGAGTACTGCTACGGGGGCTACGCGTTCTTCCACGGCCGCGCCGGCGCCCTCGCCCCGAACTGTCCGGGGCTCCCGCCGCCCTCGCAGGCCTTCACCACGGTCTCCCCGACGGCCTTCCTCTGCGGGACTGCGATCGGAGACCCCGGCCCGCCGATCGAAGCCCGGGCTTCCTGCACCGAAGACAACGAGGCCCGCTGGATGGACTCCCAGGTCGGCGTCCTCAAGCGCACCGTGACCGAGCCGGTGCGGGGACGCGTCTCGACGACGACCTACACGCAGTACGCGTTCCCGTTCGGCGAGTCCGGCTCCGCGGCGTCGCCGGGAGAGCCCCAGACGCTCACGGTCGTCGTGCTTCCCGCGACCGACCAGAACGAGGCCGGCTCGCCCGGCCGCTCGCGGGCGCAGGCCACCCTCTTCCTGTCGAGCCCGCGCGTCGTGCAGGCGCCCGCGGGAACGACGCGACCGAGCGTGCCCGGCGACCGGGTCGGCGCCGACGTCGAGCAGCGATTTTTCGAGACGGACCCCAACGTCGCGACGCCGGCCTCGCCCGCCTGCCCCGGCACCTCCGCCGACGCGAAGTTCTGCTCGAGCAAGTCGCTCCGCACGGTCCGGCGGACCTTCGAGTACGACGATGCCCTCAACCTCGAGGGCAACCGGCGCCTCCAGAGCGAGCGCACGATCCACGGCCCGGGCAACTGCACGAACTGCCCGTTCCATCTCGTCGCCCTTTCCAACTCCGCCGGCTCGTGGGAGGCAAACGGCCGCCACTACGAGAACGAGGCCCACTCGGGGTCGCTCGGCAACGACAGCCGCTCCACGTTCACGGACTGGGCGCCGGTCAACTGGTCGACCGGCCCCGACGCCGGCGAAGCCGTGCTGCCCAACCTCTTCGCCGAGCGCCGCGCGGCCGAGGGGTCCTCGGTCCGCGACGAATACTTCGAGTTCGACGCGACGAGCGGCTTCCTCCGGGGGTCCTTCGTTTACGACGCGGCCCGCGACATCGCCTTCCTCCGCTGCCGCTACCCGGACGGCGGCGGAAGTGTCGACAAGGAGTTCTCGAAATCCTTCGCGGCCGCGAGCCCGCCGCCGCCGGCGTACTGCTCCCTCAACCATCCCGTATTCCCGTCCTCGGTCGGAACGGACGGAGACAGCTTCGGCAAGGACTACGCCTGGCAGAACGGCGAGCTTCTGTCGGCCCGCTGGATCAAGGGCCCGGTCGGTGCGCCGACCTTTCCGACGCGGAGCTATGCCCGCGACGCCACCACGGGCTGGGTTCTTTCCTCGAGCGACACCGCGGGCCTGACGACCCGCTACGCCTACGACGCCCTGGGTCGCGTCACGCAGATCACGCCTGCGGCCGCCGGCGAGCTGAAGACCTGGGTCTGCTACGAGGGCCCGAACGCCACGACGGCCTACCGGGCCGCGTCCGCCCAGGCCTGCCCGGTCCCGGCGTCGAACGCCGGCGCGAAGACCTGGGAGCACTTCGACTACGACGGCCTCGGCCGTCTCACGCGGGAGAGGACGGTCCGTCCCGGGGCCGGGGTCGCCAAGCGGTTCCACCTCTTCGACGCCGCCGGCAACGCGTACTTCCGTTCCGAATGGATCGCCGACGTCGTGGGCGAGTCCATCGTCGCCAATCTCGCAACGGCCTGCGTCTTTGCGGGCGGCAACTTCCCCACGTCCCGCCCGTCGTCGGCTCCGGGGACCTCCAGCCTGTGCTTCGACCCCTTCGGCCGCGCGCAGCAGATCGTGGGAGCCAAGCACTCGAGCCTCGTCACGGTCGACCGGCGGGACGGGCCCGTCGTCTACAGCGACACGGCCGAGGCGATACTGACCTACTGTCTCAACGGCACGTTCGCGAACCTGCAGTCGGCGGCCTGCTCGACCGGCGGCCTGAACGCGACGACCCAGGTCCGCAAGGACGCCTTCGGCCGGACGATCACGGTCACCGAGCCGACGGGGGACGTGACGACGTACGCCTACGACGTCAATTCGAAGCTCACCCGCGTCACTCAGGGCGCCCAGTCCCGCACCTACGGCTTCGACGCCGCGGGAATGCTGCGCGAGGAGACGACGCCGGAAGGCGGGAAGGTGACGTACGACGCCGTCGGCACCCTGGGCAACGTCCGGCAGGAATCGCGGCCCGGAAACCTCGTCGTGACCCGCCAGTTCGACTTCGCGGGACGCGTCACGCGCGAGGACGCCGGCGGCTCGAAGCATGCCGTGCACTGTTACGACGGCTCAGGCGCCTGCGCCGACGGCTCGCCCAACTTCCCGGGCGGCGCGAGCCCCGGCGGAAAGCTGACCCGGCGCTACGGCTACAACTTCCTTCCCACCGCCGGACCCGTCGTGGACGAGACCTTCGAATACGGCGCTCCGGGAGGCCGGCTCTCGAAGCTGACGACGGCCGCGGGCAACGGCGGCCTGACCGCGTCCGCTTCGCAAACCTGGACCTACGACGCCCTCGGCCTGCCCGCCTCGCACGCTCATCCCCGGCTCGCGGGCTCCCCCGCCTTTCCGGTGACGATCGGCTACGGGTACGGGCTTCCCGTCTCGATCGTCGCGAACGGGCAGTCCGTCGTTCCCGCGGCGGCGTACGGGCCGTCCGCGGCCCTGTCGTCCTGGACCGCCGGGAACTCCGGCACACCCGTCGTCACGACGATTTCGCCCGACGCGAGCCTCCTTCCCCGGCCGGCCAGCATCTCGAACGCTCTCTGGAGCTCGGGCGCCTACGCCTACGACGGCGCGGGCGACATCCTCAGGCTCGGAGGAAGCGACGCCTTCACCTACGATTCCCGCGCCCGCCTGACCTCGGCGCGGTTCGGCTCGGTCAGCCGCGCTTTCGGCTACGACCGCTGGGGCAACCTCACCCGGAACGGCTCGACCGTGTTCACCGTCGACTCGCTCACCAATCGCGTCACGTCGGGCGGCGCGCAGTACGACGCGCGGGGCAACCTGATCTCGGCCAACGGCGAGTCGATGGCCTGGGATCTCCTCGACCGCCAGTACCGCAACACCGGCCCGGGCGCCGACTGGGTCTACGTCTTCGCCGGCTCCGGCGAGCGCGTCGCGAAGTTCCCGGCGAAGGTCGCCGTTCTCAGGCGCGAGATGGCCCGCTACGTGGCCGAGGCCAACGTTCTCGCGAAGGGCTGGTCGGTCCCGGCCTGCGCCGGATCGTTCGCGGACGTCGACTGCTCGGACCCCGACGCTCGGCACATCCAGCTCGTCTACGAGAAGAACGTCACCGGCGGCTGCGGCGGCGTTCCGCTCCAGTACTGTCCGGACGCGCCGCTCACGCGCGCGCAGATGGCGGTCTTCGTCGTCAAGGGTTACAAACCCGACGGCTTCGTGCCCCCGGCCTGCGCGGGAACTTTCCAGGACGTCTCGTGCGCCGGCCCGTATGCGCCGTTTGCCCCCTGGATCGAGCAGCTCTACCGGGACGGCGTCACCGCCGGCTGCAGCGCCGGCCCGCTCCAGTTCTGTCCCGGCAGCTCCGTCGGCGAATGGGAGATGCTCGTCTGGCTCGCGAAAGCCCCCGGATCGACGCCCGGCTCATCCTTCTGGAGCGCGTACCATCCCGTGCCGCGCGGCACGATCTATACTTTCCGCGACGACTCCAATCGCATCGTGACCGAGATGGCGGGCGGCTCGACCGGCTCTGCGACGGCCACCCTGTCGGTGACCCGGGACAACGTCTTCCTCGGCAACCTCCTCGTCGCCTCCTCGGTCGCCTCCCCGGTCGGGTGGCAGTACACGACCTCGGACCACCTCGGCAGCCCCCGCATCGTCTTCAACCAGTCCGGCCAGGTCGTCGAGACCCACAAGTACTGGCCGTACGGGGAGGACACGACGGGCACTCCTCCAACCCAGCGCCTCGCCTACTGCCTGATGGAGCGCGACGCCGAGTCCACGCGCTTCTACGACCACGCGCGGACGCACGATCACGCCCTGGGAAGGTTCCTTTCGCCGGACCGCCTCGGAGGCACGCCCCGGGATCCGCAGTCGTGGAACCGGTACGCGT
>CAVXTP010000026.1:0-86345 GCA_963764715.1 uncultured Acidobacteriota bacterium
ATAGATGGCCAGGTCCTCCGCCGGGAGCTTCACCGGCCGGATCGGCTCGATCTGGAACCCGTCCCAGAAATACACCGCCGCGATCGCCCGCAGGATCTCCGGCATGAGCTTCGTCCCGTTGTCGGAGTTGGTCATGATGACGGCGCCGTAGCCGCGATTGGCGCTCGCATAGAGCTGCGCCTGGAACCCCTCGTCGGCGCCGCCGTGCGAGATGTACTGCGCCCGTCCCTTGTCCTCGACGAAGAGCCCCAGGGCGTATCCCTCGAGGCGCGGCGTGATCATGTTCTGCGCCATCGCCTTGTCGAGCGGGCCCTTGCCGCCCGCGAGCATCTTCTGCAGGCCGATCGCGAAACGCGCCAGGTCCGACGGGTTGGTCCAGAGCCCGGCCGCCGCCATCTCGGGGTAGACGTGGCGCTTGCCCGGGATGGGCTTGCCCTCGGCGTCGTAGCCCGCGGCCGCCTCCGGGAGGCGCGCCGCCGGCAGCGGCTGGTCGTAGGTGCTCGCCTTCATGCCGAGCGGGCCGAGGACGAGCCTCTGCATCAGGGCCGGGAACGGCTGCCCCGTGACGTCCGTCATCGCGAGCTGCGCGATCGTGTAGCCGCCGCCCGAGTAGCGGTACCGGGCTCCCGGATCGAGGTCGACGCGCACCGGAGCCGTGTTCGCGGGCGCCGCGCCGTCGAGGACCTGCGGCACCGTCGGCACCGCCGCTCCGTCCGCGTACCCCGGAAATCCGTGCACGGTCAGCCCCGCGGTGTGCGAGAGGAGCCGCTCGAGCGTCACGGGCGCCTTCGCGGTGTGGGCGTTCGCCGGCACCTTCCAGGATTTCAGGAACTGGTTGATGTCGCCGTTGAGGGTGAGCTTCCCTTCCTGGACGAGGGCGAGGGCGCCCATCGCGGCGACCGGCTTGCTGATCGAGCCGGCCTGGAAGAGCGTCGCGGCCGTCACCGCCTGTTTGGCCTCGGCGTCGGCCATGCCGTAGCCCTTGGCCCACTCGATCTTCGAGTCGCGGATGACGGCGATGCTCACGCCCTCGACGTGGTAAAAGCGCATGCGATCGGCGATCGACCACGTCTTGTCGCCTTCGAGCAGGACCGGCGGCCGAAGGCCGTTCTCGACCTGCGCCATGCGGTCGTCCGGGGGCGGCGCGAGGGCGATCGCGGAGCCGGCGAGAACCGCTCCCGCGATCAGGGGCACGACCAGGCGGCGATTGAGCACGGATCCTCCTTCGATCGGCGGCGAGCGCGATCGGCGCGGATTCTACAGGGGATCGAAGGTCGCGAGCACCGGGGCGTGGTCGCTCGTCCCGACTTCCCGCCGGACGACCCCGTCCCGGGCGCTCCTGGCCAGGCCCTCGCTCGCCAGGATGTAGTCGATCCGCCAGCCGATGTTGCGCTGCCGGAGGTTGCGCCAGGGCGCCCACCACGTGAACAGGGAGTCGTTGTCGGGATCGAGGGCCCGTCCCACGTCGACGAGCCCCTGCCCGATGAGCCGCCGCATCAGGGCCCGCTCGTCCTCGCGCTGGCCGACGACCCCCGGCTTGAGCTCCTTGGGATGGACGTCGCGGTCGGTCAGCGCGACGTTGAGGTCCCCGCAGAGAACGAGCTCCCGGCCGCTGTCGCGCACGGCGCCCGCCCAGCTCGCGAGGGCCTCGAGGAAGCGCAGCTTCGCGGCGTAGTCCTTGCCGCCGTTGGGCACGTAGACCGACGCGATGAGCCGGCGCCCGACCTCCGCCGTGACGATCCGCGTCTCATGGTCGAAGTCGGGGTGCGCGAAGACGGGACGCTCGGCGCAGAGCTCCCGGGACAGGTGCAGCGCGACCCCCGAATACCCGCCGGCGCCGTGCCAGTAGCACCAGTAGCCGGCCGACTCGAAGAGCAGCTCCGGGACCTGCTCGGGCTTGGCCTTGATCTCCTGGAGACAGACGACGTCGGGCCGGTCGCTCGCGAGCCATTCGCGCACCTGCTCCTGACGGGCGCGGATCCCGTTGACGTTCCAGGTCGCGACCTTCATCGCGGAGCGGGCGTCTGCGCGAGCCTCTCGGTCAGCTCCGCCCGCGCCGCTTCGAGCGCGCTGCGGCGGTCGGGGTTCTCGGTCTTCCCGAGCAGGTCCTCGATCCGCGCCAGCGAGAGCTCGAGCGAGCGCCGGCGGGCCAGCCGTTCGGCCGCCTCGCGCGACGGCCGCGCCGCAGCCTTCCGGGCCGCCTCGCGGTCGTGCTCCTTCTCGGCCTCCATGTCCTCTTCGCTCTTACCCCACCCCCGGGCCATGCCTCAACGCTACACCCAACCGGAGTAAGCTGGAACGACCCCCATGACCGAATCGCCGACGGCCTTCGGCGCCGACCGCGTCGAGCGGCGGGAAGGCGAAACGATCGTCCTGGTCTGCCCGGTGTCGAGGACCTGGCAGGGCCGCACGGCGCGCTCGACCGTGCGGCCGGGCCTCCCCGGGACGGCCGTGGCCTGGGCGGAGAGGATCTACGAAGTCCGCGCCGCGGAGCCCCTGCCGGACGGCGGCGTGCGCTACCGCCTCGCGCCCTGGGAGGAGGGCGAGACGATCCGCCGGTTCGAGCGCTACGACGAGGAGAGCGAGCGCGGGCGCGCCGCCGCGCTCGCCGACTCGGCCGCGGCGGTCCGCCACCGCCGGCTGTCGATCCTGCTCGCCCCGCTCGCCGGCCTGCTGCCCGGCCCGGTGCAGAAGTCGATGGAGAGCGAGTTCGGCGCGCCCGCGCTCGGCATGACGGTCGCCTCCGCCCTTCCCCTCTTCGTCGCCGGCTTTCTCGGCATGTTCGATCACATCCTCGGCATGGCCGGAGGGTTCGTCGACTGGCCCGGCTGGCTCGCGCCGCCGCTGCCGATCGCGGTCTACCTCTTCGGCGAGTCGGCGCTGCGCCTGGCGAGCGCGATCGCCGGACGCGAGCCCATGGGCTCGTTCCCGGTCGTCGTCGCGCACGCCGCCTGGAAGGAGGCGCGGGGCGAGGGCGACGAATCGTCGGGCGCGGCCTGGGCCGCGCCGACCGACGCGGAGCGCGAGCAGGGGCGTCGGGATCGCTTCTCGCTTCTCGAGCCGATGCTCTCGCTTCTTCCGGCCGCGTCGCAGCGCGAGCTCGAGGTGCGGTACGGCTTCGACCCGGGCCGCTGGGGCCGCATCACCGCCGGCGTCCTGCTCGCCGTCGGAGGGCTCAACGCGCTCGCCTCCCTCGCCGTGCTCGCTGCGGGCCGGGGCGACGGATGGGACGCGGCCGGCCTCCTCGCCGGAGGCCTCCTCGCCGCGGAGCAGGTCCGCCGGCTTCGCCTCCTCGCCCGCAACGAGCCCGCCGGCAGCGTGCTCGGCGCTCTCGTCCGCCCGATGGCGGCGCCGCTCCTCCTCGGGCGCTGACGCCGCCGCCGGCGATTCCGAGAAGTTCCCGAGAACGTGCACGCGCCCTCGCGCCCGCGGCGGACGTTTTGCTAACCTGCCCTGCGCGAGGAGGTGCCGGATGACTCGAGCGAAGAGGATCGCGGCCGCATGGATCGTCGCCGCTCTCGGGGTGGCCGTCGCGCCGGCGCCGACCGCGGCGCAGACCGACGACAAGGCCGCGGTGAAGGCCGTCGTCGAATCGGCGTACGTGCAGGGCGTCCACGTCAAGGGCGACGCGGCGCTGATGCGCGCCGGTTTCCACCCCGACTTCCGGATGCTCGTCCTGCGGGACGGGAAGATGACGGCGGTCACGCTCGACGAGTGGGCCGGCCGCATCGAGGCGAGGGCGAAGGAGAACCCCAACGCGCCGCCCGCCCCGGTCACGGCCGAGTTCGCGTCGATCGACGTCACCGGCAACGCCGCGGTCGCGAAGGTCGAGATCTACCGGAGCGGCAAGCACACGTTCACCGACTACCTGTCGCTCTACAGGTTCCCGGACGGCTGGAAGATCGTCGCGAAGATTTTCCAGGCGCACGCGTAACGCGGCCTCCGGGTCAGGGCGCGGGCCTCGCCAGGTCGAGCGCCCTCCAGAGAAAGGCCGTCTGGTCCGCCCAGGACTCGGCGCTCTGTTCGGCCGTCGCTCCGAAATTGTGGCCGGCGCCCCACATCACCTTCAGAAGGACCGGATTCGCGCAGCCCTGCGCCGCCTGCATCGCCGCGATGAACTTGTAGGCGTGCAGCGGGACCGCGACCTGGTCGAGGTCCCCCGACATCACGAGGGTCGGCGGATAGCAGGTCCCCGGCTTCAGGTTGTGGTACGGCGACCACGCGGAGAGGGCCTGGAAGTCTCCGGCGTCGCGCGGGGACCCGAACTCCGGCAGCCAGTAGGACGCCTGGCTGAAGCGATCGAAGCGCACGAGGTCGAGGACCGGCCGGTCGATGACCGCGGCCCCGAAGAGGTCCGGACGCTGGATGATCGCCGCCGCGGCCAGCGCCCCGCTGGCGCTTCCGCCGTTGGCGACGAGCCGCGCGGGAGACGTGTAGCCGCGGGCGACGAGCCACTCCGCCGCGGCGACGTAGTCGTCGATGACGTTCTGCTTCTTTCGCCGGGCACCCGCCTCGTGCCACGGCTCGCCGTACTCGCCGCCGCCGCGCAGCGACGGTTGCGCGTAAACGCCTCCGCGCTCCAGCCAGTTCAGGACGAACGGCTGATGCCAGAGGAAGGAGACCCAGCCGAAGGCGCCGTAGCCGTACATGAAGGCCGGGCGGCGCCCGTCCCGCGGGAGCCCCTTGCGGTGAGCCACGAACATCGGCACGCGGGTCCCGTCCTTGCTGCGGTAGAACACCTGCTCGACGTCGATCGAGTCCCGGTCGAAGGGCGCCGGGCTCTCGAGGAAGACGGCGTTCTGCTTCCGCGCGAGGTCGAGGCGGTAGACGGTGCTGACCTCGGTGAGGCCGAGAAACCGGTAGAAGACCTCGGGATCCCGCTGGGTTCCGGAGAAGCCTCCCCACACGAGGCCGCCGATCGGCAGTTCCGGCTCGAATTCCAGCCGCCCCTCGCGATCGAAGACGCGCAGCTGCGCGCGCCCGTCCTTGAGGTACATCAGGACGAACCGGTCGCCGAACATGCCGAGCGCATTGCCTCCGACGGCGCTGTTGGCGGCGACGGCCTCGGCCATCTCCGGGACGACCTCCTTCCAGTTCTTCGGGTCCGGCCGCGTCGAGTCGACGGCGACGACGCGGCCGCGCGGCGCGCCGCGGTCCGTGAAGAACCAGAAGCGCGTGCTCTCGGAGCCGAGGAACGTGTAGTTCGCGTCGGCCACGGCCATCAGCGGCACCGGCGGCCGCGCGGGAAGAACCGTCTCCTGGACGAGGACGCGGTTCTGGCTGCGGCTTCCGTCGCGGAGCGTCAGGACGAGATGGCGGCCGTCGTCGCTGACCGTGTATCCGACGAGAAGACCCGGCTCCGGGGGCGGCTCGTAGACGAGGCTTTCCTTCCCGTCGCGGAGGCCGAAGAAGCGCACCGTCGGACGAATCGGCGTGGCTTTCTCGTCGCCGACTCCCGAGGGCCTCTCGAACCGGGTGAAGTAGAAGCCTCCCCCGTCGCGCGCCCAGGCGGGCCCGCTCGACACGGTGTGGGTCTCCAGCCGCGGAGTCGGATGCTCCGCGCCGCTCGCCGTCTCGAGGACGAGGATCCTCAGCCAGCGCGACTGGCCATCGGAGATCGTGCAGGCCACGAAGCGGCCGTCGGGGCTCGGCGCGAAGGCGTTCAACGCGGAATCCGTTCCCGGGAACCGCGAGCGCGGGTCGAGCAGGAGCCGCGGGGCGCCGGACGGTCCCTCCTGAACCCAGAGGCCGGTCGGCGCCCCGGTCGACGTGATCTTCAGGAGGAAATACAGGCGCCCGGCCTTCACCGGCGCCAGGAACCGTTCGCCCCCCGAAAGCTCGAGGATCCGCCGGCGCATCGCCTCCCGGTCCGCGACCGGCGCCAGGTAGTCCTTGAGGAGGGCGTCCTCCGCGCGGATCCACTCTCGGGTCTCGCCGGACTTCGAGTCCTCGAGCCAACGATAGGGATCCGGGACCGCGACGCCGTGAAAGCTCTCGACGGCCTCGTCCCGCCGCGCCGGCGGGTAGGTCAGTCCGCCGGGCGACGGCGCGCGCGTCTCGAGCAGAAGCCCCAGCAGCAGCGAAGGCGCCCACGCGATCCAGTGAAATGCGGCCATCCGAGCCTCCCGTTCCGCCCCGCCCGACCAGGCGGCGCATCCGGGGGCCACGATAGAGACGAGCGAACGAGCCGTCTTGTACGGCGTCAACCTCCGCCCAAGGGATCCGTATCACCCTCGAGATGACCCTCCGTCCATGCGGGCCCGCCGACCGGCCCGAGAGCTCCCCGGCGCCGCCCCTGTACTTCGGCGGGCGGCTGCGCTCCTCGCAGAGCCACGCCGGCCTGAGGCTCTCGGAGGTGGACTACGGCCGGGCGACGCGCTGGGCGCCCCACACCCACTCTCGCGCCTTCTTCGCCCTGCTCCTCTCCGGAAGCTACGTCGAGTCCGTGTCCGGGCGCGCGCTCGAGTATCAGCCGCTCGACCTCGGATTCCATCCGGAGGCCACGCGGCACGCGGACCGGATCGTGGACGACGGCACGAGGTTTCTTCTGGTCGAGGTCGATCCGTCGTGGGTGGGGCGCCTCGCCGAGTGCACCCCCGCCGTCACGCTCGAGCCGCGGATGTGCGGCGCCCGCAGCGCGGCGCTCGCCGTGCGTCTCTACCGCGAATACCGCTCCGGCGCGCCGGAGACCTCCGCAACGATCGAGGGGATCGTGCTGGAGATGCTGGCGGACCTGCGGCCGGCCGGCCCGGCCGACGGGCGCCCGCAGCCGCGCTGGCTGCCGACCGTGCTCGAGATGATCCGCAGCGAGCGGCCCGCGGGGCTCTCGCTCGGCCGGATCGCGCGGGAGGTCCGGCTGCACCCCGTCTACCTCTCGCGGAGCTTCCGTCAGCGGACCGGGCGGAGCGTCTCGGAGTGCCTGATCGACGCGCGGATCCGGTTCGCGGCCCGAAAGCTGGCGAGCCCCGACGCCCCGCTCGCCGAGATCGCGCTCGACGCGGGTTTCGCCGACCAGAGCCACTTCACGAAAGTCTTCCGGCGGGAGACCGGAATGACGCCCGGCGCGTTCCGCGACTCGCTCGCCTCCCGCGCCCGGCGCGCCTGAGGCGCCGGCTCAGTCCCGGTCCGGGCGGCAGCGCCGGCAGGGCCGGAATCCCGCGCGCTCCGCGCCGGACCGCGTCCGGTGGATGCGCACGTTTTCGGGATGGGGGCGCGCGGCGCAGGACGGGCGGCAGTAGATGCCGGTCGTGGCGACGCCGACGTAGTACCGGCCCGAGGCCGGGCGATCGGGAGGGGCGATGGGAATCACGACGGTCTCCTTCCGACGTTTCGTCTCCGTGAAGAACACCGGCTCGCCACCGGGGGTTGCAGCCCCGGTCGTGTCGTATCACCGAAGTTTCGACAACGCCATTCGGCGTCGAGACAACCACGGTGGCCCTCGCTCCCGGGCCTTCTTGCATCTTTCGAGCGAAGAGATTGATGTCGTGACTTCGGTTACAGAACGCTAGCTTCGGTGCGCGAGGATGAACGCGGCGGCTTCGGCGATCGCCTCCTCGATGTTGCCGGTCTCCGTCCGGCCGGAGCGGGCCGGGGGCTTGAAGGAATGGTCGCCCTGCTCGAGCCAGTGGATCCGGATCCCGGGCGACAGGCCGTATCCCGCGACTTCCTCCGGCACGCCGAACGCGTCGCGCGTCCCCTGGAGCACGAGCGCGGGCGTCCGGAGCGCCTCGAGGTGCCGCGTGCGGAGCTTGGCCGGCTGGCCCGGCGGGTGAAACGGGTACCCGAAGCACACCAGGGCGCGCGCCCCGACCTCGTCGGCGATCATGCTGGCGATCCGTCCGCCCATCGACTTGCCGCCGATCGCGACCCGCGGCCCGCCGCCGAAGTCCGCGACGGCCTGCGTCCACCGGGCGCGCAGCACCGGCTCGCGGTCCGGCGCGCCCCGCCGCCCCTCGGAGCGCCGCTTCGCCATGTACGGGAACTCGAAGCGCACGACGCGCACCCCGCGCTCGCCGATCCCGGCCGCGACGCGATTCATGAAGCCGGAATCCATCGGCGCGCCGGCGCCGTGGGCGAAGAGAAACGTCGCGTCCCCCTCCGCCGGCCCGTCGATTCGATAGTCGCCTTGCACCGTTTGCTCCGTCTCAAGAAACCTTCAGGGTTTCGTTAGAGGGACGTGAATTCGCCCGGCCTCCGGCCCCGACCATCCTAACTTCACCTCACCGGCCGCCGCTCAACGAGACGGCCGCAAGGAGGTCGAGATGATCGCGACGAGAAAAACAACCCCGGTCCTCATCCTGGCGCTCACGGTCCTGTTCTCCGCCGCCGCCGCGCTCGCGGCGCCCGGCCCCGGCCGCTGGTCCGGCACCATCGCTTCGGTCTCGGGCGACGACCTGACCCTCGTCGGCGTCGATGCGCACTTCCGCCTGGCGGGAAGCGTGACCGAGCTCCTCTCCGGGAGGGCCCTGTCCTCGAAGGACCTGGCGCCCGGAAGCGCGGTGACGCTTCGCATCGGGGCGCGGGAAGCGGACGGCCGTTTCCGGGCGGACGCCGCGGTCGTGGAGCGCAAGGACGCTCTCGCCCTCGAGGGAGAGATCACGTCGGTCGCGTCCGACGGGCGGAGCATGGAGGTCCTCGGCGTCCGCGTCGAGCTCGACGGCCACACGGCGTTCGGCGGCCGCGGCCAGGGCTCCCTCGTGCGGTCCGGGGCGGACCTTCGGCCCGGGATGATGGCGAAGGTCTCCCTGACCTCGACGTCGGCCCGTTCGCTGCAGGCCGCGGACGTCCGCATCCGGAGCTCCAACGGCCGCTCGACGCGGGTCATGTCGGGGCGCTCGCAGGAGCCGGGCGAGGACCAGGAGCTCAAGGGCACGGTCGAGCAGGTTTCCGACGCGGCCTGGACGATCGACGGGCACGTGCTCGCCGTCGACGAGGGAACGATCTTCATCGGCGCGCCGGGGCTCGGCGACTTCGTCGAGGCCCGCTTCCACCTCGATTCCAACGGCAATCCCGTGGCCGACCGCATCCGCAAGGAAGACGGGACCGGCGACGAGCTCGAGTTCCGGGGCCTCGTCGAGGCGATCGGCGCCTCCTCCTGGACGATCTCGGGACGCGTGGTCGGGATCAACGCCCAGACGGTCATCACGGGCAACCCGCAAGTCGGCGACCTCGTCGAGGTCCGCGCCGACCGGGCGCCCGACCTCACGCTGACCGCGACCGCCATCCATCGCGAGGATGCCGCGAACGACGAGCAGGAGTTCCGCGGCGTCGTCTCGGCGATCGGGACCTCCTCGTGGACGATCGGCGGAGTCGTCGTCCTGGTCGACTCCGCGACCGTCATCCTCGGCGATCCGAAGGTCGGTGACGACGTGGAGGTCCGGGCCAACCGCGCCTCCGACGGCACGCTGACCGCGACGCGGATCGCGGCCGAAGACGCCGGCGACGACAACGGGGGCGGCTCGGGCGGCGGCAACGACGATCCGCCCGGCGACGACAACGGCGGAGGCTCGGGCGGGGGCACCGGCGGCGGCAACGACGACCCGCCCGGCGACGACAACGGCGGAGGCTCCGGGCACGGCGGAAACTAGACCCAGCGACGCGGAACGATCCGTTCCTCCTGTTGCGCCGGCGGAGACATGCCGCCGGCGCTTTTTTTTCGGGGCCCGGGCCGGCTTGAGTCAGCCGGCGGGAGTCGCCGGGGAAGCGCGTGTTGCCGGCCGAACGCGAGCCCGAGGACGAAGAACACCACGGCGCCGATCGCCGCGCCGATCGCCTGGCCGCGGATCAGCCGGTCCGTCGCGTACCGCACGACCTGGGGCAGGCTGACCATGGCCGCGGGCTGGCTGCCCTGCGAGAGGTAACCGGCCTCGTTGTACCAGGACAGCATCGGCGGAACGATGAACGACGCCGCGACGACGCCGGCGAGCGCGCCCGCCAGGACCCAGATCAGGATGCCCTTCATTCGTTCCTCCTCGTCGGTTCAGGCGCGGCGCGGGCCGAAAATCGAGAGCACGTGGCCGTCCGGGTCGCGAAAGTCCGCCTATCGCAGCGGCTCGACCACCGCGGCCGAGCCGTAGGCCAGGACTTCCGTCACGCCGGCGGCGACCTCGTTGGCGTCGTACCGGATCGCGACGACCGCGTTGGCTCCCATCTCCTCGGCGTGCCGCGCCATCAGGTCGAAGGCTTCCTGGCGGGCGCGCTCGCACATCTCGGTCCAGAGCGTGATGTTGCCGCCGAAGAGGCTCTGGATCCCGGCGCCGATCGTTCCGACGATCGAACGGGAGCGAACGACGATGCCGCGCACCACGCCGAGGTTGCGCGTCACCCGGTACCCGGGAATCTCCAGGGCCGTCGTCAGGAAGGATCGATTGAGCACGATGGCCTCCTCGCGGTTGCGCGGCTGACTCTACCGCGCCGGCGCCCCTTCGCGCAGGACGCGGAAGCCGTAGTCCGAGTACCGATAGCCGGGCGGAAGGCTCGTCGACGCCGAGGGCGGCGACCAGCGGACCGCGTGCCGCCACGACCCGCCGCGGCTCGCGCGGCGCGGGACGGGAGCGTCCGGATCGCGCCAGTCGAGGCACCACTCGTGGACGATCGTTCCCATGTCGAAGAGGCCGTAGCCGTTGGGCGTTCCGCGCCCCGCTTCCCACGGCCCGGCGAGGGGGCCCCCGGGAATCTCGCCCGGCGGGACCGCGTCGCCCCAGGCCGTCGCCGGAGCGACGAGGCCGCCCTGCGCCGCGACTTCCCATTCGGCCTCGGTCGGCAGCCGCCACGTCCCGCCGAGCTTCTCGCCGAGCCACGCGCAGTAGCCGGCCGCCTCCTCCCACGTGACGCCCACGACCGGCTGCCCCGGCGACGAAAAGGCGGACGCGCTCCACCAGGGCGGCGCGGGCGCGCGCCCCTCCGCGAGAAACGGGGCGTACTGGCGGTTGGTGACCGGGGTACGGCCCAGGCGAAACGGCCGGCCGGGGATTTCGGCGAGATCGGGCGCGTCCACGCTCGGATCCTAAGCCGCCCTCCGGAGGCCGGCGAGCGCAGCCGGCCGGCGCGTCAGCGGGCCCGGGCCTCGGCCGCGACGGCTCCGGCAGGGTCGAGGCGGAGAACGGGCTCGTCAGCCGCGGCCGCTTCGGCGGGGACCGGCGGGCGCGGACGGGGAAACACGCCGGCGCGGTTGGCCCTTTCGATGCAGAACACGATCAGGGCGCCGAACGCGGTCCCGACGGGAAAGACGAAGAGACTGATCGCCGAAAACGCGAAGGCGTAATTGCGGGCCCACAGCCGATAGCGCCGCAGGTGATAGCCGATGACCGCGTAGCAGACCGCGAGAACGCCTCCGGTCGCCGGCAGGACGAGGTCGCGGAGACTGCCGCCCGAAAAGTACACGTGGGCGCCGACGCCGGCCGTGGCGAGGCCCTGGATCGCCAGGAGATAGAAGATCAGGCCCGCGGTCTGGACCAGCCGCCGGGCGCTGCGGATCTCCCGGGCCCGGCCCGACTGCGTTTGCTTCATCGCCACCACCTCCGTCTCGCGCACCGAATCATCGAACCTGAACAGACCTGTGTCTCGGGGAGTTCCCGCCGTGGAATTTCAGGACCGGGGCGCCCGCGCGCGTCTTCAGGGTTTTATAACACGCGGCCTCGGCGCGAAATCCTGGGAAAATTTCGGGCCCGCGGCCCTCACTCGGACCGCAGCGCCTCGAGGGGGTCGACGCGCGAGGCCCGCAGGGCCGGCGCCGCGCTCGCCGCGGCCGCGATCGCGATCAGGAGCAGGCCGACGACGGCGAACGTGACCGGGTCCCGGGGCGCGACGCCGTAGAGAAGGCCCTCCATCAGGCGCGTCAGGAAGAGCCCGCCCAGGATGCCGGCCGCGACGCCCCAGGCCGCCGTGGCGATGCCGCGGCCCACGATGAGCCCGAGCACGTTCGCCCGCGAGGCGCCGAGCGCCATCCGGATGCCGATCTCGCGCCGGCGGCGGCTGACGAGATACGAGAGCACGCCCGAGACCCCGACGGCCGCGAGGAAGAGGGCCAGGCCGCCGAAGATCGTCAGGAGCGACCCCGACAGGCGGGGGGTCGCCATCGACGCGGCCACGACGTCGGTCATCCGGCGGACGTTGGCGATCGGAAGCGCCGGATCGAGCTCCCGGACCGCCGCGCGGATCGGGCCGGCGAGCGCGCCGGGGTCCCCCGTCGTCCGGACGACGAGGGAAACGTTGCGCGCCGCGTCCCCGGCGCGCGACGCGGGAAACTGGGCATAGGGGACGAAGAACTTCTCCTTGATCGCGCCGGTCAGCCCGTTGTGCCGCTCGTCGCGCACGACGCCGACGACCGTCATCCACGGCCGTTCGGTGGCGCTGCCCATGCGGATGCGCCGGCCGATCGGGTCTCCCGAGGGCCAGTACGTGCGCACGAAGGTCTCGTTGACGAGGGCGACCGGCAGCGAGGTCGCGGTGTCGGAGGCCGACATGGGCCGGCCCGCCGCCAGCCGCTCGCCGAGCGCCTCGAGTGCGCCGTCCGAGGCCACCTGCCAGTCGCCCTTGGCGTTGTGGCCGGGCGACTCCTCGTAGCCCTCGACGTCGAGCCCCCAGTCCCCGATCTCGGTCGCGAGCGGAAGCAGCCGGACGATCCCGGCGTTCGCCACCCCCGGCAGCCCCCGGACCTTCTCGAGGAGGGCCCGGTCGAACGCAACGACGGCTTCCGGCTTCGGATAGCGCGCCTCGGGAGGACGCAGCTCGAGCGTGAGCACGCCCTCGGGCTGGAAGCCGAGGTCGATGTGCATCAACGCGTCCAGGCTCTTGAGCATCAGCCCGGCCCCGAGAAGCAGCAGGACCGCGATCGCCGTCTGGGCGCTCGCGAGCATCCCCCGCAGGCTCGTGCGCCTCGAGCCCGCGGACTGCCCGCCCGCTCCGTCGCGCAGGGCCTCGACGAGGTTCAGGCGCAGGCTCTGGACCGCCGGGGCAAATCCGAAGAGGAAGGTCGTCGCGAGCGTCAGGACGGCGGCGAAGCCCAGCATGCCCGCGTCGATCCCGATCGGGGTGAGCGCGGGCAGGCCCGCCGTCCCGCGCGCCGCGAGAACGCGGATGCCCGCCCAGGCGATCCCGAGGCCCATCGCGGCGCCGGCTCCCGCGAGAACGAGACTCTCGGTCAGGAGCTGCCGCGTCAGCCGCGCCTGGCCCGCGCCGATCGCGGAGCGCACGGCGATCTCGCGCTGCCGGCCCTCGGCCCGCGAGAGCAGCAGGTTGGCGACGTTGGCGCAGGCCATGAGCATGAGGAAGCCGACCGCCCCGAAGACGAGCGTCAGCGCCCGGCGCGCTCCCCCCGGACTTCCTCCTCCACCGGGACCGCGAACGCCTCGAAGCGCATCTCCGGCGGATACTGGCCCTCGCGCGTCAGGTTGGACGTCACGGTCTTCAGCTCCGCCGTCGCCTGCGCCACCGTCGCGCCGCGCTTCAACTTCGCCGCGCCGTAGAGGCCGTGGTTTCCGTGGGAGAGCTGTTTCGGGTCGATCTGCTCGGGGACGAAGAGCTGCGAGGGCTCGGCGGCGTCGACGGTGAAATCGGTCGGGAGCGCGAAGCCCCGCGGCATCACGCCGACGACCCGCCGCGGCGAGCCGTCGAGCTCGATCGACCGGCCGAGGACCGAGGGATCGCCGCCGAAGCGGCTCTGCCAGAGGCCGTGTGCGAGGACGACGACGGGAGGCCCGCCGGGCGCGTCCTCCTCCGGGGTGAAGGTCCGTCCGAGGACGGGGGCGGAGCCGAGCGTCTCGAAAGTGTTCGCCGTGACGGCGGCGATCCCGAGGCGGATCGGCTCGCCCTCGCCGGTCAGGTTGGCGCGGTCCGTTTCCCACGCCGCGACGGACTCGAAGCTCGGGACGAGCCGGCGGTAGTCGTCGACCTCGCCCGTCGCGAGCCACGTCTTGGGAAAGTCCTTCCAGCGGCTCCAGATCATCACGCGCCGGCCGGGCTCGGCGTACGGGAGCGGAGCGAGCACGACCGCCCGGATCACGGAGAAGATCGCAGTCGTCGCGCCCATCCCCAGGGCGAGCGTCACGACCGCCGCCGCGGCGAATCCCGGGGAACGCCGGAGGCCCCTCAACGCGTACCGCACGTCCTGAAGAAAGGTCTCCATCCCGCTCCTTCCGGGCCGCCCCGCGCGGGGCTTCGCCGCTGCCTTCCGTGACGCGCGGCGCACGGAAAGGTTCTTCCGCCGAGCGGGCCGGGTCCGGGAGCCGCCCTGGCCCCCTTCCCGCCCGGACGGCGAGATACTCCGGCAGGGAGGACGTCGCATGCGCCACATCCGAATCCTGATCCTCGCCCTCGTCGCCGCCGGGGTTGCCGGCGGAGCCTCGGCCGCCGACAAGTGCTCGGCCCACGGCAAGATGGAGAAGGAGACCTTCCAGCTCGGGACCTGCGCGGTCGCCTTCTACCCCAGCCAGAACAGCGTCGCGATCTGGTTCACCGAGAAGCCGCTGTCGGCGGAGGCGCTCGAGAAGTTCGAGATCGGGTCCTACGCCGACCTCAAGGGGACGGCGGTCGCCTTCTCCTTCTGCCCCGGCGGCGGGAAGGCCAAGGCGGACCCGAAGGCCGCCAAAGACGTGGAGGCGGGCGTCAGCCACGCCTCATCGCCGATGCTCAGTCAGAGCTGGGTCTTCTCGCCCGGGGACAAGGCGCTGAAGATCGAGAAGATGTCGGGCGAGCTGAAGCCGGGGGGCCGGCTCGCCGGGCGCATCACGGTCAAGAAGACGCTCGACCAGGGTCAGGTCTACGCGTACGAAGCGGACTTCGACGTGACCCTCCCGAAGCGGGCGGCGGCCGCCGGCCTGTCCTGCGGAGTCGACTAGCTCAGTTCGGCAGCCGGCGTCCCGCGTCGCCGAGGAGCGCCTGCGCCTCGCGGATCTCGGACGCGCCGCCGTAGGCCCGCGCGGCCTCGAGCGCTTGCTCGGCCAGCATGAACGCGCGGCGCGAATCGCCCGCGGCCGCCGCGCGGCGCGAGAGCTCGGCCTGCGCCGCGAAGAGCGCGCGGGTGCTGCCGCACGCCTTCGCCAGGGCGGCCGCCTCGTCGAGGAGGCGGGCCGCCTCCTTCGCGTCGCCGCCGTGCGCCGCGAGGAAGTCGACCCTCTGGAGGAGGGCGAACGGAACCCCGACCGCGAATCCGCCGCGCCGCCGGAGGTCGATCTCCGCCGCGATGTTCTTCTCCGCCGCGGCGAGCTCTCCCCTCTCCTCCTGGATGCCGGCCATGTGCCGGCGGGCGTAGGACTGCTGCACGAGGTCCCCGACCTCCTCGGAGATGGCGAGGGATTTCTCGTACCGCTCGAACGCCGGGCCCGGCTGCCCGTCCTGCTCGTAGGTCAGGCCGAGATAGAAGAGCGTCTCCGCCGCGCCCCGGCGGTCCCCGAACCGCTCGCGCACGGCGAGCACGCTCTCGAACTCCGCGCGGGGCTTCTTCCAGTCCTTCGTCTCGAAGGCGTCGTTGTAGTCGAGCTGGCCGAGCGCCTGGTCCGCCGCCGCGGCCGTGGCGTCGTCCCCGGCCGCCTTCGCGAGCCGCCGCCCCTCCTCGAGCGCGGCTTGGGCGGGCGCGGGACCGCGGCGGTGGAAGAAGCTGCGGTCCATCAGCACGCGGCCCCGCTCGGTCCGGATCGCGGCCGACGCGCGCCGGTCTCCGGCGGAGGCCGCCTCCGCGCCGTCGAGCTCCGAGAGCGCGGCGTCCCAGCGTCCCTCGAGCGTCATCGCCCGCGTCTTCGCGAGGAGCGACGCGGTGTCGGGCGCGGCGGCGACCGGCGCGGCGTGGGACGCCGCCGCACCGACGCCGGCGAGGAGAAGCGCGAAGAACCGCGTCACGACGGGCGCCACCATAACAAACCGCTCCGGCGCCTCGTATGGAGCGGGGAGGGGGATCGCATGCGCCACCGACTGACCGCCGCCGCCCTCGGCCTCTCGCTCGCGGCCGCCGCGCGGGCGATTCCCGCGCCGCCCAACCCGGTCCACGACGTCACGTCCCAGGCCGTCGTCTATGCCGTCCCCGGCATGGACCGCGTCGAGGTCCGCCGCGGCGTTGCCTACAAGAAGGCGGATGGCGCCGACCTCGCGCTCGACCTCTATTACCCGCCGGACCACCGTCCGGGCACGCCGGCGCCGGCCGTCGTCTTCATCAACGGCGTCGGGGACCGGCCCGGGTCGAAGCTCAAGGACTGGGGAATCTACCAGTCATGGGCGCGGCTCGTCGCCGCCTCGGGCTGGATCGGCGTCACCTTCGAGGCGCGCGGAAACTCCGCGGCCGACATCTCCGACGCGTTCGCGTACGTCCGGTCGCACGCTGCCGCTCTCGACGTCGATCCCGATCGCGTCGGCGCCTGGGTCTGCTCGGGCAACGTCACGACGGGGCTGCCCGTCCTCATGAAGGGCGCGCCTGGCGTCCGGGGCGCCGTCGTCTACTACGGCGTCGCGGAGCTGCCGTCGATCCGGAAGGACCTGCCGGTCTTCTACGTGCGGGCGGGCCGGGACAACCCGCGGCTGAACGCGGGCATCGCCGAGATCTGGAAGCAGGCCCTCGCGGCCGACGCGCCGTGGGCCATGGTCAACGCGCCCGCTTCGCAGCACGCGTTCGACGCGCTCGACGAAACCGAGGAGAGCCGCCGGATCGTGCGCGAGACCCTCGACTTCTACCGCGATCTCTTCGCGCCCCCGGCCGCCCCCGGTCCGCCTTCGCTCGCGAAGGCGGCGCTCTCGCACTGGTTCGGCGGCCGCGAGTATCCCCAGGCCGCGAAGGCCTACGCGGAGTACGTGAAAGCGCATCCCGACGACGCGGTGGCCTGGATGCGTCTCGGCGTCTCGCAGGCGGCGACCCGCGATCCCGCGGCGGCCGGGAACCTCGAGAAGGCCGTGAAGTTCGGCGCCGACTCCCCCGCCGATCTCTACAACGTCGCGTGCGGGTACTCGCTCCTGGGCCAGAAGGAGAAGGCCCTCGACTGGCTCGACCGCGCCGTCACGGCCGGCTTCGGCGACCGGCGCCAGCTCGAAGCCGACGCCGACCTCGCCAACATCCGCGACACCGAGCGCTTCCGCCAGATCCTCGCGAAGCTGAAGACGTAGGCAACACATCCTCTCCCCCCGCCCGCCACCGGCCGCATCCAACTATATCCATTATGGATATAATCGGCGCCATGGACGAACACGCGCCGGCCCCCGAATCCCTGCTGCCGCTGCCCCCCGCGACTCTCCACATCCTGATCGCGCTCGCCGAAGAAGACCGCCACGGCTACGCGATCATGGAGCTCGTCGCGGAGCGCACCGAGGGCGCCGTGCGGCTCTCGCCCGGCACGCTCTATCGGTCGATCCAGCGCATGCTCGAGCAGGGGCTCATCGTCGAGCCCGCGCAGCGGCCGGCGCCCGAGGACGACGACGAGCGCCGTCGCTACTACCGGATCACTCCGTTCGGCCGGGCCGCCGCGCGCGCCGAGACGAGCCGCCTCGCCGGCCTCGTCCGGCTGGCCCGCGCGAGCGGTTTCGCGAACCGGTCGGACTAACCGCCGGCCGGCCCGATGGCCTTCGCGCAGACGTCCGGCTTGTGCACGCGCTTGACCGACGCGGGGTAGCGCTCGAGCATCTTCGGCGGCCGGACGGGACGGTGAACCAGCTCGCCGCCGCAGTTGGGGCAGATGCCGCGCATCTTGCGGGCGCAGTCGACGCAGAACGTGCACTCGAACGTGCAGATCCGGGCGTCGGCCGAGTCCGGCGGAAGGTCCCGATCGCAACACTCGCAGCCGGGGCGCAATTCGAGCATCGTTCGCTCCTCCCTCACTCCATTCCGAGGGCCCGGGTCATCACGAAATAGATCGCGTTGTCCTCCATCGTCCCGGCGACGAGGTAGGCGCCGGGCCCCCGGGCGTAGACGACGACGTCTTCGCCGGAGTGCGACTCCGAGGACAACGGGACCCCGGACGGCTGGCGGAAGCCCGGCGCCCCGGTGTCGACGCCCGTCAGGTCGGCGCGGGGCCCGTCGGCCGCCCCGGGACCGTTCGCATAGCCGAGCGTCGTGTAGGGCTTGCCGTCGCGGGCCTTCACCGGACCCGGTTCCGGGCGGCCGTCGTTCCCGTTCGTCACGACGAGGCCGAGGATCGGATTGCCCCGCACGGGGTAGCCCCCGAGCGTGAAGACGTGGCCGTGGTCGGCCGTCACGACGATGAGCGTGTCGCCGCCCGCGAGGGCCGCCGCCTTCTCGACGGCCCGCGCCATCTCGACCGTGTCGGTCAGGGCGTGGATGGCGCTGCCCTCGTGATGGCCGTGGTCGATCCGTCCCCCTTCGACCATGAGGAAGTAGCCCTTCGGCCCGCGCCGGAGGATCCGGATGGCCTTCTCGGTCATCTCGGTCAGCGACGGCTCGCCCGCCGCGTCTTTCTCCCGCTCGAGCTCGAACTGCATGTGCGACGGCTCGAAAAGGCCGAGCACCGGCCCGGTCGTCGAAGGATCGATCGCGTCGAATCCGCGGCGGTCCCAGACGTAGGCGCCGCCGCGGGCCGCCCACTCGCCGGCGAGGTCGCGGTCCCGCCGCTCGCCCCGCTGGTCGGGATACTCGGGGTCGGCGTCCGTCGAACGGAGGAACTTCTCCCGGCCTCCCCCGAGGGCGACCTCGAGGCCCGGGCTCGGCTTGCCGTTCATCGTCGTCGGGCGGACGCGGAACTCGACGAGCTGCCGGGCGATGTCGGGGTAGCCCGCCGCGGCCGCCGCCGGATCGAGCCCCGCGAGGTCGGCGTCCGACTCGGCGTCGCGCGCCGGCGAGTGCGCGTAGCAGGCGGCCGGTGTGGCGTGCGTGATGCGCGCCGTCGAGACGACGCCCGTCCACATCCCGCGCTCCTCGGCGCGCTCGAGGACCGTCCGGAGCCGGTTTTCCGGGCGCGCGGCGGCGGCGAAGTCCGGCCCGAGCACGTTCGGAGCGATCGAGAGCATCCCCTCGTTCGTCTTGCTGCCGGTCACGATCGCGGTCATCGTCGGCGCCGAGTCCGGCACCTGCTGGTTCGCCTGGTAGGTCTTGGAGTGGGCGAGGTACGGGAACTTCTCCCAGGAGAGGACGTTCTCCTCGCCTCGCATCCCCTTGCGCTGCCCGTCGAGGATGCGCGCGGCCGTGATCGTCGTGACTCCCATCCCGTCGCCGAGGAAGAGGATGACGTTGCGGGCGCGGCGTCGGTCCGGCCGGATGCGCGCGTTGCGCTCGACGTCCGCGCGGCCGCGCGCGAAGAACGTCTCCTTCGTTTCCGCCGGGCGCGCGTCGGCCGCGGGCGCCGCCGGCGCTGCGGCGGCGCAGAACGCCAGCAGGGCGAGGAGGGCTATGGCGCGGCCTCTTCGTCTCCGGACGGGCCGTACGTCGCCGGAACCTTGCCGCCCATCGGGCGGACGTAGGTCGAGAGCTGCCCGCGGTGGTGCACGAGGTCGAAGAGGATCCACCAGCAGTGATCGCGCACCGGCCCGGCGAACACGACCTGGCCGCCCGCGCGAAACTCCGCCGGCGCGGCCCACTTCGCGTCGTCCAGCTTCTCCACGGCCGCCGAGAGGCGCGCCGCCGCCTTCTCCCAGGCCGCCACGAGCTCGGGGCCCGACACCTTCCCCGAAGTGCCCTCCGCCCATTCGAGCGACCCCCGTTCGATGATGTCCGCGAGACCGTCGGTCTCCCGGGCCATGCCGAGGGCGATCCGGCCGGCGGAGCCCGAGCGCTCGTGGGGGCGATAGTCGAGCCGGTCGGCGGGCAACGCCTTGATCATCCTCGCGAAGAGAAGCCGTTCGGTCTTCCAGCGCTGCTGAAAAAACTCGCGGTCGTTCATGCCGTCAATATATATGCCTGCAATTCCGGAGCGGTTCGGCACGTTCTGGCAGTTCGTGATCGGCCGATCGCTCGCGGCCGCGCTGGCCCTCGCGGCGCTCGCCGCCGCCGGGACCGGGGCGGAAACCGGCGCCTGGGTCTCGTACGGGCCTCCGGGCGCCAGCGTTTACTGCATCGTCCCCGCGCCCTCCAGCCCCTCGACGGTGTACGTCGGGACCGGGCGCGGCGTCTGGCGGGGGCAGCGCGGAGGCTCGATCTGGGAGCCGGCGAGCGGCGGCCTTCCCGCCGACCGGATCCAGGCGATCGCCGTCGATCCGACCGACGCCGATACGCTCTACGCCGGGACTGTCACGCCGTCCGACGGATCGCCGAGCGACGGGATCTTCAAGTCGCAGGACGGCGGCGCATCCTGGAGCGAGGCCAACGACGGCCTCTTCGATCCGTTCTCGGGCATCGGGCCCCTCGACGTCGCCGCGCTCTCGATCGACCCGACCAACCCGCAGGTCATCCTGGCGGGGACGCGCTTCTCCGAAATCTTTCGAAGCACCGACGGCGGCGGGAGCTGGACGTCGCAGACCCTGGGCGGCGCCGGCCTCGCGCTCGAGACGACCGCGTTCGCCCGCGACCCGGGCAACCCGCAGCGCGTCTACGCCGCCTCGAGCCGGGGCCTGCTGCTCTCGCTCGACGGCGGCGAAAGCTGGGGCTTCTTCGGCAACGCGGGGATCTCGTTCTTCTCCATCGCCGTCGACCCCGCCGCGCCCTCGACCCTCTATGCCGGAAACGTGACCGGCTTCGGCGTCGGCAGGAGCACCGACGGCGGAGCAACCTGGTCGGAGGCCAACGGCAACCTGCCCCACAACACCGTCGGGAGCACCTCCGTCTTCCCGGCCATCCGCGCCGTGGCCGTCGATCCCACCGGCGCCGCCGTCTACCTGACGACGCAGAGCAACGGCGTCTTCAAGAGCACCGACGGCGGCGGAAGCTGGACCGCCGTCGACTCCGGCTTGAACGAGCTCTTCCTGCAGTCCCTCGCGTTTCTGCCGGGCTCCCCGGCGACGATCCTCGCCGGCGGAAACGGCGGCGGCGTCTACCGCAGCACGGACGGCGCGAGCTCCTGGACCGCCTCCTCCTTCGGACTCGACGAGGCCCTCGTTTCGACGGTCGTCGCCAACCCCGGCGTCGCGGGGAGGGTGTATGCCGCGGCGTTCGACGGCGTCTCTTCGAGCTCCAACGCGGCCGTCTCCTGGAGCCGCGCGAGCGGAGGCCTGCCGCCGGAACCCGTCGCCTCGCTCGCCCTGCGCTTCGTCGTCAGCCTCGTGCCGGGGGACGAGGAGACGCTCTTCGCGGGCACGCTCGGCGCGGGCCTCCGGGCGAGCACCGACGGCGGGGCGAGCTGGAGCGCGAGCGGCTCGGGCCTCGCCGACGACTACGTCTCCGCGGTCACGGTCGATCCGACCAACGCGATGACGCTCTACGCCGGCACCGACCATCCCTTCGACGGGAGCACCCCGCAGCGCGTCTACAAGAGCACCGACGCCGGAGCGACGTGGCGGTCGACCGGCCTCGACGCGGGCGCCTTCTCGATCGACGTGATCGCCGTCGACCCCGACGACGGCTCGCGCGTCGGCGCGGTCAGCCGCGGCGCGGCCGGCTATTTCCAGAGCCCCGACGGCGGCGCATCCTGGACGGCCGTCACGCCCGCGACGGGCTCCGGCTGTGGCGGGATCCTCACGATCGGCTACGCCAAAGGGACCGACGGCATCCTGCTCGGCGTGAGCAACGGCGTCTGCCGCTCGACCGACGGCGGAGCCACGTGGACCCGCCACGGCGTGGCGACGCTCGGCTCGGTGTACGACCTCCTGTTCGATCCGGCGAACCCTTCGATCGTCTACGCGGCCGTGTCGCCGTCGGTCTCGGGAGGGACCGGCGGGGTCTTCGAAAGCACGGACGGCGGCGACACCTGGGCGGCCGTCGGGACCGGCCTTTCGACTTTCCCGGTGCGCTCGCTCGCCCTCGACGCCTCCGGGCGGACCCTCTACGCCGGCATCTCCCGGGGCGGCGTCGCGGTCCTCGCCCTCGACGGGCCCGAGCGCACCGCGCCGCAGCCCCCGCCCCCGGACCACCCCACGCGCGAACTGCCTCCGCGCTGAGCGGACCCTTCTGGAATATCCTCCGGCCCCGAATTGCTGGACGTTCGTCGTTTTCTCGAACGGCGAATCGCTGTGACAAAAGGATACAGAGCCATGACGCCACGCCGCTCCGGTTTCTACGCCCTGCTCGCCGCCTTCTTCTTCATCTGCGCCGCGGCCGTGCCGCAGACGGCCCCCGCCCCGGTGCCGGACCCGAACCCGCTCATGGCGCGCAGCGTGCTGCCCTTCCAGGCGCCCCCCTTCGACCGCATCAAGGACACCGACTATCAGCCGGCGATCGAGGCGGGCATGAAGGAACAGCTCGCGGAGATCGCCCGGATCGCCGACGACCCCGCGCCGCCGACGTTCGCGAACACCATCGAGGCGATGGAGCGCTCCGGCGAGCTCCTCTCGCGGGCCTCCAAGGTCTTCTCCAACGTCGACGAAGCCAACACGAACGACACCCTCCAGAAGGCCAAGGCGGCGCTCGCGCCGAAGCTCTCGGCCCACAACGACGCGATCTACCTCAACCCGAAGCTCTATGCCCGCGTCCAGGCCGTCTTCGACGGGCGCGATTCCCTCGGCCTCGCCCCGGAGGCGAAGTACCTCGTCGAGCGGTACCGCCTCGCCTTCGTCCGCTCCGGCGCCGCGCTGAAGCCCGCCGACCAGGCCGCGCTGATGAAGATCAACGCCGAGATCGCGGACCTCAGCACGAAGTTCCAGCAGAAGCTCTTCGCCGACACCAACGCCTCGGCCGTCGTGGTCGAGAAGAAGGCCGAGCTCGCGGGCCTCTCCGAGGGCGACCTCGCCTCGGCCGCGGCGGCGGCGAAGGACAAGAAGCTCTCGAACCGTTGGGTGCTCCCGCTCCGAAACACCACGCAGCAGCCCTCGCTCGGCTCGCTCGAGGACCGGGCCCTGCGCGAGAGGATCCTCCGGGCGTCGATCGCCCGCGGCGACCACGGCGGCGCCAACGACACCAAGGACGTCGTGCTCCGCCTCGCCGGGCTGCGGGCGGAGAAGGCGAAGCTCCTCGGGTTCCCCGACTACGCCAGCTACGTCCTCGACGACCAGATGGCGAAGACGCCGGCCGACGCCGAGAAGCTGATGAACGGCCTCGTTCCCGCGGCGACGGCGAAGGCGCGCGGCGAGGCCGCGGAGATCCAGAAGCAGATCGACGCCGCGAAGGGCGGCTTCGCGCTGACCGCGGCCGACTGGGACTACTACGCCGAGAAGGTCCGCAAGGCCGCCTACGACTTCGACGAGTCGCAGGTGCGGCCGTACTTCGACCTCGACCGGGTGCTCCAGGACGGCGTCTTCTTCGCGGCCAACGCCATGTACGGGATCACGTTCAAGCAGCGCAAGGACATCCCCGTCTACCATCCCGACGTCCGCGTGTGGGAGGTCTTCGACGCCGACGGGAGCTCCCTCGCCCTCTACTACGGCGACTATTTCGCGCGCCCTTCCAAGCGCGGAGGCGCGTGGTGCGACAGCTTCGTCGACCAGAGCCGGCTGCTCGGCTGGAAGCCCGCGATCACGAACAACACCAACTTCACCAAGCCGGCCGCGGGCGAGCCGGCCCTCATCTCCTCGACCGACGTCGACACGCTCTTCCACGAGTTCGGGCACGCCCTCCACGGCATGTTCCAGAACGTCGAGTACCCGACCCTCGGCAACACGCCCCGGGACTTCGTCGAGTTCCCCTCCCAGTTCAACGAGCACTGGGCCTGGGAGCCGGCCGTCTTCGCCCACTACGCGAAGCACTGGAAGACGGGCGAGCCGATGCCGGCGCCGCTCGTCGAGAAGATCAAAAAGACCCGGACCTTCAACCAGGGTTACCTCACCACGGAGTACCTGGCGTCGGCCCTCCTCGACATGGCGTGGCACTCGGTGCCCGCCGGCGCGACGCCGCAGGACGTCAACGCCTTCGAGAAGGCCACGCTCGAGCGCCTGAAGGTGGCGCTCCCCGAGGTGCCGCCCCGCTACCGCACGACGTACTTCTCCCACATCTGGTCCTCGAGCTACGCGGCGGGCTACTACGCGTACCTCTGGTCGGAGGTCCTCGACGACGACGCGTATTACTGGTTCCGGGAAAACGGCGGGATGACGCGCGCCAACGGGGACCGGTTCCGCAAGCTGATCCTCTCGCGTGGCGGCAGCGAAGACGCGGCCGCGATGTACCGCGCGTTCCGGGGCCGCGATCCCGAGGTCGCGCCGCTCATCGAGGAGCGCGGGCTGGGCGGCTCGGGACGGCCGGCCGGGGTGAAGGCGAAGCCCTAGGGAGCCGGGCGAGCCCGGCCCGGCCGGCCGGAGCCGCAAAACACTGGCCGGGGCCGCGCGTATCAGACTCCGGTGCCGCCGGCGCCCGTGCGGCCCCGGAGGAGAGATCATGTCCCGACGCTCCCGCCTCGGCTCCCTGCTCGTCGCTTCGGCCCTCGCCGCCCCGGCCGCCCTCTTCGGCGCCCAGGGCCTGACCTTTCCGCCCAACGGCGACAACCCCCAGGCCTCGGTCATGCAGACGATCGGTCCCGTTCGCGTCACGATCGACTACTCGAGCCCGAGGGTCGTGCGCGGGAAGAACGACCGGCGCGGAAAGATCTGGGGCGATCTCGTTCCCTGGGGAATGTCGGACCTCGGCTTCAACGGCTGCACGAGCTGTCCCTGGCGCGGCGGCGCCAACGAGAACACCAACTTCACGACGACCCACGAAGTCCGCGTTCAGGGCCAGAAGCTCCCGGCCGGGACCTACGGCCTGCATTTCATCCCGGGCCAGGACGAGTGGACCGTGATCTTCTCGAAGGACGCGGCTTCCTGGGGAAGTTACTGGTACGACCCCAGGAACGACGCGCTGCGCGTCACGACCAAGGCCGGCAAGAGCGAGTATCACGAGTGGCTGACCTACGAGTTCCCGACCCGCGAGCCGTCGAAGGCGACGCTGGCTCTGCGCTGGGAGGACCTCCAGGTGCCGCTGACGATCGAGGTCGAGGACGTCAACGCCCTCTGGGCCGACCAGATGCGGACGGACCTGCGCGGCTGGGCCGGCTTCGCCTGGCAGAGCTGGCAGCAGGCCGCGGAGTTCTGCGCCGACAACAAGGTCAATCTGCCCGAGGCGCTCGTCTGGGCGCAGCGCGCGGTCTCGGACCCGTATTCCGGCGGAGAGGAGAATTTCGTCACGCTGATGACCCTCTCGAAGCTGCAGGCCGCCAACGGCCGGGCGGACGACGCGGCGAAGACCTTCGACAGGGCGGTCAGCCATCGCACCGCCGGCCCGGTGCAGATCCACCAGGCCGCCCGCGCCCTCCAGCGCGAGGGAAAGAAGGACCAGGCAGTCAAGCTCTACCAGTTGAACGCGAAGCGGTATCCGAACGAGTGGCCCGTCCGCTCCGGGTTGATGCGCGCCTACGCGGCGACGGGCGACACGAAGAAGGCGCTCGCCGAGGCGAAGCTCGCGCTGGCCCAGGCCCCGGACGACGCCAACAAGAAGAACCTCCAGGGCCTCATCCAGAAGCTCGAGAAGGGCGAGAGCATCGATTAGGCCGGGGCGTGACCGATCCCGGTTCCCGACGGAGGCCGCGTGAAGTAGTCTCGGGGAGACAGGAGGATCGATGAAACGTCAAGCGACGGCCCAGTGGCGGGGAGATCTGAAGACGGGCAAGGGCACGCTCTCGACGGAGAGCGGCGTTCTTTCGGAGAGCCGCTACTCCTTCACGACCCGCTTCGAGAACGAAAAAGGCACCAACCCGGAGGAGCTCGTCGCGGCGGCGCACGCCGGCTGCTTCACCATGGCCCTCTCGGCCGAGCTCGGCAAGGCCAACCTGACGGCGGAGAGCCTGCGGACGACGGCGACCGTGACGCTCGAGAAGGGCGACTCGGGGTTCTCCGTCACCGCGTCGCACCTCGAGCTGACCGCGAAGGTCCCGGGCGCTTCGCAGGAAGCCTTCATGGCCGCGGCCCGGAGCGCCGAGGCCAACTGCCCGATCTCCAAGCTCCTGAAGGCGAAGATCACGCTCGACGCGAAGCTGGAGCCGTAGGGAGCCTGACCGCGGCCCATGGTCGCCGCCTGGCAGGCGGTCGCCTGGCCTATCCCAAGGGCATCGGGCCCGCGCTCCACTCACGACGCGGCGGGATCGTCGCTTCGGCTCGCGGCATCCAAGTTTTCGACGTCTCGGGCCGCCCGATAACATTTGGAGGATCGGTACGTAACGAGGAAACGAAGTGAAGGCCCGCCTCCTGCTCGGTCTGGCCGCGTTCGCGCTGGCGGCGGCGCTCCGCGCCGGCGTCGAGCCGTGGGTCCCGGCGGGGGTCTCGAGCCCGCAGTTCGAGTCCCACGCGGCGTTCGACCCGCTCACGGGCGACTTCTACTTCGTGCGCAGCTCCCCCAGCTTCGAGGGCTGGCGGATCTTCGTCAGCCGCTGCGGGCCAAAGGGCTGGTCGGCGCCGGCGCCGCCGGCGTTCGCGGGCGACGGCCTCGAGGCCGACCCGTACTTCACGGCGGACGGCCGCACCCTGTACTTCATCTCCTCCCGCTCGACCGACGGCGTCAAGCGAAAGGACCTCGACATCTGGCGGGTCGACCGGGACTCCGCCGGCGTCTGGGGCGTGCCGGTCCGGCTGCCCGAGCCGGTCAACTCCACCGGGGCCGAGTGGTTCCCGCGGCCGGCACCGGACGGCTGGCTCTACTTCGGCTCGAAGCGCCCGGGCGGCCTCGGCGGCAACGACATCTGGCGGGCACGTCAGGAAAGCGGCGGCCGCTGGGTCGTCGAGAACCTGGGCCCCGGGATCAACACCTCCGCCGACGAGTTCGAGCCGCTCCCATCTCCGGACGGCTCGCGGTTGATCATCATGGCCGACGGCGGCCTCTACGAGTCGAAGCGGACGAAGGACGGCGGCTGGGCGCCCAGGGTCAAGCTGCCGCCGGAGGTCAACGTGAACGGCACGGAGATCGGCGCCGTCTTCTCCCCGAGCGGCCGGACGCTCCTCTTCGCGCGCGACACCCGCGGCCCCGCCTCGGGCGAGTTCTTCGTCCTCCGCGAGGGCCCCGCCGAGCCCTGGCCCCCGACCTGCCCGTCCCCGAAAAAATAAATCGGCTCCGCCGGCGGAAAAAAGGCGGTCTCGCGACAATAAGTAAGTAGGTGCGGGAAGGCCCCCTCACCTGCCCCCGCTTCCTCCGCGACCCGGAGGGGGCGGGGTTCCCCTCCCCGCGCCTACCAGCCGATCCCGTAGTCCTCGCCGTAGTCGCTCGATCCTCCCCACATCGTGCCGTGCTCGCGGTCGAAGAAGATGGCGTTGATCGGCCCGGAGGTCTTCGCCTCGGTCCGGATCGCGTAGCCCATGCTCTTGAGCTCGGCCCGCACCCAGGCCGGGACCGCCTCGTTGATCGTCAGCCGGCCGGGCCGCGACTCGTGCGCTCCGAACGAGCTCCGCATCTGGAAGCTTTCGATGTTCGGCGCCTCGACCGCCTCCTGGACGTTCATTCCGAACTCGACGACGTTCAGAAAGAACTGCAGCAGGTTCTGGTCCTGCGAGTCGCCTCCCTGCACGGCGAACGCGAGGTAGGGCTTTCCGTCCTTCAGGGCCATCCCCGGAGTCAGCGTCACGCGCGGCCGCTTGCCGGGCTCGAGCACGTTGTACGGGTTCTCGGCCGGATCGAGGACGAAGCTCTGCATGCGCTGGCTCATCCCGATCCCCGTCCGTCCCGCGATGCAGACCGGGTTCCAGCCGCCCGACGGTGTCACCGACACGACCCAGCCCTCCTCGTCGGCCGCCTCGATCGAGGTCGTGCCGGCGTGGAACCCCTCCTCGAACGCACGGGCCCGGGCCGAGCGATCGGCCGCGGCGCCGGGCTTGCCGGTCGAATCGTTCCGCCATTTCGCGAGGTCCTCGAGGTACGGATTCTTCTCGCCCTGGAACGGGTACGGGTCGCCCGGCTTCGCGGCGGCGTCGTTGCGGGTCCAGTCGATCCCGCGCGCGCGCTCCGCCGCGTACGGCTTCGACAGGAGGCCGCGCCGCGGCTCGGCGGGCGGGAAGTCCGGGTCGCCGTAGTAGAAGTCGCGGTCGGCAAAGGCGAGGTTCATGACCTGGTAGAGCGCGTGGATGTAGCGCGCGCTGTTGTACCCCATCGCGCGCAGGTCCATCGGCTCGAGGAGGTTCAGCGCCTGGAGCATCGCGGGCCCCTGCGTCCAGGCGTCGAGCTTGTAGACGTCGATTCCTCGGTAGTTGGTCCGGACCGGCTCCTCGAACCGCGGCTTCCACCGCGCGAGGTCCTCGAGAGTGATGAGCCCGCCCTGCTCCCGCGCGCCGCGCACGAACTCCGCGGCGATGTCGCCGCGGTAGAAGCGGTCGTAGGCCGCGAGGATGGCGTCGCGGCGGCTGCGGCCCGCGGCGAGGGCGGCCGATTCCGTCTCGACGAGCTTCGAAAGGGTCGCGTGAAGGTCCGGCTGGCGGAACATCTCTCCCGCCCGCGGGGCCTCGCGCGCCTCGCCGGGGTGCGTCAGGAAGAGCTTCTTCGAGTATGGCCACTCGGCGATCCGCGCCTTCTCGCGCTCGATTCCGTCGGCGAGCTGGCCTTCGATCGGGTAGCCCTCCGCCATCTGGAGCGCCGGGGCGAGGACCTGCGCGAGGGAGAGCTTTCCGTACTCCGCGAGCATGAGCATGAGGCCGCCGGGCGTTCCGGGCGTGACCGCGGCGAGCGGTCCGTACTCGGGCGGATAGGCCATGCCGCGGCCCCGGAAAAACGCCGGCGTCGCTCCGGTCGGGGCGACGCCGAGGGCGTTGACCGCGACGACCTTGCCGCTCCGGGGGTCGAAGATCAGCGCCTGGGTCTCGCCGCCCCAGGCGAGCGTGTCGAACATGGTCGTCGTGGCGGCGAGCATCGCGCAGGCGGCGTCGACCGCGTTGCCGCCCTTCTGGAAGGTCATCGCGCCGGCCGTCGCCGCGAGGGGCTTGCCGGTGATGGCGAGCCAGTGCTTCCCGTGGAGCACCGGCTTGTTCGTGGCGGTCCGTCCCGCTCCCGCGAGGACGACGAAGCCCGCCAGGCCCGCTGCCAGAACGCGACGCCGCAGGGACATCGGATCCTCCCGCTTTCCTGGGAGGATATCCGTGTCGCGGCCGGCGCTTTGGGGCGCTTTGGGGCCAGCCCTGAAAAACTGAATTTTCGAATACTTCAGAACTTCAGGGCTGACCCCAGGCTGTCAGACGGCGGCTTCCTCGAGCTCCGGGACCTTCGCCGGGCGGGAAGGCTCGGCCTTTTCTCCGACCGCGCGGTGCGTCTTGGCCACGAGGACGTAGATCGACGGCACGACGAAGAGCGTGAAGGCGGTGCCGATGATCATGCCGGTGACGAGCATGATGCCGATGCTGTTTCGGGCGCCCGCGCCCGGGCCCGTCGCGAAAACGAGCGGCATGTGGCCCATGACCGTCGCGGCCGTCGTCATGAGGACCGGCCGCAGCCGCGTCTGGGCCGCCTCGACGACCGCCTGGAGCTTGCCGATCCCGGTCTCCTGGAGCTTGTTGGCGAACTCGACGATCAGGATTCCGTTCTTGGCGATGAGGCCGACGAGGGTGATCAGGCCGACCTGGCTGTAGATGTTGAGCGTCGTCAGCCCGAGGAACGAGAAGAGCAGCGCGCCCGACAGGGCCAGCGGCACCGAGCCCGCGAGGATGATGAACGGGTCGCGGAAGCTCTCGAACTGCGCGGCGAGCACGAGGTAGATCAGGATCGCCGACAGCAGGAACGTGAAGAGGAACTTGCTTCCTTCCGTCCGCAGCTGGCGCGACTCGCCGGCGTAGTCGACCGTGAAGCCCTTCGGCAGGATCTTCGCCGCCTCCGTCTCGAGGACCTTGAGGGCGCCGTCGAGCGGAACGCCCGGCGGGATGACGCCCTGGATCCGGACGGCGTTCAACTGCTGGAAGCGCTTCAGGTCGCGCGGCTGCGTCGACGTCTTGACCGTGGCGAACGTCGAGAGCGGCACCAGCTTGCCGCCGGCGCCGGTCACGTAGATGTCGGACAGCTGATCCGAGTTGAGCCGCTCGGCGCGCTTGATCTGCGGGATGACCTTGTAGCTGCGGCCCTGGATCGAGAACCGGTTGACGTAGTTGCCGCCGAGCATCGTCGAGAGGTCGCGGCCGACCTGCCCGAGGTCGACGCCCTGCGCGCGCAGCTTGTCGCGGTCGAAGACCACTTCGGCCTGCGGCTGGTCGAACTTGAGGTCCGAATCCGCGAACATGAAGATGCCGCTCTGGAAGGCCTTGCCGACGAGCTGATTGGCGAATTCCGTCAGCCGCTCGGGCTCCGCCGTCGAAGCGATGACGAAGTCGACCGGAAAGCTGCCGCCGCCCGGCAGCGCGGGCGGCACCAGCGAGATCACGCGGATGCCGGGGATCTTGGACAGGCCCATGCTCGCCTCGACCTGGAGCTGCTGCGTGCTCTTCTTGCGCTCGCTCCAGGGCTTGGTGACCATGCCGCCGAAGCCGCCCGTCGGCGAGACGATCTGGAAGACGGCCTTCTTCTCGGGGAAGGAGTTGTAGACCCCGTAGACCTTCTCCGCGAACAGGTTCGTCTGGTCGAGGGTGGCGTTGGGGGCCGCCTGGATCACGCCGAAGACGACCGCCTGGTCTTCCGTCGGCGCGAGCTCCTTGGCCGAGAACATGTAGAACGGGAAGATGAGCAGGACGACGGCGACCCAGATCACGAACACGACCGGCCGGTACTTGAGACTGCCGATGAGCATCCGTCCGTACCTCGACCGGACCTTCTCGAACTGCCGGTTGATCCAGCCCGCGAAGCCCCGCTCGGAGTCGCCGCTGCGGAGCATCTTCGAGGACATCATCGGCGAGAGCGTCAGCGCCACGACGCCCGACACGACGACGGCGCCGGCCAGCGTGAACGCGAACTCGCGGAAGAGGGCGCCCGTGAGGCCGCCCTGGATGCCGATCGGCGCGTACACGGCCGCGAGCGTGATCGTCATGGCGATGATCGGTCCGACGAGCTCCCGCGCCGCCTTGAGCGCCGCCTCGAACGGCTTCTCGCCGAGCTGGAGGTGCCGCTCGACGTTCTCCACCATGACGATGGCGTCGTCGACGACGAGGCCGACCGAGAGCACGATCGCGAGAAGCGTCAGGAGGTTGATCGTGAACCCGAAGGTCAGCATCAGGAACACGGCGCCGACGAGCGAGATGGGGATGGCCACGATCGGGATCAGCACGGCGCGGAACGAGCCCAGGAAGAGGAAGATGACGACGATGACGATGAGCAGCGTCTCCGTCAGGGTCGAAAGCACCTCGTCGATGGCGTCCTGGATGTACTCGGTCGAGTCGTACGGGATGCCGACCTTCATGCCGACCGGCAGCTGCGCCTGGATGTCCGGGAGCTCGGCGCGCACGCGCTTGATGACGTCGAGCGAGTTGGCCGTCGGAAGGACCCAGATGCCCATGAACGTCGCCGTCTGGCCGTTGAACTTGACGTCCGAGTCGTAGTTCTCGGCCCCGAGCACGACGTCGGCGATCTCGCCGAGGCGGACGACGACGCCGTCCTTCTCCTTGACGACGAGCTGCCGGAACTCCGCCGCCGTCTTCAGGTCGGTGTTCGCCACGAGGTTGACCGACGTCATCGACCCCTTGGTCTGGCCGATCGCGGAGAGATAGTTGTTCTCGGAGAGCGCGGTGCGCACGTCGGCCGGGGCGATGCCGAGGGCGGCCATCTTCTCGGGCTTCAGCCACACGCGCATCGCGAAGGTGCGGCTGCCGAGAATGTCGGCGCGCTGCACGCCCGACACGGCCGTGAGCTTGGGCTGGACGACGCGGACCAGGTAGTCGGTGATCTGGTTCTGGTCGAGCGCGTCCGACGAGAAGCCGATGTACATGGCGGCGAACTCGGTGTCCGCCGTCGCCAGCTCGATGATCGGCGCCTCCGCCTCGGGCGGCAGGTCGTTGCGCACCTGCGCCACCTTGGCCTGCACCTGCGTCAGGGCCGCGTTGGTGTCGTAGTTGAGCTTGAGGTGGACCGTGATCGTCGAGACGCCCTGCGCGCTCGACGACTCGATGTAGTCGATGCCGTCGGCGCTGGCGATCACGCGCTCGAGCGGCGTCGTGATGAATCCGCGGACGAGGTCCGCGTTGGCCCCGACGTACGCCGTCGTGACCTTGACGACCGAGATGTCGCTGCGCGGGTACTGGCGGACCGACAGCGTGCGGATCGCCTGCAACCCGGCGATGAGAATGACCAGGTTGACGACGATCGCGAGGACCGGCCGCCGTACGAAGAGGTCCGTGAGCTTCATTTAGCTGTCCTCGGGCTTGGGCGCCGTGCTGTTCGACGGGACGGTCTCGTTGTTGACCTGGACCGCCGCCCCCTGGCGGAGCTTGAAGACGCCCGAGGTCACGACCTCTTCGCCGGGCTTGATCCCCGAGATGACCGCGATCTGGTCCCCGCGGCCCGGTCCGAGCTTCACGAACTGCTGGCGAACGCCCTTGTAGGTCTGGCCCTTCGGATCCTTGAGCTCCGCCACGATGTACACGGAGTCGCCGTACGGCGCGTAGTTGATCGCCGACGCCGGAAGCGGGATCACCGTGGATCGCCGTCCCGAGGCACCACGCTCGTGCTGACGAACATCCCGGGCTTCAGCCGGCCGTCCGGGTTGGCGAAGCGTCGCCTGGATCTGGACGTTGCGCGTGGCGGGGTCGATCAGCGAATTGGTCGCGGTGATCTTGCCGGTCGCCTCGACCGCCGGAGCCCTCGGCCAGGACCTTCACGACGGAGCCGTTCTTCATGCCGGCCGCGTCCTGCTGCGGCACCGAGAAGTTGACGTAGATCGGATCCAGAGACTGGAGCGGGACGATCGGGCTGCCGCTCTGGAGGTACTGGCCGAGGTTCACCTGCCGGATGCCGAGCACTCCCGTGAAGGGAGCGCGGATGGTCTTGCGGGCGATCGTCGCCCGGATCTCTCCGATCCGCGCCTGCGCCGACGATTGCGCCGCATCCGCGCTGTCCCACTCGGCCTGCGCGGCGATGCCCTTCTGCCGGAGGCCCGTCAATCGATCGAGGTTGACCTGGTGAGCTTGGCCTGCGCCTCGGCGGCGGCCAGCTGCGCCTGCTCCTGCCGGGTGTCGAGCTGGACGAGCAGGTCGCCCGCCCGGACGGTCTTGCCGGACTCGAAGGAAATCTTCTCGACGACCCCGGGCAGGTCGGCGCTGACGACCACGCCGTGCACGGCTTCGACCGATCCGATCGCCGCTTGCATTGCCGGCCACTCCGTGGGCTTCGCCACGACGGTCGTCACCGCTTCGGGCGGCATCTTGAAGGCCGCCTGCTGCGCCATGCCCTTCTTGATCTGCCCGTACTTCACCATTCCGATCGTGAAGACGAAGATGGCGATGGCAACGAGCACCAGGAACATCCGCTTCTTCATGAAAACCAAACCTCCAGCTTCTTACCCACCGACCGGGAGCTTGAGAAGACGGCCCCGGACGTGCCGCTCCAACCCTTAAATAAGCCCCTTTCCGCTCGCGGGATTCCAGTCGGAAGCGAAAAAGAGGGGCCCCGCGGCGCCTTCGGGGTCACGCACAATAGCTCATGAAATGACGACGAACGGGGGGAGCTCAAATCGACGCGGAGCCGGCGCCTTTTCGCGACCGGAGGGCGTCGATGCCCCACGCCCCCCACCGCCGACAGGTAAAACCAGAGAAAACAATAACACCGGTTTCCGCAAAAGGTTACACACCCCACGCCCCTCCGAAACCCGGCCAATTTTCCTCCATCCATGCGCCATTTCGGCCCGGAGAAAGCCGAACGGGCGCTGCGCTCGACCGTCCGGCGCCCGGAGCGGTCGAGGAGGCGAAAAACCCGTACAGGGTTCTACGAAGGGCCGCCCGCGAAGTTGACCCGACCGTCGGGCGCCGCCGCCGGCGACCGGTCGCCCGGCGAAGGCGCTAGGATCCGCCCGTGATCGGCCGACCCGAGCCCTCGGAGCACGTCCCGTACCTCGAGAGATACATCTCGCTGGTTCCCGGCGAAGACATCTTCGCGGCGTTCGACTCCGAGACCCGCGCGACACGCGCGCTGCTCGACGCGATCTCGGAGGAGAAGTCGCTCCACCGGTACGACCCCGCCAAGTGGAGCATCCGCGAGGCGTGGATCCACCTGCTCGACAGCGAGCGCGTCTTCGCCTATCGCGCCCTGCGCTTTGCGCGCGCCGACGAAGCCGCCGTGGAAGGCTTCGAGCCCGACGAATGGGTCGGGCCCTCGGCGGCGGACCTTCGCTCGTGGCCGTCGATCCGGCAGGAGTACGACGACGTGCGCCGGGCGACGATCGCCTTCTTCCGCAACCTCCCGCCGCCGGCCTGGTCGAGGAGCGGGATCGCCGGGGGCGGACGGGTCAGCGTCCGCGCTCTGGCCTACACGATCCTCGGCCACGACATCCATCACCGCAACCTGGTTCGCGAACGCTATCTCTGAGCCCCGGGCTCAGGACTTCGGCGCCGGACCGCCCCCTTCCAGACGAGGTCCCACGCCTCGCGCCGCCGGGCGAAGCCGGTGATCTTCCCTTCCCCGTCGCGCGGGCCTCGGTCTCCGGACGGGCCCAAGAAAAATCCGAAAATTCGGGACCCGATTCCATAGGATTCGGGTCATGGCGAAGAAAGATCCGCGTATCGATGCGTACATCGCGAAGGCGCAGCCGTTCGCGCAGCCGATCCTCCGGCACATCCGCGCGACGGTGCACGAGGGCTGTCCCGACGTCGTCGAGACGATCAAGTGGGGCATGCCGCACTTCGAGCACGAGGGCGTGCTCTGCGGCATGGCGGCGTTCAAGGCCCACTGCGCCCTCGGGTTCTGGAACCGCGCGCTCGACATTCCGGGCCAGAAAGGCGCGATGGGCCAGTTCGGCTGCGTCACGGCCGTCTCGGACCTTCCGGCGAAGAAGGTCCTCGTCGGCTACGTGCGCCAGGCCGCGCGCCTGAACGAGACCGGCCGGAAGGTCGGGCCCATCCGCAAGAAGAAGGCGCCGCTGCCCGTGCCGAAGGAGCTGACGGCCGCGCTGAAGACGAAGGCCGGGGCCGCGGCGAAGTTCAAGGCCTTCTCCCCGAGCCAGCAGCGCGAGTACTCCGAGTGGATTCTCGAAGCGAAGACCGACGCCACGCGCGCCCGGCGTCTCGCCACCGCGGTCGCGTGGATCGCCGAGGGAAAGCCGCGGAACTGGAAGTACCGGAAGTAGGCGTCCGGCGGCGGGCGCCTACTGCGGGTTCTCCGAGATCGCGACGAGAACGAGCGTCTCGCCGCAGGGCGTGAACCAGTAGTAGTTGATGAACTTCGCGCCCTTGGCGTTGACGCCCTCGCTGCGCACCGCGCCGAGGCCCGGGCGGGACTGGAACTCGTCCGGGGTCGGCGTGCCCGGCGACAGAAAGCGGTCGGCGTAGACGGCGAAGTCGCCGCCGATCCCTTCGAGACCCCGGATCGCCGCGACCTGGGCGCCCTCGAAGCCCTCCGCCGCGAGGAGCGCCTTGAGGTCCTTCTTCGCGGCCGCGGCCCGCAGGGCGTCGTAGGCGGTCGTCAGCTGCGCCTCGGTCGGCGAGGCGCCGTCGGGATCGCCCCGGACGCCGTCCATGCGATCGCTTTCGCTGACTTCGCGGACCTTCGGGCTCAGGACCGGCAGGTCGAACTCGAATTCCCCGTGCTCCTTGTGCTTGACCGTTCCCCTGGCCCGGCCGGCGGCGAGGTCGAGCCGGCTGATCCAGTGACGTCCTCCGACCTCCTCCTCGCGCCCGGTGCCGCCGAACGCCGTCCCCCGCGTGAAGAATTTCGACTTCCCTTTCGGGTCGAGCGTCACCTCGACCCAGCCGGCGTCGCGGATCGAAGTCAGCGCCCGCGCGAGGGTCATCGGGCAGGGAGAGCCCGCGAGGACGGGCGATGCGATCGGCTTGCTCGTCACGTACACGACGGTACCCGCACCGCTCCTCGCGGGATAGGCGATGCCGTCGACGAGGTCGAAGTTGCCGGTGTTGGCGTCGTCGAGGTGCCCTTTCACGGGGGGCGGGTACGCGTAGGGCACGGGAGTCGGCTCGGCCGGAGCCACGCGGGCCGCGGGAGCGGGCGGACGGACCGGGCCCCCCGGTTTTCCGCAGGCGATCGGCCCGACGAGGGCGGCCAGGGCAAGGGCCAGGACGCAGGAAAAGCGTGGTTTCGTCATGAAAGCCTCCTCGCGCTCGAGCCGTCCGGTTCCGGGATTTCTCGAAAAGATATCCGATCCGGCGCAACCTATGGCTTGCCCATACGTCTAGAGATATTGTCATCCCATAGGAGAGGGGCCGCTCGACCATGACCGAAAAGCAGGACGTCTGGCAGGGAACGCTGGCGCTGATGGTCCTGAAGACCCTCCAGACGCTCGGCCCGCTCCACGGCTACGGCATCGCCCGCCGGATCGAGCAGACGAGCGGCGACCGGCTGTCGGTCAACTACGGGACGCTCTACCCCGCGCTCTTGAAGCTCGAGCAGGAGGGCTTCGTCGCCTCCGAGTGGGGCGTCTCGGACAACAACCGGCGGGCCAAGTACTACCGGCTGACGCGCGCCGGCCGCCGCCAGGCCGAGCTCGAAACGCGCGAGTGGGAGCGCACGACCGCGATCCTGGCGCGGTTCCTGGCGCCGGCCGGGGAGCGCGCGTGAGGGCCGTCCGGGCGTTCTTCATGCGACTGGCGGGGGTCTTCGGCCGGTCCCGCCAGGAGCGGGAGCTCGCCGAAGAGCTCGAGGCGCACCTCCAGATGCACACCGAGGACAACCTCCGGGCCGGCATGACGCCGGACGAGGCGCGCCGCGCGGCGGCGCTGAAGCTCGGCGGCCTCGAGGCGACCAAGGAGAGCCTGCGCGACCGGCGCCGGGTCCCCTTCCTGGAGACGGCCCTGCGGGACCTGCGCTTCGCGGCGCGCTCGCTCCGCAAGAGCCCGGGCTTCACGGCCGTCACGATCGCGACCCTCGCCCTCGGCATCGGGGCCAACACCGCCATCTTCACGCTCGTTCACGCCGTGATGATCGAGCCGCTTCCCTTCCGCGCGCCCGAGCGGCTCGTCGCCGTGTGGGAGGAGAACGACCAGCGGCCCGGCCGCTCGAACGTCATCTCGCCCTCGAACTTCATCCGCTGGCAGGAGCGCTCGAACGTCTTCGAATCCATGGCGGCCTTCGTCGACTTTCGCGCGGCCCTGACCGGACGGGAAGCGCCCGAGGAGCTCGTCGCGATGGCGGTGAACTCGAACTTCTTCTCGACGCTCGGCGCCGCCCCGCTGGTCGGCCGGACGTTCGCGCCCGACGAGGGGACCGAGGGCCACGACTCCGTGACCGTCCTGAGCCACGGCCTCTGGCAGCGGCGTTTCGGGGCCGACCCGGGAATCGTCGGACGGACCATCCAGTTGAACGGCCGGCCCTTCACGGTGATCGGCGTCATGCCTCCGCGCTTCGGCCTGTTCTTCAAGAGCGGCTCGCTCGTCGGCAAGCCCGCGGAGCTCTGGGAGCCGCTGGCGTTCACGGCGAAGCACCGACAGCCCCACGGCCGGTACATGAGCGCGGTGGCGCGGCTGGCCCCGGGAAAGTCCCTGGAGGAGGCCCGGGCGCAGATGAAGGCGATCGCCGCCGGCCTCGTCGCGGAGTTTCCGGACCACGACACGGGATGGACGGTCGAGCTCGTGCCGATCCACCGGGAGATCGCCGGGCCGATGCGGCCGATCCTGCTGGTCCTCTTCGGCGCCGTCGCCTTCGTGCTCCTCGTCGCGTGCGCCAACGTGGCGAGCCTGCTGCTCGCGCGCGGGACCTCGCGGGTCCGGGAGCTCGCCATCCGGACGGCGCTCGGCGCCTCGCGCGCGCGCGTCCTGTGGCAGCTCATGGCGGAGAACCTGCTGCTCGCCCTTCTCGGCGGGGCCTTCGGCCTGCTGCTCGCGCGCTGGGGGGTCCAGCTCCTCGTCGCCCTCTCCCCGGCGGAACTGACTGCCCTCGGCCGCGTGCGCCTGAGCGCCCCCGTCCTCGGCTTCACCGGCCTCGTGTCGGTCCTGACGGCCGCGATCTGCGGCCTCGCCCCGGCCTTCGCCGGCTCGCGCACCGACGTCCAGGAATCCCTCCGGGAGGGCGCGCGCCAGGGCGGCGCGGGCGCGCGGACCCGGCGTCTCCGCAAGGTCTTCGTGGTCTCGGAGATCGCGCTCGCCGTCGTGCTCCTCGCCGGCGCCGGCCTCATGCGGAAGAGCCTGCGCACGCTCGGCCGCGTCGACCCGGGCTTCGCGCGCGAGGGCATCCTGACCGCCCGCGTCAACCTGCCGACGGCCCGCTACAAGGAAGACCCGGAGGTCATGCGGTTCTACGCGCAGGCCCTCGACCGCATCCGCGCCCTGCCCGGCGTCCGCGCCGCGGGCGCGGTCAGCTTCCTGCCGTTCGCGGGGCTCGGCGCCGCCACGGACCTCGTCATCGTCGGCGATCCCGCTCCGCCCCGGGGCCAGGAGCCCGGCACCGAGGTCCGCGTCTGCGACAACGGCTACTTCGGCGTCATGGGCATCCGGCTGCTGCGCGGCCGCCTCTTCACCGATCTCGAGCAGCGCCAGCAGGGCAACGTCGTGGTCGTGAGCGAATCCTTCGCCCGGGACTACTTCTCCGGCCGGGAAGCGCTCGGCCGCCAGATCAAGGTCGACATGTCGGACGAGAACGTCCCGATGGAGATCGTCGGCATCGTCAGCGACATCCACCACGCCGACCTGCTCACCGGGCCCCGCCCCATGACGTACTACCCCGTCCCCCAGCTCGTCTACAACGGGATGACGCTGACGGTCCGCACGGAAGGCGACCCGCTCGCGGCCGCGCCGGCGATCGAGCGCGCGATCCAGTCGATCGACAAGGACCAGCCCCTCTCCGACATCCGGACCATGGACCAGTGGGTCGCACGGTCGCTCGCACGGGAGCGCTTCGGATCGACGCTTCTCCTCCTCTTCGCGGCGCTGGCGCTGCTGCTCGCGGCGATCGGGATCTACGGCGTCATGTCCTACGTGGTCGGTCAGCGGACGGCCGAGTTCGGAATCCGCGCCGCCCTCGGCGCCGACGCCGGAGACCTCCGCGCGCTCATCCTGCGCGACGGCGGGCGGCTCGTGCTCGCCGGGCTCGCGATCGGCACGCCGCTCGCGCTCCTCCTCGGCCGCGCCGTGACGCGCCTCCTCTACGAGACCGGCTGGGCCGACCCGCTCACGTTCGCCGCGGTCCTGGGGCTGCTCGCCGCCGTCGCGCTCCTCGCGAGCTACCTGCCCGCGAGACGTGCGGCGCGGATCGCGCCGGTCGAGGCGCTGCGGCACTCCTGATCCGGTCGGCCTATCGCGGCGGCTCCACGCGTTCGCAGATCAGGGGCCACGGACCCGGGGGCTCCAGCGGAAAGGTCTCCGCCGAAGCCGCCGCGAGCCTGGACGGATCGTTCAGGTCGAAGAGCATCGCGCTGACGGGGAACAGCGGCTTTTCGGAGGGCACGGCGACCGACAGGCGTCGGACGCCGATCGTGGAAAGGTAGTTCTCGACGCTCGCGCGCGGAGGCTGGAAGGGCGGAACGGCGGAGGCGATGATCCAGACGCGGGGCCGGCCCCGATACCGGTCGACCTCGCGGAGCATCACCCGGCGGTCCTCGGCGGAACAGCTTCCGACCTGATAGTCGCCCGCAGCAAGTCCGTACGCGGGACCGTAGCGCTCGACGGCCTCGCCGGCGATCGGCGTGAAGAAGACGGCGTCGCCCGTCTGGCGGTGCGCGCGCACGAAGGCGAGCACGGTCTTGTAGTCCTCGACGAAGTAGGGCGGAGGCACGCGGACGAAGGCCCAGGCCGGCCCCGCAACGAAAAGAAGAACCATGCACGCCGCGCCGAGCGCCGGGTGGACGCGGGCGGCCGTCCGTCGCAGCCACTCGGCTCCCTGCGCGAGGGCGAGGACGAGGCCGGGAAGAACGTACAGCACGAGCCGCGTACGAAAGGGATAGAGCTGCGCGACGGCCGCGGCGACCGCCACGGCGAACGGCCCGAGCACGACGAGCGCGCTCCCGCGATTTCTCCTCCAGAGGACGATCAATCCCACGGCGACCACCGTTCCGTAGAGCGCCGGCCAGAGGTACCGGAGGACCATGTCGTCCCCGAAGAGCTGCGTCGTCCGGTCCCAGAGCCAGAGAAGGTCCGCGGGCTTTCGGATGGGCCAGGGCGGAAAGCCGCCTCGCGCCCGCCAGAACCGGTCCATGAACGCCCGCGTGTCCGGCGCGATGAGGCGCAGGCCCACGAGGGCCGCGGCGAGGGAAGCGATCGCCCAGACCGGGACGGCGACGACGAGCGCGCGGCGGGTCGGCCGATCCCGGTCGATCAGCCAGGCGAGGAGCAGGGCCGCTCCCAGGCCGGCCAGCGCGAACACGGCGGCCTGCGAAAACCACACGAGCACGGCGCCGGCGATCGCCGCGCGGACGCACCGTCCCGTCGTCGAATCCGGATCGCGCAGGCGCAGGGCGAGGAGCGACATCGCGATCACCGCCGCCATGTCGATCCCGTACTGCTTCACCTCGGCGCAGTACCGGATGAAGGGCGCGCCGATCGCGAACGTGGCGACGGCGAACGGGACCGCGTAGCCGTCGAGGACGCGCCGGGCGAGGGGCAGGAAGAGGACGAGCCCCGCGAGGCCGACCGGCAGGAGGAGGAACCGGAGCGCGAGATCGCTTTCGCCGAGAACGCGGCTGATCGCCTTCTCGGCGAGGAGAAAGCCGACGGGCGCGACCTGCTTGTAACCGAGCGGCTCGGTCGCGAGCTGCGCCGCGGAGCGGTGGACGAGGTTCTTGACGAGCGACAGCTCGTCGAACCAGAGCGACCTGTCGCAGGCGAACTGGTAGACGCGGAGCAGCGCACCGATCGCGACGAGCGACCAGAGGAAGGCGGGGCGGCACACCGCGGGCGGCCGGGCGGACGGCTGACCGTTCAAGTGCCGATAGAGTACGTCAGGAGGCGGCCCGGCGCGCCCGGCGCTAGACTTCTCCCCCAGTGCAGGCCCTCGAGCTCATCCTCGTGCTGCTGGCGGCGACCGCCGCGCTGAATCTGCTGGCGGTCCGGCTCGTCGTGCCGCCGCCGGTGCTGCTCGTCCTCGGCGGCGCGATCCTGGCGGCGATCCCGGAGCTTCCCCGGCCGAACCTCTCGCCCGAGGTCATCTTCCTCGTGTTCGTTCCGCCGCTCCTCTACTGGACGGCGGTCAACACCTCCTGGCGGGACTTCCGGACGAACCTGCGCCCGATCTCGCTGCTCGCCGTCGGCCTCGTGCTCGCGACGATGGGCGCCGTCGCGGTCGTCGCCCACGCCCTCGCCCCGGAGATCGGCTGGGGGGCGGCCTTCGTGCTGGGCGCGATCGTGTCGCCGCCCGACCCGGTCGCGGTGACGGCCGTGACGCGGCGGCTCTCCGTCGCCCGCGACATCGTCACGATCCTGGAGGGCGAGGGCCTCGTCAACGACGCGACGGCGCTCGTGGCCTACCGGATGGCCGTGGCCGCCGTCGTCGCCGGCGGCTTCTCGCTCGGCGAGGCCGCGGTCGGGTTCGCCTGGAGCGCGGCCGGAGGCCTCGGCGTGGGGCTCGCGGTCGGGGCGGGCATCGCGTGGATCCGGAGGCGCATCGGCAAGGCGCCCGTCGTCGAGAACACCATCTCCGTCCTGACGCCCTTCGCCGCGTACATCCCGGCCGAGCGGCTGGGCACCTCGGGCGTGCTGGCGGTCGTGGCCGTCGGCTTGTACCTCGGGCGCCGCGCGCCGCGCCTGATCTCGCCGGAGACCCGCACCCAGTCGACCGCGATGTGGGAGATGTTCTCGTTCTTTCTCGAGGGCCTGATCTTCATCCTCATCGGCCTCGAGCTGCCCTTCGTCCTGGCCGCGCTCCACGAGTATTCGGCCGGCCGGCTCGCCGCCCTCGCGGCGGCCGTCTCGGGGGCCGCGATCGTGGTGCGCATGATCTGGGTCTTCCCGGGCAGCTTCCTGACGCGCCGGGTCCTCCGGGGGCTCGGAAGCGAGGAGAAGGACCCGCCCTGGCGCGCCGTGGCCTTCATCGGCTGGGCCGGCCTGCGCGGAGGCGACTCGCTCGTCATCGCCCTCGCGCTGCCGCTGTCCGTCGCCGCGGGAACGCCCTTCCCCGGCCGGGACCTCATCCTGTTCCTGACGTTCGCGGTCATCTTCGTCACGCTCGTCCTCCAGGGCCTGACGCTCAAGGCGGTCATCCGCGGCCTCGGCCTGCGCCCGGACGCGGCGACCGAGGAGGAGGTGCTCAAGGCCCGCGAGCGCGTCTCCGCGGCGGGCCTCGCGGCGCTGCGGGCGCAGCCGGCCGAGGACGCGGAATCGAAGGAGGCCCTCGCCGCGCTCGAGGAGAAGTACCGGCACCGTTCGCACCGCTACGCGGCGCGGCTGCGCGGCGAGCGCCACGCGCGGGACGAGCACCGCAGCGAGGCCTCCCGCCGCATGCGCCTGTCCATGATCGCCGCCGAGCGCGACGCGCTCCTGAGGCTTCGCGACGAGAACGTCATCTCCGACGACGTCATGCGCGACATCCAGCGGGACCTCGATCTCGAGCAGATCCTGATCGAGTCGCGGGAGGCCGCGCAGGGAGTGATGGAGGAGGCGCCGGCGTAGGGTCGGCCGGGAAAGGGATAAATCACGCCCCGCCGCTACATCCGGGCTCTGGTCGTAGGGGCGGCCCTTGTGGCCGCCCGGCTCTTCCGGGCGGGGACAAGCCCCGCCCCTACTTTTTGTGGCGCTTGCCGAAGATCTCGTCGTATTCCGGCCAGTCGTCGACGAGGCGGAGTCCGAAGCCCGTCGGAGCGGTCGCCGGATCGCCCGTTTCGACGCTCCGCACGACGCGACCGGTCAGCGCGAGCTTGCGCCCGCCGGGCAGGTTGACGGTCAGCCGCAGCACCGGCCCGGTTCCGGGCACGAGGTTCGACCGCACGAACATGCCGCGCCGCGAGATGTCGCCCGTGACGCCCGTGCCGCGGAGAGCCCCCTGCGTGAACTCGACCGTCATCTCGGCGCGGCGGCGGCGCGTGACGCGCGTCTCGCTCGTCCCGATCCCGGGCCGCCGCGGAACGGGAGGCCACGGGTTGCCGGGCGCCGGCGGGGGCGGCGCGAAGTCCTGCGACGTCTCCACCCGCGCGATCTTCCCGCCGACGGTCCGGCCGTCGACCGGGACGAGGCAGCGGAACGCGACCGGGAAGATCCTCTTCGCCTCCTTCCCCAGGGCGCGCCACTGCTTCGCCAGTTTCTCCGCCGAGACCGACCCGTCGAACCAGAAGGCGACGTGGCCGGCTTTCGTCAGGATGACCGGCTGAAGGTAGTCGACGCTCGTGCCCTCGGCCGGAAAGCAGAAGCCCTCGTACCGGGTCGCGTCGGCGAGATCGAACTCGGTCGCGGCGAGGAAGATCTCGTCGTCCGTCTCCGACAACGACGCGCGCTTCGCCGGGGAAACCAGCGCCGCCGGGCCGCTGCCGCCCTCGTAGCGCCAGACCGGGCTCGACGCGAAGTCCTCGATCGTCAGGTCGACGAGGCGTTTCACGGGACAGAGGTTATGACAAGACGGGCGTCGCGCGGCACCGGGCATGATCGAATGGGCCGCGATGCGGAGGCCCGGGGCCGCCAACGAGCGTCTGCGGCGGAGGTATCGGCCGGACCGGGTGCGCATCCTCTTCGTGGGCGAGGCGCCGCCGGCCTCGGGCCGCTTCTTCTACGCCGGCGACTCGGGCCTCTATCGGGCCGTCCGCGAGGCGTTCGAGGCGGCGTTTCCGGCCCGCCGGGGCGCGCGCTTCCTCGATTCGTTCCGGGCGCGGGGCTGTTACCTGGTCGACCTGTGCCGCGACCCGGTCGACCGCCTGCGGCCGCCCGCCCGCCGCCGCGCCCGGCGGGAGGGCGAGCCCCGCCTCGTCCGCTTCGTGCGCCGGGCGCGGCCCGAGGCCGTGATCGTCGTCGTCCGGTCGATCGCCCCCAACGTCCGGCGGGCGCTCGCCGGGGCGGGCTTCACCGGGCGCCGCGCCGATTTCGCCTACCCCGGCCGCTGGAAACGGAACCGCGAAGCCTTCCTGCGGGACCTGCCGTCTTTCCTTCGCGGCGGCGAAACCTCTCGCGGTCCCCGGCGTACCTCCCGTCATGAAGGCTGTAGACCGACTCCACCCTGAAGATGTAGAGTGTCTACATGGTTGAGAAACGCGAGCGCTATCGGGACCCGATCGATCTCCTCCAGGGGACGCTCGATCTCCTCGTGCTCCAGACGCTGACCTGGGGCCCCCAGCACGGCTACGGCATCACCGCCGCGATCAAGGCCGGCTCCCACAGCGCGCTCCAGGTGGATACCGGTTCCCTCTACCCGGCGCTCCATCGGCTGGAGCGAGAGGGCTCGGTCGCGTCCGAGTGGAAAGTCTCCGAAAACCGTCAGCGCGTGAAGGTCTACCGGCTCACCCCGGCCGGCCGGCGCAAGCTCTCGCAGGAGCGTTCGCGCTGGGACCGCCTCCGGGAGGCGATGTCGGGCGTGCTCGACGCTTCGGAGGCTCCCGAGAGCGCATGAAGATCCCCCGGCCCTTCGTCGACCGCCGCCGGCGCGAGCGCGAGCTCGACGAGGAGCTCGCCGACCACCTCGCGATGGCCGCCGCCGACCGCGAGGCGCGGGGCGAGCCGCCCGCCGCCGCGGCCGCCGCCGCACGGCGGGAGCTCGGCAACGAGGCCCTCATCAAGGAGGCCGCGCGCGCCCAGTGGGGCTGGAGCTCGCTCGATCGGCTCCGCCAGGACCTGCGCTACGGCCTGCGCCTTCTGGCCCGGTCGCCCGGATTCGCCGCGGTCGCGATCCTGACCCTCGCCATCGGCATCGGCGCGAGCACGGCCATCCTCTCGGTCGTCGACGCCATCCTCCTTCGGCCCCTCGCCTATGCCGATCCGGAGCGGCTCGTCGTTCTCCTGCACGGCGGCGACGGCCCGGTCGCTCCCGCGAACTACCTCGACTGGAAGGCCCGCGCGCGCTCCTTCGAGAGCATGGGCGCGGCCGAATACTGGACTCCGAACCTGACCGCCGGGGACACGCCCGAGAAGCTGTGGGCGCTGCGGATGACGCCCGACGTGCTGCCGCTCCTGGGCGTCCGGCCGGCGCTCGGGCGGTTCTTCCTGCCGTCGGAGGCCGTCGCCGGCGCGGATCACGTCGTCGTGCTCGGCCACGGCGCCTGGAAGAGCCGGTTCGGCGCCGACCCCGGGATCGTCGGACGCGCGATCACGCTCAACGGCGAGCCCTACACGGTCGTCGGCGTCATGCCGCCCGGCTTCCAGTTCGCGCCCTTCTGGGCGACGCAGGCGCAGATCTGGGCGCCGCTCGACCTGACCTCCCGGTCGGCGAACCGCACGGGCGCGAGCCTGCGCATCTTCGCCCGGCTCCGGCCCGGCGCGACGGTCGAGAACGCGCGCCGCGAGCTCGCGGCGATCACGGTCGACCTCGACCGCGAGTTTCCGGGGACCAACCGCGGCATGACCGTCACCCCGCTCCTCGAGAAGGTCGTCGGCGACGTGCGCCCGGCGTTGATGATGCTGCTCGCCGCGGTGGGCCTCGTTCTCTCGATCGCCTGCGCGAACGTCGCCAACATGCTCCTCGCCCGCTCCTCGGCGCGGCAGCGGGAAGTTGCGCTGCGCTCGGCCCTCGGCGCGAGCCGCCGGCGCACCATCCGCCAGCTCCTCACCGAGTCCCTGGTCCTCGCCATGGCCGGCGGCATCGCGGGCGCGGCGTTCGGCGCATGGGCGCTGAAGGTCCTGGTGTCTCTCGCCCCGGAGGGCGTTCCCCGCCTCGCCGAGGCGCGCCTCGACCCGCGCGTCTTCTTCGCCGCCTTCGCCGTCTCGCTCGTTTCCGGCGTCCTCTTCGGGCTGGCGCCCGCGATCCAGTCCTCCGACGTGCGGCTCCGGGAGGCGCTCGACGAAGGCAGCCGCACCGGGGCCGGGCGCGAAGGCGGCCGGCTGCGCAGCATCTTCGTCGCGGCCGAGGTCGCGATCGCGATCGTCCTGTTGATCGGCGCCGGGCTGATGACCCGGAGCTTCCTGGCGCTGCAGGCGATCGACCCCGGCTGGAACCCGGCGGGCGTCGTGACGCTCGAGGTCTCCGTCGCCGGCACGCGCCATGCCGCGCCCGGCCTGCGGCCTCCCCTCTACCGCCAGGTCCTCGAGCGCCTCTCGGGCGTTCCGGGCGTCACGGCCGCGGGCGCGATCAACCACATTCCGCTCGCGGGCGACATCTGGGGCCTTCCCTACGCCGTCGACGGGCGCCCGCCGGCGCTTCCGGGCGAGTCGCCCGTGGCGACGTACCGGGCCGTTCTGCCGGGCTATTTCTCCGCGATGCGCCTACCGCTCGTGCGCGGACGCGACGTCACGCTCGCCGACGACGCCGGCGCGCCGCGGGTCGTCCTCGTCAACGAGCATCTGGCCGCCCGGCAGTGGCCCGGCGCGGACCCCCTCGGCCGCCGGATCATGCTCGACGACGAGAACTGGCTCACGGTCGTCGGAGTCGTGAAGAACGCGGTGCGCGGCGACTGGTCCGCGCCGCCCGGCGACGAGGTCTACCTGCCGGCCCTCCAGTCGCGGGAGCTGATGGGCTCGCCGCAGCCGATGTCGGCGTATCTGACCTACGTCGTGCGGACCGACGGCGACCCGGCGGCCCTCGCGGCGTCCCTTCGCGCCGCGGTCCGGTCGATCGATCCGACGCTCCCGATCTCCGAGGTCGGCACGATGCGCTCGGTCGTCGCGGGGGCCAATGCCCGGGCCCGCTTCCAGACGCTGCTGCTCGCGGCCTTCGCCGCGGCCGCGGCGCTTCTGGCGGCCGTCGGGATCTACGGCGTCATGAGTTACGCGGTCTCGAAGCGGGTCCGCGAGATCGGCGTGCGCATGGCCCTCGGCGCCGACCCCGGCCGGGTCGTGCGGCTCGTCGTGCGGCAGGGCATGAAGGTGGCGATCGCGGGGGCGGCCGCCGGCCTCGTCGCGGCCCTCCTGCTGACGCGGCTCATGGCGGGCCTCCTCTACGGCGTGCGCGCGTCCGACCCCGCGACGTACCTCGCCGTCGCGCTCCTGCTTCTCTCGATCGCCTGGACGGCGAGCTTCATCCCGGCCCGCCGCGCCGCGCGCATCGATCCGATGAAGGCGCTGCGGGCGGACTAGGCCGCGGGGCGACCCCGCGTCACGGCGCCGGCGTCCGGGCGAGAATCGCCGCGCCGGGCACGTGGTGGACCGCGGCCCGGGTCGGCGACGGCACGAGGATCGCCCCCGCGTGGGCGGCCACGCCCGCGGGCACGTGCCCGAGCGCGGCCGGCGGGACGCGGAGCATGCCGGGCCGGACCCACTGCGTCGCCGCGGGCGGGAAGCTCTGCCGGTGCGACGTGACGAAATTCACGGCGACCCGCGCGCGTCCGCCCGCGGGGCACCCGCCCTGCAGGCGATAGGCCACGACGGCGGTCCGGCCGTCGAACCGCTCGACGACGGCGGAGGACGACGTCAGGTTGTCCGCTTCCACGACCTCGGGATGCACCTCGGACACCGTCTCACCCGGCGCGAGATCGGCCGAGACCGTCAGCTCCCCTTCCTTCGCCGCACCGCAGGGCGCCTCGATCGCCTCGGGCGTCGGCTGCGTCTGGCGCAGGGCGATCTTGGCGGTGGCGAAGTCGGCGATCCGGAACGCGGTCCCGCCCGCGAGGATCCCCGGCCGGACCTCGGCCACGGCCGTGCGCACCTGCATCGCCGCCGGGCCGAGCTGGTTCTTGTAGGCCGCGAGGAGCGCCACGTAGATCTCGTCGTCGCGGCCCTTCGGCTTCACGATGTCGAGATGGTTGGCCTGGATCGCCGTCGTGGCGCGGTTGCAGAGGTAGGTCGCGCTGACCTCGGGCACGATCTTGAACCCGTACGTGGGCCGCACCTCGTAGGCGCAGTACGACGAGACCTTGCGCGGATAGTCGAGGCCGGGGTCGTCGCTCGCCCGCAGCCAGCGCTCGCGGAGCGTCTTCACGTAGGTGTCCGGGCCGAGAGGCTGCATGTTGTCGAGCTGGGGGTTCGCGGTCAGGTGCATGGCGATCTCGGCGACGTTCGCGCCGGCCGTCGGCGTGCCGAAGAAGAAGAGGAAGGCGACCTTTTCCGGCGGGATGCGCGCGTCGAGCAGGTACGCGCGCACGACGAGCCCGCCCATGCTGTGGCAGACGAAGACGATCTCGCCGTGGTCCCGGATGACGTTCCGGGCGTCCAGGTAGTTCTTCAGACGGCCGGCGAGCTCGAGAATCTCTTGCGCGCTTCCGAGCTTCGGCGACTCGAAGTCGTAGACGTAGATGTCGGACTCGGCGAACTCGGCGTCGGCGGCGAGGAGGTCCGGCCAGTAGGCGCCGCTCTCGGCGTTGGTCCACGTCGACACCGAATCGCCGAAGACCCCGTTGACGAAGATGATCACCCGGTTCTTGCCCGGTCCCCGCACGTAGCGCGAGCGCCCTCCCTCGGGCGCCGCCGGAGACGCCGTCACGCCGGCCGGCGCGCCCGGGCCCTTCGACTCCTTCTTCGGGCACCCGGCGGAGCTGAGCAGGACGAGGACACATGCCGCCGCGAAGCCGAGGTCCCTCCCCGAGCGACGCCGCGGAGAGCCGATCATGCGCATCCTGCACCACCTGTCGGGAAGACGGCGGCCCCCCGGAGGACCGCCGTGGACCGGACGAGCGTACCGCGGAAACGCCGCCGGCGAAACGACCGCGGCGCGGCGGTCGTCGGAAACCGAGCGCCTGGTGCGACAATCCGAGAACACGCACACGCGACGACAAGGGAGGTCCTCATGCCGTTCCGGTCCGGACTCGCCGCGCTCGCCGGCCTCGCCCTGGGCGCGGCGCTCACCGCCGCGCCCGACGCTCCGGCCCCCGGCACCGCCTCGGGACGGTTCGAGGACCGGAAGTGGAAGCTCGAGCTCGCCGGCGCCTACGCCTTCCGGGACAAGACCCGGGGCACGGGCGACGAGGAACGCATCCAGGTCGCGGTGTCGAACACGGGATTTCTGGCTTCGGCGGTCGACGAGTACTACGACCGCGGCCACGCGATAAGCACGCTCGTCGCCGACGAGGAGACGAAGGTCGTCTACTTCGAGTTCGACGACGCGGGCGGCTATCACGGGCTCTCCTACTACTTCGAGTCCGGCGTCGGCTGCGGCTGGTGCTACGACTCGAAGGTCAAGTCGACGGTGCGCGCCGTGAACGGGCGGCTGAAGGGCGATCTCTCGTACCGCGGCGACGACCGCTCGTTCCAGGTGACGCTCGACGTCCCGATTCCGCCGAAGGCCTGGGGCGACCCCCTGCCGCGCAACGGGGGCGATCCCGGGAAGGCTTACCTCGCGTGGTCCTCGGCCCTGGAGAAGCGCGACGAGAAGGCGTTCTATGCGCTCTCGGACGCCGACATGAAGAAGCGGTTCGACGAATTCGAGAAACAGGAACGGCTCGACGGGTGGCTCGACTACCGCTGGCACGACGAGCACACGGAACTGAAAACGATCCGGATCACCGGCGGCTTCGTCCGGGGCGACCGCGCCGTGGTCCTTTTCGACGCCAGCAACTCCTACATCGACCACCTGCACGGCGAGGCGCTCCTGCGCCGCGAGGCCGGAGCGTGGCTCGTCCACGAAGACATGGTCGCGGTCGGAACGCGGTAGGCCCCGCGTCGCGGGCTACAGCAGCCCGACCGCGCGGGAGGCGAGGACGGCGATGCACAGGAGCGAGATCATCGCCTGCACGATCGTCAGGAGCTTCGCCCACCGCGAGAGCACGGGCGTGTCGGTCGGCGAGAACGCGGTGCTCGTGCAGAAGGCGATGAAGAGATAGTCGACGAAGTTCGGCGACCAGGGCGGCCCGGGCGCCACCGGCGCCCCGTCCATCATCTGCGGGAAGAAGAAGGCCCCCGCGGTGTGCCCGCCCCGGCGCTCCCGGGCATGCGGCCCGCCGGCGTCCAGCCTCCAGTACCAGAGCGCGAAGACGAGGATGTTCGTCAGCCACAGGACGGCCGCCGACCGGAGCAGGGCCGCGGGCGGCTCGCGCTGGGTCGGCAGGATCACGAGGAGCGACCCGAGGGAGGCCGCGAGCGCGATGGTCACGACGATGCTGATCGCATAGCCGAGGACCTTGTCGAGGAGGTGTCTTTGCGTTGCGTGCGCCACGAGCGTGGGAACGATCAGAACGGCGATGGCGACGGGCAGGAGCCACCGGGGACCGGGAACGAGGATGTCCGGGAGGGCGAGGGAGCTTCCGCCGAGCCCGATGATGGCGATCAGGACCGGCCAGCGGGCCTCGCGCTTCGAAACCTCGGTACGCCGAACCACGGGGAGAGAGCCTAGCAGGAGCGTCCGGGCGGCCCCGGGCGGCCCCGCGCTACGAGGCCGGCCGGTGGGACGGATCGCCCCGCGAGGAGCGGGGCCGCCGCGGCTCGAGGCGGCCGTGGAGGGCGAGCGCGAGGCCGGCCCGCTCCGGCAGCCCGAGGGGCTCGTGCCCGAGCTCCCGCGCCGCCCGGTCGCCGAAGAGCGCCGCGATCAGCGTGCCCTGGTCCTCGCGGTCGAGGTGGCGCGCGATGACCTCGCGGGTCCGGACGAGCGCGTGGGGCTCGAGCGCGGGGTTGCGCGCGCCGGCGAGACGCATCGCCGTGCCTTCCTGCAGGAGGATGTCGCGGAGCGTCTGCGGAGCGCCGCGCTGGAGGACCCAGGCGGCGCGGAAGACGCTCACGAGGACCTCCTCGCGGATCTCGGCGGGGCCGTAGGTCTCGCTCGCCCAGAGAACGGGCGTGATCCAGCCGCGCTTCTCGAGCGCGAGCTCGCCGCGCAGGTGCGACAGCTCGGCCGCGGCCCGGTGGGTCCAGCCGCCGCCCATGTCGTCCGCGACGATGAGACCGATGCGGTAGCTCCCCGGCTCGGCCGCGACCTTCGGCTCGACGTCCCGCACGGCCTGCGCGGCGGCCTCCTCGGCGCCCATCGCCAGCAGGAGCTCGACGTGGCGGAGAACGTGGTCCTTCGCCATCGGATTCATCACCGTCAGGGGCAGGCGCAGATCGCCCGTCGCCGGATCGAGCATGCGGTCGAGGTACTTGCGAAACCGGTCGGGCCCGCGCGGGATCCGGTAGATGTCGCGCTGGACGGCGAGCAGGGGCACGTGCTCGAGCTTCATCGGATCGGCTCATCCTCTCACGCCGATTCTCCTTGCAACTTCCCGGCCGGTTCGCTCGTAGCGAGACCGACGGCGGCGCCACGTGGCGGGTCACCCTGCGCGCGAAATACCGCCGCGCGGCCGCGCCCCGCTGACGCGGCGGCGGTGTCCGATTCCGGGACCCGGTTTCGCGAAAGCGGACACGGGTTCCGCGCCGAAGTCGTTGCTCCACCGGAACAACCGCCGCGTTTTCGCGTCTCTCGCATGGAGGGCCGGGTGGCACCGGGATTGCCACGCACGCCCCCGGAGGTGACGATGACGACGCTCGCGCAGGACATCCGATACGCGCTCCGCATGCTCCGGAAGAACCCCGGCTACGCGGCCGTAACCGTCGGGGTCCTGGCCCTCGGCATCGGGGCGAACACGGCGATCTTCAGCGTCGTCGACGCCGTGCTCCTGAAGCCGCTCCCCTATCCCGACGCGCAACGCATCGTCGTCGTCCCGCACGTTCCGCCGCAGGACATCTTCCCCGGCATGAAGACCTTCAGCGTGTCGCCCGCGAACTACTTCGACTGGAAGGCCCAGAACGACGTCTTCGAGAAGATGACGATCTTCGTGGGCGGCGGCATGACGCTGACCGGCTCGGGGCAGCCGGAGTCGGTGCCGACGGCCTTCGTCTCGGCCGAGTTCTTCGGCGTCCTCGGCGTGCGACCGCTCGCCGGCCGGCTCTTCGCCCCCGGCGACGACGAGGCCGGCCATCGCGTGGCGGTCGTTTCGGAGGAGCTCTGGAAGACCCGCTTCGGCTCGAATCCGGCCCTGGTCGGAAGCACCCTCCTCGCCGACGGCGAGCGCTACACCGTGATCGGCGTGCTGCCGGCCGGACGCGGGTTCCCCGAGGACGCGCGGCTCTGGGTCCCGCTGACGTTCACGGCCGAGGAGAGGGCGATCCGGGGAATTCACGACTTCCGGGTGCTCGCCCGCCTCAAGCCCGCGGCGAGCGTCGCCGGCGCGCGCGCCCGGATGGACGCCATCTCCGCCCGGCTCGCGGAGCAGTACCCCGCCGACAACAAGGGATGGGGGGCGACGGTCATCCCGCTCCACGAGGACCTCGTCGGCGACGTGAGGCCCGCTTTGCTCGTGCTGCTCGGGGCGGTCGGGTTCGTTCTCCTCATCGCGTGCGCGAACGTGGCCAATCTCGTCCTGGCCCGGACGCTCGGCCGCCGGAAGGAGCTCGCGGTCCGCGCGGCCCTTGGCGCGAGCCGCGGCCGGATCGTGCGCCAGCTCTTCGCCGAGACGACGCTGCTCGCGCTCCTCGGCGGCGGGGCGGGGCTCGCGATCGCGGGCCTCGGCGTCCGGCTCATCGTCGCCGTCCTGGGCGGCGAGATGCCGCGCGCCGGCGAGATCCACGTCGGGGGCGCCGTCCTCGCGTTCACCTTCGCCATCTCCCTGCTGACCGGGGCGCTCGCCGGAATTCTCCCCGCCTGGCGGCTCACGCACGCCAACCCGAACGAGGCCCTGAAACAGGGCGGCCGCGCCGACGCGGACGCCGGGAGCCCGGCGCTGCGCAACTCGCTCGTCGTGGCGGAGGTCGCGCTGGCGCTCGTGCTGATGTTCGGCGCGGGCCTGCTCGTGCGGAGCCTCGGCCGCCTGCGCGGCGTCGATCCGGGGTTCAACCCGAAAAACGTTCTCGAGGCGCAGGTCGGGCTCCCGGACCCGAAGTACGCGGCACCGGAGGCGCGGCGGTCCTTCTACGATCGCGTGCTCGAGCGGGTGCGCGCTCTGCCGGGGGTCACGTCGGCGGCCGCGATGAACACGCTTCCGCTGACCGACGGCGGCTCGACCCAGCCGATCGCGCTCGAGGGCCGCTCCGCGGCCAGGATGTCGGAGCAGCCGGAGGTCGCCGTGCGCGTCTTCACGCCCGGCACGCTGAAGACGCTCGGCATCGCGTTGAAGAGGGGCCGCGACTTCACCGAGGCGGACACGGACAAGTCCCCGGCGGCGATCCTCGTCAGCGAGGCCATGGCGACGAAGTTCTGGCCGGGCGAGGACGCCGTCGGCAAGCGCCTGACCCTCACCTTCTACCCGGGCGTCGTGCGCGAGGTGGTCGGGGTCGTTGCGGACGTGAAGCTCCGGGGCCTCGCGAAGACGGCGCCGATCGCGGCGCTCTACCTCCCGTATGCCCAGATGCCGCAATTCTCGATGGCCCTCGTCGTGCGCACGGCGCAGGACCCGGGGAGCGTCGGATCCGCGGTCGAGGCGGCCGTCCACGCCGTCGATCCGGACCAGGCGGTCGTCGACATGAAGACGATGGAGCAGCACCTCGGGGCGTCGCTCGCCCACGCGCGGTTCAGCATGCTGCTCTTGAGCGTGTTCGCGGCGCTGGCGCTGCTCCTCTCCTCGATCGGGATCTACAGCGTCCTCGCCTACGCCGTGAAGCGCCGGACCCGCGAGATCGGGATCCGCATGGCCCTCGGGGCCGACGGCGGCGATCTCGTGCGCATGGTCGTTGTCCAGGGAATGCGGCCGGCGTTGATCGGCCTGGCGCTCGGAATCGTCTCCTCCCTCCTGCTCGGGCGGCTGCTCGCGGGGCTCGTCTTCGGCATCGCGCCGACCGATCCGCTGAGCTTCGCGGCCGCCTCGGCCGTGCTCTCGGCCGTCGCCCTCGCCGCCTGCGCCGTGCCGGCCTGGCGCGCCACCCGGGTCCAGCCGACGGAGGCCCTGCAGGAGGGCTGAGCCCGGAATCTCCTTCCCCTGGCCCGACTTTTGCGATTAGCTCCCGGCGGAGACAATCGAGCCATGCTGCTGAATCGCCGGGAGGCCGGACGCCTTCTGGCCCGCAAGCTCGCCGTCGAGGCGACCCGCGGCGACGCCGTGGTCCTCGGCCTCCCCCGGGGAGGCGTCCCGGTCGCCTACGAAGTCGCTCGCGCGCTCGGCGCGCCGCTCGACGTCTTTCCCGTGCGCCGGCTGACCCTCGCCTCGACCGGCGACGAGGTGCTCGGGGTCGTCGCCCCCGGCGGAATCCGAGTGTTCGACCGGGAGGCCCTGGCCCGACATCGCGTCTCGCGCGCCGAGCTCCACAAGGCCGCGGCTCGCGAGGATGTCGAGGTCGCCCGGCGCATGCGCGACTACAAGGGGGGGCGCCCGTGCGAAAACGTCGTCGACAAGACGGTCGTTCTCGTCGACGACGGCGCCTCGACGGGGAGGACGCTGCGCGCGGCGATCCTGGCGCTCCACGAGCGGCGGCCGGCAAGAATCGTCGTCGCTGTTCCGACGAGCCCGGCCGGTGTCTGCGAGCTCCTGCGGCAGAGCGTCGACGCGGTCCATTGCCTGATGACTCCCGCGCCCTTCGAATCGATCGAACGCGGGTACGAGTTCTTCGCGCCCACGACGGACGGCGAGGTGCGAGAGCTGCTCGCGATGGCCCGGGAGAAAAACCCGCGGCACGAACGCCTCGCCGAGCCCGGCGACTCGCGGCCGCCCGGTCCGCGGGGGCCGGCCCTCGGGCGCCTCTGACGGGGAACTACTCCTCCGCCATCTCCCCCTTCGCCTCCTGGTACGCCCGGTCGACCGCGGCGCGGACGAAGAAGTCGTCGAAGGCGGCCTGACGGCCGAAGTCGTCGCCCGCGAAGCCCGCGCGCAGAGCGTCGAGGTCGACCGTCTTCTGCGTCTCTTCGAGTGTCGCCCCGGCGCGGACGGCCGCGGCGACCTGCGCGCGGAGCTCCGTGAGGAGCGCCGAGACTCTTGCCGCATAGCTCCAGTCGTGCATCACCGGGCCGTGCCCCGGAACGATCGCGGCGGCGTCGATCGCCGAGAGGGCCTCGAGAGTCTCGATCCAGGCGGCGGGATGGCTGCCGTAGCCGTAGGGCGTCGGCGCCACGAGGAGGTCGCCCGTCACGACGACCCGGGCGTCCGGCACGATCACGACGGCGTCGCCCGCGGTGTTTCCCTTCCCGAGGAAGGCGATCCGGGCGGAGCGCTTGCCGAGGTGGACGGTCAGCTCCTTCTCGAAAGTCAGCGACGGGACGACGAGCGTGACCCCCGCGACTTCGGCGGTCTCGAGGTCGATGTCGGCGATCTGCTGGCGGAGGTAGGCCGAGACGTTGGCCGGAATCGGCGTGCCGTCGCGCCGCTTTCCGCCGTCGACGTACTGCCGCAGGCCCGCGGCGTACTCCCCGTCGATCTTCGCGATGTCCTTGACGTAGGCGACCTGCTTGTCGGCGATCTTGCGGCGGGTGAACTCGGTCGACACGAAGGTGATCCCGGGCCAGGCGTCGCGGAAGACCGCGTCGGCGACGATGTGATCGAGGTGCCAGTGGGTGTGGACGAGGTACCGCACGGGCTTGTCGGTGCGCTTCCGGATCTCCGCGACCATCCGGCGCGCGAGCGTCGGGAACCGGCCCGAGTCGACGACGAGGACGGCCTCGTCGCCGATGACCGCCACGACGTTGCCGCTCGGGATCGGCCCGCTCGTCTCGGCGGCGATGAAGGCGACGACGCCGGGGGCGACCTCGACGGTCTGGAACTGGCGCCCGGGCGGGAAGTCGGCGGCGAGGCCTGCGGCGGCCCCGGCGGCCGAGAGCACCGCTGCGGCGAACAGGCGGCGGACGGAATGGCTCCGTTCGGGCATTGGTCCTCCTGCCTCTCGAACGAAGGAAGGCACCGTTTGTTTCACCGGGCGCCCGGCCATCTTTCAGACTTGCAGGCCCGGCCCCATTTTGCAGACCTTCAGGCCTGACCCCGTCCTGCAGACTTGCAGGGTCAGGCCCCTGCCTTGGCGCGGCGGTCGAGCTCCTCGGGGGAGACGTCCTCGACGTGGGTCGAAACGTTCCAGACGTGGCCCCAGGGGTCGCTGAACTGGCCGGAGCGGTCGCCGTAGAACTGGTCGGCCACGGGGCGCACAACCGTCGCGCCCGACGCGGTGGCGCGCCGGAAGACGTCGTCGACGTTCTCGACGTAGAGGTGGAGCATGACGGGCGATCCGCCGTACGCCTTCGGGCCGCGGAAGCCCAGCTCGGCGTGCTCGTCGGCCAGCATGATGCGGCCGCTCCCGATCCTGAGCTCCGCGTGGCCCACGCGGCCCTCGTGCTCGTGCCGGAAGACCTCCCGGGCGTCGAACACCTTCTTGTAGAAGTCGATCGCCTTCCCGGCGCCGTCGACCGCCAGGTACGGCGTCGGCTCGCCGTTGCCGTCGGGTATCGGATTCACCTTCGCCATGACTCGACCTCCGTGGTTACTCTCCCACCATCACCTGGTATTGCTCGATCTTCCCGTCGGGCATGTCGCGCTCCCAGATCGCGAGCGTCCGCTTCTCGAACTTCGCCTCGAAGAGGCGAAACGTCATGCCGCCCCGGTCGCTCTGGCGGGTCTGTTTCACCTCGACGACCGGTCCGAGCGTCGCGAAGCCCGACGCGAAATCCTTCAGGGCCTCCGGGGTGAAGTAGCTGTTGGCGTTGGACGTGAAGAGCGAGCGGTCGATTTCGCCCTTCTGGAGACCTTCCAGGATCTGGCGGGCGCGCGCCTCGCGCACCGGGACGTTGTCGCCCGTGAAAAGGTCCGAGGCGATCTTCTTCGCGATCGTCTCGGAAGCGTCGATCGCATCCTGGTTCACGAGCACGGTGACCGCCGCCCGGTCGTCCGGAAAGATCACGTTCGTCGCCGTAAAGCCCGAGACCTCGCCGCCGTGTCCGATCGCGCGGTGGCCGTTGAGGCTCGACACCGAAACCCCCAGCCCGTACGCCGAGGCCACGCCGTTCGACAGGAGGACCGCCCGCTCCATCTCGGCGTAGGACGCCGGTTTCAGGAGCTTCTGGTCCATGACGCTGATGTTCCACTTCGCGAGGTCTTCCGCCGTCATGGCGAGCTCGCCCGCGGCGAAGAGCCAGTTGTCACCCTCCTTGGGCGCCGGCCGCAGCGGCCCGAGACCGAAGCGCTGATAACCGACGGGATCGGACGCGGTGACTTTCGCCGCGTCGATGTCGAGGACGCTCTTCATTCCGAGAGGCCGGAAAATGCGCTCCTCGAGAAACGTCATCAGCGGCTTTCCCGACGCCTTCTCGACGATAACGCCCGCGACGACGTACGCCGTATTGCTGTACTGGTACTGGGAGCCGGGCGGAAAGTCGAGCGGCATCCTCGCCCAGCGGTCGAGGATCTTGTCGGCGGTCGTGGGCTGCTTCATGAAGGGCGGAACGTAGTCCTGGGGCCAGTAGTCCTGGTAGCCCGACGTGTGCGAGAGCAGCTGCCGGACTTTCACCTTCGAAGCGTCCGTGAGGTCCGGCCGGAAGCGCGAGACCGGGTCGTCGAGGGAGAGCTTGCCCTCCTCGGCGAGCATCAGGATCGCCGTGGCGGTGAACTGCTTGCTGACCGAGCCGATCGAGAAGCGCATCGACGGGGCTGCGGCCGTCTTCGGCTCGAGCCGGGCGTCGCCGACGGCCGCCGCGCAGGCGGGCTTTCCGTCGCGCACCACGGCGAACGAGGCTGCCGGCACGCCGGTCTTGCCCAGGATCTCCCGGGCCGCCTTCTCGGCGCCCGCGCAGAGGCCGGAATCCGCCTGCGCGGCGAGCGCCGCGGCGGCGAGGAAGAGGCCGGCGCCCGCCGCCGCCCGAAACGTGCCCCGAATCTTCATGGTCATGGCTCTCCGTCCTTCCATGTCAGCGGCGCGAGGTACACGCCGCCGCGCTCGGCGCCGCAGCGGCTGACGTACCAGTTCCCGTCGACGTCCTGAATCACTTCCGCGGCGTGGGCGGGGATGTGCCCGACGCGGTCCTCGACCCGGAACCGGAACGGCTCGGAGCTCGCGAAGACGTCCGTGCCGTCGAAGACGTCCTTGGCCCCGTCGCGCGGCCCGATGAAGAGGTAGTACTTCGCCCCGCGCTTCACCACGAAGGGCGATTCGGTCGGGCCGCCGTACTTGCCCGTCGACGGGTCGGTGAAGACCGTGCCGCGCACCGTCCAGCTCGTCATGTCCGGGCTCGTCGCGAACTTGACCACGTGGCTCCCGCCCGACGGAGCGCTCGTCGCCGTGTAGTACATGGCCCACGCGTCCCCGACGCGCATCACGAACGGGTCCCGGCCGTCGAAGCCGTCGACGACCATCGGGTTCTTCGGGTGGCGGGTCCAGGTCTTCAGGTCCTTCGAAGTCGCGAGATGGATCTTGTACTTCGTGTGGTCGGCGTCGCCGGCGCAGTAGAACATGTAGTACGTGCCGTCGTGGGCCACGACGTGGGGCGCCCAGAGGTGCTCTTCCTTCCAGGGCGCCTGCGGGGCCACCGTCAGCGCGAAGGGCTGCTTCTTCCAGGGCCGCTCGAGAAGGGCCTTCGAGGTCGCGTGCGCGAAGTAGTCCTCGTCGAGCGCGTCGGACGGCTCGGCGTGGGTGATGCCGAAGAGGTTCCAGGTCCCGTCGGCGCCCCGGACGAAGCAGTGGTCGTTGATGTACCACTTCTCCTTCTCGCCGACGCTCGGGTCGTAGATCCGGACGAATTCGCCGGCCTCGACGAGAGGTCCGGGCGGCGGAGCGGCGAGACCGGCCGCGCACGACAGAACGAGACCCGCGAGGACGGCGGCGCTCTTCATGGGCGCCGATCATAAGGCAGCGCGGCTCAGCGCGCGGCGAGCCCGGTCGCGTGCTCCGCGATCTCCCAGAGGCGTGCGGCGTCGGCGTCGTTCGCGCCCGCCTCGGACGGCGGCGCCTCGCGGTACCGATGGAAATACCGGCCGCTCGGGCCGCCGAGCCCCGGGTCCGACGCGAGGCGCACGACGGGCCCCGCCCCCCGGGCGGGCGGGAGCACGATCTCGCCCAGCCGCGTCAACGCCGCCGGAACTCCCCGCCAGATCCGCGTCGAGTTCAGGCCGGGGTGCACCGCGCTCGCCGTCACGCCCGGCTCCCGCCGGGCGAGCTCGCGCGTGAAGAGAACCTGCGCCAGCTTGGAATTCGCGTAGGCCCGGAAGCCCCGGAAGCCGCGCTCGAGCTCGAGGTCGCTCCAGTCGAGCCGGCCCGCCGTGTGGCCGACGGAGCTCACGTTGACGACGCGGGGACTCGCCGTCCGCCGGAGCGCCGGCAGCAGGAGCCGCGTCAGCAGGAAGCCGCCGAGGAAGTTCGTCGCCCAGGTCAGCTCGTGCCCGTCCACGGAGAGGAGCCTCGCGGCGGCGATGATTCCCGCGTTGTTGACGAGAACGTCGAGGCCGGCGTGCGTTTCCGAGAAGCGGGCCGCGGCCGCGCGCACCGAGTCGAACGAGCCGAGGTCGATCGGGAGCACCTCGGCCTCGCCGCCGGCTCCCGCGATCTCCCGGGCCACGGACGCGCCGCGGGACGGGTCGCGGACCCCGAGGACGACGCGGGCCCGCATCCGGCCGAGCTGCCGCGCGGTTTCGAGCCCGATGCCGCGGGTGGCGCCGGTGACGAGGACCGTCCGGCCGGCGAGCGTCGGCCCGTTCAAGCCGTCGGGGGCCCGGGCACCGGAGTCGGCCGCTCGCCGGCGAGGCCCGTCGCCTGCGCGGCAACCTCCCAGAGCCGCGCGGCGTCGGCGTCGTTCGCGGCGGCGCGCGTCGGGGCGGCCTCGCGAAAGCGGCTGAAGTAGCGGCCCGTGACGCCGGCGAGCTTCGGATCGGAGGCGAGCCGCACGACCGGCGCCGCGCCCCGGGCGGCCGGAGGCAGGATCGCGCCGATCAGCCACCGGATCGGGCCCGGCAGCGGCCGCCAGATCTGGGTCGCGATCGCCCCCGGATGGAGCGCGGTGACGGCGATCCCGGGCTCCCGGCGCGCGAGCTCCCGCGTGAAGAGGATGAGCGCCAGCTTGGTGTTGGCGTACGCGCGATATGCCCCGTAGCCTCTCTCGAGCTCCAGGTTCCCCCAGTCGATCCGGCCCGTCCGGTGCGCGTCGGATGCGACGTTGACGACCCGGGACCGCGGCGTCCGGCGGAGCGCGGGCAGCAGGAGCCGCGTCAGCAGGTACGCCCCGAGGAAGTTCGTCTGCCAGGTCCGCTCGTGGCCGTCGTCCGTCGCCTCCCGCCGCGCGACCGCGGTCCCGGCGTTGTTGACGAGCACGTCGAGGGCCTCGTGCGACCGGAGGTATTGCCGCGCGGCCTCGCGGACCGACGCGAAGGACGAAAAGTCCACCGGCAGGACCTCGGCGGCGCCGCCCGCGCGGGCGATCTCCTCGGCCACGGCCGCTCCCCGCGCCGCGTCGCGCACGCCGAGAACGACGCGCGCGCCCATCCCCGCGAGCGCGCGGGCCGTCTCGAGACCGATGCCGCTCGTCGCTCCGGTGACGAGGACCGTCCGGCCGGCCATGGGCCTGGAAGAATTCATCCCGCCGGAATCCTATCGAAGGGCCCGGCGCGCCGGGGCGCTTAGAATCGCCGGGCCCGGAGGTGGCGATGACGATCCGACGACTCACCGGCGCCCTCGTTCTCGCGGCCCTCTCCGCCGCGCGGCTCGCCGCGGAGGACCCGTCCGCGGTGGCGAAGGACCCGCGGGTCGTCTCGGCGCTCGAGCTCGCGCGGACCTGGCTCGAGGCCCAGCGCGCGTACGCGCGGATCCCCGGGATCTCGGCCGCGGTCGTCTACGGCGACGAGACGCTCTGGTCGGGCGGCTTCGGCCTGGCCGACGCGAGCGACGGCCGGCCGGCGACCGCGGAGACGCTCTACAGCATCTGCTCCCTCTCGAAGCTCTTCACCTCGGTCGCCGTGATGCAGTTGCGCGACGAGGGCAAGCTTCGCCTCGACGATCCGGTCGCGCGCCACCTGCCCTGGTTCCACCTGAAGTCGACCCGGGGCGAGGGCGAGGTCACGATCGAGGGACTCCTGACGCACGCCTCGGGCCTTCCCCAGGAGCCCGCGTACCCGTACTGGTCCGCTCCCGACTTCGCCATGCCGACGCGCGAGGAGTTCATCGCCAAAGGCGGATCGATCGACGCGCTCTACGCCCCCGAGCAGCACTTCCAGTACTCGAACCTGGGCTTCACGCTCCTCGGCGAGATCGTCGCGGCGGAATCCGGGGAGCCGTACGCCGCCCGGGTCACGAAGAGCATCCTCGACCCGCTCCGGCTCTCGAGCACGACGCCCGACATTCCGGAAACCGAGCGGGGACGGCGTCTCGCCTCCGGGTACTCGTCGCTCGACCGCGAAGGGCGGCGCCAGCCCATCCCCTTCTTCACCATGAAGGGCGTGGCCCCGGCCGCCGGCTACGCTTCCGACGCGGCCGACCTCGCCCGCTTCGCGTCGTGGCAGCTCCGCCTCCTCGCCCGCGGCGGGACCGACGTGCTGAAGGCGACGACGCTCGCCGAGATGCAGCGCATCCACTGGGTCGAGCCCGACTTCGAGACGCTCTGGGGCCTCGGGTTCCGGATCTGGAAGAACGACACGAAGCTGCTCGCCGGCCACGAGGGAAGCTGCCCGGGTTATCGCAGCGCCATCCTCGTCAACGCGGCCGACCGGGTCGGCGTCGTGTTCCTGTCGAACGCGCAGGGCGTCGACTCCCCCGAGTGGGCGATGCGGCTCTACGACATCGTCGGGCCGGCCGTGGCCGCGGCGGTCAAGGATCCGGCCGGCGCGAAGAAACCGGACCCGGCGCTCACGCGCTACGCCGGCGTCTACGACGCGCAGCCCTGGGCCGGCGAGGTCGTCATCCTCCCGTGGGAGGACGGGCTCGCCATGCTGGAGCTTCCGACGATGAGCCCCGTGAAAACCCTCGAGCGCCTCAAGAAGTCGGGCGAGGACCGCTTCCGCCGCGTCCGCAAGGACGGGACGCTCGGCGAGGAGATCGTCTTCGTGATGGGTCCCGACGGCCGGCCCACGCGGTACACGCAGCACAACAACTTCCTGCGCCGCGTCAAATGACAAGGGCGGCCGTTCGGGCCGCCCTCCGAGCGTTCGGCGCGTCGTCCTCCGACGCGGCCTCCGGCGAAGCCGTCAGGGCTTCTTGTTGGTCCAGCTCTGCTGTGCGACCTTCCAGGCCCCGTTCTCTTCCTCGAGATCGATCGTTCCGTACTGGTCGGCGTCCATCATCCGGCCCGTCGCCGAGAGCACGGCCTTCTTGCCGTCGACCTTGAGCGCCGTGTACTTGATGTTTTCGGCGACCATGGACTTGAGCATCTCCATGCCCTTCTTGGGATCCATGCCCATTTCCTTGATCTGCTTGTCGATGCCTTCCGCCGAGGCCTTGGTCATCGACTTCTTGTAACCCTCGAAGTCGCCGGCGTTGACGGCCTTGAGCAGCGTCTTGTACGCGGCGACCTGCGGGGACTTGGAAATGTCCTGGGCGGCCTGCGCCGCCCCGGCGAGCAGCATTACGGCCACAGCGGTGGCCCCGAACCGGAGAGCCTTGTGCATGAAGGGGCTCCTTTCTTTGAGCATAGTCTCGTCGAAAATCGGGTCCCGGGGCCAGCGCCGCCTGCAACCTTTTTCGCCCGGGCCGTGTCCGGGGAGCCGAACCGAGCCGAAAGGAGTTCTTCATGGCCCAGGCCGCCGAGACCGAAACCTTCGCCGCCGCCGCGCTCCGGACCCTGCTCCGGGAGACCTTCGAGGGCCCGACCGGCCCCTCGACCTACTACATCGACAACGATCCGAAGGCCGGCCTCCTCGCCGCCCTCGACGGGCTCACGCCGCAGGAGGCGTCGGCCGCCCCGGCGGCCGGCGGGCCCACGATCGCGGGCCACGCCCACCACGTCGCGTTTCACCTCGAAATGTCGAGCGCGTGGGTGCGCGGCGACCACGCCGACCGCGACTGGAAGCAGAGCTGGAAGGTCCGCGAGGTCGACGCGAAGGCCTGGGAGCGCGTCCGGCGCGACGTCCGGGCGAAGTACCAGGACCTCGTCCGGTCGATCGACGAGCGGCCGAACGCGCAGTCGGAGGACCTGGCGACGTCGATCGGCGCCGTGGCCCACGCCGCGTATCACCTCGGGGCGATCCGGCAGCGGATCGCGCTGGCCGCGTCCTAGGGGCGGGTTACCGCGGCACCACGCGGGCGGCCGCAAGGGCCGCCCCTACGAGGGGGCGTTCCGGCGCCGGTCCCCGAGCCGGCGCTCCATGACGCGGCGGTCGAAGACGAGGGCGAGGGCCGAGTCGGGGGCTCCGCCGACGCGGCGTTCCCGCTGCCGGCGCTCGGCGCGGCGGCGCTCCCCGGGAATCACCATGTACGGCGAGGACGCCGGGCCTTCCTCGGCGATCGCGACCTCGAGCTCCGGACGGGTCGTCGGGTCGGAGACGTCCTGCGCGTGCCAGCCTTCGAGGGCCGCGGTCGGCATGTCGCGGGTCGCGTTGACGGCCGCCACGATGCGCCGGGCGTCGGCGTAGCTCCGGCCGCGGACGACGATCGCGCCGGCGGCGTCGCGGATGTAGCGGCCTTCCTGTCTCCAGGGCTCCGGCGAATGGTAGGCGTCGAGCTCTTCTTCGGGAAAGGGTTCGGTTCCGTCTTCGGTGCCGGGTGGGGATGTCATCGGGTCGGTGCTGACCCTCATTATGCCGCAACTTCGGCCGGCCGACGCGTGTTGTGACGATCGAAGAGGAGACGAGGAGGGCGCATGCCGGACTACAAGGTGCTCGCGATATCCGAATCGACCGCCGAGAAGGTCCGAGCGACGCGGAAGTCCCCCGGCTACGGCCACCCGGTCCACGCCGAGATCGCGACGGGTAACGGGCCGTGCCGTCTCTGCCTCCGCGACTTCGAGGTCGGCGTCGACCGGAGGTTGCTCTTCACGCTCGACCCGTTCCACGGCCTCGAGTCCCAGCCGCTCCCGGGCCCCGTCTTCATCCACGAGAACGAGTGCGACCGCCACCCCGAACACGGAGGCTTCCCCGAGGACCTGCTCTCGCACGACCTGACGGTCACGGCCTACGCCCGCGGCCGGATCCACCGCGGGGAGGAGCGTGTTCCCGGCGACCGGGTCGAGGAGGCGATCGAGCGCCTGCTGGAGCGGCCCGACGTCGACTACCTGCACGTCCGCGACGCGCAGGCCGGCTGCTACGACCTGCGCGTTGAGCGGGCGTAGCCGCCCCTCGTCGGGCATCCGCGCTCCCGGTCGTCGGGGCGGCCTTTGCGGCCGCCCGTGTCGGCGAGGTTTCCGTGCCACCCCGAAGGGCGGGGACAAGCCCCGCCCCTACTTTTGGAGAGCGGCCAGCGCCGCGAGCACCTCGTCGCTGTGGCTCGGGACCTTGACGCCCATGAACTCCTTCGCGATCTTGCCCTGCGGATCGATCACGAACGTGTTGCGGGCGGAGAGCTTCTTGCCCTCGTACTCCATGATCGAGCCGTACTCGGCCGAGACCTTCGCGTCGGGATCCGAGAGGAGCTTGAAGTTCAGCTTCTCCTTGGCGCAGAAATCCTTGTGCGACTCCGCGCTGTCGACGGAGACGCCCAGGATCACGGCCCCGGCGGCCTCGTACTTCTTGAGGTCGCGCTGGAAGTTCTGGGCCTCGAGCGTGCAGCCGCTCGTGAAGTCCTTCGGGTAGAAGTAGAGGACGACCCACTTTCCGCGGAAGTCGGCGAGCTTCGTCGGCTTGCCTTCGTTGGACGTCAGGGTGAAGTCCGGCGCGGCCGAGCCGACGGCCGGGGCCGCCGGCGCATCCGCCACCGACACCGTCGCCGCCAGGGCCGCCGCCGCCAGGACCGCCGTCACGATTCGCTTCGTCGTCATGATTCCTCCTTGTTCAGGCGCGAGGCCGGGCCTCGATCAGGGAAAACGGGCTCTTCGTCGGGATGACGCGCGTCATCTCGAAGCCCGCGTCCGAAAGCACTTTTTCGTATTCCTTCGCGGTCCGCTCCCGTCCGCCCGTCACGACCAGCATGTTGAGGTCCATCAGCGTGACGAACGCGGGACCGATCTCCTCGGGCACCAGCATCTCGACGATGAGGAGCCGGCCCCCCGGCTCCAGGGACTCGCGGCAGACGCGGAGGATGCGGACGCACTCTTCGTCGGTCCAGTCGTGCAGGATGAACTTCAGCATGTGCAGATCGGCGCCTTCCGGCACCGCCTGGAAGAAGTCGCCCGACTCGAACCGGCACCGCGACGCGGCCCCGGCGGCCTGGATCGCGTGCTTCGCCTGCGGCTCGATGTACGCCAGGTCGAAGATCGCCCCCTTCATGTCCGGGTGCTTCTCGAGGATCGCGAGCGCGAGGCTTCCGCTGCCGCCGCCGACGTCCATCACCGTGCGGACGCCCGAGAAGTCGTACGCCTCGAGCACCGCCGCGGCCGCGAAGCGGGAGATGTTGCGCATCGCCTTGCCGAACTGCTCGCCCTCGGCCAGGTTCTGCGTGTAGTAGTCGAACGCCGCGAGCCCGAAAACCTCCTGCGGCCGGGGACGCTCGGTGCGGACCGCGTCGGCGACCTTCTCCCAGGAGCGCCAGTGCACCGAATCGGTCTCGGCGATGAAGGCGTCTCGGAACGTCCCCGGGACGTCGCTGCGGAGCCGCTCGCCGATCGCCGTGTTCGCGAACCGTCCGTCGGCACGCCGCTCGAGAACGCCGAGGCTCGCGAGCGCCCGCATCAGGCGGTACGTCGCTCCGGCATCGAGCTCCAGCTCGCCCGCCGCCTCCCGGGCTTCCCGCGGCCCCTGCGCGAGGAGGTCCGGGATTCCGAGCCGCGCCGCCGTCGCGACGGCCTGCGTCGCCCAGGCGCCCGACAGGAGCTGGATGAGGATCTGGTCGGTGGAAGGAGCGCCCCCTTCGGGCCGCGTCGCCGTGACCTCCGTCGCCATTCCGGAACCTCCCCCGGCCTCGCCGGCCGAAGGCGGAGGATATCGCAGGGATCGCGCGCTCCGGCCGGCTTCGGCGGCTCGTCGCCGGAGGACCCCATGCGAGAGGTCAAGGAGTAGCGGGCCCCGTCCTACTCGCAGCGCAGCGCGATCGTGGGCGGGATCCGGGCGGCCCGGCGCGCGGGAACGTACGCCGCCAGCATGGTCACGAGGACCATCGCCGGCACGACGACGAGATAGACCGTGACGTCGACCCCGCCGGCGTTGAACAGCATGGAGTTCATCAGCCGCTCGAGCCCGAATCCCATCGCCAGGCCGATCGCCGTCCCCCAGGCGACGAGGACGAGCCCCTTGCCCATCATCGAGCGGAGCACGTCGGACGGCCGCGCGCCGATCGCCATGCGGATGCCGATCTCGCGCGTCCGGCGGCTCACGTTGTACGACACCACTCCGTACAGGCCCGCGATGGCGAGCAGCAGCCCCACCCCGCCCAGGGTGCCGACGATCTCGACCGCCACGCCCGGCCCCTCGACGGTGGCGTACCGGTACAGCTCCGCCCACGTCATCGTCTGCAGCATCGGCATGTTGGGATCGAGCGCGCGGACGACGTCCTTCACGGCCGGAACGAGCTGCGCCGGGTCCCCGTCCGCCCGGACCAGCAGGACCCTGCGCGCGACGGGGTGCTGCGCGAACGGCACGTACACGAAATCGATCGGTCCGGTGGGGCCGTCGCTGTACTTGATCGTCTGCGCGACGCCGACGATCTCCACCGGCGCGCCATTCGCGCTCTCGAGCCGGATGCGCTTGCCCACCGGGTCGCCGCCCGGCCAGTAGTGTTTCGCGAACTGTTCATTGACGATCGCGACTCGGGGCAGGGCGGCGGTATCCGCCGCCCGGAAGGCGCGGCCGTGCAGGATCGGTATCCCCATCGTCTCGAAATACCCTTCGTCGACGGTATCCATCCACGTCCGGAAATTCTCACGGTCGCGCGGCATCGGGAACCCTTCCGGCACGAAGGCGATGCGCCCGAAGTCGCCCAGTGAGAGCGGAGGGTTCTGCGTGAACGCCGCGCTCCGGACTCCGGGCGCTTCCCGCACGCGCTCGCCGAGCAGCTCGAAGAAGCGCTCCGTCCGGGACGCGTCGTACTGCACGAGGCGTGGATCGAAAGAGACCATGAGCACGTGGTCCTTCGCCTGCTCCGCGAACCCCAATCCCTCGTTCAGGCTGTTCTGGAAGCCCCGGAACATCAGGAACGACGCGGCGAGCAGCATCAGCGACATGGCGATCTGCGCCACGACCAGCGCATTGCGGCCCCACAGCCGCTTCCTTCCGGGGTCGTCCCCGTCGGCCGACTTGAGCCCCTTGACCAGGTTGAGGCGCGTGCTCTGGAGCGCCGGGGCCAGACCACAGATCAGGGCGCTCAGGACCGAAAAGGCGAAGCTCGCCAGAAGCACGCGCGTGTCCATGCGGAACGGGATCTTCACGGGCAGCTCGGCCGGAATTCGGAACTTGCCCATGAAGTGGATACCGACGTACCCGACGGCGATCCCGGCGAGTCCTCCGGTGAGGGCGAGCACCAGGCTCTCGGTCAGAAGCAGCCGGATCACCCGGAAGCGCCCGGCGCCGATCGCGAGCCGGACGGCGATCTCCCGCGTGCGCGTGCGAGCGCGGGAGAGGAGAAGTCCCGCGGCGTTGGTGCACGCCACGAGCAGCACGGCCAGAGCGAGAACCGTGAAGATCACGCCGAACTTCCAGTTGGCGTCGCTCGCCTGCGTCCGCATCTCGAACATGGTGCGGACGGCCGCGCCGCGGTCGCGATTCGTCTTCGGGTACTCGCGCTCGAGGTCCCGGGCGAGCACGGCCAGCTCGTTGCCCGCCTCCCGCCGCGTCGTCCCCGGCTTCAGGCGCGCCCGGATCATCAGCTCGCGGTCGTCCCGGTCGACGAAGAAATCCTTCTGCGGGTCGGTCGAGAACGTGCCCGCCATCGCGAGCGGCATGTAGAAGTCGGGACGGTCGAAGATGTAGAGCCCGGTGAACGTCTCCGGCAGGACGCCGACGACGGTGAACTCTTTCCCGTTGAGGCGGACAATCCGGCCGACGACGGACGGGTCGCCGGCGAACTCGCGCTTCCAGAAGTCCGCCGAAAGGACCACCACGGCGTCGCGGCCGGGCACCTGGTCTTCGTCGTCCCGGAACCCGCGCCCCAGCGTCGGCTCGACGTCGAGCACCCGGAAGAAGTTGCCGGAGACGAGCAATCCGCCCTTCACGACCGGCGTGGCTTCGCGCTCGGCGCTGAAGCCGACCGCCAGCAGCGGCACGTTGGCGATCACGCCCGCGAAGCTCTTCGTCCGGTCGCGGATGTCGAGGTACTCGCGATAGGAGAACGGGTCGAAGGCGCTGTCGTGCGACGTGCCGACCAGCGTGACCACCTCGCCCGGGTGCGGCACGGGGTACGGCCGAAAGACCAGCGCGTCGAGCATGCTGAAGGGCGTCGCCGTCATCCCGATTCCGAGGGCGATCGTGGCGACGACGAAGGCGGCCAGTCCCGGCGTCCGGCGCAGGCTCCGGACGGCATAGCGCACGTCGTCGACGAAATCCGTCAGCCAGTGGATGTGGCGCGCGTCCCGCATCTCTTCCTTCTTCTGGTCGAGCCCGCCCATCGCGCGGAGCGCCCGGTACCGCGCCTCCTCCGGGGAAAGCCCCTCCGCGATGCCTTCCTCGATCTTGCGCTCCAGGTGAAACTGGAGCTCCTCGTCGAGCTCGGTCTCGACCCGGCGGCGGCGGAAGATCGACTTCAACCGCAGCGGAAACTGAAACCACCAGTGCTCGATGCGCATGGTCTACGCCCCGGAGGGGCTCCGCTCCGGCAGCGGCGGCGCCCTTGACGATCAGCCACAGGGCGAACGACACCTCGAAGGCGAGCATCGGGAGCCACATGAGCTCGTTGACGGCGCCGAGAGTGATCCCGACGAGCTGCAGGGGAAGGAGGACCAGCGACCAGGATCGACGCGAGCACGCCGAGCCACGCCAGCGCGACGGGCACGATCCGGCCGCGCAGGCAGCAGACAGGCGAAGATCGTGCTGCCGACGGCAAAGAAGATCGCGGGGAGGGCGAAGCTCCGAGCTCGGCAGCTTCAGCAGGAACGCGCCGAGCGCGCCGGCGGCCGCGGGGTCGGGCGCATCGGCTCCGGCGGCCGTCGCGAGCCAGAGCCTTCCCAGCGTCGTCGGCAGGGAGACCGCACCGATCACGCCCTCGGCGACGCGGCAGATCATGGCCAGGAGCGCCAGGTCCGGGTCCTGCGTCGCGCGTGATCGCGTACAGCGTCACGGCCAGCACCAGGGCGCAGAAGCAGCCGACGAGCTCGAGCACGACGGCGAGTCGCATGGTCGGGCGCATGCTGGGCGATGCCGGCGAGCTTCGCGGCGACCCCTTCCCCGCTCGTCGCGCGGTTCGGTCGAGGATCATTCCGCGTCAGGGCGACGGCGATGTAGATGAGGAAGGTGAATCCGGCGACTCTGGCGTTCGTCCTGCGAGTCATGGGCTGCTCCTCCCTAGGCCTCGGAGAGCTGGACGACGTGCGAGATGGCCGACGACAGCCGCTGCCAGTTGGCCGTCTCCGATTCGAGCTCTTTGCGGCCGAGCCGCGTGAGCGAGTAGAACTTCGCCCGCCGGTTGTTCTCCGTCTGCTTCCACTCGGCCGTGATCCAGCCTTCCTGCTCCAGCTTGTGCAGCGCCGGGTAGAGGGAGCCCTCGCTCACCTGCAGCACGCCGCCCGAGATCGACCGCAGGCGGAGGCTGATGGCCCATCCGTTCATCGGCTCGAGCGCAAGGATCTTCAGCAGCAGCAGGTCGAGAGTGCCCTGGACGAGGTCGGCTGGCTTGCTCATATCGGTTTCCGAGGGGAGTCTATGGCAGGCTCCCCTCGGTAAGCAAGGGGTACGGAGGATCCGGAGGGAAGTTTCAGCGCGACCGCCGGCCGGCCGCCGGGGGGATCAGGGACGGGAGCGCAGCTTCTCCGCCGCCCGCAGCCCCGCCCGGAAGCGCTCGGCGTGCTTCGGGTCCTGGAACGGATACGAGGCGGCCAGGTATTGCTCGTCCATCGTCCCGCCCAGCTCCTCGAGGGCCCGGAACGCGTCGCGCGCGAGCGCCGCGTCGCCGGTCAGCCCCGCCAGCACGATCTGCCGCTGCCGGGCGCGCAGGTTCGAGGGATCGATGGCGATCGAGCGCCCGAGGTGCTCCCCGGCGCTCGCCAGGTCGCCCTCCAGCAGGTGCCACAGCCCCAGGTCGGCCTCGACGACCTCGGCGTGGCCGTACCGCGGGTCCACGCGAAAGACGTTGCTCTGCGTCGCGATCGCGCCCTTCAAGTCTCCCGCGAAGCCGGAGATGCAGCCGGAAAAGTGGTGCGCCATCGACGCGCTGGGATTGAGCTCGATGGCCTTGTCCGCGTGGAGCCTCGCGCGCGGAACCGAGAGATTCGTCCAGAGCTCGGCCGCGCTCATCAGCGCGTGGCCCATCCACGAGGCCGGGTCGAGCTCCACGGAGATGCTCGCCGCCTCGAGCACGCCGCGAAACGCCTCGCGCGCGCCCACGACCCGGCCGCCCTTCCAGCCCTTGAGCGCCTGCTCGAAGCGGGTCTGGGCGATGACGCTCCACGGCAACGCGAACCCCGGATCGACGCGCGTCGCGTCCTCGAGGAGCGCGAGCGCCTCCGAAAAATCGTGCGGCGTCGCGCGGTGAAGATGCCAGAGCCCCTTGATCGTCATGTCCCAGGCCGTGAGGTCCTCGTGCCGCTTCCGCATCACGCGCCGTGTCTCTTCCGAGGTGAGCTCGGGGGCGATGCGGCGGAAGATCTCGGCCGCGATCTCCGACTGCGTGCGCGGAAGGTCGGCGGCGTCGCCGGCGTACCGGGCGGACCAGAGCTGCGTGTCGGTCGCCGTGTCCAGCAGCTCGACCGTCAGCCGCCACGAACCCCCGGCGCGCAGCAGCCGGCCGGTCACGGCGTAGCGTGCGCCCATCGCCGCGGCGCGCCGGGACGCCGGAAGCGCCGCGTGGGTCCGGTCGAACGACGAGTCGCGGGACAGGATCGGAAACCAGCGCCAGGACGAGAGCTCCGCGATCAGCTCCTCGGCGACGCCGTCGGCGAAGTACGCGTCCTCGGGCGCTCCGCCCTCGTTCTCGAAGGGCAGGACCGCGAGCACCGGCCGGGCGAGCACCTCGCGCGTCAGCTCCTGCGCGGCCGTCGGCGCCGGAGACGGGCCCGGCGCCGGCGCGGCCGCGGATTCCACCTCGCCGACGAACCGGAAGCCCTGCCCGTGAACGGTCCGGATGAGCCGCTGCGCGTCGCCGTCGTCGTCGAGCGCCTGCCGCGCGGACTTGATCCGGCTGGAGAGCGCCGAGTCCGAGACGGCGCGGCCCTCCCAGACGGTCTCGATGATCTCGGCGCGCGGCACCATGCGGTGGCGGTTCTCGATCAGCAGCGCGAGCAGCGCGAAGACCTGCGGCTCGACCGGCCGGGGCCGGCCTCCGCGGCGCAGCTCGTACCGGTCGGTGTCGAGCTCGAAGGATTCGAAGCGGTGGATCACAGGGATGCCTGCTCCGGAGCGACGATCTTCAAGAAATATCCAGACCCTCTCCAAGCACCGGGGGGACCCGCCGGCCTACTGTCGCGGCGGCTCCGGAAATCACTCCGGCGCCATCCTAACGGAGGCGGCCCATGCCGTTGGTCGACATTCAGCTCATCGAAGGGGTATTCAACGCCGCGCAGAAGCGCAGCATGATCGAGAAGGTCACCGACGCGATGGTCGGGATCGAGGGCGAGGCCATGCGGGGCGTCACGTGGGTGCGGGTCCACGAGATTCCGAGCGGCGAGTGGGCCATCGGCGGCAAGCCCCTGACGACGTCCGACATCAAGGCTCTCCAGGCGCAGGGGCGCTGAGGCGCCGGCCTGGAGAGCAAAGGAGGAGAACGATGACTGAGGCTTTGCGTCTGAAGTCCTTGAAAGTCGCCCTGGTGATCGTGGGCATCATCTTCATCGTCGGGATCTACCTGCTCGGGATCGTCTGGCCGTCGGGCTGGGTGTGGCACCCCGGTCAGTCCGACTACCTGATGATGATCATCGGGGTCTACGCCACGCTCGGCGTGTTCCTGCTCGTCGCGGCGCGCGACCCGCTCGCGCATCGGAGCCTGATCTGGTTCACGGTGTGGTCGAGCGTCGTGCACGCGTCGATCATGCTGGTCCAGTCGTTCACGACACCGGGAAGCCACGGCCATCTCATGGGCGACGTGCCCGCGCTCTTCATCGTGGCGGCGGTGCTGGCCGTGCTGACGCCGCGAGGCGGAGCGCCCGGTTTGTCGCCGCGGCGGGCGTGACGGGGCGGCGCGGCGGAGGGGGCCGGTCCCGGGACTCGCGGACCGGCCCCCGTTCCCCCGGCTAGACGCTCCGCATCCCCTCGAAGATCGCCCGCTGCCCCGCCAGGATCCGCTTTTCCGCCTCGAGGTCGAACTCGAGCGTCTCGACTCCCCGCTCGAAGGTCCCGCCGAGGAGGATCCCGTCGCTGCGCGGGAACATGTAGAGGCCGTCCTTCTCGGTGGCGTAGTTCACGCCCGGCTGCGGCAGCAGGACGGTGAGCTGGCCCTTGATCGGGGTCAGCTCCGGATCGCCGAAGAGCTCGCGGGATCCGAGGCCGGTGCAATTCACGACGACCGGCTGCGGCAGCTCGAGGAGCCCGGCCGGCTGCGCAAAGGCGCGCACCGCGATCCGGCCCCCGGCGAGACGGAAGTCCCGCAGGAGCGCGCGCAGGTAGGTCGGCGGCTCGATGAAGATCGTGTCCTCGACCACGACGCGCGGCGCCGCGAACGGATTCTCCGACGCCGGGAGCGCGCGCCGCCCCGGGTAGAGCTCGGGAAGTCCCTGATCCGGAAGGCCGTTGTTGTCGGCATGCTCCGACAAGGTGTAGAGCTGGCGCCAGCGCACCGCATAGTCGCTTCCGACGAGTCCCTGGAAGTACCGCTGCGACCGCTTCGCCGCGCTCGCGAACTGGCCGTCGAACGCCGGAGTGCTCCGGGATCGGTCGTAGACGAAGGACGGGTACCACATCGCGCCGGCGACGTTGGACGTCGTGTCCGGCGGCAGGTCCCGCGCGTAGATCGTCACGTCGAACCCGCGGTCCTGGAGCACGCGCGCGGTCGCGAGCCCCACGGCGCCGCTCCCGATCACGGCGGCCGATCCCGCCCGGCCGCTCTCCCGCACGAGATCCGCGGCCAGGAAGGCCGTCCCCCAGGAAAGCGTGACCCCCGCGCCGCCGTGACCGTAGTTGTGGACGAGGAGCTTGTCTCCCAGGCCCTCCGCGCGGACCACGAATCCCGACGGCCGGAACGGCCGCAGACCCACGACCCGGCGGATGACCCGATCCGAAGCCACGTCGACCCGCTCGAGCCGCCGCATCGGAACGCCGCCGGGCGAGGGCGGCTCGACGGCGTAGGTCTTGAGGCGACTCGCGCAGCGGCTGGCGAAGACGACGGACGCCGCGGTGCCTCCCAGGCGCAGGAGCCGGCGGCGGCTGTAGAGCATCAGGGGATTGTAGGCGTGCGGGCCGGCCTTCGGCACCCGAAGTCAGCAAATCAAGACTGACCCCGGAGGCTCACATCCGGCGCGCGACCGCCGCGAGGAGAACGGCGATCAACAGGACGCCGAGGAGCGACTCGAAGCCGGTCATGAGCCGGCGATTACGATTATGAGGGGCGTCGCCGGCGCGACGTAGCCCGAGGAGCCCGGAGCCGGCGTTCCCGCCCCCCGCGCCCCAAGGATCCGCCAGGACGGCGGCGCCGCAACCCCCGGGCCTCCGCCGCCGTATGAGCCAGCAAGCCATCGGAGGAACGGATGACGCGGAGACTCGCCGGATCCCTTCCCGTTCTCGCGGCCGTGCTGTGGTTAGCGTCCTCAGCGGCGCCGGCGGCCCCCTCGCCCCTCGAGACCTCGGTCGAGAAGGCCCGCGCCATGCTCGTCAAGGAGGACCTGGGCGGCGGGATCTACGTCTTCCGCGCGCCGGAAAAGCTCGAGTACTGGACCTCGACCAACTCGGTCGTCATCGTCAACGAGGACGACGTCGTCGTCTTCGACAGCCCGACTCGCGCGGTCACGGCGAAGGCGGTCATCGCGGAGATCCGCGCCCTGACGCGCAAGCCCGTCACGGTCCTGATCAACTCGCACTGGCACCAGGACCACTGGTCGGGCAACGACGAGTACGTGAAGGCCTTTCCGGGGCTGCGCATCGTCGCGACCGAGCAGACCCGCGATCACATGCGGCGGATGCCGGCCCGCTACTTCGCGTCGGGGATCGAACGGAGCCTCGCCGCGCGCCGCGCCGAGCTCGCCGCCGCGGTCCGGACAGGCAAGCTCGCCGACGGCTCGCCGCTCACGCCCGAGGTCCGCGCCCGCAAGGAAGCCGACATCGCCGAGACCGCGCAGTTCGGGGCCGAGGTCGCGGCCCTGCCCCGCGTCCTGCCCAACGTCGTCTTCCGGGACGAGATGGTCCTCTGGAGCGGCAAACGGGAGATGCGCCTCGTCAGCCTCACCGGCGACGCCACCGCGTCGGCCGTCCTGTACCTGCCCGGCGGCCGGATCCTCGCCACCGGCGACGTCCTCGTCAGTCCGGAAGACGGCAAGGGCCCGCCGCCCTGGACCACGAACTCCTGGGCCATCACGCCGTGGCTCGAGAGCTTCCGTCGTCTCGACGCCCTGAATGTGGCCGCGATCGTGCCGGGCCAGGGCCCGGTCATGCACGACAAGACGTACCTGCGGCGGACGATCGAGCTCTACGCCGCCATCCTCGACCAGGTGCACGCGGCCCTCGAGCGCGGCCTCGTCACGCAGGACGAGGTCCGGGCGGCCGTCGACGTCGACCGGATCGGCCTCGCCTACACGCCGGACGCGGGCCTGAGCGGCTCCTTCCACAGGTGGGTGGGCGTCCTCTCGAAGAAAGCGATGCAGGAGGCGCTCGACGGGGCGGCGGACGTCAAGTAGAGGAGGCGTCGCGGCCGGTCAACCACTCGACACTCCCGCCGTATATGTTCGGAAGGGAGGCTCTCGCATGAAACGACTGCGGACTGCCTGGATGAGGCGATCGGCCGCGTGACGAAGATCCTGACCCTCGCGGAGCTGCCGATCATCTTCTGGCTCCTGATCCGGGGCGCGAGGCCGCAGCGGGCGACTTCGAACTGAAACTTTCCGAAGGAGGCGAGACGTTGTCCAGACTGCGCGTCCATTCGTTCGCTGTCTCGATCGACGGCTTCGGCGCCGGGCCGAACCAGGACCTGGAGAATCCGCTCGGCGTCGGCGGCCCGGAGCTCTTCCAGTGGTTCTTCCCCACGCGGACCTTTCAGCAGATGCACGGGCAGGCGGGCGGCGAGACGGGCGCCGACGACGCCATCGCGGCGAAGGGGTTCGAGGGCTTCGGCGCGTGGATCCTGGGCCGGAACATGTTCGGCCCGGTCCGCGGCCCGTGGCCGGACGAGAGCTGGAAGGGCTGGTGGGGCGACGAGCCTCCGTACCACGTGCCCACGTTCGTCCTGACGCATCACGCCCGTAAACCCATCTTGATGAAGGGCGGCACCGAGTTCCGCTTCGTCACGGGCGGCATTCACTCCGCGCTCGCCCAGGCGCGGGAGGCGGCGGGCGGCAAGGACGTCCGCCTCGGCGGCGGCGTCTCGACGGTCCGGCAGTACCTCGAGGCGCGCCTCGTCGACGATCTGCACCTGGCGATCGCGCCGGTCCTGCTCGGCTCGGGTGAGAACCTGCTCGGCGGCCTCGACCTGCGCGCGCTCGGCTACGAGTGCGTCGAGCACATCCCCGGCGAGCGCGCTGCCGCGCACGTCATCCTGCGCCGGCGCGGCTGATTCCCGGCAGCGGGCCGACGCGGAAGCTACAATTCGTGGACCGACGCCGATGGACACGAAGCTTCGCCAGCGCATCCGCTACCTGCGCACGGAAGACGGCGTGCAGCTCGCGTGGGCCGAGATCGGGACGGGACCGATCCTGGTCAAGGCCGCGAACTGGCTGGCCCATCTCGAGTACGAGCCGGAGAGCCCGGTCTGGGGACACTGGATCCGCTTCTTCGGCGAGCACTTCCGTTTCCTGCGCTGGGACGAGCGCGGCTGCGGGCTGACGGACCGGACCGTCGACGACCTGTCGTTCGAGCGCTGGCTCGGCGACGTCGACGCCGTCGTGTCCGCCTCGGGAATCGACGAGCCGTTCGCCCTGCTCGGGATCTCGTCCGGCGCGGCGATCTGCGCCGCCTACGCCGCGCGCCACCCCGAGCGGGTCTCACGCATGATCCTCTACGGCGGCTACGCCCGCGGCTGGGCGCAGCGCGGCGATTCGGACGCCGAGCGCCAGTACCGCGCCATGCTGGAGCTGATCCGGGTCGGCTGGGGCAAGGAGAATCCGGTGTTTCGCCAGGTCTTCACGTCCCGTTTCATCCCCGGGGGAAGCACGGCGCAGATCGGCTGGTTCAACGAGCTCTGCCGCCGGACCAGCGACGGTGAAATGGCGGCGCGGCTGCTCGAGGCCCGCTCCACGGTCGACGTCTCCAGCCTGCTCGGCAAGATCGAGGCGCCGACCCTCGTCATCCACTCCCGCGACGACGAGGTCTGCCCGGTCACGGAAGCGCGCCGCCTCGCCACCGGGATCCCGGGCGCCCAGTTCGTCGAACTGGACAGCCGCAATCACATTCTTCTCGAGGACGAGCCGGCGTGGGCGCGCTTTCAGGAAGTCGTCCTCGACTTCATGGGTCTCGCGGCCCCTTCCGGCGGCGGAGACCCCGCCTTCGCCCGCCTCACGGCCCGCGAGCGCGAGGTCCTGGCGTTGATCTGCCAGGGCCTCGCCAACGCCGACATCGGCCAGAGCCTCGCGATCAGCGAGAAGACCGTCCGCAACCACATCTCGAATCTCTTCGACAAGCTCGGGGTTTGGACCCGGGCGCAGGCGATGGTCTTCGCGCGGGACCACGGTTTCCAGCCCTAGTTGGAGAGCGCCCGGGCGACGGCCTCGAGCTTGGCCGGCCCCCGGCTCGTCAGCTCGCTTACGATCCTGACGAAATTGGGATGCTCCAGCCCGGAGACGAGGAACGTCCAGCGGTAGGCGCGCTGGGTGTTCCGCTTGATCTCGGTCTTTTCCCGGTCCGAAAGCGTTCGTCCGATGGCCCTCTCGAGGCTCTCCAGATCCAGGTCCGCCTGCTGCGAGAGCAGCCCGTCGACCGCGCCGCCGAGCTCGAGCAGCTCGTCGACGGCCTTTTCGCGGTCCTCTTCGGCGATCTCCTGAACGATCTCGTCGATGAGGAGCGAATCGATCTTCGCGTGCTGGGCCTCGTCCATCCAGTGGTACCGGACCAGGTCCCGGAACAGCCCGTCGAGCTCGCCCCGATCCTTGACGTGCTCGACGTAGTGAAGCTGCGTGAACCACTCGATCATGCTGGTCAGCAGGTAGCTGCAGAGCCGCGACTTGCTCAGCACGACCTTCGCCACTTCTTCGCGGGCGGGGATCAGGCCGCACTCGACTCCGAAGCCCCGCTCGAACAGCGCCGTCGAGCGCCGGAACAGCTCCTGGTGCTTCGACTCGTCCTCGGCGAAGCGCAGCAAGGTGCGCAGCCGCGTCTCGTCGCCGAAAATGTCCTTCTGGGCGGCTTCCAGGGCCTGCGGAATGATGTACTCCTCCACGAAGGCGAAGATGTGGCAGTACGCGTTGCCCATGATCTGGTTCAGCTTGAGCTTCTCGCTCTCGTTCAGGCAGCGGATGCCGTCCACCCCGGAGAGGCGATTGGGAAGAAACCGCTTGGAGTAGTCGAAGTCCCTGCCTTCGAGAACCTGGCGCTCCGTCCAGGCCACCTGGAGCGAGCTCTTCAGGATGGCCCCATACGAGTAATCGTGTGAAAGCATTTGATCTCTCCTTTCGACGCCCAGAATGGCGTCCGACCCGGCGTCCAACAATGGGAACTACGTCCCGGACGGGCCGGATTCGGAGTGGATCACCCGGGACAATTGCCCCGGATCGGCGCGGAAAAGGAGAGCAAGAAGGGCTGGACAAACCTCTCCCCCGGCGGACCGAGGGAGAGGGGCCGCGCCCGCCTCTCAGCGTTTCGCGACGGCGATCGTGATCTTGAATCCGTCCGGGTCGGTCAGGGAGATGTCGCGGAAGCCCCAGGGCTGGTCCGTCGGCCCCTGATCGAGCCGGCCGCCCTTCGCCTCGATCCGCTTCGCGAGATCGTCGACGCTGCCGTTGGTCATGCAGAAGATGCGGAAGCCCTCTCCCTTTTTCCGGTCGCGGCCCTTCTTCCAGTCATCCTGGCCGATCATGAACGACACGGCGCCGGCGCGCAGCGACATTCCCATGACCTTGCCGGCGTCGTCCTTCCACTCCTCCTCGACGGCAAATCCGACGACGTCGCGGTACCACGCGGCGCTCTTCGCGAGGTCGTTGACGGTGAGGCTCGGCGACGCGTCGAGCAGCGAGAGCGACCGGCTTCCGGCGGCCTTCGCGGGCGCGGCCTTCGCCTTCGCCGGAGACTTCTTCTTCGCACGGGCGGTTTTCGCGGATTTCTTTGCAGCCATGTCATTGCCTCCAGGTAGAGGAGGCTATGACCGGGAGAGCGTCGAGTCAAAAGAGAAGGATACGGGAGCCCGGCGAAATGTCAGGATTCGGCCATGGCGCGACACTCCCGTCCCAACACGCTCCTCGGCCTCGTCCTTTTCCTCGGCGCCTTCGCCCCGGCCGCGCGGCCCGCGAAGCCCGACGACTCGATCCAGGCGATTCGCTACGGGACCATCCCGGGCTTCCCCGTGTCCGATCTCGTCATCGGCGCGCCCGAGGGCGAAAAGCTCGACATCGCCATGGTCATCTGGCTGATCCGGGGCGGAGGCCACAACGTTCTCTTCGACACCGGCTTTCATCGCGAGAAGTGGCTCAAGGAGTTCCCCATGACCGACTACCTGCGGCCGGACGAGGCGGTGAAGCTCGCCGGCGTCCGACCCGAGGACGTGACCGACATCGTCGTCAGCCACGCCCACTGGGACCACATGGGCGGCATCGACCTCTTCCCAAACGCGACCGTGTGGATCCAGAAGCAGGAGTTCGCCTACTACACCGGCGACGCCTGGCAGCCGGGCGGCCAGCACGGAGGCATCGATCCCGACGACGTCGCGGCGCTGGTTCGGAAGAACACGGACGGCCGACTCCGCCTCGTCGACGGCGACGACGTCGAGATCCTCCCCGGCATCCGCGCCTACACGGGAGCGCGCCACACCTTCGCGTCGCAATACATCCGTGTCGAGGGCCAGCCGGCCTACGTGCTCGCCTCGGACAACTGTTACCTCTACCGGAACCTCGCCGAGCACAAGGCGAGCGCCACGTTCAGCGAGGCGGATCAGCCCGCTAACATCCGGAACCAGGCGCGGATGATCGAGCTCGCCGGTTCGGCGGACCGCGTCGTGCCCGGACACGACGCGAAACAGTTCGAGAAGTACCCGACGCAGGGGCGAGTTGCGGTGGTCCGGTCGGCGACACAGGTTTCTCCGGGTCAGCCCTGATCGCGCACCCCCGCCGGACCCGTCGAGAAGTCAGGACTGACCCTCCCGCCGACTCACCTTCTCCGCCCACCGCTTCCAGGCGGCCGACATCTGCGGGACCGCGATCAGGCGCGCCGCTTCGGCGCGGTCGCGGGTGTAGATGCGGAAGACGTCGCGGACCGAGAGGCCGTGATCGGGCTTCGAAAGAAGGCGGACCTCGTCCCCGGCGCCGACGTCGCCCTCCACGACGATGCGCAGGTACGCGCCCGGGCGGAGCGCCTCGGTGAAGAGGCGGACGAACCCGGGATCGTTCATCCGCACGCCCAGGCGCCAGCACGGCACCCGCGGCTCCGACACCTCGAGGACCGTCGTGCCGACCGCCCAGCGTTCGCCGACGAGCGCGTCGTTGACGGCGACGCCTTCGGTCGTCAGGTTTTCGCCGAACTCGGCGTTTGCGAACGGCCGGCCCATCTTCGACTCCCACCAGCGGGCGTCCTCCGACGCGTAGGCGTAGACCGCCTTGTCGGGACCGCCGTGCGCTTCCCGATCGGCCTGCTCGTCTGCCGCCAGGTTGACGCCGGCGACGGCGACCCTTCCTGAGACCGGAAACTTCCAGATCGCGCTTCGGGCCGGGCGCCCGTGGTAGTCGAACTCCCGCGGCCCGCCGACGTTGACCGAAAGCACCGTGCCGACCGCAGCCACTCGCGCCTCCCCCGATTCGTTCCCGGGCCTCGAAGCTTCGACCGACGAGTCAGCGCCCCCGCCGGATCGCTTCCACCTTCCGCTCGCAGTCCTCGTCGATTCGCTGCCGGTCGATCCGGTAACCGTTCTCGGCCTTCTCGCGCTCGGCGGGATCGTCCGTCTGCTTCAGGGCATCCCGGAAAAGGATCTCCCGCTCGGCGAGCCGCGCGGCGGCGACCCGTCGAACCTCGGCGATCTCCTCCTTCTGCTTGGCGCTCAGCGGACCCTTCTTCGTTCCCGCGGGATCCGCGGCGCGAAGGCGTTCCATGGCGAGCTCGTAGGAGGATTTCGGTTGTTTGCCCATGGGGGGCATGCTATCCGACCGGCACCGGCCGTTCCCGAACCCGTGGACGGAGAACGGCCCTCCCCAATAGACTGCCGGCAGGTTCTCCGATGACCGTCAACTCCAGAGCCACCACCGTCGCGATGTCGAAGGCCTCGCGCGCGGCGCGCGGGAAGGCGCTGCTGCTCCCGCAGCAGGTCATCACGAGCCCCGAGACGCGGCTCCAGTATCGGATCGACAGTCTGCTCGGCCAGGGAGGGTTCGGCCAGGCTTACCTCGCGAAACGGGTGACGCGCTCCCTCGCCGTCCCGTCCGTCGTCGCGATCAAGGCGAGCGAGCACATCGACGGGTGGCTCCGCGAGGCCTATTTCGGACAGCGTCTCGCGGGGCACGCCCGGGCGATCCGCGTCTTCGACGCGTTTCCCCTGATGCGGGACGACGGCAGCGTTCTCTACTGCCTGGCGCTCGAGTACGCGAAGCACGGCGACCTGCGGTCCTATCTCCAGCGCACCGGGAAGGGGTGGGCCGAGAGGACCGCGCGGCGCGAGATCGCCGGGATTCTCGAGGTCCTCGGGCGGCTCCATCGAGGTCAGCTGCTCCACCGGGACCTGACCCCGATGAACGTCTTCGTCTGCGAAGGAGTCAGCCTGAAGCTCGGCGACTTCGGCATCGTGCGGGACCAGAGCGACCGGCGCGGCATCGACGCCCGCACGCTGAACCCGTGGGGAGTCCCGAGCGACATCCTGTCGGGCGCGGCGCCCAAGTGGCAGGCGCGCGACGACGTCTACCAGGTCGGGCAACTCCTCGGCATGCTCGTGAAGGGAACCGCGGCGGCCCGGATTCGCACCGGCGAGGTCCGCCGCCTGCGCTGCTCCGATCACCTCAAGGAGATCGTCTATCGCTGCATCGGCGAGCGCCGGAAGCGCTACGAGAGCGCCCACGAGTTGATCGACGCGCTGACCCATCCGCCCGCGGCGCTCAAGGTCGGCCGGCTGAAGTCGCTCAAGGGGGCGCATCTCGCCTTCACCGGCATCCTGACGACGCGCCGCAGCGAGGCCGCCCGCGCCGCGCGCCGCGCCGGCGCAACCGTCCACGGCTCGCCGTCCGCGAAAACGACGGTCGTCGTCCGCGGCCGCCCCAACCCGCTCCAGGCCGCCGGAAAAGACGCCGGCCGGAAGCTGCTGGAGATCAAGCGGCTGCGTGAGAAGGGACACCGCATCACCCTGCTCAACGAGACGCAGTTCTGGCGGCTGGCGGGGCGGAAGAGGAGCTGATCCTCCGCCGGCGGAAGCGATTCCGCCATGGGGCACGGGGCAAAGAGCACGGGGATGCGGGCGCAAGCGCCTGCCCGCGTCCCCCACCGGTCAGCGCAGCGACTCGAAGCCCTTGCGAATGTCCGGCACCAACCGCAGCGGCTGTTCCCACGCCGCGAAGTGCCCGCCCTTGTCGTGCCTGGCGTAATGGATGAGCCCGGGATACGCCTTCTCCGCCCAACTCCGCGGCGCCGGGCAGATCTCGTCCGGAAAGACGCTCACCGCCACCGGAAGGGCGACCTGCTTCGGGGCGAAAAAGGCCAGCTTGTTCTCCCAGTAGAGGCGGGCCGATGACACGCCCGTCCTCGTCAGCCAGTAGAGCGTGATGTTGTCGAGAATGTCGTCTCGCGTCAGCCCTTCCTCCTGCCCATCAAAGACGCGCGCGATGAGCTCGTAGCTGCGTATGTCGTGATCGATCATCCAGGCGGCCAGGCCCACCGGCGAATCCTCGATGCCGTACAGCGTCTGTGGATGGTTCCCCATCTCCAGGGCGTAGCCCAGGCCGTGCTTGTAGAAGAAGGCGAGCTGGTCATAGGCCTGCCTCTCGTCTTTTGAGAGATCGGCCGGCGGCGGGCCGCCCGCGAAGGCCGCCTGGTCGACGTTGCCTGGCACGGCGCCAGGCATGTTCGTGTGGATGCCGAGCAGTCCAGACGCCGCCTGCGCGCCCATCTGATCGACGATCACCGCGCCCCAATCTCCGCCCTGGGCGACGTAGCGAGTGTAGCCGAGGCGCTTCATCAACTCGGTCCAGGCGCGCGCAATGTGCTGCGGATCCCAGCCGGTCGTCGTCGGCTTGCCGGAAAATCCGTAACCCGGCATCGACGGAATCACCAGATGGAACGCGTCCGAGGCGCTGGCGCCATGTGCCGTCGGATCGGTGAGCGGCTCGACGATTTTCAGCTGCTCGAGGACCGACCCGGGCCATCCATGCGTGACGATGAGGGGCAACGCGTTCGCGTGCTTCGAGCGCACGTGAATGAAGTGGATGTCCACCCCGTCGATGTTCGTCAGAAACTGCGGCAAGGCGTTCAGCCTCGCTTCGACCTTGCGCCAGTCGTGCCCCGTCGCCCAATACCGCGCGAGTTTCTGCATCGTCGCGAGCTGCACGCCTTGCGCCGCGTCGGTGACGGTTTCCCGCTCAGGCCACCGGGTCGCCGCAATGCGGCCTTTCAGGTCGGCGAGCGCTTCATCCGAAAAGTGGACACGAAACGGGCGGATGGCGTCTGTGCCGGTGTCCGTCGCCGCGTCGCTCTGAACGATCTCGACTGGAGTCATGCTGGCCTCCTTAGTCTTTCTGGGGTGCAGGGGGCAGTCCTGATTTGCTGATGTCGCCGGCCCGTGAGGTGGTTGCGGGAGAACCTGGCGATCGCCCGTCCTGTCGCTCGCCCGCCCCGCTCCTTTCACTCAGTCGACGAGAACGAAGGTCACCTTCAGGGTCACGCGATATTCCGTGATCTTCCCTTTATCGACAATCGCCTTCTGCGACTTGACCCACGCCGCCCGGACGTTCTTCAGCTTCTTGTTCGCCCGTTCGATGCCCACGACGACGGCATCGTCGAAGCTCTTCGTAGACGAGGCGATGATCTCGCTGACCTTGGCAACGGCCATGACTTTCCTCCTTCGGGCGGACTTTGCCGCGCTGTCGATTCCGAAAGAGGAACGCCCCCCGCCCCGCCCCGGTTCCGCGGGAAGAGGGGGTTCCTCGCCTCGCTCCTGCTCGCTCAGACCTGGACTTCCGGCCTCCGGGCTTCAGGGCTGCCGCCGGCTTTCCGCTTCTCGGCCTTCTGTTCCTGCCTCGTCCCGATGAACTCCAGCAGGTCCGCGTTGACCCGATCCTTCAGTGTCGTGCACATCCCGTGCGGCGCGCCCTCGTAGACCTTCAGGATCGCGCCCGGAACCAGGTTCACCGTGCGCCTCGCCGTCACGTCGATCGGCACGACCTGGTCGTCGCTGCCGTGGAGGATCAGCGTCGGAACGTCGAACTTCTTCAGATCCTCGGTGAAGTCCGTTTCCGAGAACGCCTTGATGCAGAGGTACGACGCCGCGAAGCCCGTCAGCGTGCTCTGGAGCCAGAACGAGGCGCGCACGCCCTCGGAGGCCTTGGCGCCCGGCCGGTTGTAGCCGTAGAACGCCTCACAGAAATCCTTCCAGAACTGGGCGCGGTCGGCGGCGATCGTCGCACGGATGCCGTCGAAGAGCTCGATCGGCATTCCGCCGGGATTCGCAGCCGTCTTCAGAAGCCCCGGCGGGACGGCGCTGATGAGCACCGCCTTGGCGACGCGCTTGGTGCCGTGCCGGCCGATGTACCGGGTGACCTCGCCGCCGCCGGTCGAGTGGCCGATGTGAATCGCGTCCTTCAGATCGAGCTCCTCGACGAGCGCCGCGAGATCGTCGGCGTACGTGTCCATGTCGTTGCCGTCCCAGGACTGGCTCGAGCGGCCATGGCCGCGCCGGTCGTGGGCGACGCAGCGATAGCCGTGGGACGCCAGGAAGAACATCTGATCTTCCCAGGCATCGGCCGTGAGCGGCCAGCCATGGCTGAAGACGATGGGCTGACCCTTGCCCCAATCCTTGTAATAGATCTGCGTGCCGTCTTTGGTTGTGATGAAGCCCATGGGCTCCTCCTTTCGTCGCCGAGGCTATCGGCGGGCTGGGAGGGAAGACGTTCCAAACGACCTAAATCGTCCAAATCGCCCGAATTTTGCGATAGCATCCGGACGATCGCTTCGGGGCTGATGCAAGGCCCGGAACGAGTCGCGGGAGGCAGACTTGGCCACCGCTGGCGCCCATCCACGAGGACCGGTACTCGGCAACGCCATTGGCGCTTCCAGGGCAGCCGAGCGTCCGCTCACTCCCCCGATTCAGCTCCTGCGGCACGGAAGGCGAACCCGGTTCCTGGATGCCGCTCCCAGGCTGTCGAGCAGCCCGGTCCGGTGGCGCCAGATTGCCGTCGAGGAGTATGCGGTCCCGGCCTGTCTCATCGAGCGTCACGAGCACCCGGACGTCTTCCTGCACATCGTTTTGACCGGGTCCGTCAAGTACGAGGTGAGCACGCGAGGCCGGTCGAAGCGGTTCGACGCGATCCCGGGAACGACGTTCATCCTGCCGCGCGGGACGGTCGACGAGATCCGATGGGAGGGTCCGACTCGCCGTCTGGCCGTCGCGATCGATCCTGACCTGCTGGCAGGAGCCTCAAACGAGACGATGGGCCGCGAGGACGTCGAGCTCGTCGAACATTGGGCCCTGGTCGATCCCCACCTTGCAGCAATTCTTCAGGCCATGAGAGCGGATCTTGCCGATGGCTCCCCCGCCGGCCGGCTGTACGGCGAATCGCTGGCGAATGCTCTGGCCGTGTACCTCGTGGGTCGTTACGGCGCGCGACCCGCGGCGCTCCGGAGTTCCAAAGGAGGAATGCCCGGACGTCGACTCCGGAGAGTCCTCGATTACATCGGCGAGAACCTGACGAGGGATCTGGGCGTGAGGGAGCTCGCCCGTGTCGCCGGAATGAGCCCTCATTACTTTTCGGAGCTCTTCCGAAGAAGCGTGGGCCGCCCTCCTCATCAGTATGTTCTGCTGCAAAGAATCGAACGCGCCAAGGAGTCCCTTCGAAACCCGAAGCGCTCCGTCCTCGAGGCCGGCTTGTCGGCGGGCTTCGAGAACCCCAGCCATTTCGCGCGTGCGTTTCGCCGGGTCGTGGGTGCGACCCCAAGACAGTTCCGAGCGGGCTGACCTGGCCGGGGGTTGAAGAGCGGATGGACAAACCTCGCATCTTCCTCGGTTCGTCGGGCAAGCAGGCGAAGCTGCTCCAGGCGCTCACGCGCGGCCTCGAAGAAGTCGCGCGGGTCGATCCCTGGACGACCTCCTTCAATCCCGGTACGACGACCCTCGAGCGCCTCGTCGAGCTCACGCACGAAGTCGACTTCGCCGCGTTCGTGTTCGCTCAGGACGATTGGACGGCCCCCAGCCCGCCGGCGCCGGCGTCGACCGGCTCGGGCCAGGCTTCGCCCCGGGACAACGTCGTCTTCGAGGCGGGCCTCTTCGGCGGCGTCCTCGGGATGCGCCGAACTTTCATCCTCCACGCCAACGGTTCGAAGCTGCCGACGGACTTCCTCGGCCTGACGTGCATCCGCTACGGTGACGGCGCGCTCGCGGCGGAGGTGCGCGCCGTGAACCAGAAGCTGCGGGAGGCGATCGAGAGAGAAGGGCGCCGCGCCCGCATCGAGGGCCTGTGGTGGCAGTTCTCCCTCACCGAGCGCAGTCGGGAGGAGCCGTCGGCCGTGAGCCTGCTTCGGATCGCGCGGGACCGCGACGGCGCCCTCGAGGTCACCGGCCGCGCCTGGCAGGAAGACGGCAAGCTCTCCGCCAGGTACTGGAGCGAAGCGTCGAAGGAGAAGAAGGATCCCGCGGGTGTCTTCTACTTCTTCCATGCAGAGCGGCCCATCGACCCGGATGCCCCGGAGTACGAAGGGACCGGAGAGATCCGGCTGGAGAACGCCGATCGCGCGTCCGGCTACTGGACGACTCGCGCCGACGGGCCGGTGAAGGTGAACAAACGGACGGTCGGCGTCTACCTGCGCGCCGAGCCGGAGGACCTGACAGTCCTCGATGGACGCGACAATCGGCAACGCGTCAAGTTGATCGCGGACCGGCTCAAGCACTGGAAGTCGATCAAGAGCGCG